>JBKBQT010000036.1:0-21590 GCA_046292445.1 Gemmobacter sp.
CCACATGCATCGCCAGGTCCGCGGGCGACAGGCCGCGCGCGGCCGTCAGCCAGTCGCGCCGGCGCGCGGTGGACAGCGCAACCTGGAAGACCGGACAGGTGACGGCGTCGAAGGGCGTGGCGCCGACGGCATCCTGCGCCGCGAAGGCGGTGGCGTTGACGATGGCGACCGGCGGCCGCGCGGCGAGCTGCGCGGCAAGCCAGCCGGCGACGCCCGGCGCCTTGAGGCTAGGGGCGAAGGCGCCCGCGGCGTCAAAGCCCTCGGCCCGCAGGGCGCGGATCAGCGCATCCACCGGGGCGGTGTCGGCGGCGGTCAGATAGCTGCGATAGAAGATCACGAGCACCGGCCGCGGGCCCGCCGCGGGCGCGGCCACGACCCCGCGGTCGGGATCGTAGAACCCCACGTCGGGCACGGTCTTGCACCCCGGAACGGGGGCTGCGTAAAGCCCTGCGGCCAGCGCAAGTTGGGCGAGTGCGGCCTGCGCGGCCACCGCACCGCCCGCGTCGCAGAGCGCCGCAAGCCGGTGCAGCGTGGCGACCGGCAGGGTCGAGAGCGCCTCGAGCCGCGCATCCCGCTGCCCGTCGGCCGGCAGAACCGCCAGCGCGATCCCTCGCCGCCGCGCGAGGTCCTGCACCGCGGCCAGGCCATAGGGCCAATAGGCCTCGCCCCCGATCAGCCGGATCAGGATCGCCCGTGCGCCCGACAGCGTGCGCTCGACATAAGTATCGACCGCAACCGGGTGCCGCAGCGCCGCGAGGTTGGCCAGCCGCAGCGCGGGCAGATGCGACCGCCCGCGCCGCCAGCCCGCCGCGAAGGCCCCAAGGTCGCTGTCGGAATAGGACAGGACCACGAGATCGGCCGGATCCTGTCCGAGATCGACGGCGGTCTCCGTCTCCTCGAGCCCATGACCTTCGCGGAAAACGACGTGCATCGCCGTCTCAGGCCGCCAGCGCCGCGCTCACCGCCGCCTGCAGCCGGGCCGGGTCGAGATCGGGCCGCTCGGCGATCGCCACCAGCCGGCCTGCGCGGGGCCCGGGCCCCCAGGGCCGATCATACTGCATCCGCACGCGCGCGCCGACCGCCTGAACCAGCAGACGCAGGGGCTTGCCCGCCACCGCGACATGGCCCTTGATCCGTAGCAGCCTGTGGTCGCGCGCCAAGGCCTCAAGCGCCGCCGTCAGCCGCTCGGGATCGCCGATCTCCGGCACCTCGAGCACGGTCGAGGCGAAATCGTCGTGTTCATGGTCGTCCGCCCCCTCGTGATGCGACGGGCGGGCGTCGAGGTCATCCTCGGCGGCGGCATTCAGCCCCAGCACGACGCGCGGATCGACGACGCCGTCGGTCACGGCAAGCATCGGCACCGGGCGCGCCAACTCGGCCGCGATCGCCGCGCGGGCGGCCGCCAGCCCCGCCGCGCCGGCCAGATCGGCCTTGGTCAGAAGGACGAGGTCGGCGCAGCAGACCTGATCCTCGAACACCTCCGACAGCGGCGTGTCGTGGTCGAGCGCCGGGTCGGCCGCCCGCTGCGCCGCCACCGCCGCCGGATCGGGGGCAAAGCGGCCTGCCGCGACCGCCTCGGCATCGGCGAGCGCGATCACCCCATCGACCGTGATGCGCGACCGGATCGCCGGCCAGTCGAAGGCCCGGATGAGCGGCTTGGGCAGCGCGAGGCCCGAGGTCTCGATCAGGATGTGATCGGGCCGGACCGGCAAAGCCAGAAGCCGCTCGATCGTCGGGATGAAGTCGTCAGCGACCGTGCAACAAAGGCAGCCGTTGGCCAGTTCGACGATATTCTCCTCCGGGCAGTTGGCATCGGCGCAGGATTTCAGGATCGCGCCGTCCACCCCCTCGGTCCCGAACTCGTTGACCAGGATCGCCAGCCGCTTTCCCTGCGGATTGGACATCAGATGCCGGATCAGCGTCGTCTTGCCTGCGCCCAAGAAGCCGGTGACGATGGTGACGGGGACTTTCGCAAGATCGGTCATGGCGCGGTCTCCAGCGGGGGAATGCGGGCGAGGCTCTGCTTGCGGAAGATCTCGGGCCGCTCGCGCCAGGGCACCAGACCGTCGGTCGTCGCCGCATAGCGCGCGGCGCCCTCGAGGATGGCGGCGGCATCGGCTTCGGTCAGGCGGCCATAGACATACGACCAGGCGCCGGGCGCGCTCAGCGCCACGGCGCAGCCCGTCGCGCAGGCCGACAGGCATTCGACCGGCACGATGCGGAAACCGGGTTGCGGCGTCGGAGCCGTCAGCGCCGCGTAAAGCCGCGCCCCGGCGACGGGCCGCCCCTCAACCGCCGCCTCTCCGGCGCGGCATGTAATACAGACGTGCAGCCTGGCCGGCATCGGCGCATCCCATCCCTCGCGACGCGGGGCAAGCGCACCAGGGATCGGCGGCCCGCATCCGGGCCCCGATCGCAACCGGTCGCGGCACACCCCGTCCGCCCGTCAATTCCTGCGCTGGCAGGTCTCCCGGCTTGCGGAGTCAGGGCCGAGGGCCCAACGGCTGCCCGCCTTCCCAGCCTTGCGGCCAGTGGCCTGGGCAGCCTCTCCGGTCACGGTCGCGGGGGCGGCTGCGCTTGGGGGCCCGGGGACCCTTGGCGCATTCCCTCTTCGCCTGTCATGGACAGGAACCAGCACGTGCCCTAAAAACTCCGGACGCCACCCGATGTCAATGGGTGAAGGCGAGGAGATCATGGCACCCACCGGCGACGAGATCGGCGCAGACCCCGACGATCAGGCGCGCCATGCCGCCAGGATGGCGCGGATCAAGGACGCGCGCGACCGGATGATGGCGACGAAGACGGGCGAGAAAGGGCTGCTTATCGTCCACACCGGGGCGGGCAAGGGCAAATCGTCGTCGGCCTTCGGGATGATCCTGCGCTGCATCGCGCACGGCATGCCCTGCGCCGTGGTGCAGTTCATCAAGGGGGCGTGGGACACCGGCGAACGGCGGCTGCTGACCGCGCATTTCGGGCATCTCTGCCAGTTCCACGCCATGGGCGAGGGCTTCACCTGGGAGACGCAGGACAAGGCGCGCGACATCGCCGCGGCCCGCGCGGGCTGGGTCACGGCGCAGGAGCTGATCCGCGATCCCGCGATCCGCATGGTCGTGCTCGACGAGATCAACATCGCGCTGCGCTACCGCTATCTCGACCTTGATGAGGTGCTCGCCTTCCTCGGCGCCGAGAAGCCCCCGATGACCCATGTCGTGCTCACCGGCCGCAACGCCGCGCCCGAGCTGATCGCGGCGGCCGACCTAGTCACCGAGATGACGCTGGTCCGGCACCCCTTCCGCGCCGGCATCAAGGCCCAGCCCGGGGTCGAGTTCTAGCCCCCCGCCCCCGCCAGCGCGAGAAGGCCGGCGGTATCGACATGAGCGGCGAGGTGCTCGGCCAGGGCATCGAGCGTGGCCTCCACCACGGCATCATAGGCAAGCGCACCCGGGCACGCCCCGAGCCCGGCCAGGAAGGCACGGCGGAACCCGTCGGCGGCGAAAACACCGTGCAGATAGCTGCCCATCACCCGGCCGTCGGCGCGCATCGCGCCCTCGGGCTGCCCGGCGACCGAGAACAGCGGCCGGGCGCAGTCGGGGCCGGCGGTGCGGCCGATGTGGATCTCGTAGCCCTGCACCGCCTCACCGCTGGCGATGTGCCGTGCTGCGGTCTCGCTCACCCGCTTGTCGGGGGTCATCAACGTCTCGACCTCGAGCAGCCCGAGCCCCGCCACGGTGCCGGGCGGCCCCTCGATCCCTGCAGGGTCGGCGATGCTGCGGCCGAGCATCTGATAGCCGCCGCAGAGCCCGAGCACCCGCGCCCCGCGGCGCAGCGCGGCGAGGATGTCGACATCCCAGCCCTCGGCGCGCAGGAAGGCGAGATCGGCGATCGTCGCCTTGCTGCCGGGAAGGATGATGAGGTCAGCCTCCACCGGGATCGGCCGGCCGGGGGCAATGATCTCGAGCGTCACGCCGGGTTCCTGCGCAAGGGGGTCGAGATCGTCGAAGTTGGCGATGCGCGCAAGCTGCGGCACCGCAATGCGGAACGCCCCGTTGCCGCGCCGGCCGCCGAGATCGGCGGCGTCCTCGGCCGGCAGACGGTTCGCCGCGGCGAACCAGGGCACCACGCCGAAGCCGCGCCAGCCCGTGCGCCGTGCGATGAAGCGGTAGCCGTCGTCGAACAGCCGCGGATCGCCGCGGAACTTGTTGACGACGAAGCCGCGGATCATCGCCGCGTCCGCGGGGTCGAGCACCGCCTGCGTGCCGACGATCTGCGCGATCACGCCGCCGCGGTCGATGTCGCCGACCAGCACGACCGGCACGCCGGCGGCGCGGGCGAAGCCCATGTTGGCGATGTCGCCCGCGCGCAGGTTCACCTCGGCCGGGCTGCCCGCGCCCTCGACGATGACGAGATCGGCCTGATCGCGCAGCCGCGCGAAGCTTTCGAGCACGGGCGCCATCAGGGCCGGCTTCAGCGCGGCATAGTCGCGCGCCCGCACCGTGGCCCGGCGCCTGCCCTGGACGATGACCTGCGCGCCGGTGTCGGTCTCGGGCTTGAGTAGCACCGGGTTCATGTCGACGCTCGGCGCCACGCGGCAAGCCCGCGCCTGCAGCGCCTGCGCCCGGCCGATCTCGCCCCCCGCCGCAACGGCGGCGTTGTTCGACATGTTCTGCGGCTTGAAGGGCCGCACCCGCAGCCCCTGGCGCGTGTAGAGCCGGCAGAGCCCCGCCACGAGCAGCGATTTGCCGACGTTCGAGCCCGCCCCCTGCAGCATCAGCGCGCCCATGCCCGCGCCTCAGCCCGCCGCGAGCGCGACAGGACGGGCGACCTCGGCTGCGACCCGCGCCGCCCCCGGATCGCCGCCCCGCTGCCCGCTGCCCCGCTGCCGGTCGCGCGCATCACCCGCGGCGGCCGGGTCGGCGCCGGGCAGATCGCGGGCGCGGATCGCCCCCGGGTCGGCGCTAGAAGGTGCCGTCACGGGCTTTGCTTCAGGTTGAGCGGCAGGCCGGCGACGCAGAGCCAGACCTCGTCGCAGACCGCGGCAAGCCGCTGGTTCGTCAGCCCCGCCGCGTCGCGGAAGCGGCGGGCCAGCGCGTTCTCGGGCACGATCCCGGCGCCGACCTCGTTCGTCACCATGACGACCGGCGCGGTCAGCCGCGGCAGAAGCGCGGCCAGCCCGGCAATCTCCGCCTCCCAGTCGCGCCCGGCGCGCATCAGGTTCGACAGCCAGAGCGTGATACAGTCGACCAGGCGCGGAGGGCCGCCGTCGCTGTCGGCCAGCGCCTCGGCCAGCGCCAGGGGCGCGATCCGCGTCTGCCAGTCGTCCCCGCGCCGGGTGCGGTGGCGGGCGATGCGCGCGGCCATCTCGGCACCCATCGGCTCGGCCATCGCGAGATGGCGCGCGGGCGCGCCGAAGCCGAGCGTCAAGCGCTCGGCCAGCGTGCTCTTGCCCGACCGCGCGCCGCCTGTGATGAGAAGGGTGCGTGCCACGCCCAGAGGTGAAGCAGAGTTCCGCGGCGAATGGAAGCCGGTGGACGGACTTGCGCGCGACGAGATGATCCAGGTCCACCACGCCCCGGCTGAAACCGGCAGGCGCCTTTGCGGCCGGACGGACATGCCCGACCGTCCGGACGGCCGGGCGCAGCCGGCCGCGCTGGCCGCGCGGCCGGCCGGCGTGGCCCGGGTTGCCGTCAGTCCCGCCCGCCGGTGCCGCGAGACCGCCGCCGCGCTCTTTCCCGGGCGGCGGCCCGATCCCGACCCGCGCCTGTCGGGGCGGGACTTCGGCGCGCATGAAGGGCGCATGCTGGCCGATCTGCCCGACCTCGGGCCCCTCGCGCGGGCCGAACTGGCGCAGATCGCGCCGCCCGGCGGCGAAAGCTTTGCCGCGACATGGGCGCGCATGCGCCCTGCGCTGACCGGCCTGGCGGCGCAGGCGCGCCGGGCAGGGCCTGTCGCTGTCATCGCCCATGCCGGCACGGTGCGTGCCGCCCTTGCCTTTGCCCTTGGCGATGTGCCGGCCGCGTACGCCTTCGAATTGGCCCCGCTGTCGCTCACGCGGCTGCGCAGCCTGCGTCGGGGGCTTGTCTTGGTCATCGCCGCCAACGCGGCGGCCTGAACCCGCGCCCGCCGGCGCCGCGGCGGTGCATCGGCCGGAGCGGATCGAAGGCAAGGTGCAGGGCCAGCGAGACGAGCGCGATCATCGCCACCGGCGCCAGCACCAGCCGCGGCGCGTGGAACAGGAACAGCCGGTATTCGTGCACGAGCCCGCCCCAGTCGGGCCGGCCGGTATCGACCCCGAGGCCGAGAAAGCCCAACGATGCCGCCATCAGCACCGCCCGCCCCGCGTCCGCCCCGGCAAGCGCGCCGAGGCGGGGGGCGATGGCGGGCAGGATATGGCGGCGAAAGCCGGCGACCGGGCCGACGCCCAGCGCCCGGGCGGCGTGCCAGTATTCCTCGCCCCGGACCCGGTCGGCCAGGGCCGCAACCGTCAGCGCATAGGGTGCCCAGCCGGTGATCGCCAGCGCGACGCCGATTGCCAGCGACCCTGCGCCAAGGGCAGCCGCCAGCACCAGCGCCACGACGAGAGTCGGCAGGCTGAGCGCGAGATCGGCCAGCCCCTCAAGCGTCGCGCGCATCAGCGCAGGGCCCAGCGCCATCGCCGCCCCGGCGGCGACCCCGAGGCCCAGCGCCCCGACGAGGGCCGCGGCCACCGCCCGCAGCGTCGGGGCCACCCCGACCGCAAGCCGCGCCAGAAGGTCGCGGCCAAGGTGGTCGGTGCCCAGCGGATGGGCGGCCGAGGGCGGGGCCAGCATCGCGTCGAGGTCCACAGTCACGCCGGGCGCCTGTGCCGCCAGGACACCGAGGGCCGCCAGCACGACCCCTGCCGGCACAAGCCGCATCACGCGGCCGGCCTCGGGTCAAGCCGCCGGATCGTCAGCCGCGCCGCGAGCCGAACCGTCAGCATCAGCGCCGCGACCAGTGCGGCATAGGCCTGCAGCACGGGATAGTCGCGCGCGGCCACTGCGGCGACGACACGCTCGGACAGGCCCGGAACGCCGAACACGATCTCGGCCACGGCTGTGCCGCCGACGACCCAGGCCGCCTCGGGCACCAGCGACGCGATCAGCGAGAGGGTCATGTGCCGCGCGCCGTGCGACCAAAGGGCTGCGCGCGCCGACAGGCCCTTCGCCAGCGCCGTGCGAAACCATTGCGCGGCGCGCACCTCGGCAAAGGCCGCGCGCACCACCCGCGCCAGCGATCCGGCCGAGAACAGCGCAACGAGCAGGATCGGCAGGACAAGCCGGTCGCCCCCCTGCGCCGTCAGCGGCCGGATCAGGCGCGCCTCGACCGCGACGACCCACAGGACGACCAGCCCCACCGCGAAAGCGGGCAAGGCCTGCGCCATCACCGCCAGCGCGCGCGAGGCCCAGTCGGCCGGGCCGCCCGGACGCAGCGCGGCCGCAAAGCCCAGCGCCACCGCCAGCACGACGCCGAGCGCCAGCCCCCCGGCCCCGACTGCCGCCGACCACGGCAGCCGTCGGGCAAAATCGTCGGCGATCGGCCGTCTATCCTCGAACGACAGGCCCGCATCGCCGCCCAGTGCCCGCAGCAGCCAATCGGCGAACTGCGTCGCGGGCGGGTGATCAAGCCCCCACGCCGCGCGCAATTCTGCCGTGATCTGCGCCCCCGCGACGCCCGCCCGGTCGGCATAGATCGCCGCTGGGTCGCCTGGCGTGAGGCGAAACAGGGCAAAGCAGGCCGCGCAGACGGCAAGCCAGGCCAGACACACCGCAGCCGCGGCGCGGGCCGCAGCAGTCACCGCCCGAGCCCGAGTGCGAAATCGTCGCGGATAATGTAGTAGTCGGACCCCCAGGGTTCGTAATCGGCCAGCCGCGCCGACAGGCCGACATGCCATTCGGGCGTCAGCAGGAAGGCCACCGGCGCCTCCTCGGCCACCCGCGCCTGGGCCTCGCGCGCAAGGGCGATGCGGCGGTCGGCATCGCCTTCGGCGGAAAGCTGGGCGAGAATTGCATCGAAGGCCGGATCCGACCAACCGCTGTAGTTGTTCGCGCCGGTGCTGCCGAGGAAGAGCGACAGGAAGAAGGCCGGATCACCCGCCGGGGCCGTGTGCTGTGCCCAGAGCAGCAGGTCGAACGCGCCGCTGCGGGCGGTATCGGTCGCCGCCTCGGTCACGCGCGTTTCGACGGCGATCCCCAGAGCCTCCAGTGCGGCGCGGATGACCGGCTGAAACGTGATGAGATCGGGTCGCTGCGGATAGGCCCAGAGCGTGAGCGCCAGCGGCACGCCATCCTTGGCCCGGCGCCCGTCGGCGCCCATCGTCCAGCCCGCGGCATCGAGGAGCGCCGCTGCCGCAGCCGGATCGTGCGGCGTGCCGGCTTCGGCAGCGAAGGGAAAGCGCGCCGCGAACGCGCCGGTCGCGGGCACCCCCGCGCGCACCGCGCGGGCCAGCGCCGCCCGGTCGATCGCCCGGTCGATCGCCTGGCGCACCGCCGGATCGGCCAGCGGGCCGCCGCGCGTGTTCATCCACATCATGTACTGATACTCGACCGGAAACGACTTGACCGTGATCTCCTTGCGGCTGGCCAGCATCGGCAGCATCTGGGCGGGAAGGTTGAAGGCAAGGTCGAACTCGCCCGCCATCATGCCAAGGGCGAGCGTCTGAGCATCGGCGATCCGGATCAGGTCGATCTCGGGCCGCTCCCCGGCGCGCGGGTAGTGCGGATTGGGGATCAGGCGCATCCGCGCGCCGGGCTCGAACGCCGCCACCGCGTAGGGGCCGGTAAAGACCGGGCCAGACTCGGTCATCCGGTAGATCGGCATCGCCCATTCGGCCAGCACCGAGGGCAGCACCGGGGTCGGGCGCTCGGTGGCGATGGCCACCGACAGCGGACCGGTCGCCGTCACACTCAGCCGCCCGGCACTGGCGCGGGCGGCCGGATTGGCCTCGCCCGTGCGGTTGAGCGCGTCGGCGACGGCCGCAGCCGTCACCGGCGCGCCGTCGCTGAAGACGCGGCCCTCGGCGAGCGTGACCGTCCAAGAGCGCTCGCCGGTTCGCTCGGCGCCGAAGGCGAGCTGTGGAACGACGCGGCCGTCGCGGGCCACGGTGAAGAGCTTTTCGGCCACCCCGTGGGTGGTCAGCGCCCAGCCGACCGATCCCTCGGCGGGGTCGAGCCCCGCGGCGATGAAGGTCTGGCCGACGGTGACAACGGGCCTATCCTGCGCGGCCGCCGCAACGGGCGCGAACGCAAGGCCGAGGGCAAGCATGCCGCGGACGAGGAAATGCTTCATGTGGATGTCTCCGGGTGGTGCAGGGGAACAGTCAGGCCGCTTGTCGTCGCGATTGGCGGCAGACGCGCAAGGATGCCGGCGCGCAGCGGTTCGGGCCGCGCCTCGCGGGGCAGGAAGCCCTCGAGCGCGGCGCGGTAGAGGGGCACAAGGTTCAGCACCGCTTGCGCATGGGCGGGGTCGGCGGGGTCGAGATCGCCGAAAACATAGGTAAAGCCGCCGGGCGCGGTCAGCGAGACGACGCAGGGTCGCTTGCACTGGCTCATGCAGCGCACGCCGCGCAGGTCTGCCGCGACGCGCTGCCGGATGGCGGCTGCAAGCACCGCTGCGGCCAGCCGCGCGCCGCCGCGGATCTCGGCATGGGCGCCCTCGCGCCCGTCGCGGCAGGTCAGGCAGATCGAGAGGGTCGGTCTAGCTCCGGCGCACATCACTGCCCCTTCTGCCTTCGGCAGGGGACAGGTCCGGCAATGGCGGGGCACGAAGGCCCAGCGATCCCTTCATTCCATCCTCCTCCGGGGCACCCCGCCCAGGTTGGTGTTGCGTCGGATGGCAGGTCTCCTGGCTCGCGGCTGACGCCTCCCCTCGCCTTCCCGGGCAATCCGGCCCAGTGGCATTTTGAGGGGTTGCACCGCTTACAGTTGCGGGGGCAGCGCCGGCCTTGGGGGCGACCCCGCACCGGCTTCCCTATTCTCCCGGATCGCTCCGGGCACCATCACCTCAACTGATCCCACAGTGCCGTCTGCACGTCAACTTCGGATCTTCAGAGCGCTCCGCTGCGGCCATCGCGGCCCGACCGGGGCGCATCAGAAGGGCATCTCCAGCGTCTGCATGGTCATGCCGCCGTCTGCTTCGCCCGGCTCGATCCGCATCGTCAGCATGTCGAGGCTGGCGGCGAGGTCGGCCCGGGGGATGTCGCGGGCGATGACGACGATGCGGCTGGTGGTGTCGCCCTGCGCCGCGCCCTCCAGCGGCACGGGCGGGTCAAAGAGGTGCTGCACACCATGAAAGACAAAGGGTTGCGGCACGCCCTCGATGTGCACGATCCCCTTGACGCGCAAGAGGTCAGGGCCGCGCAGCAGCACCAGCGTGTCGAGCCACAAGTCGAAGATCTCGGCCGGGATGGGCGCGTCCAGCACGATCGAGACGCTGGCGATCCGGTCGTCGGCGGCGTGGTGCGAGGGGAGCGCAAGGTCCATCGCCGGCCCCTGTTTCGGCAGGCTGAGGCCCGACAGCCCCGCCAGCGGGTCGGGCGGCGGCGCGGCCAGCCAGGCCAGCGCCTGGTCCGCCGCCATGGGCTGGCGCAAGGGCGACAGGCCGAAGAGCGCCCCCGCCGGCACTGCGCCGCGGTCGGCGGTCAGGCGCGGCGCGCCGGGGTTCAGCCGGTCGAGCCGCCGGTTCAGCACGGCCAGCGCCCCCGGCTCGGCCAGATCGGTCTTGGACAGCACGATCCGGTCGGCCATGGCGACCTGCGCCTGCGCCTCGGCGTGGCGGTCGAGGGTCGAGGCCCCATGCACCGCATCGACCACCGTCACGATCCCGTCCAGCGCATAATCGGGGGCCAGCACCGGATCGACCAGCAGCGTGTGGTGGATCGGCGCGGGGTCGGCGAGGCCCGTCGTCTCGATCACCACCCGGTCAAAGCTCAGCGTGCCGGTCTTGCGCCGCACGATCAGCTTGCTCAGGGTTTTCGCCAGATCGCCGCGGATCGAACAGCAGATGCAGCCCGCGGGCATGACCACCACATCCTCGGCCACGCTCTCGATCAGATCGTGATCGAGGCCTGCCTCGCCGAATTCGTTCACCACGACGGCGATGCGGCCGGCCGTGGGGTCATGCAGCAGGCGGTTCAAGAGCGTCGTCTTGCCCGCCCCGAGAAAGCCGGTCAGCAGCGTGACGGGGACGGGCGCGGAAGGATCGGTCATCGCAGGCTTTCCGGTTGCGGGCGCGGCGCGGCTGTGATGTGTTATAGTATAACATGAACGCCGGGAAGAGCCGCCGATGACCGAGATCGCCCTTCACCCCCGCCGCAGCGTCGCCGAGGTCGAGGAAGGCACGACGCTCGCCCCGAAGTTCGGCGCGGATGGGCTGATGCCCTGCATCACCACCGATGCCGCCACGGGCGAGGTGCTGATGCTGGGCTGGATGGATCCGCAGGCGCTACGCCTGACCCTCGCCACGGGCGAGGCGCATTACTTCAGCCGCACGCGACAGGCGGTCTGGCACAAGGGGGCGACCTCGGGCCTGATCCAGCGCGTGATCGAGGCGCGGATCGACGACGATCAGGATGCGCTGTGGCTGCGCGTCGCGGTGGCAGGCGCGGGCGCGTCCTGCCATGTCGGTTACCGGTCGTGCTTCTACCGCACCGTGCCGGTCGGCGACGCGGCGGGCGGGCCGCTGCGCTTTGTCGAAACCGCCAAGACCTTCGACCCCGTCGCCGTCTATGGCGATGCCCCCAACCCCACTATCCTGTGAGGACACCCATGAAAGTCGCCTATGTCTTTGCCACGCCCATGGCCTCGGCCTTCAAGCTGGCGCGGATGATCCTGCCGCAGCTGGAACAGGGCATCCACGGCGCCGAGGTCGTCGGCATGATGTTCTTCGACGACAACATCTATTGCCTGCGTCAGGGTGACGAGGTGGGCGAGCGGCTGGCGAGGCTGGCCGCCGAACGCAACATCCTGCTGATGATCTGCGACGATTGCGCCCTGCGCCGCGGGATGGCGGCGGGCGAGTTGCACCTCTGCGGCACCGGTGAGGTCGTGGCCAAGGACACCGTGCCGGGCGTCGTCGCTGGCTGTTTCCCGCAGCTTTACGCTGCCCTGGCCACCAACCCGCCCGATCAGGTCATCACGCTGTGACCCGGGCCGGTGCCCGTGCAGGGCGGGTTGTCATCTTGACAGGCGCACTCTACCTTTCCGTCGTGTTCGACAGGATCGCCCGCGTTCTGGCCCGCCTGACCGCCGCGCTTGCCGTGCTGGCGATTTTGGCTGGCGTGGCGGCGCATGGCACGCATGGGTCGCAGGACCCCGCCGGGGGCGCCGCGCTCGCCGCGCTAGGGCTGACGGCGGCCGACCTCTGCGCCGGAAAGCAAGGCGACACCCCGGCGGCGCAGCCCGATTGTCCGGCCTGCATCCTGGCCAAGGCACTGGCCCTGCCGCCCGCGATTCCTGCGCCGGCGACGGCCTGCACCTCGGCCCCGGCCGATCCTGCACCTCGCGCCGAGGCCTCGCCCGGTCGGCCTGCGCCGCGCACCCCGCCGGCGCGGGGCCCTCCAACCGCGCACGTCTGAACGGCACCCGCCGCCGGCGCTACGCCCGGCGGGCACCGTCCGTATCGGCCGAGAAGGTCGTCCGGACCTTCCCCGCAGCCTTCGGCAGCCGCCGCGCATGACGCCCGCAGGGGTGCTCTGGACGGCCTGCCGCCCGCGATTTCCGTCATCCCGGCGGCCGAAGCGTTTTCCCCGATGTCGAACCCTTGGCCGGAGGGGCTTCCGGCCCGGACAGGCCGTAAGGCGCTGTCCGCCACCCGTCCGTCCCGACCAGGAGATAGGTCATGAAACAAACCCTTGCCGCCTTTGCCCTTGCCATGCTGGCCGCGCCCGCGGCCCTTGCCCATGCCACGCTCGACGTGAAGGAGATTGCGCTGAACAGCTGGCAGCGCGTGGCCGTCCGCGTGCCGCATGGCTGCGACGGCGAACCCACGCTGCGCGTCCGCGTCGCCATCCCGGAAGGCGTGGTCGGGGTCAAGCCGATGCCCAAGCCCGGCTGGACGCTGACCACGGTCAAGGGGCCGATCACGCCCTACCAGAGCCATGGCAAGACCATCTCGGAAGGCGTGACGGAGATCGTGTGGGAAGGGGAACTCGCCGACGAGCATTTCGACGAGTTCGTCTTTCAGGCCAAGTTCAGCGACGCGCTGGCCGAGGGCATGCTGCCCGTGCCGGTCGTGCAGGAATGCGCGACGGGCTTCCAGCGCTGGATCGACGTGCCGGCCGACGGGCAGGACGCCCACAGCCTGCCCTTCCCGGCACCGCGGGTGAAGATTGTGCCGGCGGCCCACAAGCACTGACCGAAACGGCGGCGGCGGTCCCGGGAACCGCCGCCGCCCGACCGCGCCGCCGTTTGCCACGGCTTGCGCGCCGGCCCGTCGGGCCTTTTGCCCCGGGTTCCTGTCCGAGGAGGCCGCCATGCAACGCCTTTCCATGCCCCACCGCCTGGTCGGCCTTGTGCCGGCGCTGCTGCTGGCCGTGCTCTTGCCGGCGGCGGCGCTGGCCCATGCCCAGCTACGCAGCGCCGAGCCCCCCGCGCATTCGGTGGTGGCGGCGGCGCCGTCCGCGGTTGTGCTGACCTTCAACGAACCCGTGGCGGTGCTGTCGGTCGTCTGGACCGGACCGGACGGAGCGGCCGCAGCGGCGCCCGCGCGCACCGAGGGGGCGCGGCTGATCGTGACGGTTCCCGAAGACGCGGCGCGCGGCACCCATGTGCTGAGCTGGCGCGTCGTTTCGGACGATGGCCACCCGGTCGGCGGCGCGCATGTCTTTTCGATCGGCGCGGCGACCGCGGCCATGGCGGCCGAGGCCTCGGCGGCGGCGGCGCGCCTGGCTGCGGCCGGACGCGCGGCGCTGACGCTGACGCTGGCCTTCGGCGTCGGCGCGCTGGCCGCAGCGGCCCTGTTCCGGGCGCCCGCCGCGGCAGCAGCGCGGTGGCTGGCCTGGGGCATCATGCCCGCAAGCCTGCTGCTGTTGGCGGGAACGGCGGCCGATCTTGCCGGCCGTATGGACGCGGCGGTTGCGCCTGCGGCCTGGGCGGCACTTGCAGGCTCGCCCTTTCTCGCCTCGGTCGTCCTCGCGCTCGCGGCGCTGGCGATGGCGTCGGCGGGCGGGCGCTGGCTGGCGGCGGGCGCGCTGGCCGCGGGCGGGCTGTCCTTCGCGGTCGCGGGGCATGCCGGCACCGCCGCCGTCTGGGCCGCGCCCGTGGTGGCGCTGCACGCGGCGCTGGCGATGCTCTGGGCCGGCACGCTTGTCGTGCTGACGACGCGCGCGGGCCGGGACGCGGCGCTTGTCCGCTTCGGCCGGGTCGCGCCCGCGATGGTGGCCGGTCTGGTCGGCGCCGGTGCGGCCCTGTCCTGGGTGCAGCTCGATCCCGCCTTGCGCGGCTGGCAAGTTGTGTGGACGACCGGCTACGGGCAGGTGCTCGCGGCCAAGATCGCGCTGGCCGCGCTGATCCTCGGCCTTGCCGCGCTGAACCGCTGGCGGCTGGCGCCTGCGGCCGCGGCCGGTCGGCCCGCGGGCTTCGCCCGTTCGCTGGGGGCCGAGATCGCGCTCATGGTGCTGCTGCTTGCGTTGACCGGCGCCTTTCGCCTGACCCCGCCGCCCAGGGCGATGGCGGAACCCGCGGTTGCGGCGCATGTGCACGGGCGGCTGTCGGGGGGCGATCTGCGGCTGATCCCGGGCCGTCCGGGCGCGAACCGCATCGAGATCGCCCCCCATGACGCCGATTTCGGCCCGCTCGACCCGCGCGAGATCGCCGTCAGCCTGACCCATCCCGCCACCGGCACCGGGCCGGTCGAGGCCGTGCTGCGACCGGTCGGCGGCGGGCTCTGGCAGGGCGAGGCGGTCCTGCCCGCGGCAGGCGCCTGGGAGGCCGTGGTGCGCATCCTGATCGACGACTTCACGCAAGAGCGCCTGGGTGCGGCGCTGACCTTGCCCTGAACCGGACGGGATCGCACGTTGACTTCGACCAAACGTAATAAGATAACTGTGCGGACGGTTCCCGACCCCGGACGGGCGAGGGATGAAAAGGGAACGCGGTGCGGCGCAGCCCTGCGCCAAGTCCGCGACTGCCCCCGCAACTGTGAGCGGCGAGCGACCCTGCAACGGCCACTGCCCCGCACGGGGCGGGAAGGCGCAGGCAAGCGGCGACCCGCGAGTCAGGAGACCTGCCGTCATGCCGACCAACCCAACCCGGGCGGGGTGTCCCGGAGGAGCCATGACCATGACCGACGCAGCCCTGCGCCCGCGACGTCCTGCCGTCCTGCCCCGACCGCGCCCCCGCGGATCGAGGAGGATGCGCCTTGGGCCAGCCGTCTGCCGACCCTGACCTGCCCCCCCGCGCCGCAGCGGCCGCGCTGCCCTGCGCCGGTCCGCCCGGCGACTGCGCGGCGATCGCCCGTCTGCGGCGCCTTGCGCCGGAAGTCGATGCCGGACTGTCGGCCGTCTGCGGCCCCGACGCGGCGGCGGTCCGCGTTCTGGTCGATGTGCCCTGCCGCCTCGTCCCGTCCGGCCTGGGCCGCATCGCGGCGCGGTTCGATGCCGGTCGGGTGGATGTGAGGGCGACCGCGGTCCCGAGGGTCCAATGACGGACGAACCCGACCACCTCATCTTCTGCCTCTCGCAGCCCAGCCTCTCGGCCCGCGACGAGGGGCGGCTGCTGGCCGCCCTGCACCGCGCGGCGCGGGCGCATTGCGCGCAGCCCGTCACGGTCGTGCGACTGGAGGGCAGCGGGACTGACCTTGCCCGGGCCCTGCGTCAGGCCCGCGACGTCGGCGCGACCCATGTGCGGGTCATGCCCGTGGGTTTCCCGATGGCTGCCAACATCGCCGCCTGGCTGCCCGGCGCGGTCGCGCATGTCGCGGCGACCGAGGGCGGGGAGATGCGGATCACGCTTGCCGAACCGCCCGCCCCCGAAGAAGCCGCCGCCGCGCTGGTGCCCCTGGCGCTCGAGGCGCGGGCGACCGATGCGGCGACGCTGCGCCCGACCCTGGGCAGCCCCGGCTGGCAGTTCCTGCCCGATTTCGACACGCATATCCTGGTCTGCACCGGCCCGCGCTGCGCCTTTCGCGGGGCGGGCACGCTTCTGGCCCGGCTCAAGGCGCGGCTGGCGGCGGCGGGCCTGTCGGACCGCTGCCTGACGACCGCGACCGGCTGCCTCTACCCCTGCAACCAGGGCCCGCTGATCGCGCTTTATCCGCAGGGCGCCTGGTATGTCGTGCCCGACGAGGCCGCGCTCGACCGCATCGTGACCGAGGTCATCGGCGCCGGCCGCGACGCGCCCGACCTGCGGCTGGCCGAACGCCCCGGCAGCCGCCGCGCCCCCCTTTCCCCCCCGAACCACAGGAGATCCGAATGACCCTCAGACTGTCCCGCCGCGCCGCCCTGGCCATGGCGGCCCTGCTGGCGCTGCCGCTGCCGGTGGCTGCCGAAACCGCCCCGCCGCTGCGCGTGGTCACGTCCTTTGCCATCGACAGCATGAATCCGTGGGAGGACGGTTTCTGGATGCAGGAATTCGGCCAGGCCGAGCTGCTCATGCAGTTCCGCGAGGATGGCCAGCACCATCCCTGGCTGCTCGAACGCCTCGAAAACCCCGAACCGACCCGCTGGGTGATGACGCTGCGCCCGGGCCTGACGTTCCAGAACGGCAAGCCTGTCGATGCCGCGGCCGTGCTGGCCGCGATCGAGGCCGCGCGCGCCCATTCCACCTCGGCCCAGGGCGCGGTGCCGGAAGGGGCGGTGTTCGCCGTCACCGGCCCCTTGGAGCTGACCGTGACCACGCCTGCGCCCTGGCCGGAACTGCCCGGCGTGCTGGCCGACGAATCGGTGTTCCTGATCCTTGACGCCGAAGCGGTGGCGGCCGCGGGCGAGGACTGGGGCAAGCTCGTCGGTGCGGGCATCTACACCGGCCCCTATGCCGTGACCGCGCTCGACAGCGCGCGGATGGAGGCCGTGGCCTATCCGGGCTACTGGCAGGGTCCGCCCGCGCTGCCGGGTCTGACGCTCAGCTTCGTGCCCGACCCCAGCGCGCGCATCCTGGCCGTTCAGAACGACGAGGCCGATATCGCCCTCTACCCGCCGCTCGCGGCCCGGCCGATGGTCGAGGCGACACCGGGGGTGCATTTCAACATCGGCGCGCTCGGCACCGGGGGCTTTACCGGCTACATGAACCTGCGGCAGGGGCCGCTGGCCGATCCGGCCCTGCGCAAGGCGGTGCTGCGGGCGGTGGATTACCGCGAGATCGCCGAGGACGTGTTCCGCGGCGGGCTGGCGCAGGCGACCTCGCTTTACGCGGCGAACCTGCCCTTCGCGCTGGAAAACTACCGCACCGATCCGGCCGAGGCCGCGGCCCTGCTCGATGCGGCGGGCTGGGTGCCGGGCGCGAACGGCACCCGGCAGAAGGACGGGATGCCCTTGACGCTGGTGCTGGCGATCTATCCCCAGCAGCCCGACCTCGCGCCCCTGTCGGCGGCGGTGCAGGCGCAACTGGCCCGCGTGGGGATCGCCGCCGAGATCGTCAGCTTCGACGGCATCAACCAGGCGCTGATGGAGCCTGCGAACCGCTGGGACATCGCCATGGTCTCGACCGGGGCGGCGGGCTGGGGCCGGGTGCAGGGGTTCCTCGAAGGCTATCTCCTGCCCGGTGCGCGGCGCAACTACGGCGGCTATGACAATGCCGAGGTGTCCGCCCTCGTCGCCGAACTTGCGACCGAGGCCGACACGGCGCGCCGCACCGCGATCCTGCACCGCATCCAGACGATCCTGTGGGACGCGGATCCCTATGCGTTCTCGTTCAACATCCACAAGGGCCGCGTGGTCGTGAACGACCGCTACGCCTGCTATCAGCCGGGCTTTGCGCTCTACCACATCTCGTGGCAGACCGCGCCGTGCCGCTGAGCACCTCCCCTGAACGCGAGGGGCGCGGGCTGGTCCGCGCCCTTCTGTCGCGGCTGGCGCAGGCGGCGCTGTCCGCGCTGGGGGCCAGTCTGATCGTCTGGCTGATGCTGCCGCTGGCGCCGGGCGATCCGGTGGACATGATCCTGTCGGCCCGGCGGATCGAGGAACCGACGGCCGCCCAGATCGCCGAGCTGCGCGCGCGCTTCGGCCTCGATCTGCCGTCCTGGCTTCGGTATGCCCATTGGCTGGCCGGCGTCGTGCAGGGCGACCTCGGCCTGTCCTGGCGCACGGGCGCGCCGGTGGCCGGGCTGCTGGCCGACCGGCTGCCCGCGACGCTGCGGCTTGTCGGCCTGGGCTTCGTCGTCTCGCTGGCCTGGTCGCTGGCGCTGGCGCTGGTCGCGGCCCGCTGGGCCGGGCGCTGGCCCGACCGGCTTGTGCTGGCCTATACGCGGGTGTTCGCGGCGATCCCGGCCTTCGTGCTGGCGCTTCTGGTGCTGCAATTCGTGGTGGTGGGCCTCGGCCTTGGCCTGGTGCTGTCGGGTGGCGCGGGCGCGACGCTCGCGCTGGCGGCGCTGGTGCTGGGGATCGACCGGGCGGCGGGCTGGACGCAGCTTCTGCGCGCCGCACTTCTGGCCGAGATGGCGCGCGGGCCGGCCGATGTGGCCCGCGCCCGCGGCGCACCCGAGGGGCGCATCCTGCGCGTGATCGCGCTGCCTGCGGGCCTGCTGCCCTGGCTGACGGCGGCCGGCATGTCGCTGGGCGGGCTGATCGCCGGGGCGCCGGTGATCGAGACGATCTTCACCTGGCCGGGTGTCGGGGCCGAATTGCTGGCGGCGCTGTCGGTGCGCGATGTGCCGGTGATCCAGGCCTTCGTCCTCTTGGCGGTGCTGGGCTATGTCGGCGCGAGCTTTTTGGTCGATGGCCTTGCGCTCTGGCTCGACCCCCGCCTGCGCGACGGAGGACGGGCGTGATCTCCGCCACCAGGATCGACCCCACCGCAGGCCTCCATCGCGCCCCGCCGCATCTGCTGGCCGCGCTCGCGCGTCATCCCACGGGGCGCTGGGGCCTGATCCTGACCGCCCTGTTGCTGACGGCGGCGGCGGCCGGGCCGTGGCTCGCGCCCCATCCGCCGAACCTGCCCGACTATGCCGCAACGCTGCGCCCGCCGGGCCCCGAGCACTGGCTGGGCACCGATGCCACCGGGCGCGATCAGCTGTCGCGGCTCCTGGACGGGGCGCGCCGGTCGCTGGGGGGGGCGCTGGTGGTCTCGGCCGCGATCACGCTGATCGGCCTCGTCTATGGCACGGCGGCGGCGCTGGCGGGCCGCTGGATCGATGCGGCGATGATGCGCCTTGTGGATGTGGTCCTTGCACTGCCGGGGCTGATCCTCGCCTTCGCGGTGATCGGGTTGCTCGGCCCGGGCTATGTCAACCTGCTGATCGCGCTGATCGCGGCCGACTGGGCCTGGAAGGCGCGGATCGCCCGCGCCTGTGCGCAAGCCGCCGCGCAAAGCCCCGCGGCCGAGGTCGCGCGCCACCTTGGCGTGCCGGAATGGCGCGTCGTGGCGCGGCACATCCTGCCGGCGGTGTTCTGGCCGCTTCTCGTGCTGGCCACCCTGGGGCTGGGCGGGCAGATCGCGGCGATCTCGGCCTTTTCCTTCCTCGGGCTCGGGGTGCCGGTGCCGCTGGCCGAGTGGGGGGCGATGCTGGCCGAGTCGCGCTTCTTCTTCCGCATCGCGCCCTGGCTCTTGCTGGCCCCGGCGGCCTGCATCTTCGCCTCGGTGCTGGCGGCGAACCTCTTGGGCGAGGCCTTGCGCGACATCGCCACGCCCGAGGGCCGGTCATGACCGCGCCGGTCCTGTCGCTGCGCGGGCTGACGGTGCGCTATGGCGGCGCGCCGGTGGTGCAGGACGTGGCCTTCGATCTTTACCCCGGCGAGATGCTGGCGCTGGTGGGCCTGTCGGGCTGCGGCAAGACGACGGTGCTGCGCGCGCTTCTGGGCCTTTTGCCGCCCTCGGCGCGGGTTGCGGGCACGCTCGACACGCCCGAGGGCCAGATCGACCTCGGCGACCGGCGGGCGCTGCGGGCGCGGCTGGGGCAGCGGATCGGCTTTGTCCCGCAGAACCCGTTCGACGCCTGCGCGCCGCACCGGAGCGTGCAGGCGCATGTGGAGGAGGCCTGGCGCGCCCGCGGCCTTGCGCCCGACCCGGCGCGTCTGGCGGCGCTGGCCGGCGGGCTCGGCCTCGACCCGGCGGCGCTGGGGCTCTACCCGCACCAGTGGTCGGGGGGGATGCTGCAGCGCGCCAATGTGGCCGCCGCCGTCGCGCTGGACCCGCCGGTGGTGGTCGCGGACGAGCCGACATCGGCGCTCGACGCGGACAACGCCGATGCCACGGTCGCCTGCCTGCGCGACGGGCGGCGCGCGGTGCTGCTGGTCAGCCACGATCTGGGCCTTGTCGCGCGCCAGGCCGACCGCGTGGCCCTGCTTTTGGACGGTCGGATCGCCGCCCAGGTGCCGGCGGGGGTGGCCCTGTCGCCCACGGCCCCGCCCGCCTTGCGCGACTTCGCCCGTCTGGCCGAGATCGCCCGCCCGCCGCCGCCCGCGGCCGGGGCCGCCCCGGTGATCGCGGTGCAGGCTCTAGCCCTTGCCCGCGGCGGGCGAGTGCTCGCCCGGGGGCTGAGCTTTGCGCTGCGCCCGGGCGAGGTGCTGTGCGTGCGCGGGCCCTCGGGGTCGGGCAAGAGCACGCTGCTTGCGGTGCTCGCGGGGCGTCTGCCGCCGGCCGCCGGCGAGGTTCTGCGCGCGGGGCAAGCGCGCCCGCCGCACCCGGGCGAGGTGCTGCCCCTGTTCCAGGACGCGCTGTCGAGCATGAACCCGCGCTGGGACATCGCGCGCGTGGTGGCCGAGCCGCTGACCATCGGTCCGAACCGGCGCGGGCGGGTCGAACGGCGGGCCGCCGCGCATGCGGCCCTCGCCGATCTCGGCCTTGGCCACCTCGACCCGCGCCTGTGCCCCGGCGCCGTCTCGACCGGTCAGGCGCAGCGCGTGGCCCTCGCGCGCGCAATCCTCGCCCGGCCGCGGCTGATCCTTGCCGACGAACCCACGAGCGCCCTCGACCCCCGCCAGCGCGGACGCGCGCTGGACGGCCTCCGCCAGATCGCCACCGCCGGCGCAGCCATCATTCTCGTCAGCCATGATGCCGCTCTCGCCGGTCTCTTCGGTCATCACGTCCTCGACCTGAGCGCTCCGCACTCCTAACCTGATGAGCCAACACCATGCCGGAGAAGGTTCGACTGCAGTCGCGTTCCCTCCGCCACTTGCCCCCGCGAAAGCATTCTCCCCTCCCGGCTGCGGCTGGATTTTTCCGTTGTTTTAGAGGGTTATGCGGGAGTGGCTGAGCACCTGACCTGCCACTTTTTTCAGGGCCACTCGTAAGGGCACCTCGATTTTTCACCGTTTTCTGCTGTTCTGGGCCGGCTCGGCGGCCTGAAGACTGCATGAAACGGTTCGGCGGGGTGCTTCGGGTTGGGTTCGGGGGCTATTCAGCCCGGTTGCGGTGGGTTTTGGCCCCGGCGGCCTGATTTCCGCGCCCCGGGGTCATGCCGGGCACGGGTTCAGACGGCGAAGC
>JBKBQT010000037.1:0-21379 GCA_046292445.1 Gemmobacter sp.
CCGCTCGAGGCGCGCGGCTTCGAGGTGGCGGTGTTCCACACCACCGGCATGGGCGGCATGGCGTTCGAGGCGCTGGCGGCGGGCGGCGCCTTTGCCTGCGTGATGGATTTCTCGCTGCAGGAGGTGGCGAACCTTCTGGCCGGGTCGGTCGTCAGCGCAGGCGCGGATCGGTTGCGGGGTGCAGGGCGCGCGGGCGTGCCGCAGATCGTGGCGCCGGGGGCAATCGACATGGTGGATTTCGCGGCATCCCATCCGGTCCCGCCTTTGCTCGCGGGCCGCCCCTCCCATGTCCACAACCGCCTGATCGCCAGCGCCATGACCACCCCGGACGAACGCCGGGCCTGCGCGCGGGCCATCGCCGATCGGCTGGCCGAGGCGAGGGGGCCGGTGCATCTCATCCTGCCGGCGCAGGGGATCGAGGCCTGGGATCGCGAGGGCGAGGCGCTGCACGACCCCGAGGGCCTCGCAGCCTTCGCGGACGCGCTGCGCGGCGCCGTGCGCCCGCCCGTTCTTCTCACCGACCTCGACGCCCATATCAACGACGCCGCCTTTGCCGAGGCGGCGCTGGCGGTTCTGGACGGGTGGATCGCGGAGGGGATCGTGCGCACCGCGTAATCCCCTTGTAAAGGCAGGGTGCCCGCCGTATATCCCCGTCAACAGCGGCGCTGCGGGGTCCAAACTCGCGGCCCACCGGGAGATTTAGCGGGCCGCTCGGCCCGTTTTTTCGTTTCTGGACACCTCAAAACCCCGGACCATCGCATCCCATGTCCGACCTCATCGCCAAGACCGCCATCGACCGCCGCCTTGCCGGCATCGTGGCCCCCGTGATCGAGGGGCTGGGGTATGAACTGGTGCGCATCCGCCTGATGGGCGGGCGCACCAAGGTGTTGCAGATCATGGCCGACCGCCCCGAGGGCGGGATCGACGTCGAGGATTGCGCGCGGATTTCCACCGCCGTGTCGGCGCTGCTCGACGTGGAAGACCCGATCGCCGATACCTACACGCTCGAAGTGTCGTCCCCCGGCATCGACCGGCCGCTGACCCGGCTCAAGGATTTCGACGTCTGGGCGGATTACGAGGCGCGGGTCGAGACCGAAGAGCTCATCGACGGCCGCCGCCGCTTCAAGGGCATGCTGCGCGGCACCGAGGGCGACGAGATCCTGATCGAGATCGAGGAGGGCGGCGAGCCTCTCACCATCGGCCTCAGGTTCGACTGGCTGAGCGACGCCAAGCTGATCCTGACCGAGGACCTCATCGCCGAGATGCTGCGGCAGCGCAAGGCGGCGGGGATCATCGACGAAACCCAGTTCGACGAGATCAAGACCGACGACGACGCCGACGACGAGACTGCGGGCGACGACACTGCGGGCGACGACACGCCTGAGACCAGACACTGACGGGAGGCCACTATGGCGATCACCTCTGCCAACCAGCTCGAACTGCTCCAGACTGCCGATGCGGTGGCGCGCGAGAAGATGATCGAGCCCGAGCTCGTCATCCAGGCGATGGAGGACAGCCTCGCCCGGGCCGCCAAGTCGCGCTATGGCGCCGAGATGGACATCCGCGTCAGGATCGACCGCAAGACGGGCCGCGCGTCCTTCACCCGCGTGCGCACCGTGGTCGAGGATGACGCGGTCGAGAACCACCACGCCCAGATGACGGTCAAGGAGGCGCGCAGCTACCTTGCCGATCCCAAGGTGGGCGACGAGATCGTGGACGAGGTGCCGCCCGTGGACCTCGGCCGGATCGCCGCGCAATCGGCCAAGCAGGTGATCCTGCAGAAGGTGCGCGAGGCCGAGCGGGACCGCCAGTTCGAGGAATTCAAGGATCGCGTCGGCACCATCATCAACGGCACCGTCAAGCGCGAGGAATACGGCAACGTCATCGTCGACATCGGCCGGGGCGAGGGCATCCTGCGCCGCAACGACAAGATCGGGCGCGAGGCTTACCGCATCGGCGACCGCATCCGCGCCTATATCAAGGACGTCCGGCGCGAGGCGCGCGGGCCGCAGGTGTTCCTCAGCCGCACCGCACCCGAATTCATGGCGGCGCTGTTCAAGATGGAAGTGCCCGAGATCTACGACGGGATCATCGAGATCAAGGCGGTCGCCCGCGACCCCGGCAGCCGGGCGAAGATCGCCGTGATTTCCTATGACAACTCGATCGACCCGGTCGGCGCCTGCGTGGGCATGCGCGGCAGCCGCGTGCAGGCGGTGGTCAACGAGCTTCAGGGCGAGAAGATCGACATCATCCCCTGGAACAAGGATCAGGCCACGTTCCTTGTCAACGCGCTGCAGCCGGCCGAGGTGTCCAAGGTCGTGATCGACGAGGATGCCGGGCGGATCGAAGTCGTTGTGCCGGACGAGCAGCTTTCGCTGGCCATCGGCCGGCGCGGCCAGAACGTGCGGCTGGCCAGCCAGCTTACGGGCCTCGACATCGACATCATGACCGAAGCGGACGAAAGCGCCCGCCGGCAGGCCGAGTTCGCCGAGCGCACCAAGCTGTTCATGGACACGCTCGACGTGGACGAGATGATGGCGCAGCTTCTGGTGTCCGAGGGCTTCGCCAATCTCGAAGAGGTGGCCTATGTCGAGGTGGACGAGCTGCTGTCCATCGATGGCTTCGACGAGGGCACGGCGGCCGAGCTTCAGGCCCGCGCGCGCGACCATCTCGAGGAACAGGCGCGCAAGGCGCTGGAAGCGGCCCGCGCGCTCGGCGTCGAGGACAGCCTGATCGAGTTCGAGGGGCTGACGCCCCAGATGCTCGAGGCACTCGGCAAGGAGGGGATCAAGACCCTCGAGGATTTCGCCACCCTCGCCGACTGGGAGGTTGCGGGCGGCTACACCACCGTCAACGGCCAGCGCGTCAAGGACGACGGCATCCTCGAGCCCTTCGAGGTCAGCCTCGAGGAAGCGCAGACGATGGTCATGACGGCCCGCGTGATGCTCGGCTGGGTCGATCCGACCGAGTTCGAGGGTGCCGAGGACGCCGGGGATGCGGCCGAGGACGCAGACGCGGAGGATCGCGCCTGACCGACGCGCCCCCGATGACCCGCGGCGGACGCGACAAGGACCGGGACGAGCCCGAGCGGCGGTGCATCGTGACCGGCGAACGTGCGCCCAAGGGCGGCCTTGTCCGGTTCGTCATCGGGCCGGACGGGGTGGTTGTGCCCGATATCCTCGCGCGGCTGCCGGGCCGGGGGATCTATGTCGCGGCCGACCGCGCGGCGCTGGACAGGGCGGCGAACAAGGGCCTGTTCGCCCGTGCCGCCCGCGCGCCGGTCAAGGCGCCGGAGGATCTTGCGGACATGGTCGAGGCGCTGCTGCTGCGCCGGGTGACCGAGCTGATCGCGCTGGCGCGCAAGGCGGGGCAGGCGGTTTCGGGCCGGGAAAAGACGCTCGACTGGCTGGTCAAGGGGCAGGCGGCGATCCTGCTCCAGGCGTCGGACGGCAGCCCGCGCGAGGCGGCGCGCCTGCGCCCGCCGGACGGCGAAGAGACGCGGATCGCCTGCCTGACGGCGGGGGAATTGGGTTTGTCCTTCGGCCGCGATCGTGCCATACACGGCGCGCTTGCGGCTGGCGGACTCACCGACCGTATTGTAGAGGAAGCGGCACGGCTTGCGGGCCTGCGCGCCGGGCGTTCCGGGGCAGCGGGCGAGCCGATCGGCGGCAGAGCCGCCGGGAAGGACAAGAAGAACGAATGAGCGAGACTGACGGCAAGAAACCCCTTGGCCTCGGGGGCGGCGCACGGCCCGGTCAGGTGAAGCAGAGCTTCAGCCACGGCCGCACCAAGAACGTCGTTGTCGAAACGAAGCGCAAGCGAATCGTCGTCACCAAGCCGGGTGCGACAAGCGGAACGGCCGGGACGATCACGTCGCCGGGCGATCCGTCGCGCCGTCCTGCCGGTATCTCCGAATCGGAGATGGAGCGCCGCCTTGCGGCCCTTCGTGCAGCCAAGGCCCGCGAGGCCGACGAGATCGCGCAGCGCGCGGCCGAGGAAAAGGCCCGCGACGAGGAACGCCAGCGCAAGCGCGAGGAAATCGACGCCAAGGAGCGCGAGGAGCGGGCCCGCGAGGAGGCCCTGCGCCTCAAGGCCGAGGAAGAGGCGCGCGCCAAGGCCGAGGCCGAGGCGCAGGCGCGCCGCGCCGCCGAACCGGCCGCGGCGCCGCGCAAGGCCGCGCCGGGTGCCGCCGCGGCACCGGCCGCCGAGGCGCCGCGGTCTGCGGCGCCGGGTTCTGCCCGCGCCCCGCTCGGCCCGCGCAAGGCCGAACGCGAGCGCGAGGACCGCGACAAGACCGCCAAGACCCGCACCGATGACGGGCGCCGGTCGGGCAAGCTGACGCTTTCGGCCGCGCTCGACGGCGAGGGCGGGCGCACGCGCAGCCTGGCCGCGATGAAGCGCAAGCAGGAAAAGGCACGGCAAAAGGCGCTCGGCTTCGGTCAGAAGTCGGAAAAGATGGTCCGCGACGTGCAGTTGCCCGAGACCATCGTGGTGCAGGAACTGGCGAACCGGATGGCCGAAAGGGCCGCCGACGTGGTCAAGGCGCTCATGAAGATGGGCATGATGGTCACGATGAACCAGACCATCGACGCCGACACTGCGGAACTGGTGATCGAGGAATTCGGCCATCGTGCCGTGCGCGTGTCGGATGCCGACGTCGAACAGGTGATCGACACGGTCGCCGACCGCGACGAGGATCTCGAGGCGCGCCCGCCGATCGTCACGATCATGGGCCATGTCGACCACGGCAAGACATCGCTGCTCGACGCGATCCGAAAGACCAACGTGGTGTCGGGCGAGGCGGGCGGGATCACCCAGCACATCGGCGCCTATCAGGTGACGACGGACAGCGGCCATACGCTCACCTTCCTCGACACGCCCGGCCATGCCGCCTTCACCTCGATGCGCGCGCGCGGTGCGCAGGTGACGGATATCGTGGTGCTGGTGGTGGCCGCCGACGATGCGGTGATGCCGCAGACGATCGAGGCGATCAACCACGCCAAGGCCGCCAAGGTGCCGATGATCGTGGCGATCAACAAGATCGACAAGCCCTCGGCGCGGCCCGACAAGGTGCGGACGGATCTTCTCCAGCACGAAATCGTGGTGGAGAAGATGTCGGGCGACGTGCTCGACGTCGAGGTGTCGGCGATCACCGGCCAGGGGCTCGACGATCTGCTCGAGAACATCGCGCTCCAGGCCGAATTGCTCGATTTGCGGGCCAACCCGCGCCGCTCGGCGGTCGGGGCGGTGATCGAGGCCAAGCTCGACGTGGGCCGCGGCCCGGTCGCGACGGTTCTGGTCCAGAACGGCACGCTGCGGCGCGGCGACATCTTTGTCGTCGGCGAGCAGTGGGGCAAGGTTCGCGCGCTCATCAACGACCGGGGCGAGCGGGTGGACGAGGCCGGCCCGTCGGTGCCGGTCGAGGTGCTGGGCCTGACCGGCACGCCGGCGGCGGGCGATGTGCTCAATGTCGTCGAGACCGAGGCGCAGGCGCGCGAGATCGTGGCCTACCGCGAACAGGTGATCCGCGACAAGCGGGCGGCCGCCGGTGCGGCGACGACGATGGAACAGCTCATGGCCCGCGCCAAGGCAGCCAAGACCACGGCAGAGCTTGCCGTCGTGGTCAAGGCCGACGTGCAGGGTTCGGCCGAGGCGATCGTGCAGGCGCTCGAGAAGGTGGGCAACGACGAGGTCCGGGTGCGCGTCCTGCATTCCGGTGTCGGCGCGATCACCGATTCGGATGTCGGTCTGGCCGAGGCGTCGAACTGCCCGATCATCGGCTTCAACGTGCGTGCCAACGCCAGCGCCCGCCAGTCGGCGCAGCAGAAGGGCGTCGAAATCCGCTATTACTCGATCATCTACGACCTGATCGACGACATCAAGGCGGCCGCCTCGGGCCTGCTCAAGGCCGAGACGCGCGAAACCTTCATCGGTTACGCCAAGATCCTTCAGGTGTTCAAGGTGTCGGGCGTCGGCAAGGTCGCCGGCTGTCTGGTGACCGAGGGCGTGGCGCGCCGGTCCGCCGGCGTGCGCCTGCTGCGCGACAACACGGTCATCCACGAGGGCACGCTCAAGACGCTCAAGCGCTTCAAGGACGAGGTCAAGGAAGTGATCTCGGGCCAGGAATGCGGCGTGGCCTTCGAGAACTACGAGGATGTGCGCGAGAACGACGTGATCGAGATTTTCGAGCGCACGACTGTCGAGCGCTCGCTGGCCTGATTGCATCGCTGACGACGGCGACCACGCGGGGCCCCCCGGGGCCCCGCTGGCGTTTGCTCAGCCCTTGCTCCGCGTGACCGGGAAGCCGACGAAGGTGCGTTCGCCGGTGCTCACCACGATCTTTCCGTCCACGCGCTGGGCGACCACGATCCCCTGCACCGATACGCAACTGCTGAGCGCGATTGTCTGAATCATCGATTCCCCCCCCGATTGATCCGTCACCAGTGTGTTACACTTTCGGCGTGATTGCACAGTATTGTTTCGCCGCAGGCGACGAATTCCGCAAGATGTGCCATCCGCTGCACCGGATGGTGCAACGAACGAAAAAGGCCCCGGTCGAAACCGGGGCCTTTGCGTTGCCGATCGGCGCGGGATCAGGCGTCGGCCGCCTCTTCGCGCCGCTTTTCGCTGATCTCTTCGCCGGTTTCCTGATCGACCATCTTCATCCCGAGCCGGACCTTGCCCCGCTCGTCGAAGCCGAGCAGCTTGACCTTGACCTCCTGCCCTTCCTTGAGCAGCTCGTTCGGGTGGTTCAGCCGCTTGGACGCGATCTGGCTGACATGCACCAGCCCGTCGCGCTTGCCGAAGAAATTCACGAACGCGCCGAAATCCACCAGCTTGACCACGCGGCCGGTGTAGATCTTGCCTTCCTCCGGCTCGGCGACGATCGACCAGATCAGGTCATGCGCCTTGCGGATCGCCTCGGCCGAGTTGGACGCGATCTTGATCACGCCGTCATCGCTGATGTCGACCTTGGCGCCCGAAACCTCCACGATCTCGCGGATGACCTTGCCGCCCGAACCGATCACTTCCCGGATCTTGTCGGTGGGGATCGTCAGCGTCTCGATCTTGGGCGCATACTGGCTGAAGGCCTGGGCCGAGGTGAGCGCCTTGGACATCTCGCCGAGGATGTGCATCCGGCCCTCCTTCGCCTGTGCGAGGGCCTTTTCCATGATTTCCGGCGTGATGCCGGCCACCTTGATGTCCATTTGCAGCGAGGTGATCCCGCTTGCCGTCCCGGCCACCTTGAAGTCCATGTCGCCGAGGTGATCCTCGTCGCCGAGGATGTCCGTCAGGATCGCATAGCGCCCGTCCTCTTCGAGGATCAGGCCCATCGCCACGCCCGCCACCGGCGCCTTGAGCGGCACGCCGGCATCCATCATCGACAGCGAGGCGCCGCAGACGGTGGCCATCGAGGACGAGCCGTTCGATTCCGTGATCTCCGAGACCACGCGGATCGTGTAGGGGAAATCGGTCGGCGCGGGCAGGACGGCCTGCAGCGCGCGCCAGGCAAGCTTGCCATGGCCGATCTCGCGCCGCCCGGGCGGGCCGAACCGGCCGACCTCGCCCACGCAATAGGGCGGGAAGTTGTAGTGCAGCAGGAAGTTCATCTTGGACGTGCCGGTCAGCGCATCCACGAACTGCTCGTCCTCGCCGGTGCCCAGCGTGGTGACCAGAAGCCCTTGCGTCTCGCCCCGCGTGAACAGCGCCGATCCGTGGGTCCGCGGCAGCACGCTCGTCTCGCAGACGATCGGGCGCACCGTTCTGGTATCGCGCCCGTCGATGCGGGCACCGCCGTTGATGATATCGCCGCGCAGGATCGCGGATTCGAGCTTCTTGATCGCCGGGCCGAGGTTCTCGTCCTTGCGGTCTTCCTCCGGCAGGGCGGCCTTGATCGCCTCGACTGCCGCCGTGATCGCGTTGGTGCGTTCCTGCTTGTCGCGGATGGCGAAGGCGGCGCGCATCTGCGCCTCGCCGGCGGCCTTCACGCGGCCGTAGAGGGCCGAATAGTCGGGGGGCGTGAAGTCGAAGGGTTCCTTTGCGGCATCCTCGGCAAAGTCGATGATCATGTCGATCACCGGCTGGATCGAGGCATGGGCGAACTTCACCGCGCCCAGCATCTCGGCCTCCGAAAGCTCATAGGCCTCCGATTCCACCATCATCACCGCTTCGCGCGTGCCGGCCACGACCAGATCGAGCCGCTGTTCGGGGTTCTCGCGCAGCTTCATCATGTCGTCGCAGGACGGGTTGAGCACGTATTGCCCGTTCACATAGCCTACGCGGCAGGCCGCAATCGGCCCCATGAACGGCGCGCCCGAGATCGTCAGCGCGGCCGAAGCGGCGATCATCGCGACCATGTCGGGTTCGTTCACCAGGTCATGGCTCAGAACGGTGCAGATGATGAGCACCTCGTTCTTGAACCCTTCGACGAACAGCGGCCGGATCGGCCGGTCGATCAGCCGCGAGGTCAGCGTTTCCTTTTCCGAGGGCCGCGCCTCGCGCTTGAAGAAGCCGCCCGGCACCTTGCCGGCCGCGTAATACCGTTCCTGGTAATGCACGGTCAGCGGAAAGAAATCCTGCCCCGGCTTGGCCGACTTGGCGAAGGTCACGTTGGCCATCACCGAGGTTTCGCCGAGCGTGGCAATGACCGACCCATCGGCCTGCCGGGCAATCTTGCCCGTTTCCAGTGTGAGCGTTTCATTGCCCCACTGGATGGATTTCGTCGTCACGTTGAACATCTGTCGTTTCCTGTCTGGAAGCGCCGACGGGCCCCTGCCCGTGCCTTCCGCTTGCATGGCGGCCCCATTGCCGCCGCCCCCCCTCATCCTGATGCATGTGGCCGGGGGCATGGCCTCACGTCGCAGATTGCGCGGCTCTACAGGAAAAGCGATGCCGTTGAAAGGGCTGTGATGGCGCAGGCAACACGGGGCAGCAGCACCGCGAACGGCAACGGCAAACGCCCGCGCCGGGCGGCGCAGGCGTTTCCGGCGCGGTTCGCCCGCGGGCCGGCGCGGTCTGTCAGCGGCGAAGGCCGAGCCGGGTGATGAGCGCCTGATACCGCGCCTCGTCCCGGGCCTTGACATAGTCGAGCAGCTTGCGCCGTTGGGCCACCATCATCAGCAGGCCGCGCCGGGAATGGTTGTCCTTCTTGTGCGCCTTGAAATGCTCGGTCAGCGTCGCGATCCGCGACGACAGGATAGCCACCTGAACCTCGGGCGAACCCGTGTCGCCTTCCTTGGTGGCATATTCCTTGATGAGGCGCGTCTTTTCTTCGACCGTGATCGACATCGTGTCTCCTGTCCGGATGGGGCCGGGCCGGGATGTCGTCCAGCCGGGCCGATGGGCCGCCGCCGATTGCGGCGGATGGCGGCGTATAGGGGAAAACAGCGGCCGGATAAAGCCCCATTCCGGCGCATTCGACGCAATCGGGACCCCTCAGGCGACACCGCGCTGGCGCCAGCGCCGCGAATCTGCCACAGTCACGGGATAATCCATGCAAGTCATGTGGTTATGCAAATTCTTGGTTAACGCCGAGACCGGCGTGGGGGTGCTGCGATGCTGGGTGTTCTGAGTCTGTTCGGCCTGCTGCTTGCCGGTCTGCTCGGCGATGCCGTCATGTCCCGGATCGCGCCCGAGGGCGGGGACGAGCCGGATCCGGACCTCCCGCCCGAGGCCGAGGAAGGCGTCGAAGGCGGGGCGGGCGGCGACATGCTCGACTATGCCGGGCCTGTGCCGGGCATCGACCCCGATGGGCCGGATTCGTCCGACATCCCGCCCTTGCCTGACCCGGACCTTGTCCTGACCGGGACAGGAAATGCCGACCTGCTGGTCGGCGGGGGCGGCGCCGATACGGTCGATGGCGGCGCGGGGAACGACGGCCTCGACGGCGGCGCGGGTGACGATGTGCTCTACGGCGGCGACGGCGACGATCAGATCAACGGCCGCACCGGCGATGACCGGGCCGAGGGCGGCGCAGGCGACGACACGATCGATGGCGAGGCGGGGGACGACACGCTTCTGGGCGGCGACGGGAACGACCGTCTGGCCGGGCACGAGGGCGATGATTCGCTTATCGGCGGGCCGGGCGACGACACCCTGCTGGGCGGCGGTGGCAACGACACGCTGGAAGGCGGGCCGGGCGACGACTGGCTGGCGGGCGGGCATGGCGACGATCTGCTGGTGGCAGGCACGGGCGCCGATACGCTCGACGGCGGCGAGGGGAACGATACGCTCGTCGGCGGCGCCGATCCCGGGGGGGCGGTGCGCTATCTGAACGGCGGGCCGGGCGACGACATGCTGGTGCTCGGCGGCAACGATGTCGGCACCGGCGGCGAGGGGGCGGATCTCTTTGCCATCCTCGCCGGCGGCGACGGGACGGTGCAGGTGATGGATTACGACGCGGGCGCGGATGACCTGATCGTGGTCTACGACCCCGCGGTGCACAGCGCGCCGACCCTGTCGGTCGCGCCCGGGGCGCTGCCGGGCGATGCGGTCCTGATGCTCGACGACCAGCCGGTGGCGATCATCACCGGCGGCGCCGGGCTCGACCCGGGACAGATCCGGCTTGTCTCGGCGCTCGCGGCCTAACGGGCGGCGGGCCGGCCAAAGAACGGCAGAAACGTCTCGATCACGGCCTGCGGCGCTTCCTCCATGGCGAAATGCCCACTGGCGCAGGACGCGTCGGTCACATCGACCGCCCATTGCCGCCACAGCCTCGCCGGATCGCCGGTGCGCGCCGGAAACCCGCCTTCCGCCCAGAGGAACCGCACGGGCGCCGCGATCCGCCGCCCGGCCGCGCGGTCGGCCTCGTCAAGCGCCCGGTCCACCGTGGCCCCGGCGCGATAATCGGCGCACATCGCATGGATCCGTGCCGGCTCGCCCGCCTGCGCCCGGTAGCTCTCGAGCGCCTCCGCCGGAAAGGCGTCGAGTGTCTTGGCCCGCGTCCAGTTGCGCAGGCACCAGTCCACGAAGCCGACCGGATCGGCGCCGATCATCCGCTCGGGCAGGGGCGCGGGCTGGGCGAGGAACGTCCAGTGCCAGGCCGCCAGCCCGAGCGCCGCATCCCAGGCATCCCAGAAGGCCGCCGTCGGCACGACCTCGACGATCCCGATCCGCCCGACACGCCCCGGATGGTCGAGCGCCAGCCGATAGGTCACCCGCGCGCCCCGGTCGTGGCCGAGCACATCGGCCCGCTCGATCCCGAGCGCATCCATCAGCCCCACCACATCCAGCGCCATCCGCCGCTTGGAATAGACAGTGTGCGCCTCGTCATCGGGCGGCGCATCGCTCAGCCCATACCCCCGAAGGTCGGGCACGATCACCCGCCGCCCCGCCGCCAGCGCCGGCGCGACCCGCGCCCAGCACATCCCGTTCTGCGGAAACCCGTGCAGCAGGATCAGCGGCGGTCCCTCGCCCGCCTCCTGCACCGACAGCACCACATCGCCGGTATCGATCCGCCGCCGGGTGAACCCTGCGATCTCAGCCATCCCAATCCTCCATCCCTTGCGCGCCGGGCACATACAGCGGATGAAGTGGCGCCCCCCGCCGCGTCAGCCCAAGGCACAGCATCCGCCGCCCGCCCGCCCGCAGCATGGCCGCCACCCCGCGCCCGGCCGTCAGCCCGCCGTTCCCCCAGCCGCACAGCACCACCGGCCCCGCCGCCGCCAGCACCGCCGCATTCCCCGGCCCGGCCGGATCGGCCGCCCGCCGCAGCACGCCCGGATCGCGCCCGCGCAGCGCGTAGAGGTTGAGCATCTCGACCCCGCCGAATCCCGCCGCCCGCGCCCGCCGCGCCACCCGCGCAAGCGTCGCATCCCCCGCCGCCTCGGTCGCGGTGGACGGGTTGAGCAGCACGGCCGTCAGCCACGCCCCCTTCCCCCAGACCTGCCGGAGCCGATAGCGATAGGCGCCGCATTCCGACAGCCAGATGGTCGAAACGGTCTCGCCTTGCCGGGCCTGACGCGCGATCATGTTGCATTGTTCCCAAGCGCCGCGCATGCCGCAAGAGGCCCGATGACCCGCACCGCGTTTCTCGACCACATCACCGGCACCCTCGCCCAGATCGAGGCCGAGGGGCTCACCAAGCGCGAACGCCTCATCGCCTCGCCGCAGGGCACGCATATCCGCGTGGGCGGGCGCGACCTCCTGAACCTCTGCGCCAACAACTACCTCGGCCTCGCCGACGATCCCCGCCTGATCGCGGCGGCGAAGGCGGCGATGGACGATCACGGCTTCGGCCTTGCGTCGGTGCGGTTCATCTGCGGCACGCAAGACATCCACCGCACCCTCGAAACCCGCCTCGCCCGATTCCTGCACATGGACGATTCGATCCTCTTCGCCGCCTGTTTCGATGCAAACGGCGGGCTGTTCGAGCCGCTTCTGGGCCCCGAGGATGCGGTCGTGTCGGATGCGCTCAACCACGCGAGCATCATCGACGGCATCCGCCTCAGCAAGGCCCGCCGCTATCGCTACGCCAATGCCGACATGGCCGACCTCGCCGCGCAGCTCGCGCAGGCCCGCGCCGACGGCGCGCGGCACATCCTGATCGCCACAGACGGGGTGTTCTCGATGGACGGCACGCTTGCCCCGCTCCCCGAAATCGCCGCGCTGGCCGGGGCGCATGGCGCCCTGACCATGGTGGACGATTGCCACGCCACCGGCTTCATGGGCCCCGAGGGGCGCGGCACCCCGGCGCATTTCGGCACGAGGGTCGATATCCTGACCGGCACGCTGGGCAAGGCGCTCGGCGGCGCGCTCGGCGGCTATGTGGCGGGGCCGCAGCCGGTGATCGACCTTCTGCGCCAGCGCGCCCGCCCCTACCTCTTTTCCAACGCCCTGCCGCCCGCCATCGTCGGCGCCGCAATCGTCGCGCTCGACATCGTCGCGGCGGCCGACGGGGCCCGCGCGGCGCTCCACGCCAACGCGGCATACTGGCGCGCGAAGCTGGCCGATGCCGGCTTCACCCTCCTGCCGGGCGAGCATCCGATCATCCCGGTGATGACCGGCGATGCCCGCGCGGCGCAGGCGATGGCGGCGGACCTTGCCGAACGCGGCGTGCATGTCGCCGGTTTCTTCTACCCGGTGGTCCCGCAAGGCCGCGCCCGCATCCGCACCCAGATGAACGCCCGCCTCACCCGCGCCGATCTCGACGTCGCGCTCGACGCCTTCCGCGCGGCGGGCCGCACCACGGGGGTCATCTGATGCGCGCCCTGGTCAAGGCGAGACCGGAACCGGGCATCTGGATGGAGGATCGCCCCATCCCCGCCATCGGTCCCGACGACGTCCTGATCCGGGTGAGGAAAACCGGGATCTGCGGCACCGACATCCACATCTGGGCCTGGGACGACTGGGCCAGGCGCACCGTGCCCGTTCCCCTCGTGACGGGCCATGAATTCGCCGGCGAGATCGTGGAACGCGGCGCCAATGTCACCGACCTGACCGTCGGGCAGCGCTGCAGCGGCGAAGGCCACCTGATCGGCCGGCATTCGCGCCAGAGCCGCGCGGGAAAATTCCACCTCGATCCCGAAACCCGCGGCATCGGCGTCAACGAACCGGGCGCCTTCGCCGAATACCTGCGCCTGCCCGCCTTCAACGTCGTCCCCCTGCCCGACGCCATCGACGACGAGATCGGCGCCATCCTCGACCCGCTCGGCAACGCGGTCCATACCGCCCTGTCCTTCGACCTCGTGGGCGAGGATGTGCTGGTGACCGGCGCCGGCCCGATCGGGATCATGGCCGCCGCCGTCGCCCGCCATGTCGGCGCGCGGCATGTCGTGATCACCGACATCAACCCCGACCGCCTCGCGCTCGCCGTCCGTGTCGCCGATGTCACGCCCGTCAACGTCGCCACCGAGGATCTGCGCGACGTGATCGCGCGCCTCAGGATGCAGCAGGGCTTCGACGTGGGGCTCGAGATGTCGGGTGCCCAGGCGGCGCTCGACCAGATGGTGGACAATCTCGTGATGGGCGGCCGCATCGCGCTCCTCGGCATCCCGCCGGGCAAGTCCCCGGTGGACTGGAGCCGGATCGTCTTCAAGGCCATCACCATCAAGGGCGTCTATGGCCGCGAGATCTTCGAGACCTGGTACAAGATGATCGCCATGCTGGAAAATGGCCTCGACATCCGCCCGGTCATCACCCACCGCCTCCCCGCCGCCCGCTACGCCGAGGGGTTCGAGATCATGGCCGGCGGCAAGTCGGGCAAGATCGTCCTCGACTGGACCTGAAGCCGCGCGGGATCAGGGCTTGCCGGGTCATCCGTTCCGCGCCGACGCCCCGGCTTCATCGTTCCCCAAATACTCATCGCGCGTGCCGCCGCGCCGCGCCGGAATGTCGCGCCTCTAGCCGAACACCCGCACCGGATGCACCTCGCCGGCCTGGTAATGCCCGACCGCCACCACCCGCCCGCGGTGGCTCGCCCAGACCAGATCGCCCCAGGCCACCCCGTCGGCGATCGCCATGCCGGGGTTGCCCCGCCGCAGCCGCGCGGCGCCCTCGTCGGTCGCGCGCACCTCGGGCAAGCCGTCGAGCGCGTCCTCCATCGGGCGCAGCCAGGCGGCGAGGCCCGGATCGCCTGCCAGCCGGTCGAGCGTGTCAAGGTCGATCCCGTCGTCCGCATGGAACGGCCCCGACCATGCGCGCCGCAGCCAGGCAACATGCCCGAGGCAGCCGAGCGCCTGTCCCAGATCCCGCGCGATGCTGCGCACATAGCCGCCCTTGCCGCAGACCATCTCGAACTCGGCCGTATCGGCATCGGGCAGGGCGAGCAGCTCCAGCCGCTCGACCATCAGCGGCCGCGGCGCGAGGGCGAGAACCTCGCCCGCCCGCGCCAGGTCATAGGCCCGCGCCCCGGCGACCTTGACCGCCGACACCTGCGGCGGCACCTGTTCGATCATCCCCCGGAACGCGGGCAGCGCCGCCTCGATTGCCGCCGCATCGGGGCGCAGCGCCGATGTGGCGATCACCGCGCCCATCGCATCGTCGGTCGCCGTCGCCGCGCCCCAGCGCACGGCAAAACGGTAGCATTTCGCCGCATCCGTGACGTAAGGCACCGTCTTGGTCGCCTCGCCCAGCGCCACGGCCAGCACTCCGGTCGCCGCAGGGTCGAGCGTGCCGGCATGCCCGGCCTTCTGCGCATCGAAGGCCCGCTTGACGCGGGCCACCACCTCGGTCGAGCCGATCCCTGCGGGCTTGTCCACCACGACCCAGCCCGTCACCGCCCGCCCCTTGCGCGCCCGTCCCATCCCGCGATCCCCCTGCCTCAGGCCGCGCGGCCTAGTCGCCCTGCACGGGCGCGTCAACCGCACCCGAACTGCCGGCGGGCACCACGAGCCCGACAATCGGCCCCATGGGCAGGCCGAAGTCGCGCCGCCCGATCCCCGGCGCATAGAGGCGCGAGATGTTGCCGTCGAGATACAGCGCATCGCGGACCCCGAGGCGATCGCGAAAGAGCCGCGCGAAGGCATCGAAGCTCACCCGCCCGTCCGAGATGACCAGATAGGCCCGCCTGCCGTCCGCGCTGACCCCCACACCGTTGCGCACGAAGCGCGAGGCCGAATCGGGGATGAACCGGGGATGCAGCGCGCCGTCGATCAACAGCATCGGCCCCGATTGCGTGGCATGGCGGCAGGCGGGCGGGCGGGCGAGGTAGCGGCGCGTCTCGATCACCGCGAAGCCCTCGGGCAGGATGCAGAAGATGCCGTTGGGCAGCATCCCGAAATTGTCGCGGCTCGGGCCGGTGACCACCGGCGCGCGCGCCGTGCCGTCCTCGATGTAAAGGCCGACCGGGCTGCGGTCGGCGTGATACATCCCGCCGTTCATCGCCATCACGAGCCGACCACCCGAAGCCGCGACCGCGGCGGCAAGCCGGTCGAAGCTGCCGTAGGCGCGCCCGTCGGGGGCGGTCAGGAACAGCCGGAGATCGGCGCCGGCCTCGATGGTGCAGACGGTATAGCCCGCGCCGTAATGGACCGCTCTCGCGCAGGGCTCGGCCGCAAGGGGTCCGGCCCCCAGAATGGCCGCACAGAGCGTGGCCGCCCGCAGCCGGTCAGCGATATCCATCGCGCCCGGCGGGATCGCCCGCGTCGTCGTCCGATCCACCCGGCGCCGCCGCGCCGTCCTCGTCGCCCGCCGCCGCCACGTCGCGGCGGACCACATCGCTCTGGAACAGCGCGCGGGCGGCGTCCATCCGGTCGAATGTCTCGTCGAGCGCGAAGCGCAGCTCGGGCGCGAACTTGAGCGTCAGGCCCTGCGCCACGATCCGCCGCAATTCGTGACGGTTGCGGCGCAGCGCGGCCAGCGCCGCCTCGCGGTCAGCGCCGCCGAGCGGCAGGACAAAGGCCGTGGCCACCCTGAGGTCGGGCGAGGTGCGCACCTCGCCCACCGTGATCGAGAAACGGTCGAGCTCGGGGTCGTGCACCGCACCGCGGGTCAGCGCCTCGGACAGGGCGCGGCGGATCGTCTCGCCGACGCGCAACTGGCGTTGCGACGGGCCGCCTGTGCCGGGAAAGCGGGATTGTGCCATGCGAGCGCACATAGGCGCTTTCGCGCGTCCGCGCAACGTGCGGCTTGGCGAGCGGTCCCTGCCCGCGCTATGGGCGACGGCATCGGGCAGAGGCGGGGCAGGGGCGATGGACGACAACCGGCCGGGGATCGTGGTCACGGGTGCGTCGGGACGGATGGGGCGGATGGTCACGCGGGCAGTGGCGGATGACGCGCGGCTGCGGCTGGTTGCCTGTCTCGAGCGGCCGGGGCACCCTTGGGTCGGGCGCGACGCCGGCGATGCGGCGGGCGAGGCGCCGGTCGGGGTGACGGTGACCGACGATCCGCTGCCGGCCTTCGCCGCCGCGCGGGCGGTGATCGATTTCACGTCGCCGGCCGCCAGCCTCGACTTCGCCGATCTCGCCGCGCAGGCGCGCCTGTGCCATGTCATCGGGACCACGGGGTTCGAGCCCGCGGAGCTGCCGCGCCTCGCCGCCGCCGCGCGGCATGCGGCGATCGTGCGATCGGGGAACATGAGCCTCGGGGTCAACCTGCTCACCGGCCTCGTGCGCCGGGTGGCGGCGGTGCTGGGCGAGGGCTGGGACATCGAGATCGTCGAGGTGCACCACCGCGCCAAGGTCGATGCGCCCTCGGGCACTGCGCTGATGCTCGGGCAGGCGGCGGCCGAGGGGCGTGGGGTGGCGCTCGACGCTGTGGCGGCCCGCGCGCGCGACGGGATCACGGGCCCACGGCCCACGGGCGCGATCGGCTTTGCCAGCATCCGGGGCGGCGACATCGTGGGCGAGCATGACGCGATCTTTGCCGGTGCGGGCGAGCGGATCGTGCTGCGCCACATCGCCACCGACCGGGCGATCTTTGCCCGCGGGGCGATCGCGGCGGCCGTCTGGGGCATGGCGGCGAAGCCGGGCCAATACACGATGGTCGATGTCCTCGGGCTCTGACCCGCGCCGGCCCGCTCAGCGCGTGAGCGCGCCGACGATGCGCCGTGCGAGCGGCGCGATCAGCAGCACAGCCGGAAAAGCCACCGCCCAGGACGGCGCCCAGGCGCCCATCCACAGCGCGAAGAACCCCGGCGGCAGGCCCACGGCGCGGACCGTCGCGATGCCCGACACGATGCAGGACATCAGGCCCGACAGGATCAGGCCGAACAGGATCGGGGCAAAGCGGGCGGGGATCATCGGGCACTCCGGTCGGGGCGGTGGCACCATGCCCCGGCGCAAGGGCGCCGCCAAGGCGACCGATTGCCCGGCCGCCATGCGCCGAACGCAAGGCGCGGCGTGTCAGCAGCCCGCGTCGGGCCACCCGTCGATCGCCGCCATCGCCTCGTCCGCTGTCTCGACGAAGCGGAAGATGTCGAGATCGCTGCGCGCGATGGTGCCGGCCTCGGCCAGCGCGTCCCAGTTGACCACGCGGGTCCAGAAATCGCGGCCGAAAAGGACGAAGGGGATGCGCTTCATCCGGCCGGACTGAATCAGCGTCAGCGTCTCGAACAATTCGTCCATCGTGCCGAACCCGCCGGGAAAGACGGCGATGGCCCGCGCGCGCATCAGGAAATGCATCTTGCGGATGGCGAAATAGTGGAAGTTGAAGCAGAGGTCGGGGGTGACATAGCCGTTCGGCGCCTGTTCGTGCGGCAACACGATGCTCAGCCCGATGGACTGCCCGCCGGCCTCGTGCGCGCCGCGGTTGCCGGCCTCCATCACGCCGGGCCCGCCACCGGTGCAGATCACCCAGTCGCGCCCGTAGGCCGCCATGCTGCGCTCGGTCATGGCAAAGGCGAACCGGCGCGCCTCGTCGTAATGGGGTGCGAGCGCATCGGTCGGCCCGCCCCGCGGATTGTCCGGCGCGGGGATGCGGGCGCCGCCGAACATCACGACGGTCGAGGCGATGCCGCGCTCGTCCATCACCAGTTGCGGCTTGAGCAGTTCGAGCTGGAGCCGCACGGGCCGGAGCTCCTCGCGCGTCAGGAAATCGTCGTCGGTGAAGGCAAGCCGATAGGCCGGGGCGCGGGTCTGGGGCGTGTCGGGGGTGCGGGCGGCTGCCTTTCGGTCCTCGGCGCTGTCGCGGAAGGGATGGCTTCGGGGATCGGCGGGGGTCATGGCAATCCTGCGCGGCTTGTGTCTGTCACGGATAACCGGTCGCGCCGGCTTTGGCCACGCCTGCGGTCCCGCGCGAAGCACCGGGCCGCGCCGCCCGCGTTGCGCCCGGCGCCGCGCGCATGCTAGACCGGCGCGCCCACACAAACCGGAGCCCGCCCATGGACCATGCCGCACTGGAAGCCGCCATCGAGGATGCCTGGGACGCGCGCGACACGATCACGCCGGCCACGCGCGGCCCGATGCGCGAGGCGGTCGAGGCGACGCTGGATGCGCTCGACACCGGCCGGCTTCGGGTGGCGGAAAAACGGGGCGCCGATTGGCATGTGAACCAGTGGGCGAAAAAGGCCGTCCTGCTCGGGTTTCGCCTTGCCGACATGGAACCGCATGCCGGCGGCCCGCAGGGCGGCAGCTGGTGGGACAAGGTGGACAGCAAGTTCAAGGGCTGGCGCGAGGGCGACTGGCAAGCGGCCGGTTTCCGTGCCGTGCCCAACTGCGTCGTGCGGCGCAGCGCCTATATCGCGCGCGGCGTCGTGCTGATGCCGTCCTTCGTCAATCTCGGCGCCTATGTGGACACGGGCACGATGGTCGATACCTGGGCCACGGTCGGGTCCTGCGCGCAGATCGGCAAGAACGTGCATCTGTCGGGCGGGGTCGGCATCGGCGGGGTGCTCGAACCCATGCAGGCGGGCCCCACGATCATCGAGGACAACTGCTTCATCGGGGCGCGGTCCGAGGTGGTCGAGGGCTGCATCGTGCGCGAGGGTTCGGTGCTGGGGATGGGCGTGTTCATCGGGAAATCGACCCGGATCGTGGACCGGGAAACCGGCGCGGTGATGTATGGCGAGGTGCCCGCCGGTTCGGTCGTTGTCGCGGGGTCGATGCCGTCCAGGAACGGGGTGAGCCTCTACTGCGCCGTGATCGTCAAGCGGGTGGATGCGCAGACCCGGGCCAAGACGAGCATCAACGAACTCCTGCGCGACTGAAGGCCCTAGTCGCCGGACCCGCGCGTCTCGAGCCCGAGGCCGGCCGTCGTGCCGGGGGCAAAGCCGGGCCGGTCCGCGTCCGGTTCGGCCGGGGCGAGCCAGTCCGCACCCGCATCGCCGCGCAGGTGGCGGTCGAGAAAGGCGGCGGCGTAATGCTGGGCGATGTTGTTCATGCGCAGCGTGTCCCAGACCGGATCGGCGTAATGGGCATGCGGCGCAAAGCCGAGCCGGTCGTCATGGGCCCAGCCCTCGGCCGGGGCCGGGAAGGGGGCCGCGGCGTTGTGCCCGGCGTTGACGAAGGTCAGAAGGTGCCGCGCCGTCCCCCTGGCCGCTGCCCAGAACGCCCGCATCGCCGCATGGCCGGTAACCGCATCGCGGCTCCCCGCCATGATGAACGCCGGCACCCGCAACCCCGCCGGATCAAGGCCCGTCCCCTGTCCGGTCCATGGCCCGATCGCGATGATGCAGGCGAGGCGCGGATCCATCAGCGCGGCATGCGCGGCGCTGCCCGCAAGGTGCTCGGCCCACAGGCCCTGCGGCGGCGCGCCGGGCAGCGAGAGCGCCGCCTCGGTCACCCCCGCCCCGCCGAACACCAGCGCGCCATATCCGCCCATCGAATAGCCGATCACCGCCGCCCGCGCCGCATCCACCCGCGGATCGCCGGCCAGCGCCGCGAGCGCAAAGGCCTGGTCGCGCGGGCGGTGATAGAGCGTCGCGCCAAAGGCCGCCTGGTCGGCATAGGTGGATTGCGGATGGTCGAGCGATGCGACGGCATAGCCGCGGGTCGCCAGATGCTCGCCGAAATGCGCCAGAAGCATGCGGTTGCCCGGATAGCCGTGCGACAGGATCACCAGCGGGTGCCGCCCCGGTGCCGCGGCGGCATCACGGGTGGCGCGGCCGTGCAGGGTGATCGGCGTCCTGCCGTCGCGCAGCAGCGTTGCATAGGTGCCGCCGGGGCCGGGGGCGGCGGCGGGATACCACAGCTCGACCGTCAGGATGCGCTGCCCCCGGACGATCCGGCTTCCCGAGGCCGGGATGTCGATCTGATCGGGGTTCACGAGGGTCAGCGTTGTCACCCCGGCAGGATGCGGGCCGGGCCAGGCGAGGGCCGGGGCGTCGGGGCGGGTGCGGTCGATGCGGTTGGTCATGGCCCTTGGTCCCCCGCCGCGCCCGGCCATGCAAGAACGATTGCGGGCGCGGGGCGGGATTGCTAGGGGGCGGCAGGGTCAGGAGGGCGCGATGGACGGCGAGGCAAAGAGGCCCAAGCGGACGCAGCAGGTCTATACCCTGCTGGTCGAGGTCGGGCGCAAGGCGGGCGACGGCCTGCCGGAGCGGTCCAGCGGCGCCGGCATCCTGTGCTATGCGGCCGGCGTGGACGAGCCCGAGGCGGTGCGCGAGACGGTGGCGCTGCTGAACACCGCCGAGATGGCCGTGCTCGAGGTGACCGGCCATGGCAGCCGGGCCGAGCGCGAGGCGGCGGGCGAGGCGATCGATCCGGCCGAGGCGGCGCTGATGGACCGGGCGCTGACCGAGAATGCGGTGATCGTGGCGGATGTCACGCCGTTCTTCGACTGAATGATGGCGCCCCGCCGCGGCCCGGCGGCTATTGCGTCACGGCCCGGTGGCGATAGCGCCAGATGATCGCGGCGGCCTCGGCCGGGGTGGCGAGCGGGATCGGCACAGCCGGTCCGGCCATGGCCTTGGTGGCGCAGGACAGCGCCATGCCGTCCGCGAGGATGAGCGCCGGCGCATCGAGTTCGAGCGCAAGCATCGGCACGGCCCCATCCCCCTCGACGG
>JBKBQT010000038.1:0-21371 GCA_046292445.1 Gemmobacter sp.
CGCCAGATCGCGCGCACTGCCGTCGAGCGCGGCCAGCCGCGCCCGCAGCACATCGGCATGCGCCGCCAGATCGTCGGGCGCCACGGCATGCTTGCGCGCCGCGGCGCGGATGGCGAACAGCCGCTCTTCGCAGGCCTCCAGCGCCCGCGGATCGACCTCGAGCGCCTCGAGCGCCCGCTCCACCCCCGCCACCGCCTCGGACAGTTCCACCCCCGCCCGCTCCAGCGCCGCCAGCGCCGGGCCGAGCCGGTCCCCGATCGCCTCGGCGGCCCGGTCGGCCGCTGTCTCGAGCCGCCGCAGCGCATCGGACAGAAGGCCCTCGGCCCCCTGCTCGCCCAGCGCGGCCAGCGCACGCGCGACATCCTCGCGCACCCGCACGGCCGCCTGCATCGACCGCCGATGGGTGTCGAGCGCCGCCTCCTCCCCCGGCTCGGGGGCAAGCCGGTCGAGCTCGGCCACAGCATGGCGCAGGAAATCCTCTTCCGCGCGAACCGCCGCCACGGCCGCCTCGGCCGTCGCAAGGCCGCGCCGCGCCTCGGCCAGCGCCCGCCAGGCCGCCCGCACCGCCCCCAGCGCCGCCTCGGCCCCGGCAAAGGCGTCGAGCAGCGCCCGATGCCCGCGCGGGTTCAGAAGGCCCCGGTCGTCCTGCTGCCCGTGCAGTTCCACCAGGCAATCGGCCAGCGCCCGCAGCAGCTCGCCCCCCGCGCGCCGGTCGTTCACCCAGGCCGCCTTGCGCCCTTCTGCACTCACCGTGCGGCGCAGGATCAGCGCATCCTCCTCGTCCGGCAGCCCGGCCTCGGCCAGCACGGCCCGCGCCGCATGGCCGGGCGGCAGCGCGAATTCCGCCGTCACCTCGCCCTGCGCCGCCCCCGCCCGCGCCAGATCGGCGCGCCCGCGCCAGCCGAGCACGAAGCCCAGGCAATCGAGCAGGATCGACTTGCCCGCCCCGGTCTCGCCGGTCAGCACGTTCAGCCCGGCCGCGAACGTGAGCTCCAGCCGGTCGATCAGCAGCATGTCACGAATGGTCAGAACCCGCAGCATGCCCCGCCTCGCCCGCCGCGCCCTCGCTTCGCCGACCCGGCTTCATCGTTCGGAAAATACTCCGGGGTCCGGGGCGGCGCCCCGGGGCGGGCACGCGCGCGCGGCCGCCCCCCGACCGCGCCCGTCAGAGCCATTCGCCCCGGACGACCTGCCGATAGACCGTGCGCAGCCATCCCGTCCCCGCCGCCTCGGGCGACAGCCCGCGGTCGGTCAGCAGGCGGAAACTGTCGTCATAGAACGGCGAGCTGCGGTAATTGTAGCCGAGGATCGCCCCGGCCGTCTGCGCCTCGTCCGTCAGGCCGAGCGCAAGATAGCTCTCGACAAGCCGGTGCAGCGCCTCGGCGGTGTGGGTCGTGGTCTGGAACTGCTCGACCACCACGCGGAACCGGTTGATGGCGGCCGCGTAATGGCCGCGGCGCAGGTAATAGCGACCGATCTCCATCTCCTTGGCCGCCAGATGGTCGAAGGCGAGGTCGAACTTGAGCATCGCCGATTTGGCATATTCGGTGTCGGGATACCGCTCGATCACCTGCCGCAGTGCCTGCAGCGCCTGGAAGGTCAGGCCCTGGTCGCGGCCGATATCCTCGATCTGGTCGTAGAAGCTGATCGCAAGCAGATATTGCGCATAGGCCGCATCCTCGTCCCCCGGATAGAGGTCGAGGAACCGCTGTGCCGCCCCGCGGGCCTCTTCGTAGGCGCGCCGCTTGTGCAAGGCGAAGGCTTGCATGATGAGCGCCCGCTTGGCCCATTCCGAATAGGGATAGAGCCGCTCGACCTCGGCGAAATAGCGGGTTGCACGGTCCTGCCGGGGGCGGGTTTCCAGCTCGCGTTCGGCAAGCTGATAGATTTCCTCGGCCGTGAGCGCTTCGAACTTCGGCTCGGACGATCCCGCACAGGCCCCGAGCGCAAGAAGGATGACCCCCGCCACAGCATGGCGACCCCGCAGCGCGCCTGCCCCTTCGCTTGCGTTGCGAACCGTCATGAATGCCCGTCTCCTGCCCGTCCCCACCCGGCGGCGGCCCCTTTCGGGGCCTGACGCTGCGGGCTTGATGCCGTGCCTAGCATAGAAAAACGGGGGGCGGAACGGGACAATCGCCCTGCCGGCGCCGCCGTCACGCGGCGCGGGGAAGGTCCGCCGCGGTCACGCCGCTGCCAGGCAGCACGGCGGCATCGCGCGCATCGAGCGTGATCCAGTCGAAGGCCGCCGGCCGCGCGAAAACCGCCCGCAGCAGCGCATTGGTCAGCGCATGACCCGCCCGGTATCCGGTATAGCGCCCGAGGATCGGCCCGCCGGCGAGCGCCAGATCGCCCAGCGCATCGAGCATCTTGTGCCGCACCGGCTCGTCCGGGCGGCGCAGGCCGCCCGGGGTCAGAACCCGGTCGCCGTCGAACACAACCGCATTCGCAAGGCTCCCGCCGCGCGCCAGACCGGCGGCCTGCAGCGCCGCGATCTCGGGTGCCAGTGCGAAGGTGCGGCAATCGGACAATTCGCGCAGGAAGGCGCCGTTGGCCATGTCGAGCGACAGGGCCTGCCGCCCGATCGCCGGAACCGGAAAGTCGATGGCAAAGGCGATATGCATCCCCGCCGCCGGTTCCAGCCGCGCGCGGGCCGCGCCTTCGGCGACCTCGACCGCCTCGCGCAGGCGAAGCACGCGGACCGGACGGCCCTGCGGGCGCAGCCCGGCATGCAGGATCGCGCGCGCGATGGGCGCGGCAGAGCCGTCGAGGATCGGCGCCTCTGGCCCGTCGATCTCGACGAGGGCATTATGCACGCCGGTGCCGGCCAGCGCCGCCATCACATGCTCGACCGTGGACACCGTCGCGCCGTCCGCATTCCCGATCAGCGTGCAGAGCCGCGCGTTGCGCACCGCATCCCACCGCGCGGGGATCCGCCCTGCCGGGCCGGGAATGTCGCTGCGCTGAAAGACGATCCCATGTCCCGCAGGAGCGGGACGCAGCGTCAGCGCGACCGAAGCGCCGCTGTGGAGGCCGGTCCCCGAAAAGCCGATGGCATGGCAAAGCGTATGCTGCACGTCCGACCCCTTGCGGTGCGACCGGACCGGTCGCCCTTGCAGGGCGGCGCTGATCCGCCTCGCCCTGCACATTCTGCTGCACCTGCAGCCACCCATCCTTTACGTATGACGCGGCTGCCAGTCGCTCAAGTCACGCTTTGCAACGCGCTGTTACAGGCCTGCTGCGCCTATTCTTCCGCGACTGTAAAGCAAATGGAACGACGGCATACAGGAAAAAGGCCGGGTTTCCCCGGCCCCGACGGCAAGCGCTGCCCGTTCAGTTTGCCTGCCTGCGCAGGAACGCCGGAATTTCGATCCGGTCGTTGTCGTGGTTGGCATCATCGTAATCCGCCTCGGCGCCCGGCGCCTGGGCTGCGGGGCGCGCGACCAGACGCTCGGACGGGGTGTCGGCTGGCGGCGTGGGAGAATGCCCGGCCATCCGGTTGATGAGCGAGCCGAGCCCGAAGCGGCCGCGAGACTCTTCCGCGCGGGGCTGCGGCTGCGGCGCCCGCGGGGCAGCGGGGGCCTGCATGCGCGGCGCCGGGGCCTTGCCGACGGCTGCCCGCAGACGCTCCAGCGCCTCGGGCGAGGGCGATCCGGCCGGGCGGCGCTGCGGCGCGACAAAGCCCGAGGGATCGGCCTCGATCTGCGCCGGAACCGCGGCGGCTGCGGGGCGCGGCGCGGGCGCGCGCGGCGGCTGCGGGGCGGGGCGATAGGCCGGCGGGGGAACGGCAGCGCCGGCGTCGCTTTGGTTCTCGAAAAGATCCTCGAACATCGCGCCGGGCTGACCCTCGGCCTCTGCGTCGGCACCGAAGTGCTCGACCGGCACCGATGCAGGGGCCGGCGGGGCGGCGACCGGTTGGGGCACAGGCTGCGGCGCGGGTTGCGGCGCGGGTTGCGGCGCCGCGAGCGGCGCGGCCATGCTGCGGTGCCGCGCAGGCGCCTCTGCGCGGCTTGTCGCCACGTCGATCCCGGTCGCGACGACCGACACCCGGATCGCCCCCTCCATCGTCGCATCGAGCGTGGAACCGACGATGATGTTGGCGTCCGGGTCCACCTTCTCGCGGATGATGTTCGCAGCCTCGTCGAGCTCGAACAGCGTCAGGTCGTAACCCCCGGTGATGTTGATGAGCACACCCTTGGCGCCATGCAGGCTTATCTCGTCGAGCAGCGGATTGGCGATGGCCTTTTCCGCCGCCTGGATCGCACGATCCTGACCGTTGGCCTCGCCGGTGCCCATCATGGCCTTGCCCATCTCGTCCATCACCGACCGCACATCGGCGAAGTCGAGATTGATGAGACCGGGGCGCACCATCAGGTCGGTCACGCCCTTGACGCCCTGGTAGAGCACGTCGTCGGCCATGGCGAAGGCCTCGGTGAAGGTGGTTTTTTCGTTGGCCAGCCGGAAAAGGTTCTGGTTGGGAATGATGATGAGCGTATCGACGACCTTCTGCAGCGCCTCGACCCCTTCTTCGGCCTGGCGCATGCGCTTGGCGCCCTCGAACTGGAAGGGCTTGGTCACCACGCCGACGGTGAGCACCCCAAGCTCTCGGGCCGCCTGGGCGATGATGGGCGCCGCGCCGGTGCCAGTGCCGCCACCCATCCCGGCGGTGATGAAGCACATATGCGCGCCGGCAAGGTGATCGACGATCGCCTCGATGCTTTCCTCGGCCGCCGCCGCGCCGATGGCAGGCTTGGCCCCGGCACCGAGCCCTTCGGTCACCTTCACGCCGAGTTGCACCTTGTTCGGCGCGCGGCTCTGCTGGAGCGCCTGGGCATCGGTGTTGGCCACCACGAACTCGACCCCCTGAAGGTTCTGGTCGATCATGTTGTTGACGGCGTTGCCGCCCGCCCCGCCGACGCCGAACACCGTGATCCGCGGCTTCAGCTCTTCGCCCGTGTCCGTCATGATGAGGTTGAGTGCCATCGCCCTGTCCGCCTGTTCTCGCGCCGCTCGTCCGGCGCCGTTGCCCTTGCCCAGCCCGCGCCAGCCCACGGCGCCCCGATCCTTGCGATTCTAGCCGCGCGGCATCCCCGCGTCACGCAGATTCTGACCGTTTCCCCCAAATCTTGGGCCCTTGTTGAACTTTCCGGCGGCATCTTGCATTCTCCTACACGATCTTGTCATCACCAGTTCTCGCGCAACCACCGCATGGCGCGGCGCAGCGAGCGGGCGGGATAGCGTTCGGCCGGAATCTCGAAGTCCCACCATTCGTCCTGCGGGTTGGCGGCAAACAGGCACAGCCCGACGGCCGAGGCGAAAGCCGCGCCGGTCGCCTGATGCGGCAGGCCCTGAAGGCGCAGCGGCCGCCCCAGACGCACCCGCTGGCCGAGAATGCGCGCGGCAAGACCGTCGAGACCGGGGATCAGGCTGCCGCCGCCGGTGAGGACGATGGTCTGGCTCGGCATCTCGTCGAACCCGGCCGCATCGAGCCGCAGCCGCACCTCTTCGAGGATCTCCTCGACCCGCGGTCGCATGATGCCGATGAGGTCCGCGCGGCTGGCCTGCCGCCGGTCCTTGTCCCAGTCGCCGGTGTCGGCGCCGATGTCGATCATGTCGCGGTCGTCCATGCCGGTCGCCTGCACGCCGCCGTTGAGGCACTTGATCCGCTCGGCCATCTCGAGCGGCACCTCGAGCCCTTTGGCGATATCGAGCGTGACGTGATCGCCGCCCATCCGCACGCTGTCGGCATAGATCATGTGTTTCTTGACGAATACGCTGATCCCCGTCGCGCCGCCGCCCATGTCGATGCAGGCCGCGCCGAGTTCCTGTTCGTCCTCGACCAGCGCGGCGAGGCCGGCGGTATAGGCCGAGGACGCGAGCCCCGCCACCTCGAGATCGCAGCGCTTGATGCAGGTCAGAAGGCCCGCGATGGCCGCGGCCTCGACCGTCAGCAGGTGCATGTCGCAGGACAGCCGATGCCCGATCTGCCCGCGCGGGTCAGCAAGGCCGCTGCGGTGGTCGAGCGCGAAATTGACCGGCTGGGCATGCAGCACCTCGCGCCCCGCGCCCAGCGGCGGCACCTCGCAGGCGGCGAGCACGCGGGCGATGTCGGCCTCGCCCACCACATGGTCGGCAAGGGCATGCTCGCCGGCAAGGCCGTAGCTGCGCGGCGCGGCACCGGCAAAGCAGGCGATGACATGATCGACCCGCTGCCCCGCCGATTTCTGTGCCGATTGCAGGACGGTGCGAATCGCCCGCTCGGTCTCGGGCATCGCGTCGATCTCGCCGAAACGCACCCCGCGCGAGCGCGTGGTGGCCGCGCCGATCACGCGGAACGCGGCCTGCCCCGCCATCGGGCCGATGCCGTCCTCGGCCCGCGCCCGCGCCGCGCCGTCGAATCGCAGGATCAGGCAGGCAATCTTGGCGGTGCCGACGTCGAGCACCGCGATCACGCCGCGCTGGATGGCGGCCTTGCGCATCGCGCGCATCGCCCGCTGGGTCTGGTAGAGGTCGGTCACAGGTTCGCCCTTTCGGCTTGGGCCTGGCGGGTCTGGCGCAGGGTCTCGGCGGCGGCGGGGGTCAGGCGCAGGGTCGGCCGGTGCGGCAGCCGCAGGTCGACCGCAACGATATCGCGCGCCAGTAGCGCCTCGGCGGCGTCGAGCGCGATGATCCGGTCGAGCGCGCGCCCCGCCCCCTCGGCCGGCAGCAGCAGGCGCTGGCCGCGGTCCAGCACCACGTCCCAGCGGCGCTGACCGACCCGCACGAGGCCGACGATCCGGTGCGCCAGCGGCCCCGCCGCCGCGACCAGCGCCAGCGCTTCGCCGACCGCGTCGGGCGCGCCATCGCCGGTCAGGAGCGGCAGGTCGGGGCGCAATGCCCGGTGATCGACCGCGGCGATCCGGTGGCCGCGGGCATCGATCAGCACCAGCCCCTCAGGCCCGCGCCAGAGCGCGGCGGGCTGCCGTTCGGTGACGCGCACGGTCAGCACCCCGCCCGGCACCACCAGCACATCGGCCGACAGCACGGCATCGAACGCCTCGGTCCGCGCCCGGATCGCCGGCAGGTCGAGCGCGAAAGACGACACCGGCAGGCGCAGATCCAGCGCCTCGCGCACCGCCGTGGCGAGCAGCGGCGAGGCGCCCTCGATCGTCAACAGCCCGACCATGAAGGCTGGCCGCTGCTCGAATTCGGTGCGCAGATCGGCAAGGCTTGCCGTCAGCATGCCCCGATTGGCCTCGTCGGCGAGCCAGAGCCCCGCCCCGAAAGCGATGGCAAACCCCGGCAACCCGACCCGGACCGTCACCCGGAACAGCGGCGTCAGCCACAGCCGGTGCCAGCGATAGGCGATCCGCGACGGGGCGGGATCGCGGCGGGTGCCGGCGACGACCGGGCGGCGCAGCATCAGCGGTCGCATGAGGCGTCCTCGATCATCCAGCGCATCAGGTCGGGAAAGGCGATGCCGCAGGCCGCCGCCTGTTCGGGGGCGAGCGAGGTGGGCGTCATCCCGGGCTGGGTGTTGAGCTCCAGCACGACGATCCCGTCTGCCCCCCGCACCTCGTCCCAGCGGAAATCGGTGCGCGTCAGGCCGCGGCAGCCGAGCGTCCGATGCGCCGTCAGCGCCATGTCGAGGCAGGTGCCGGCGATGGCCGAGGGCAGATCGGCCGGCACCACATGGCGCGAGCCGCCGGGGCGATACTTGGCGTCGTAGTCATACCAGCCGTCGGTCAGGATATCGGTGACCGTCAGCGCCCGGTCGCCGAGAACGGTCACCGTCAGCTCGCGCCCCGGGGCATAGGCCTCGACCATGACATGCTCGGGCATGCTGGCGGCCAGCGCGGGCGGGCCGTTCGCCGCGTCATGGACGATGTAGATGCCGACCGAGGATCCTTCGTTGTTCGGCTTGACGACATAGGGCGGCGGCATGACGTGGCGCGCGCGCACCTCGGCGGCGCTGCGGATCACGCTGGCGGCAACCGGCAGGCCCGCGGCGCTGAACGCCGCCTTGGCGCGCGCCTTGTCCATCGCGAGGGCCGAGGCGAGCACGCCCGAATGGGTATAGGGGATGCGCAGCCATTCGAGCATCCCCTGCACGCAGCCATCCTCGCCCCAGCGGCCGTGCAGGGCGTTGAAGGCCACATCGGGGGCCAGCGCGCGCAAGCGTTCGGCGAGGTCGGGGCCGCAATCGACCTCGACCACCGGATAGCCTGCCTCCCGCAGCGCGGCGGCGCACATGCGCCCGGACGACAGCGACACCTCGCGCTCGGACGAGGGGCCGCCCATCAATACCGCAACCCTGGGGGCTGTCCTGCTCGACATGCCCACGTCTGCCTCGATCGGGGCTGTTTTCGCCCCTGTTTACGCGGCCGGTTCGCCCACCCGCATGATTTCCCACTCTAGCGAAATCCCGGTGCGATGCAAAACCGTTTTTCGCACATGCTCGCCCAGCGCTTCGAGATCGGCGGCCGTGGCGCGATCGGCGTTGATGAGGAAATTGGCGTGCTTCTCGCTCATCTGCGCGCCGCCGATCCGCGCTCCGCGCAGGCCGGCATCGTCGATCAGCTTCCACGCCATCAGGTCCTGCGGGTGATCGTCCCGCCCGGTCGAGGAAAACCCCGCCGGGTTGCGGAAGGTGGATCCGGCGCTGCGCCGGTCGGTCGGCTGGGACGCATCGCGGCGGGCGATCTGATCGGCCATGCGGGCGGCGAGTTCGACCGGATCGCCCGGCGGCGGCGCAAAGGTGGCAGCGGTGATGATCCAGCCCTCGGGCAGCGTCGTGGCGCGGTAGCGCGGGGCAAGATCGGCGCGCGGGATGGTGACGGTGCGCCCGTCGCGCGTAACGGCGGTCACCTGCACCAGATGGTCGGCGGTGTAATGGCCATAGCACCCCGCGTTCATCCGCACCGCGCCGCCGATCGTGCCGGGGATGGTGCGCAGGAACGCGAGGTCGAGCCCCGCCTCGGCCGCCGCCGCCGCCACGCGCGCATCGAGCGCGGCCGCCCCGGCGGTCAGCGTGCCGCCCTCGATCCGCAGGTCCGCGAAGGCCCGGCCAAGGCGGACGACCACCGCCCGGATGCCGCCGTCGCGCACGATGAGGTTCGACCCCACGCCCATCGGGAACACCGGGATCGCTGGGTCGAGCGCGCCGAGAAAGGCCGCGAGATCAGCCGCATCGGCCGGCAGGAACAGCCAGTCGGCCGGCCCGCCGACGCGCAGCCAGGTCAGATCGGCCAGCGGGCGGCCAGCGGCGAGCGTGCCGCGCACCGCGGGCAGGCGCGCCGCGTCACTCATCGTGCCGCCCCCGCAGGCCCCACCACCCGCCGAGCAGCGCCCCGGCCAGCGCCGGGAGCGCCATCACAAGCACGAAGACGAACCAGCCGAGCGATTCCCATCCCTCCAGCGTCTGCGAGAGCGCGGTGCCGACCACCATGGCCGCGGCGGCGAGCCCGTTGACCCCGCGCACCATCCAGCGCCAGCCCAGCCTGCCCAGAAGCGCGTTCAGCATCGCCGCACCGCCGAACGCGACCGCTGCAATCAGGATTATCCGGTATTCCGCCACCGTCCTAGCGCCCCCGCGCCGCCGCGAGGCACAGCGCAGCCCCGCAGAGCCCGAGCGCAACCAGACCGGACTGCGGACCGAAGCGCAGCGTGACCCAGCCGAGCACCGGCACGCCGACCAGCATCAGCGCGCAGAGCGCCAGCCGCCGCGAGCCGCCCGGCCAGCCTGCGCGCGGACCCAAGGCCGTCAGCCGGCGAGCCGCGCGGGCAGCGCGTTGGCCCAGGTGCTGATCGTGCCCGCGCCAAGGCAGACGACGATATCGCCCGGCCGCGCCTGTTCGCGCACGAGGCGGGTCATGTCATCCTCGCTCAGGATCGCGCGCGCATGGCGGTGGCCGTGGGCGATCAGGCCGGCGACGAGATCGTCCCGGCTCGCGCCCGGGATCGGATCCTCGCCGGCCGCATAGACATCGGCGATGGCGACCACGTCGGCGTCGTTGAAGCAGGTGCAGAAATCCTCGAACAGCGACGACAGGCGCGTGTAGCGGTGCGGCTGGTGGATGGCGATGACACGGGCCTTCGGGTTCGGCCCCACGGCCTGCCGCGCTGCCTTGAGCACTGCCGCGATCTCGACCGGGTGATGGCCGTAGTCGTCGATCACCGGCACGCCGCCGAGCACTTCGCCGACCTTGGTGAAGCGGCGGTTGACGCCGGCGAAACCGGCAAGCCCGGCCTGGATCGTGTCGGGGTCAACCCCGAGGTGGCGGGCCACCGCAACGGCGGCGAGGGCGTTCGACACGTTGTGATCGCCCGGCATCGGCAAGGTGCAGCCTTCGATAATCGAACCTTCACCTTCGTTCTGCAGCAGGATGTCGAAATGCGCCTTGCCGTTTTCGAACCTCAGCCCCACTGCACGCACATCGGCCTGCGCGTTGAAGCCGAAGGTGACGATCCGCCGGTCGGTGATGCGGCCGACAAGCGCCTGCACCTCGGGATGGTCGGTGCAGCAGACGGCGAGACCGTAGAACGGGATGTTCGAGACGAAGTCGAGGAACCCGCGCCGCAGGTTCTCGATCGTGCCCCAGTGCTCCATATGCTCGGGGTCGATGTTGGTGACGATGGCGATGGTCGCGGGCAGGCGGTTGAAGCTGCCGTCGCTCTCGTCCGCCTCGACCACCATCCATTCGCCCTCGCCCGCCCGCGCGTTCGAGCCATAGGCATGGATCACGCCGCCGTTGATGACCGTCGGGTCGAGCCCTGCCTTGTCGAGCAGCGTGGCCACCATCGTCGTCGTCGTCGTCTTGCCATGTGTGCCGGCGATGGCGACGTTGGACTTCAGCCGCATGAGTTCGGCCAGCATCTCGGCCCGGCGCACCACCGGCAGCTTGCGCCGCCGCGCCTCTTCCAGTTCCGGGTTGCCCGCCTTGATGGCGGACGAAACGACGACGACATCGGCACCGGCGAGGTTCTCGGCCGCCTGCCCCTCGAAGATCCGCGCACCGAGCGAGGCGAGCCGGTCGGTGATCTTGGATGCCTTCGCATCCGATCCCTGCACGCTGTAGCCAAGCGTGAGCAGAACCTCGGCAATGCCCGACATGCCTATGCCGCCGATCCCGACGAAATGGATCGGGCCGAGGCGGGCGGGCAGCTTGGTCGCGGTTGTGTTCACGGGTCTCGCCGGTGCCCTGTCGGGCCAGATCGTCATGTTCATGTCCTGCCTCCTGCCACGTCCTCGACCAAGTCTGCAAGCCGCGCCGCAGCGTCCGGTATGCCGACGCGCAGCGCGGCGGCGGCCATTCCGGCCGCCCGCCCGGGGTCGGCCAGGATGGCGGCGACCACGCCGGCCAGTGCCGGCGGCGTCAGCGCGGCCTCGGCGATTACCGTCGCCGCGCCCGCGGTCGCGAGGGCGGCGGCATTCGCGGTCTGATGGTCATCCGTTGCGGCGGCATAGGGGATCAGGATCGCCGGCCGCCCGATCACGCCGATCTCGGCCACCGTGGAGGCGCCCGAGCGCGCGATGACCAGCTGCGCCTCGGCCATCCGGCGCGGGATATCGTCGAAGAACGGCGCCACCTCGGCCGCGATGCCGGCATCGTCATAGGCCTGGGCGGCGCGCGCCGCATCCTCGGCCCGGGCCTGATGCGTCACGCGCAGGCGGCGGCGGATCGCGGGGTCGAGCCGCGCCAGCGCGCCCGGCACGCAATCGGACAGGATGCGCGCCCCCTGGCTGCCGCCGATCACGAGCACCGAGAGCGGATAATCCCCCGGCGGGATGTAGCCGGCCCCCGCCCGTTCGCGCACGGCCGCGCGGACGGGCCCGCCGACATGGACGGCCCGCGCCCCCGGCGGCAGGGCGGTCGGCCAGGTGCCGCAGGCGACGGCAGCGACGCGGCGCGCGAACAGGCGGTTGACCCTCCCGGGCACGCCGTTCTGTTCGTGGATGACGCGCGGCACACGCATCAGCAGTGCCGCCACCAGCGCCGGGATCGCCGGATAGCCGCCGAAGCCGACGACCACGGCCGGCCGGTCGCGGCGCATGCCGCGCCAGGCCGCGGCGACGCCCGCGAGGATGCGGAGCGGAACCGCCGCCCGCGCCAGCACGCCGCCCCGCGCAAAGGTGGCCGAGGCGACGGCCGTCACCGGGACCGCCGCCGGAAACCCGCCTGCGTAGCGCGCGCCCCGCGCATCGGTCGAAAGCCGCACGCGCCATCCGCGGGCCAGCATTTCCTCTGCCAGCGCCTGGGCGGGGAACATGTGCCCCCCGGTGCCCCCGGCCGCCAGCAGGACGAGCCTTGCGCTCACCGCCGGCTCCGCAGCAGGTATTGGCCGATCTCGCCTTGCGGCCGCGTCCGCGTCAGCGCCAGCAGCGCGCCCAGCGTGAGGCCCGCGGCGATCATCGACGATCCGCCGTAGCTCACGAAAGGCAGCGTCATCCCCTTGGCCGGCAGCAGGCGCACAGCCACGCCCATGTTGATCATCGCCTGCACGCCGAAGATGCAGGCAAGCCCCGTCCCCGCCAGCCGGGCAAAGCCGTCGCGTTCGCGCAGCAGGCGCAACAGCGACCGGATCACGATGGTCGCGTAGAGCGCGATGATGGCAAGCACGAGGATCAGCCCGTATTCTTCGGCGGCCACCGCAATGATGAAATCGGTATGCGCATCGGGAAGCTGCCATTTGACCTGCCCTTCGCCCACCCCGGTGCCGAAGAACCCGCCCTGCTGGATCGCATTGGTCGCATAGCCGATCTGCGTGCGCGGATCGACGTCGGGCGTGAGGAACCCGTTGATCCGGCGTGCGAAATGCTCGGACGCGCCATAGGCGACAAAGCCGCCCGCCAGCACCAGTCCGCCGATGCCGACCAGAAGCGCCATCGAGGCGCCGGCGACGAAATAGATCACGCCCCAGGAAAACAGGATCAGCGCCGCCTGTCCGAAATCGGGCTGGATCGCCAGAAGGCCGGTGATGACCACCAGCAGGGCAAAGGAAATCCCCTTGCCCGGCGGCCCGCCCGCCTCTTGCCCGGCGGCCATCAGCCAGGCGGCGAGGATCACGAAACAGGGCTTGAGGAATTCGGAGGGCTGCACCGAGGCAAAGCCGAGCGAGAACCACCGCACCGCACCCTTGCCGAAATCCGTGCCAACGAAGGGCAGCGCAGCCAGCGCGGCGAAGGCCACAAGGAAGGCGAGCACCCCGAGCCGCCGGATCGCGCGCGGCCCCAGCATCGACACCGCCAGCATCGTGGCAAGACCCATCCCGCCGAAGATCATCTGCCGTTCGACATAGTGGAACCGCGGCAGGTTGTTGCGCTCGGCCAGCGGCACCGAGGCGGCAAGGCCGAGCAGTAGGCCGATGCCGAACAGCGCCACCACCGCCGTCAGCGACCAGCGGTCGATGCTGCGCCACCAGCGCGGAAGGATCGGATCGCCCGCGCGCACGGGAAGCGCGCCATGCACCATCTCGGTCATGCTGCCTGCCTGTCCTTGGGCCCATCGTCTGGGCCGTGCCTGCTCGATCGCCCGGTTCGTGCCGGATCTGCGGCACAGAGTAGCCCGAAGCGCGGCACGAGGCCAGCGGAAAGGCGACGCCGCGCCGGCGCGCTCGGGCGCCATTGACAGCCCGCCGCGCCGCGCCGATAGCGACGCAATCCGAGGGAAGCCCGTCATGCCCGACCCGACACGCCTTCTGCCCGAGGCCGCCATTCCCGAACTGCCCGGCGCCCATCGCGGCAAGGTGCGCGACAGCTACGACCTGCCCGACGGCACGCGCCTTCTGATCGCGACCGACCGGCTGTCGGCCTTCGACCGGGCACTCGCGGTGATCCCGTGGAAGGGGCAGGTGCTGACGCAGACCGCGCGGTTCTGGTTCGCGGCGACGGCGGATATCTGCCCCAATCACGTCATCGGCTATCCCGACCCCAATGTGCTGCATGCAAGGCGGGTTTCGGTGCTGCCGGTCGAGGTGGTGGTGCGCGGCTATCTTGCGGGGACAACCTCGACCTCGATCCTGACGATGTATCGGGACGGAGCGCGCATGGTCTATGGCCACCGCCTGCCCGACGGGCTGCGCGCCAACGAGGCCCTGCCCAGGCCGATCGTCACGCCAACGACCAAGGCGGCCGACGGCGGCCACGACATGCCGCTTACGGCGGCCGAGATCGTGGCGCGCGGGCTCGTGCCGGCATCGGTCTGGGCGCAGGTCGAAGCCATCGCCCTTGCACTTTTCGAACGCGGGCAGGCGATGGCCTCGGCGCGCGGGCTCATCCTTGCCGATACAAAGTATGAATTCGGAACATTGCCCGATGGCACGCTGCTTCTGGCGGACGAGCTGCACACACCGGACAGTGCGCGCTGGTGGATCGCGGACGGATACGCCGCCGCGCTGGCCGCCGGCACCCGACCGCCATCCTTCGACAAGGATGTGATCCGTTCCTGGGTCGCCGCGCGCGGCGACCCCTACCGCGATCCGCTGCCCGAAATCCCTCCGGACATGATCGCCGAGACATCGCGCACCTATGTTGCCGCCTTCGAGGCGATCACGGGCCAGACCTTCGTGCCGGACATGCGGGGGGCGACGCCGCTCGACCGCATCCGCGCCAACCTCGCGCCGTTCTTCGGCCCGGGCGCCGGACGAGGCTGATGCGCGCGCTCGTGCAGCGGGTGACCGAGGCGCGCGTGACCGTCGCCGGGCGCGTAACGGGGGCGATCGGGCCGGGGCTGCTGGTCCTCGTCTGCGCGATGCGGGGGGATGGTGACGCGAATGCCGCGGCGCTGGCGGCGCGGGTGGCGCGGCTGCGCATCTTTCGCGACGATCAGGGCAAGATGAACCGCTCGGTTCTCGACATCGGCGGCGCGGCGCTGGTGGTGAGCCAGTTCACCCTCGCCGCCGACACGTCGCGCGGCCATCGGCCCGGCTTTTCCGATGCCGCCGACCCGGCGACGGGCGAAGCCCTGTGGCGCGCGTTCGGTGCGGCGCTGGCGGCCGAGGGCGTGCCGGTCGCCTGGGGCGAATTCGGCGCCGACATGGCCGTGGCGCTGGTGAACGACGGGCCGGTGACGATCTGGATCGAAAGATGACGGCCGCAGCGCGACTCAGCGGAACGGGTTAGGACTGGTCCCGAGCCCGTCGACACAGTTGATGAGCGCCTGGATCGAGGCGGCAGAGCCTGAAAGCGTATAGCTTTCGACCGGCTGGCCGCGCTGGTTGCGCAGGTAGAGCACATTGCCCCGCATCACCTCCAGCAGGAACCGCGTGCCGGTGTTGTCGTCGGGCAGGTTGAACAGCACCGATTGCAGGTAAAGCTCGGCGTTGGTCAGGTTCCAGGGCGCGCGGCGGTCGATCTGGATGACGAGGTTAGCCGTGTCGCCAGTCCCGAAATCCCAGGCGCGGGAGTAGAACTGCAGCTTGACCGGGCTGCGATTGTCGGCCCAGACCGAAAACGTCACCCCCGGCCTCGCCACCTGCGCCACGCAGGATACCGCGCCATCCTCGAACCGGACGACCTGCACCTCCCAGGCGCGGTGCTGAAAGAGCGTGCGGGACTGGATCTCCGCCGCCGCGGGCGCGGCCGCGAACCCCAAGATCGCGCCAAGCGCCAAGACCGCCCACCGCATCCTGCCCCCCTTCATCCGTTCGGGCAGAGTGTCCGGCGCGCCAACCCGCAAATCAAGCGCCCTGCACCGCAAATCCGGCAAAAAAGCGCGCGTGGCGGCGCGTCAGCCGGGGCCGGACCATTCCCAGGGCGTGGTGAACTCGCCCATCTTCCGGGCCAGCGCGGCCTCGTCCACGTCGCCCTTGCGGCGCAGGCGCGCGACCAGCCCGCGTTTCTTGTCCTCGACCACCTCGGCAACTTCGGCCGCAAAGCCCTCGGTGCGCAGCATGTCGTCGAACACCCGCGCGATCGCCCGCTTGCGCAGATCGGGCTTGAAGATCTTGCCGACGGCCGTCTTGGGCAGCTCGGGCAGCACCTCGACATGCTTGGGCACCGCCGCGCGTTCCGTGATATGGGCCTTGGCATGCTCCATCAGCGCCTCGGCGCTCGCGGTCTTGCCGCCCACAAGCTCGACATAGACGCAAGGCAACTCGCCCGCGAAGGCGTCGGGCTGGCCGATGGCGCCGGCGAAGGCGACAGCTTCGTGGCCCAGCATCGCCTCCTCGATCATCGCGGGGTCGATGTTGTGGCCGCCCCGGATGATGAGATCCTTCGCCCGCCCGGTGATCCAGAGGTAACCGTCGGCGTCGATCCGCCCGAGATCGCCGGTGCGAAGGAACCGGTCCTCGGCAAACAGGTCATGGTTCTTGTCGGTCTCGGTATAGGTCGAACCCTCGAACACGCCCGGGTTGGCGACGCAGATCTCGCCGACCTCGTCGACCGCGCATTCGCGAAAGCCCGTGCCGTTGTGCTGCAGGATGCGGACATGGGTGTAGGGCAGCGGCAGGCCGACCGACCCGATCTTCTTCATCCCGTCCACCGGGTTGCAGGACACAAGGCAGGTCGCCTCGGTCAGCCCGTAGCCTTCGGCGATCTCGACGCCGGTCGCCGCCTTGAAACGGTTGTAGAGCTCGACCGGTAGCGCGGCCGAACCCGAGATCGCCGTCTTGAGCGACGAGACATCGGCATCGACGGGCCGCTGCATCAGGGCCGCGATGGCCGTCGGCACGGTGATGAGGAACGTCACCTTCCACCGCGCGATGAGTTTCCAGAAATTGTCGAACACCCCGTCGCCGCGATAGCCCGCCGGGGTCGGAAACACGACATGCGCGCCCGAGGCGATGGCCGACATCATGATCGGGTAAGCGGCAAAGACGTGGAACAGCGGCAGCGGACAGATCAGCACGTCGCTCTCGGTGAACAGCAGCCGCCCGCCAAGCCAGCCGTTATAGATCATCCCCGAATACTTGTGCTGTGCGACCTTCGGCATCCCGGTGGTGCCGCCGGTATGGAAATAGGCCGCCACACGGTCGCCGGCGCTGTCGGCAAAGGCGAGCGTTGCCGGCTGCTTGCGGCATTCGGCGAGAAAGTCCTTGACCGCCGCCGAATGCTTTGACTCGAGCTTCGGCCGGATCAGCGGGACGATCCAGGACTTTGGCGGGGTGAGGTAGCGGTTGAGGTCGATCTCGAGCACTGTCTTGACGCCGGGGGCGTGGCGCAACGCCTCGGCCACCTTCTGCGGCACGTCGGTCTTGGGGAAGGGCTTGAGCGTGACGACCACCTTGGCCTTGGTCTCGCGCAGGATGGCGCTGATCTGTTCGGGTTCGAGCAGCGGGTTGATCGGGTTGACGATTCCGGCAACCGACCCTGCCAGCAGCGTGACCGCCGTCTCGATCGAATTGGGCAGGACATAGGCGATCACATCCGTCTCGCCGATGCCGAGGCTGCGAAAGAGGTTTGCGGCCCGGTTCACGCGCGTCAGAAGGTCGGCCCAGGAGACGGTTTCGGCCGGATCCTTGGGGCCGGACAGAAGCTGAAAGCTGATCGCGGGGCGCTCGCCGTGCCGCGCGGCGGCGGCAGACAGGAAGGCGTGCATGGTGCGCGGCACGTCGCGGTCCTGATAGCTGCCTTCGGCCTCGACCATGGCCACGTCGTCGCGGCTGGTGAACCTCGTCATCATCGTCATGCGTCCGCCCTCCCCTGCGGTTGCAAGGCCGCAGCCTGCACTGGCAGGCTACATGCGCGACCGCCCCGTTGCACGCAAGTTCGACGCGGCGTCACGCCGCCCGCGGCCGCATCGGCGAATCGCATGGACGCAGAGCAGGCATCCCGCGGTCGGCTTTCGGTGCGCAACTGCCCTGAGCGCGCCTGCCCGGAGCCCCGGAACGCAACCCGGACGGGCCGAATCCGCGCAATCAAGCCGAAATCGGCCTCGGCGCGGCGGGTTGCTGCTGACTTTGCCCCCCACTTGGGCGAACACTCGCGCAGGTCTTGGCAACGCGAGGAACTCCGGGCGCATGATCGAGGTGCTCCGCGACTGGCGGGATGTCGGCTCGGCGACCAAGCGGATCCGTCGGCAGAACCTGCCGGGCCATGGCCTGCCGGAAAAGAACTGGGACCTGTGCCAGTTGCACCGGCTCGTGGAACCGCTGGCGCGTAATGCACCCATCGTCGATCTCGGCTGCGGCGGGCTGCACGGGCTTCGGTTCCTCGTGGCGCTCGGCTTCACGCGGCTGACCGGGATAGACCTGAGCATCACCCTGCGCGACCGGGCGGTTCAGGCGCGGCGGCTGCTGCGCAACGGGCGGCTGCCGTTCCGCCTGCGGCGCGGCGATATCTTGCGCACACCCTTTGCGGATGGCTCGGCCGAGGTGCTCGTGGCGCTGTCGGTGGTCGAGCATGGCGTCGATCCCGACCGCTTCTTCGCCGAGGCGGTGCGCCTGCTGCGCCCCGGCGGTGCACTGTTCGTCTCGACCGATTACTGGCCCGAGACGGTCGAGACGGGGCCCGATCTCTTCGGCATGCCGTGGACGATTCTCGACCGCGCCGGACTGGACGCCTTCGTGCAGGCCGGCCTTCGGGCGGGGCTGCGGCTGGAGCGCGAGGATCGGTTGCCCGAGGTCGGCGACCGGGTGGTCGTCTGGGGCGGGCGGGAGTATACGTTCGTCTCGATCGTCTTTCGCGCGCCGATTCCGGCCGGGGGGCAATGATGACCGACAGCAGAGCGCGCGCCGGCCTTCTGGCGGCCGCACTGGCCCTCGCCGCCACGACAGGCGCGGCACAGGAACCGCTCTGGGGCTTCACCGCCTTTCCCTACGACCTGACCCCCGAGAGCGAGGATCGCGTCCATGACGTCATCCGCAAGCACGCCAACCTCTTTGCCATCCACATGGACAACTGCCTGCCCTGGGCCGAGGTGATCGAGGGCAAGCCCTATCCGGCCTGGATGGAGGAAAGCTGGGCCGAGGTGCGGCGGCGTATTCCGGCGGGCCAGACCGTCTATCTGGCGATGACGCCGACCGACAACGACCGCGAGAGCATGGCCCCCCAATGCGGGCAGCGCGAGGATCGCCCGGCCCGGCACCCGCGGTCGATCCGCGGCAAGCCCTTCGACGATCCGGCGGTGATCGCCGCCTATGTCGCCTACCTGCGGCGCAACATCGACCTGTTCCGCCCGGCCTTCGTCAACATCGGGATCGAGGTGAGCGAGATGTCGCTGCGGTCCCCCGCGACCTGGCCGGCCTTCGAGCGGCTTTATCTCGCGGCGGTCGCTGCGCTGAGGCAAAGCCATCCCGAGGTGAAGGTGGGCATCGAACTCGGGCTGCAATCGCTGCTCGATCCGCGGGTGGCAGCGCAGGTGCGCCCGGCGGTCGAGGCGAGCGATTTCATGTGCCTGAGCTTCTATCCCTATGCCGCCGAGGCGGCGGTCAAGCTGTTCGGCGCGCCGGCGCTGCCGCCGCCGCCCGCGCAATGGCGCGACCCGCTCGACTGGGTGCGCGGCTACACGGACAAGCCGCTGGCGGTCTGCGAGACGGGGCATCCGACGCAGACCAAGGTGCTTCCGCGCCTTGGCGTGACGCTGCCGGGGGATGCGGGCGAACAGGCGGCCTATGTGCGCGATCTGGTGCGCGTGGCACGGCGCGATGGCTATCTGTTCGTGGTCTGGTTCATCACGGTCGATTACGAGCGCCTGATGGCGGTGCTGCCGGGGGCCGAGGAGTGGATGTGGATCTGGGCCTATACCGGACTGTTCGATTCCGGCCTGAACGCCAAGCCTGCGCTGGCCGAATGGCCGCTGCCGCGACGCTGATCCGGGCGGCGGCCGTCACGCCGCCCGTCCTTCAGTGAACTGGAGCCGTGCGAGCCTTGCGTAGAGCCCGCCCTCGGCCACCAGCGCGTCATGGGTGCCCGTCGCCACGATCCGGCCACCGTCAAAGACCACGATCCGGTCGGCCTGCTTGACCGTGGCGAGGCGATGCGCAACGACGATGGTCGTGCGCCCGCGCGCCAGCCGCTCGACCGCCTGCTGCACCGCCCGTTCGGATTCGGCGTCGAGCGCCGATGTCGCCTCGTCGAGGATCAGCACCGGCGCATCGCGCAGGATGGCGCGGGCGATGGCGATGCGCTGCTTCTGCCCGCCCGACAGCATCATCCCCCGCTCGCCGACCTCGGTGTCGTATCCCTTGGGCAAAGCGGCGATGAAGTCATGCGCCGCCGCCGCCCGTGCCGCGGCCTCGACCTCGGCATCGGTCGCATCGGGGCGGCCAAAGCGGATATTCTCGCGCGCCGTGGTGGCAAAGATCACCGGATCCTGCGGCACCAGCGCCATGGCGCTGCGCACATCGGTGCGCGTCATCGCCCGCAGGTCGATCCCGTCGAGCCGCACCGCGCCCCCCTCGGGGTCGTAGAACCGCAGCAGGAGCTGAAGGATCGTCGATTTCCCCGCCCCCGAGGGGCCGACCAGCGCCACCGTCTCGCCCGGACGCACATGCAGCGTCACGCCCGCCAGCGCCGGCGCCTCGGGCCGGGTCGGATAGCGGAAACGCACGTCGTCGAACCGGATCTCGCCGCGCACCGGACGCGGCAGGGGCATGGGCTGTTCGGGGTCGAGCACGGTATCGGTCGTCGTCAGAAGCTCCACCAGCCGCTCGGTAGCGCCCGCCGCGCGCTGGATCTCGCCCCAGATCTCGGACAGCGCGCCGACCGCGCCCGCGACCATCACGGCGAAGATGACGAACTGCACCAGCTCGCCCGGCGTCATCGCGCCGCTGCGCACATCATTCGCCCCGACCCAGAGCACGCCGATGATCCCGGCAAAGACCAGAAAGATCACGACGACCGTCATCACCGCCCGCGTCGCGATCCGGCGCCGCGCGGCGTCAAAGCTCTTCTCGGTCATCTCGGCGAATTTGGCGCGCGATGCCGCCTCGTGGGTAAAGGCCTGCACCGTCTGGACCGCCAGCAACGTCTCGGAGGCGTTGCCCGACGAGGCCGCGATCCAGTCCTGCGTCTCGCGCGAGAGCGCCCGCAGGCGGCGGCCCATCACCACGATGGGGACGATCACCGCCGGCACCAGCAGCAGCACCAGCCCCGTGAGCTTGATCGAGGTCAGCGCAAGCAGCGCAAGCCCGCCGATCAGGATGAGCGTGTTGCGCAGCGCAATCGACACCGAACTGCCGATCACCGACTGGATCAGCGTTGTGTCGGTCGTCAGGCGGCTGAGCACCTCGCCGGTCATCATCCGTTCGTAGAAAGCGGGCGACAGACCCGTCACCCGGTCGAACAGGCTGCGCCGGATGTCGGCCACCACCCGTTCGCCCAGACGGGTGACGAGGTAGAACCGCGCCCCGGTGCCGAGCGCCAGCAGCGCGGCCACGCCGAGCGCGGCGGCGAAATAGGCGTCGAGCAGTTCCGCGCCGTCCATGAACCCGTCCACCACCCGGCGCACGGC
>JBKBQT010000039.1:0-19994 GCA_046292445.1 Gemmobacter sp.
CCCGCAGGCCGATGAGGCCGAGGCCGAGCGCGATCAGCGCGGCAGGCGATGCGTCACCCGAACCAGACAGCAGTATGATCAGCCGGGCCAAATCGGAAAGCGGACCAGCGGCGGGCAGCGCGAGCGAAGCGGCGCCGGTGGCGAAGGCGAGCAGCCCCGCCCACCAGGTGAGCGAGGTCGGACGGATGTAGCGCATGAGTCAGGCCCTCCGGATCAGGGTGGAGAAGAAGGCGGCCAGCCGGGCGAGCCAGCCGGTCGGAGCGGTGGCTGAAGGAGCGAGGACCGGAGGCGTCGGCGACGGCCCGCGAGCCAAGGCCAGAGCCTCATTCTCGGTCAGGCGTCGGATCGGTCGGGAGAAATCGACCCGGCCCGTGCGATCCACCGACCAGACCGGGATCGTCCCGCCGGGATAGCGGCCGTGGCGGAAGAGGTCGCGTTCGGCCTCGCGGCGCGGAATGATCGAGGCTGGCCGCCGCCAGTTCAGAAACGCGTCGGCGGCTGCAACGCGATTTCCGGCGTTGAGCGCCTTCGTCAGCGTGGCCCTGGCGATGGCGCCGGTGTTGTAGTGGAACGAGACCAGCGCATCGAACTCGTGCGGTTCCAGCGGCACCTTCACCGCGCGCAACACCTCGGCCTCGTAGGCGGCGAGGTCGGCGCGGAAGAGCCGGAACGCCTCGCGAACCCGCGCATGGAGATCGGAGGGCATGCCGCGCGGCATGGTCGCCGGATCGGGCGGACCTGCCGCGGCGGTGTGGCCGATGCCGAAGGTCCAGACGGTCTTCACGTCGAGATAGGGTCCGGGCACGATTCCCTCGTGCCGGACGAGGGCCAGGAGGCCCCGGTCTGTCATGTGCATGGGATTACCTGAGGAGCGAGAGGACCAAGATCAGCACCGCGACGGCGAGGCCCACGCCCAATCGGTGGCGGAAGGCCTGACCGGGATCGCCCGGGTCGCAGCGAAGGGCGCGCGCGCGGCGGAGAAGGTCATTCATCGTCGGCCCCTCCCTGCGCGCCACGCAGCCGGGCGAGGACGAGTTCGATGAAGGCGGGGCCGAAGACGCCCACGAGATAGGCGGCCGAGCCCGCCGCCCCGCCCGCAGGGATCGCCTGCGGCGGCAGGGCAAGCCAGGCGGTGACGAGCGCCATCGAGAAGCTGCCCATTCCGGCCGCGATAAGGCCTCCGAGCAGAATGTGGCGCAGGGCATCGCGCAGCCGCATTCGGGTGGTCAGGGCATTGGTGGCGCCGCCCAGCGCGCCCCAGGCGGCGAGGATCACCGCCGTCGAGGCCGCGAGCTCGCGCAGCACCGCCGCCAGAAATCCGGTCTCGTCGTTCATGTGCGGATCTCCAGAAGCGGGATCGAGGTGATCGACCCGAGGCGTTCGAGGTCGAGGGTGACATCGAGGGCGTCAGTGTCGAAGCGGACGGGGACGTCGAATTCGAAGCCAGCGGTGATCGCGACGCCTGCGGCCGGGGCGGTGGTAAAGGTGATGAGACCGGTGGTCGTGGCGACCGACCAGCCGGAAGCCTGGGGCGTGCCGTTGAGGGCGATAGTGACGGTCCCGGCGACGGGCTTGGTGATGGACCGTATCCAGGACTGCGCGCCGGAGGTGTAGCGTTTGGCGAGCTGGAACTGGGTCGCGCTGCCGTCACCGGTGCCGATGAGCTGATCGGTCGGGCCTGGGGTTTGCGACGGCAGGCAGGATTTGAAGTCGGCCCAGTCCTTGAACCGGAATCCATGCAGGCGCCCGTTCCGCGCTTCGAAGAAGGCGACGACCGCCGCCAGATCGTCGGCGCGTCGGATGCCGTAAGCAACGTCATAGCGGCGGCGGCTGTTCGCCCAGCTGGCGTTGCGTTCCTCGGCCCCGCTTGCCAGTTCGACGATCTGGGTGCGTCGCTCCGGGCCGCCGCGTGCGCCACGGCTGATGTTGTCCGGGAAGCGGACCTCGTGAAATGCCATTGCTGATCCTCACATGCCCCTCCGGCCCAGCGAGACAGCGCGAGCGATATCGCTCGCGACCTGTGTGCGGGACTGGCGGAAACTCTCGGCATCGCGGGCGTTGATCGTGACATTGACGGTCGAGCCGCCCGACTGGCCGTAGCCTGCCGCCTCCCGGCGTGAGAGCACCCGCTCGCCGCGTTGCAGGATCGCGGGCACCTCGTCCGGGCGCAGCCCGGCCCAGCCCCCGTTGTGCATGCGCGGCGCGCCCGCGAAGGCCAGCGCAGGGACCATGCGGCCGGGACCAGGGGCACCGACCATCCCGCCCGCATGCAGGATGTTGGCGAAGATCCCACCCGCCCCGCCCAGAACGCCGGAAAGGGCATTGGCGATGGGGCCGAGGATGAAGCGGCGAGCCGCGAGCTTCGCGAGGTCGGCGATCATCGACGTGACCAGGTCGCGGAAATCGAGCTTGCCGGTCTTCACGAAGTCGCCGATGGCGTTCTCGGCGCTCTGGAAGGCCCCGACCAGCGCGCTGCCGATATCGCCGCCGATCTCGCGCGCCTTGGCGGCGTAGTCGGCGAGCGCCGCCGTGACGGCTTGCCAGCCGGTCAGAGCCTGCTCGGCTCCGGCTGCGGTGTCGGCCCCTGCCTGCCGCCCGGCCGCACCGGCGCGACCTGCCGCCCCGCCGGTATCGTCCAGTTCTTCGCCCAGTGCCCCGGCTGCGGCAGCTGCGTCGGCCAGCGCAGTCTCGGCATCGGCCCCTGTGCCGGTCACGGCATCCTTCAGCGCCTGCCAGCTGGCGAGCGGCCGACCGGCAGCGTCAGCCAACATCCCCGCCGCTTCGCGATAGCCGTCGGCTCGCGCGCGGGCGTCGCCTGCCATGGCACCGAGGCCGAGATCGGGCGGCTCGAGATAGGTCCGCGCCAGCGCGGCGGAGAAGGCATCCGCCGCCGCAGCGCCAGCGGCCGTTGCCGCGCCCTCGAACGGATTGCCGATGCGGCCGAGTTCCACCGGGTCGAGGGTGCCGATCCGCACGCCGCCTTCGCCCGTGGCCCATTCCGGCAAAAGGGCCAGCGCGGCGTTCAGTGTCTTGATGAAGCTGTTGATGCGCGTCACGACGCCATTCAGCATCGCCTCGACGCCGGAGATCAGCCCGTTCGCCGCCTGGAAGGCGAAGTCGCCGATGGCCCGGGGCAGGCTGCCCCAGATCGCCACCGCCGCGTCATAGGCGCCCTGGAAGATCGCAGCCGTCCGGTCGCCGAAGCTGACCACGCCCGCGATGGTGCCCTCAAGGGCCAACAGCCCCGCCGCCTTCAGCCCCTCCCAGCCAGCGGCCATGTTGGCGAGGGCCGCGTCCAGCGACCGGCCGATGCGCGACCAGACCTCCGATGCCAGAGCGCCCAGCAGCCGGAACGCTTCCCCCACACCGCCGACCCGGGCCACCAGCTGCGAGAACTGATAGACCAGCTCGCCCGCGCCGACGATCAGCGCCCCGATACCGGTCCGGATCAGGGCGCCGCGCAGGAACAGGAGCGCGGTGGCGAGGCCGCGCACCGACAGGGCCGCCGCGACCATGCCAGCCACCCAGCGCCCGGCCATGACGGCGGCGAAAGTCGTGGCATAGGTGGCCAGCCGCCCGAGGTTGTCGAAGATGGCCGTGATCGCCTGCCCGATGGGGCCGGTTACCCGCGCCATGTCAGCAAGCCTGGTCGCGACCGTCTCCAGCGCCGGGGCCACTGCCACGGTCAGGCGGTTCACGAGGCCGGTCCAGATCAGGCTGAGCCGCGCGATGGCGTCGCCCGTCCGCTCGACCTGCGCCGCATCCGCCGCGCTGACGGCCACCCCGAAGTCCTGCACATCGCGCGCGGCCTCGCGCAAGGTGGAGCTGTCAATCCGCAGGAAGGCGAGCGCCGCCCGATCGCCGAAGAGGTCGGAGGCCACCGCCGCCCGTTCGGCCTCGGGCACGAAGCGGTTCAGCGCGTCCTGGATCGCCACGATGCGCTGGTCGAGCGGCAGGGCTTGCAGTTCCGCCGCCGTCAGGTTCAGCCGCCGGAGCGCGCCGACGGCCGCGCCCGAGCCGCTGGCGGCCTCCGACAGGCGGGTGGTCAGCTTCTTCGTCGCCTGCTCGATCTCGCCCATCGAGACGCCCGCCAGCTCCCCGGCCCAGGTCAGGGTCTGGATGCTCTCGACGGTCGTGCGCATCGACTGCGCGAGCTTGGCCTGCGCGTCGATGTTCGCGAGCCCCGAGCGCACCATCGCCACCCCGGCCGCCGCGCCAGCCGCGGCGACCGCCGCCAGCGCGATCCCGGCCCGGCGCGCAAAGGAGGCCAGCCGCGTGTTCGCCAGCTCCATCTCGCGGCTGAGCCGACCGAAGCCCTTCGCCCCGGCCTCGCCGATGCCCTCCAGTTCGGCGCGCACCTGGCGGCCGCCCACGGCGGCAAGCCGGACGGAGACGCGTTTCTCGGCCATGGGATCGGGGCTCCGGTTTGAATGGGGTCAGTCGCGGTTGGCCGCGATCTGCTCGTTGACGCGGCGGACCATCACCGCCTCGAGGGCCGGCAGCAGTTCGGCGATGGCGGTCGGCGGGATGCCGAGGGCCGCGCCCAAGGCCAGCGCCGCGCCCATGTCCCAGCCGATCACCGCGCCGGGGATGACGCGCATCTGCCCGCCGAGGCGCTGCGCCAGGTCCCAGACCTGCGCGCCTTCGAGCGTCAGCGGCTGGTTCAGCCGTGCGGGGCAGTCGAGACAGGATCCCGCGCAGGCCGCGCAGTAGCCCTCGCCCCCGCCGAAGGACCAGTCGGCAAGGGCGCAGAGGCGTTTTTTTCCGCGTCCAGCAGCAGCGCCTTGGCGACATAAATGGTCTGGAATGCCTCGAAGGCGGGCCAGAGGTCGAGAAGCGCGTCGATGGCCTCGGGGCTCGGATCAATGGGATTGCCGTCGGCATCGCCGATCCCCTCCCATGCGAGGATCGCACGCCGGGCCAGCGCCTTGGCCATGGCGACCGCGGCTTCCTCGGTTGCTGCCCCTTCGGGCAGATCGGCAATCGCCGGATCGCCACGCGCGGAGACCATCAGCGCCGTGGTCAGCGGGCGGAGCCGGACACTCACGCCGGGGATGAGGTCGCACCAGTGCGGCGCGTTCGAAAGGTCTAGGGTCAGCATAGCGAGACTTCTCAATAGGTGGCGACGGTGTTGACGAGGACGGCGGTGCACATCCGGGCGGGGCTGGTGGCTTTCGCGGCCTGCCAGTCGAAGGTGGCCTGGATGCCCTGCGGGCCCGGGATCTCGATGCGGGGGCGCGGCAGGTAGACGGCGTGAGCGGTGAAGGTGAAGCTGGCGTTGGCGCCGAGGCTCCAGGCGAAGACAAGTTCGCAGGGCGTGCCGTCGATGGCCTGCGTGATCAGCGCGGTGTCGGCGAAGCGCACCTCCACCCGGCCGGTCAGCGCGGCCATGCCGGGGTCGGCCCCTTCGATCCGGCCGTCCGAACGGATGGTCTCGATCCGGTCGAGACCGTTGGAGTAGGTCACCTCGGCGGAAATGACGTTGCCGAGCGGGGAGCCGTTGCGCGTAATCGCCCCGTTGAAATGCCCGAACCGCTGCAGGGCCAGCGAAGTGGGCGTACCAGCGGCCGTGGTGGCGGCAACATTCTCGCCCTGCGCCACCAGTCGCGCTGTGGCGGTCAGCAGCCCCGACCGCGCCATCTGCCACGATAACTGGTCGCAGACGCAGCCCGTGTACATCGCATAGCGCGGCACCTCGGGCATGGCCGTCTCGATGGCCATCGACGGCAGCGTCCAGTTGCCGGAGTGGAAGGTGTGGGTCTTGGGCGTCGTGCCGGTGGTCGTCGGCTGCCCGAAGGCGGCCTTCAGCCAGAGGCCGAAATTCTCGACGTCGATAGGAACGACCACATCGCCATCAACGGTGACCGCGTCCTTGATCGGGGCCAGCGGGTCGCGCCCCTGGCCCAGCAATTCCGAGGCGATCAGCGGCTGTTCTGAACCGAGCGTGGTGCTTGCAAAAGGCACCGTGCGATAGCCCGTGGCGGGCGCGGTGCCGTAGACGGATTCGAACGCAAGCGCCATCTGCGCCCGCGCCCCATGGGCTCGTGCCATCGTAGTCTCCTGTCGTGTGTGGGTCAGGCCAACGGATCGGTCGTGGAATAGTGCAACACAACGGGGATCACCGCCGCCTTCAGGCTGGCGGCACCTTCAACTGGAAGATCGACCGGGCGCGGCGCTTCCGCCTCGACCCAGTCGCAAAGGCCGCCCATCGTGCGGTCGGCAGCAATCGCCGTGCCGATGCTGGCGCAGAGGGTATCGAAGGCGGCGTCACGGCTGGCGCCCTGCACGACCGCTTCGATCTCGGCCCGGTGCTGATAGTGGTAGCGCAGCGGCGACAGCGTGACCTCCGGCTCTCCCGGCTCGCCGTCGCGCAGGATCAGGAGGCCTGCGGCGGGCACGCGCTCGGGCAGCACCTCGCCGCGCGGGGCGGTGGCGGGCAGCGCCGAAAGCCGCGCGTGCAGCGCGGCGAGGATGGTTTCGCGTGGGGTGGGCATGATGATCCCGGTTCTCCGGGACGAGCCCGGCGTCAGCGATCCCTGTCGCCTTTCGGCACGGGAAGATTGGCGAGCCGCCGCGGCAGGTCGGAGCGGCCGTGCAGGAAGTCGATGATGATCACCTGCTCGGCGTCCTCGATGAAGACGACGAAAGGCTGGCCCGCCCGCGCGAAGCGAAGATCCTCGGGCAGGTCCGGATCGATCAGGCGGCGGCAGTCCTGCGTCTGCGCGGTCCCGGCCGCGATCGCCCGGCACAGGGCGATCAGATCCTCTTCATACGCCTCGGCCTGACGCGGGCCGAAGGTCTCGAGCGTCCATCTTGCGATGTCGATCAGCGAGGCTTCCGCCCTCCGCGTCAGCCGCCAAGGCTTCGGCATCAGGAAGTTTCGCGCGCAGCGGCGAAAGCCCGGCGGATCGCGTCCTCGCCCGCCCCTTCGGCGAGCGCGCCCGATCGCGCCTCCTCGAGGCTCGCGTTCAGCCGGGCGCGCAATTCGTCCAATTCGGCTTCCTCGCGCTCGAGCAGCCGCAGTCCCGCCCGCAGCGCCTCGGAGGCATTCTGGTATCGCCCCGACGCGACCAGCCGGTCGACCAGTTCGGATTGCGCATCGGTCAGGACGACGTTGCGGGTGGCCATGGGGATCTCCAGCAGGGAATTGGCAATATATGCCAACGGTGCTGCGATGTCGACCTCCGTTCAGAACCCGGTCTCCCCCCAGTTCGCGACGATCAACCCCGGCACGGCGTCATGCGTCCGCTCCGCGTCCCGTGCCAGGTCCAGCCGCTTCGGCAGCTTGACCTGAGGCACCAGCAGGAAGATCGGCGCAGTCACGAGGCCCCTGATGGTCTTTGAAAGCGACGCCACCGCGCGGCCCTTCGTGTTCAGCCGGCCCTCGGCCACCAGAAGGCTCGGGCCTCGGCGGCGATAGATGAAGCGCAGGCGCAACCCCGAGCGGCGTTCCCATTCTCCGGGGGTGATCCGACCGCCCCGCAGGGATTTGCCTGCGGTAGGCAGCGGGATGGCCAGCCATAAGCCGTTCTTGGAGCGGATCAGCGGGCCGGCGTCATGCGCGCCCACGATGACCGGGGCGTTGGACCAGACCAGCGCCGCCGCGTTCAGGCTGGGCTTCGCCTTCGGGAACTGCTCCGACCGGATGGTGCGGGCGAGCCGGGGGCCGAGCCCCGCGCCGGTGATCTGCAACCGCCAGGCGGCCTTTAGCCCGGTCCCGGCCTCGCGGATCGCGGCCGACACGGCGCGCTCGCCCGCCGCGACCTCGGCCGCCATCATCGCGACGATGTCGGGATCGATGTCGAGCTTGAGCTTCATCGCGGTCACGCCGGGCGCAGGTCGACAGTCCAGACCAGCCGCTCGCGGTCTCGGACGGGCTCGCCATGGATGAGGAAGGCATCGCCGTCGATCTCGATGCGGTCGCCGGGGCGTGGGGCTGGCACCTCGGCCACGCGCAGGTCGATCCGGGTGGTCTCGGACCAGAGCCGCGCGTCGCCGAAGTCGGTGACCGCATCGGCACGCCGGGCGACGACGCGCACGAGAACGGGCGCGTCGCCGTCGGAGATGTAGACCGCATCCCGGCCGATGTTCGGATCGGCGAAGAGCGCGCCAATTGCGGCGGCAAAGGCGCTCATCAGAAGGCCCCGTTCAGGCGCACGCGACCGATGGTATCGCCTGCGCCGCCAGCCACCGCGACCACGGCCACACCGATCAGGGTGTTCGAGGTGGTGGTCTTGGTCGCTTCCCTGGCGGTGTTGTCCCAATAGACCTTGTCACCTGCGGCCCAGGCTTGCGATGCGACCTTCTTCAGATCGTAGACGCCGGTGAGTGCGGCCTCGACCGCCTCGCCAACGGCGGCGGTGCCCGCGGCGACGCCGAAGATGGAGCCGACGAGCAGGCCGTCGCCCGAAGCGACGGCATAGGGCGCGGTGAGGGTGATGGTGTTGCCGGGCTGGACATAGTTCTTCATGGGGATTTCCTTTCTGGTGGCAGTTGCGCTTGGTGCGAATTTTTCCTACCTTTGCGGCAGGAGGATCGGACATGGCCGGAAAGATCAGCATTTCCATCACCGACGAGCACGCCGCTCTGCTGCAGGAGGCGGTGGGCAGCGGTGCCTATGCCTCGTCGAGCGAGGTGGTCCGCGAAGCGCTACGCGAGTGGCGGGCGCGGCGGATCGTGGGTGAACTCTGGGATGCCGGGATCGCCAGCGGCCGCGCCGAGCCGGGCACGACCATGACGGACATCAAGCGCATGGCGCGGAACCGCAGTAGCGCGTCCTGACACGCATGACGCGGGTCCTCTTCACGCGGGCGGCCCGCGACGACCTGATCGAGATCTGGACGCACATCGCCGAGGACGATCCGGCCGCGGCCGACCGTGTGCTCGACCGGCTGGACGAGGTCGCCAGCCACCTCGCGGACAATCCGCAGATGGGCCCGGCCCGGGACGATATCCGCCCCGGGCTGCGCTATCTGGTCAGCGGGTCCTACCTGCTCCTCTACCGGATCGTCGGCGTCAACATCGAGATCGTCCGCGCCGTGCACGGGCGGCGCGACCTCTACGGCCTGTTCTGACGTTACGCGCCCGGGTTCTTGTAGAGGCCGCGCCAGTCGATGGCCTTGGCGCCGAAGTCGAGGCGGCACTTGATCTCGACGCCGTCGACGTCGAAGCCGTTGCGCGTCTCGATGTAGGCGCCCTGCTGGCCCTCGAGATAGGCGTACTCGATGGTGTCGATCTGGTTGGGGCTCGCGGCCAGATACCAGGCGGTGGCGCTGGCGGCGTCGAGGCGCGGCTCGCTGATCGGCGAGAGGGTGCGGATCGACTGCGGCACCACCTTGGCGCTGTCGGCGGGGACGAGGTTCTGGGCGACCAGCTGCTCGGCCTTCAGCTCCAGCGCGGCGGGCACGATCAGGAAGGCGGGGCGGACATTCAGCACCGTCTTCTTGTCGAGGCCGGTCTGCAGCGCCATCGCCGCACGCGCCGCGCCGACACTCGCCACATCCAGCGCCGCGCCGGTGCCCGCGAGGTTCTTGTGCGTGGTGTGGAACAGCGCGTTGCCGTCCGCCATGGCCGGGTTCGAGGTGATGATGCCCCAGACCACGTCCGACTCCAGCTGGGCGATGGAGTTGCCGTACATCGCCGGGATGCGGGTGAAGGCGTCGAGATCGTCGTTGATCAGCGTCTGGCGGGTGATCGCGACCACCCGGCCATAGGTCTTGACCTTGTAGCTCTCCTTGCTCTCGCCGAGCGTGCCGCGCTTGAACTCGCCGCTCTCGCCAACCTCCAGAAGCTGGGGTGCCTCGCCCAGCTGGACGCGGTGCATCGCCTTGAAGTCCGTCGCCAGAACCTGGCGGCAGAAGAGCGCGAAGGTCCGGGGATAGGCGTCATAGGCCTGCCGCAGGGTCTTGTTGGTGACGGCCGACAGGATCTCGGGGAAGTCAGAGGTCGAGTGCAGCGCCCGCGTCGCCACCTCGTCGCGCGACAGGCCCCGCGTGTTCACCCCCGCATTGCCGAGGCTTTCGCGGGCAAGTTCCAGCAGCGTCATGCCGCGATACTGCCGGGCTGCGTCCTCGAGCGGGAACAGCGTCGGGCTGTAGCGGTGCAGGAGTGCATTGGCCACCGCGTCGCGGCGGGTGATCCGCTCGTCGCGGCCACCGAGGGGGATGGAGACATGCGGGAAGGTGCGGGTCTCGTCCGACTTCGCCGCGACCTGGTCGAGGATGAGGCGGCGGGACTCGTCCACGCTGACCCCGCGCTTGACCAGATCCTCGGCGAAGCCGCGCTCGAGGTTCAGGCGGCCCGCCAGATCGTAGATGGTGGAGACGCGATCACGCTCGGCCTCGCGGGCGCGGGTCGCGATGGCCTCGGTGTCAGGCGCGGGCGTTGCCTGCGTCTTCAGCTCGCTGCGCGTCTCGCTGGCGGCGACCTTCGGGTCGGGCGCAGCCGCTTTCGGCTCGGTCATGGGGGTGTCCTCGGTATCATTCGGCTCGGTCGGCTGGGTGGTGGCGGGGGTTGCGGCGTCGAGCGCCGGGGTCTTGGTCTTGTCCGTCATCGGGATGGGTCCTTTCGGGCTGGAAGGGGCGTCCCGGCGATGGAGGACGCAGTCGTGATGTTCGCCCCTGGCGCGGAAGCCCGCGGCGGGGTCGGCGCCGACCGGCACGGCCGAGACCTCGAACGGGGTCCAGTCGACCGCCCGCCAGAGCTCGCGCCCGCCATCGGGTTTGGAGATGTCGAAGCGGTGGACCTGGTAGCCGATGGAGACCGCCCGGATGTGCCCGGCCTGGATGTCGCGCCAGATCGGCTCGACGTCGGTTCGTTCGCTGATCCGCACCTGCGCGATGCCGCGTCCGTTCTCGATGCGGGCGGAACCGGGCACGACCGAACCGATCACCGCGTCGAGCGTGTCGAGCTCGTGCACCTTCAGGAAGGGCGCGCCCGCGTTCAGCCGGTCCAGCCGGACATGGGCCGGGTCGAGGCTCAGTTCCTCGTCATAGGGCTCGCCGAAGAAGGTCACGCGGCGGACGCGGGCCCCGGCCGACCAGACCACCTCGACAGTGCGGGCCTCCGGGTCGACGCTGTTCGGCGCAAGCTCCGCCGACCGGCGCAGGGCCGGCAGTTCGATCATCGTGTTCATGGGGTCAGTCCTGCTGGTCGGCGGCGGGGTCGGCCGGGTCTTTCGTCTGCGCGCTGCCGGTCTTGGTGACGCGACGCGGGTCGCTGTCGAGGACGAGGCCGAGGGCATCCAGCTTGGCGTTGGTCGCGGCGAATTCCGCCAGCACCGCGTCCGGGTTGTGGCCCTGCCGGGCGATGGCCTGCGCCAGCGTCATCGTGCCGGTCCGGATCGCCAACAGGTCGGCCATCGCGTCCTTGTAGGGATCGACGGCATCGAACTTCGGCGGCGACCATTCGACCGGCACGTCCGGCGTCGGGATCTGCCCCGCCGCCCATGCGGCCTCGGTGAACCAGCGCCAGACCGGGGCGCAGAGCATCGGGATGAAGAGCTGCCACTGTACCGCGTCGATCATGCGGCGGAACTCCACGAGCCCCGCCCGGATCGATGAGTAGTTGACCTGGCTGAGGTCACCGGTCAGCAGCTCGTAGGGCACCCGGAACCCGGCCGAGATCGTGTGCAGGCTCGCGCGCTTGTATTCGCCATAGCCGCCGGTGGCCGCGGGCTGGTTGAAACGGATGTCCTTGCCGCCCCGGGCATAGGCGATCAGCCCCGGCTCGAACTGCTCGACCCGGTTGCCATCGGCGTCGACCACGGAGGGCGCGATGCCCTGCTGGGCCTCGTCATCGCCGAAGACGATGGCGGTGACGCAGGCCTCGGTCTTCTTGCGGACCAGCTCGGCCACTTCATAGTCGTCGAGATCGCGCAAGGACCGGATCACCGGCGCGCCCCAGGGAACACCGCGCGCCTGCGTGCGCTGCTTCTCGTAGACATGGGCGATCTCGGTCGCCGGGACTGGGCGGCTCTGAAGACCGTTCTGCAAGGCGCCATAGGCGTCGCCCGGGTGCTCGGCATGGAGCCAGTAGGCCCGCCGCTTGCCGACCAAGTCGAACTCGATCCCCTGGACCAGCCGCCCCGCGCCGAGGGCGCCGGATTTGGTGGCGTCGAGGAAGTCGGCCTCCAGCACCTGCAGTTGCAGCGGCACCGGCAGGCCGTCGCTCGCGCGCCGTAGCCTTCGACGGACCAGAACCTCCCCCGCCTCGACCATCTCGCGGCAGATCAGCGTCTGCAGCCCGTAGAAATCCAGCTGGCCGTCGGCATCGCAATCCGCCGTCCAGCGTTCGAACAGCGCATCGACCTTGCGGTCCAGCTTGTCGTCGCGGCTCGCGGCGCGCGGCATGATGCCCGCACCGATGATGTTGTTGACCAGCACCGCCACGGCCTTGGCCGCATGCGGGTTGTTGCGCACGAGATCCCGCATCCGGTCGCGCAGGAGCGCCCCGGCGACGCCGATCTCGGTGTCGGCCGAGGATCCCGGCGCGCGCCAGCCCTCGGTCCGCCGTCCGCGCGCGGCGCCGTCGTAGCCCCGCGTCAGGGTCTCGAACGCCTGACGCGCCATCACGCGGCGCGCGGCCATGCGCGGCGCCACCGTGGCGATGGCATGATCGAACCAGGTCGCCGACATCAACGGTCCCCGCGCGAGAAGCCCGCGAGCCCGGCCACCGGCAGCGGCCGGATCGTTCCGGCGATGGTCCGTTCGATGGTCCGGATGCGTCCCAGCAGATCCTCTGCCGAGCCATAGTCCACCGACTTGCCGTCATAGCTGACCCGCGTCGTGCCGCTGGCATAGGCCCGGCGCAGCGCCGAGAGCTCGGTTTCCGTCCAGTCCATGCCATTCGCTCCCGCTCAGTGCGTTCGTTCCCTTGCGACGCTCCACTGGAGCCTCGCATCCGCTGCGCGGACCGGTCCTCACCATGTCAGAACCATCCTCCGCGCCGCCCGAGCCAGTCGGAGCGGCGCTTGCCCTGCGGGGCCTGTCCCGGCCGGTTGATCTGCCCGGCTGGGTCGGTATCGGTGGGGGCGGCCCCGAGCTGATCCTCGAGGTCGCGCCATTTCTCGTCGGGCCAGCGATCCGCGCCTGCGATCCACGCGGCGGCGCGGGCATAGACCCGGCAATCCAGCGCCTCGTTGCGCTCGCGCAGCTTCTGCCATTCCAGCCGGGCGAAGCCGCGTTTCGTGCGCACCGTCACCAGCTGCTCGGCCACGAACTGCTTCAGCCATTCGTTCTCGACCCAATGCGGCAGATGCACCGAACCGGGCGGGAACGCCGCCCCGTCGGCGTTCGGCCGGCTTGCGCCGCGCCACTGGCGTGACGGTCCGGCCTCACCCTCCTCGGTCGGGCGCGCCAGCCGCAGGAAGCGGTAGGTCTCGGCCTTGAAGGTCGACACCGCCACGGTCCAGAGCCGGGCGCCGCGGCGCAGCCGCTTGCCCGCGACGGTCGCATCGACATAGGTCGGACCCGTCACCGGGCTCGAGCGGTTGAACCCCTCGACGCCCTTCACCGGCGCCACCTGCCCGAAGCCCGTCTGCCGCGACCAGGCATAGACCGCGCTCGTCTCGTAGCCCGTGTCGATCGCGAGCCGTGCCAGGGTCATGTGCTGCCCGCTCTCGTGCCGCCAGACCCGGCCCAGCAGGTCGGTCAGCTGCTGCCAGCAGGCCGGATCGCCGGGGCCGCCTTCGATCACGACGTGATCGACCAGCCAGCTTTCCAGCCCGCGACCCCAGGCCCAGACATCCACCTCGATCCGGTCCTTCTGCACGTCGGCCCCGGCGGTCAGGAACAGCCCGCCCGCTGGCACCGTGCCGGATGTCCAGCGCTCCCGCCGATCATAAAGCCGCTGCCAGTCCGGAGCCTCGCCAGTCTCGACCCAGGTCTCGCCGAGGATCGTGTTGCGGAACGCCTTGATCGCCTCGTCCGACCCCTGGGCCGCGTCCCATGCCCGCACGATCCGCTCCCAACTCAGCCAGCCGATCGGCGAATAGAGCGCCGAGAGGTGATATCCGACCGTGGTCGGATCGGCGGCCGTGGCGGTCGCCCGCCATTCGCCGCCCTCCAGCATCGCCGTCTTGTGGTGTTCCGCGATTGCCGCGTCGCAGCCCTCGCAGTGATACTCCGCCGTTTCCGGACGGCCCTTCTGCCAGCGCAGCCGGTCGAACTTCAGCCACTGCATCGCGCCGCAATGCGGGCACGGCACGAAGAACCGGCGCTGGTCGCTGGCCTCGTATTCCCGCTCGATCCGGCTCAGACCCCGGATGGTCGGCGTCGAGACCAGGAACACCTTGCGCCGGTGGGCGAAGGTCAGCGACCGCGCCTCGGCCAGCGTGACCGGGTCGCCTTCCTCGTCGGCGGACGCCGGATAGGCATCGACCTCGTCGAGGAAGATGTAGCGCGCCGGGGTCGAGCGCAGCCCGACCGCCGAGTTGGCCCCGGTCATGATCAGGATGCCGCCCGCGAATTCCTTCGACAGCATCGTATTGCCCGCGTCGCGCGAGCGCGCGGGCTTCACCCGCTCCCGCAGCTCTGGGCTTTCGTCGATCAGCGGGTCGATCCGCTGGCGCGAGTTGCGCTTGGCCAGTTCCACCGTCGGCTGGACCGCCAGCATCGGCCCCGGCGCCTTGTGGATGGCGAACCCGATCCAGTTGTTGCCCGCCTCGGTCGCGCCAACCTGCGCGGCCTTCATGAACACGATCCGCTGCGTGGGATCGCCCGTCGACAGCCGGTCCATGATCTCGCGCATGTAGGGCGTGCGCGCGGTGCGATACCGCCCCGGCTCGGCCGAGGCGCGGCCCGACAGCATCCGGTGCCGGTCGGCCCATTCCGAGACGGTCAGGCCCGGGTCGGGCCGCAGCCCGTTGCCCCAGGCGTGCAGGATCTCGCCCGCGCCGTCGAAGTCGGTCAGGCTATCATCGTCACCGAAAGTCGGGCCGGACCTCGGCGAGTTCGTCGAGGTGGGCGCGTACATGTCTCTCCAGCACCTTCTGCATCGCGGCTGGCTCCACGGTGATCTGCTGGCCCGTCGCTTCGCGGCACGATGCCGAGAGTTCTGCCGCCATCAGCGCCGCCGCGCGTGCAGGCCAGTTCACCCACGCGTCCCGTTCCTCCCGCGCCAGCCGGAACACCAGTGCCAGCGCGCGCGCCCGCTCGATCAATTCCCCCTTCAGCTTCTGCAGACGGATGCGCCGCTCCTGCGCCTTCAGCACCTCGTTCGCCGTCTTCGCCTGCAGGAAGGTCGTGCCGCCGCCTACGGCTGGCACCGCCAGCCCCTGTTCGCGCAGCGTGTCGCCGACAGCGGCCACCGCCGCCTCGGGGACGGGCTTCAGCTTCGGTTCGGGCGGCTTGCGGGTCTTCGACGGGTCCGTCGTCTCGGCACGCCGGGCGTCGCTGGCCGCCGCGTTTATGCTGCCGTCGGGATAGAGGACCAGCCGTTCGGCCGTCTTCGCCTTCTGGATCGCGCCCCGCGACAGCCCGACATGCGCGGCGTACTGGCGCTCGCTCATGCCCTGCATCTGTGGCTCCGATTATCATTCCAGATCATGTGCTTATCGAGTTGATAAGCCTCGCGGACAGAGGGAACGTGTCTCCAGAAGGACGATGCAACTCGACCCAAGGAGCCACCACGATGACCCGCTCGGACCCGATCACAACCCCGCGCCTTGAGGCCCGCGCCGAGAAGGCGTGCCGGAACAAGGGTGAGCCCGGTTCCGCCACCGGTTCGAGGAATCAGGCGAACGCACTCGCCGCCTTCATCGGCAAGAAGGCCGAGATTGACGAGATGCTCGCCCGCCTGCAGGCGCTCAGCGACGACCATTTCAACTGCCACCCCGACGAGGTCGGCTGGGCCATGGTCGGCACCCTCGAATACTACGCCGAACTTCTGAAGCGCATCACCGACAGCGCCTTCGGCGAGGGCGAACACGCCCGCTGATCTCCGGCGCTGCCGGAACTCCCGCCGCGCCAGCGCGCGGTGAGCCCGAACCGTGGCCCCGGTGGGGCCGCGCAAGTCGGGCGAACGGGTCGTAGGAGGGCTGCGACGGTCGCGGCCCCGAGCACGGAGACCCCCGATGACCAAGCTTTCCGACACCCAGGCCATCATCCTCGCCACGGCCGCGCAGCGCGACGACCGCAACCTCCTGCCGCTGCCCGGCTCGCTCCGCGGCGGCGCCGCGGTCAAGGTGGTCGGCGCGCTCATCGCGCGCGGGCTCGCCGCGGAGATCGTCACCGACAGCCGGACGAAGGCCGATGCCGCCCTCAACCGCTTCTGGCGCAACGACACGGACGGCCGCGCCATCCTGCTGCGCATCACCGACGCGGGCCTCGCCGCCATCGGCATCGAGCCCGAGGACGGGCCCACGAGCGCCCACGAACCGCCGAGCGACGCGCCCGCACCGGATACCGCCGCCCAGACCGAGCTCGCGCCCAAGGCGCGCACCCCGCGCGCGGGCACCAAGCAGGCCACGCTGATCGCCATGCTGCGCGCGCCGGAGGGGGCTACCATCGAGGAGATCGTCGCGGCCTTGGACTGGAGACCGCACACGGTGAGAGGCGCGCTTGCTGGCGCGCTGAAGAAGAAGCTGGGCCTGACGATCACCTCCGAGAAGGTCGACGGAAGGGGGCGTGTCTACGCCATCCGTGACTGACGCTCCGCACCGAAACGGACAGTTGCCGCCGCCCAACGCCGGGCGGCGGTTCTTCATTCTACACTCCGCATCCGGATCGCCTCGAAGAGCCGCCTCAGCAGGTAGCCGCGCACCAGCGAGACGCCGACGAAGGCGATGCCGATCGTCAGATGCTCCGAGAGCCCCGTCTCGATCCCGAACCACGGAAATACGACGATCTGCGTGGCGATGGCCAAAACGTAGCCGACGACAACGTTCGTCGCGGCCTCGACCATCGACATGGTCCGGCTCTGCTTCATCGCAGGCTCTCCATGAAGGCCGTCACGAACTCCGCCGCGAGCGGCGGAACGATCGCATTGCCGTAGCCCCGCAGCAGCCCCATGCGACCGGGTATCCCATCAGCCAGCGGGAATGTTCCGGGCTCAACGGGCCGCCAGCGTCCATCGCGGCAGAGAAGCCAGTCCGCAGCTCGCCAGACGCCGTCCGTCGCGCCGGTCCGGGCGGGGTCGGCGAGGTCGACCAGTCCACCAGCTTCACCGTCCGGCGGCTCGCATCGGTGTTGCCGGCTGCATTGTATCGGTCCGTTGCGGGCGAGCCCGCCATGGCCGTCGGCCAACCCGCCAGCCAGACCTGCCGGCCGAGCAGCGCATTGATCGGCACCGCCCGGCATTCCGTTCCGTCCTTGTGATCCCGCGCCGAGGCCGTCGCCCAGCCAGCCTGCGCCTGCGTCCAAGGCGACGGCGCCGAAGAACAGCCGCTGGCGGATGTGCGGCGCGCCGACGCTCGCAGCCTGCAGATCGGCCGCCGCGACGGCGTAAGATGCCGCCTCCAGGTCAGCCGCCAGAGCGTCGAACCACGCCCATGCAGTCGCGCCCTCAGCCTCCGTTCCAGCCGTTCGCCCAGACGGTCCGAGCACTGCCGCGCTGGCGACCTGCTCGCCGAAGACGAGCCCGGGTCGGCAGGCTGCGATGAGGCGCAGGAAGGCGGGCGCGAGATGGCGGTCATCGTCCTTTCCCTTGCGCTGACCGGCCTGGCTGAAGGGCTGGCAGGGCGGCGAGCCGGTCCAGACGATCTGGTCCCCGGCCATGCCCGCGAGGCGCAGCGCATGGGGCCAGCCGCCGATCCCGGCGAAGAAGTGGCATTGCGCGAAGCCGCGCAGGTCGGCGGGCTCCACCTCCAGGATGGACCGCCCGTCCACCTCGCCGGGTGGCAGCAGTCCGGCCGCGATCAGCTCCCGCAGCCAGGCGCAGGCCGCGGGATCGGCATCGTTGTAGTAGGCGGCCATCACGCGGCGGCGTCGGTCCCTGGCGCGACGGTCTCGCCCAGCCGCTCGGTTCTCACCTGCGCGAAGGTCCGACCGTCACCGTCGAGGATTGCGTCCTTGCCGGTCTCGGCCTGCCAGCGCTCCACGGCGACATCGACATAGGCCGGGCTGATTTCCATTGCGAAGACGCGGCGGCCATTGGCCTCGCCCGCCATGATCTGCGAACCCGAGCCCGAGAACGGCTCGTAGCAGAGGCCGCCTCGGGCGACGTGCTGGCGCATCGGGATGCCGAAGGCGTCGAGCGGTTTCGGCGTCGGGTGGTCGGGGCGCTCGTCCTTGGCGAAGCTGGGCAGCGTCCATGTCGAGGGCAGCGTTTCCTTGGCCACCTTCGGCGGGCGGTTCGGACGCCGCCAGCCCATGAAACAAGGCTCGTGCTTCCACAGGTAGTGCGACCGGGTGAGCACGCCGCGGTCCTTCACCCAGATGATCTGCTGGTGGACGAAGGCCCCGGCCTTCTCCCAGCACGCTTCCAACATCGCCTGGCGGCGCGAGGCGTGCCAGCAATACCAGGCCGCGTCATCAGTGATGGCCTCCGCCACGGCTGCAGCGATGAACCCGTCATAGAGTTCCGCGCCCTGCGAACTGTCGTCCCAGGTCGTGCCGTAGGACGCCGACCAGTCCTTGTTGCGGGTCGGATGGTTCGAGCCGTCGTAGTCGACCAGATACGGCGGGTCGGTGGCGAACAGCACCGCGCGCTCGCCGTTCATCAGGCGGCGCACGTCGTCATGGTTGGTGCTGTCGCCGCAGAGCAGCCGGTGGTCGCCGAGGATCCACAGATCCCCCGTCCGTGACGCCGGATTGCGCGGCGGTTCGGGGATGGTCACCGGCGGCACGGAGCCCCCGGCGCCACCTTCTTCCCCGTCCCCCTCCGGCACGAAGGCCAGCAGCTTGTCGAGTTCGCCGTCCGAGAAGCCGACCAGAGACAGGTCGAAATCTTCGGCCAGGAGGTCGTTCAGTTCCGCCGACAGCAGCGCCTCGTCCCACTCCGCCCAGTTCGCCGACTGGTTGGCCAGCAGGCGGAACGCCTTGATCTGCGTCTCCGACAGCTCGTCGGCGAGGACCACCGGCACGGTGTCGAGACCGAGCAGGCGGGCCGCCTTCAGCCGCAGATGTCCGTCGACCACCAGCCCGTCGCTGCGCGCGACGATCGGGATGCGGAAGCCGAACTCGACGATGGCCTGCGCCATCCGGTCGACCACGTCGTCGTTCTTGCGCGGGTTACGCGCGTATTCGACGAGGCGGCCGATGGGCCATTGTTCAAGCTGCAGCGCGTTGGCCGGCATGGGCGGAACTCTTGAGCATGTGAAGCGTCACCGTCCGGCGCGCATGGATGCTGCAGAACAGGACGATCTTGGTGACGGGGAGCGGCGGATCGACCGCCTCGACATCGTGGAACACCGCCTCCACGCGCTTGTGGCAGGCGCGGCAGAGCGGGATGAGGTTGGTGGGCGAGTTGTCCCGCGTGAGGCGGAACGGGATGATGTGGTGCACCTGCAGGTGCCCGGTCTTTCCGCAGCAGGCGCAGAAAGGCGTCTGCCGGAGCGCCGCCTTGCGGATCGTTTTCCAGCGCGAGCCGCGACCGCGGATGCGCGGCGTCCGGCACAGATGGCGCTCGTAGCAGGACCGCGAGCAGAACCGCCCGCTGGCGTTTGTGCGACCCGACAGAATCGAACGCGCGACACGAAAGGCACCGCCGCAGGTGGTGCATGTCCGCTCGACCGACTGCGCCGCGTGGCGGCAAGCTCGGCTGCAGAACCGCTGGCGGTTGCTCGGCGGCGCCGGGAAGTCCTGGCCGCAGTGTCGGCAGGTCTCCCGGTTCCGGTCCGCGGATCGCGTGCGGTGGCCTCTCTCCAGCGCCGGCTCTGCGGCGCAGGCTCGGCACCGCGTCGCGGGGTTGTCGGCGCGCACCTCTTCGACCCCGCCGCACCCAGTGCAGGTCCGCAGACGGGTCGCGCGGTTCCGAGACCTGGCGCGCGGCGCGACGGCGCCCGTGCTCGCCGCAGTGCCGTGCGCGAGGGCCATGCAGGTTCCTGTCGATGATCG
>JBKBQT010000040.1:0-19280 GCA_046292445.1 Gemmobacter sp.
CGGGTTCTACGACGACCTCTTCGGCCTTTACACGCAGGCGATTGCCGCGAATGCGCCTGTCAACGCCGGGCTTCTGCAGCTTGGGCGATGATCGTGCGAAGGCCCCGTTCCGCTTCGCTTTCGCTGTGCTAGCGTGCCTGGTAACGCCCGGTTGCGGGCGAGACCCGATCGGGAGGATGCGAATGAAACGGATCATGCTGGCCCTTGCCCTTGCCTTCGGCGCGGGCGCTGCCGGGGCGGAAACGGTGGCGGTGATCACGCCCTACCTCGCCCAGCCGGGCACCCAGGCCTATGTCGAGGGGTTCCGCGCGCGGGCGGCCGACAAGGGCTGGACAGTCAACGTCGTGGACACCGCCGGTGACGTGGCCGCCGCCATTGCCCGGATCGAGGATGCGGTGACGCAGAAGGTGGACGCGATCGTCATCAACGCCGATCCGGCGCAGGTCGCGGCCGGCCTTGCCGCGGCCAAGGACGCCGGGATCCCGGTGATCGGGATGGATGCAGGGGCCGATCCGCTGCTGGTGACCAACGTCACCTCGAACGGCTATGCCATGGCGGCCGAAACCGCCGTCTATGTCGCCAACCGGATCGGCGGGGCGGGCAATGTCGTGATGTTCGTGTTCGATCCCTTCCCGCCCGTGCAGATCCGCGGCGTGATCGCCGATGCGGTCTTTGCCAACCATCCCGACATCACCGTGATCGCCCGCATCACCCCCGATGTGCAGGACGGCGGCATCGCCGACAGCCGCGCCAAGATGGAGGCTGTGCTCGCCGCCAACCCCGCGCCGGGGTCGATCAAGGCGGTCTGGGCGGCCTGGGACCAGCCCGCACTCGGCGCGCTGCAGGCGATCGAGGCGGCGGGGCGCGAGGGCGAGGGGATCGTCATCACCGGGATCGACGCCAACCCGCAGGCGCGCGAGGCCATCGCGGCGGGCGGCAATTTCGAGGCTTCGGTGGCGCAGGATTTCGCCGGGATCGGCGCCGCGGCGGCCGATGCTGCGGCGCGGGCCATGGCGGGCGAGGTGATCCGCGAGGGCGTGATCTATGTGCCGACCGTCCTTGTGACCGCCGCCAACGCGGACTGACCGCCCTGCCCGTCCTGCGGCTCATTGGCCTTTCCAAGGCCTATCGCGGCGTGCCTGCGCTGCGCGACGTCACGCTCATGCTCGCGCCCGGGCGGGTGCGTGCGCTGATGGGCGAGAACGGCGCGGGCAAGAGCACGCTGATCCGCCTGATCGCGGGCGTCGTGCCGGCCGATGCGATGCGGGTGGAGCGGGACGGCGCGCCGGTGCCGCTGCGCAGTCCCGCCGATGCCGCGCGGGCGGGGTTCCGGTTCATCCATCAGGAATTGAACGTCGTGCCGGGCCTGTCGGTGGCCGAGAACGTGGCGCTCGGCCATCCGGTGCCGCGCCGGTTCGGGGTGCTGGTGGACTGGCCGCAGCTTCGCGCACAGGCGCGCGCGGCGCTCGACCTGATCGGGGCGGGGCATATCGACCCCGGCCGCCCGATGGCCGGCCTCGGCACCGGCGACCGGATGCTGGCGCGCATCGCCTCGGCCCTCCTGCCGGTGCCGGGCGCAGCGGACCCGTGCCTCTACGTGCTTGACGAGCCGACGGCGGCGCTGACGGCGGCGGAGTCCGAAAAGCTCTATGCCGCCATCGCCCGCCTGACGGCGGCCGGCGCGGCGGTGCTGTTCGTCTCGCACCGCATGAACGAGGTGATGCGGATCTGCGATGACGTGACGGTGCTGCGCGACGGCCGGCACGTTCTGACCGCGCCGCTGCGCGAGACAGCGCAGGACGCCGTGATCGCGGCGATGACCGGGCGGGCGGTGTCGGACGCCGTGCCGCCGCGCGCCGCGCCGCATGGCACTGCCGTGGTCGTGCGGGCCGAGGGCGTGGCGACGCCGGCGCTGCGCGCGCTCGATTTCGCCCTCGCCGAGGGGGAGATCCTGGGCGTGGCGGGGCTGGAGGGCGCGGGGCAGACGGCGCTCATGCGCCTGTTGCTCGGGCTCGAGCCATTGCGCGCGGGCAGGATGACCGTGCTCGGCGCCCCGCCGCCGCGCAGCCCGGCGCGCGCCTGGGCGTGGTGGATCGCCTATGTCCCGCGCGAGCGGCGGGCCGAGGCGCTGATGCTGACCATGCCGGTGCGCGACAACATGCTGGTGCCCCACTGGGGGCACCATGGCCCCCTCGCCCGCCCTCGGGCCGAGGCCGCGCGCACCCGCGCGCTCGCCGCCGCGGTCGGGTTGCGCTACGCCGGCCCGTCGCAGTTCGCAGGCGAGTTGAGCGGCGGGAACCAGCAGAAGGTCGTCCTCGCCCGCGCCATGGCCGGCCGGCCGCGCCTCATGCTGCTCGAGGAACCGACCCGGGGCGTCGATGTCGGCGCCCGGGCCGAGATCCACGCGCTGATCCGCGCCCAGAGCGCGGGCGGCTGTGCCGTCATCCTCGCCTCGTCGGACCTGCCCGAGCTTATCGGGCTTGCCGACCGCCTACTGATCCTGCACGCCGGGCGGCAGGCGGCGCTGATCGACCGGGGCGCGATGACCCCCGCCGATCTGCTTGCCCGCATCTATGCCGCCTGAGGGATGCCCATGCTGACCACCCTGCGCCAGTTCGGCACGCTGATCGGCCTTGCCTGCATCGTGGCGGTGTTCGCCGTGCAGCTTCCCGACACGTTCCTGACGGCGCGCAACCTTCTGAACATCTCGCAACAGGTCTCGATGCTGGCGGTGACCGCCTTTGCGATGACGGTAGTGATGGTGATGGGCGATTTCGACCTGTCGGTGGGGTCGATGGCGAGCCTTTCGGGCATCGTCGCGGCCGTGCTCTTTGCGGACGGATACCCCGTCTGGGCCGGTGTCGCGGCGGCGCTGGCGGTCGGGCTGGTGGGCGGGGCAGTCAACGGGGTGCTGGTGGCCTATGTCGGCATCCTCCCGTTCATCGCCACCCTCGGGACGCTGACGATCTTTTCCGGTGCGGCCTTCCTGACCTCGGGCGGCAAGACGATCTTCGGCCGGGCGATCCCGGCCGAGTTCGCGGGCTTTGCACGCGGTGGCCTGCCGCTCGACGCGCTCGGGCTGGACGGGGCGCGGCTGCCCTGGCTCACGGTGGTCGCGCTGGCGGTGCTGGCGCTGGTCTGGGTGCTGCTCGAACACACGGTTTTCGGGCGGCGGCTCTACGCCATCGGCGGCAACCGGACGGCGGCCGAGCTTGCCGGCCTCGCCGTGCGGCGGCTGCGGCTGGCGGCCTTTGCGATCACGGGGCTCGGGGCGGCGGTGGCGGGTCTGATGTATGCGTCCCGCGTCGCCTCGGCCAATCCGACGCAGGGCGCGGGGCTGATGCTCGACGCCATCGCGGCGGTGTTTCTGGGCATGACGATGGGCCGCGCGGGCGAGCCGCGGGTGCTGGCGACGCTGGTGGGGGTGCTGATCCTCGGCGTGCTCAACAACGGGCTGACGCAGATGAACGTGGACAGCTATGTGCGCGAGATCCTCGTGGGGTCGATCGTGCTGACGGCCGTTGCCATCTCATCCATCGGGCGGCGGGCTTAGCCGCTGCGGCGACGGGTGGCGCCGCTTGCCGGGCCGCCCGCATCCCTTGGCCGCAGGCTCAGGCCGCCGCCAGCCCGGCCTCGACCCCCGCGACGATCCGCGCCGCCTCGGCCGGGGTGATGACAAGCGGGGGCGACATGATGACATTGTGCCCCGACACCCGCAGCATCACGCCCGCCGCATAGGCGGCGTCGAAGATGCGGCCCATGGTGGTCTTGTCCATCGGCGTCTTTTTCGCCCGGTCCGACACGACCTCGACCGCCATCATCAGGCCCCGCCCGCGCACGTCGCCCACGATGTCGAACCGGTCCCCCAGCGCGGTCAGCAGGGGCAGCATCTGCGCCCCCCGTGCGGCCGCGTTGGATGCCACATCGTGGCGCGCCAGTTCCGGCAGCGTGGCGAGCGCCGCCGCCGCGCCGACCGGATGGGCCGAATAGGTATAGCCGTGGCCGATCGCGCCGAAGGTGGTTTCGTCCGCCTCGAAGGTCTCGGCGACCGCGCCGCCCAGCATCACCCCGCCGAAGGGGAAATAGCCGTTGGTGATCGCCTTGGCGAAACACAGCATGTCGGGCTGCACCCCCACGCCCCGGCTGCCGGTCCAGGCGCCGGTGCGGCCGAAGGCGGTGATGACCTCGTCCGCGATCAGCAGGATCCCGTGCCGGGTGCAGATGTCGCGCACCATGGGCATGAAGCTTTCGTGCGGCGGGATCACGCCACCTGCGCCCAGCACCGGCTCCATGATGAAGGCGGCGATGGTGTCGGCGCCCTGGAACGCGATCTCGTCCTCGAGCGCTGCGGCGCAGAGCTGCGCAAGGCGCGCGGGATCGGTCTCGCCGAAGGGGTTGCGGTAGGTATAGGGACAGGGGATGTGGAAGCACCCCGGAAGAAGCGGCTCGTAGTTGCGGCGGAAATTGGCGTTGCCGTTGACAGAGGCGCCGCCGAAATGCGTGCCGTGATAGCCCTTCTTGAGCGACAGGAACTTGGTCCGGTCGCGCTGGCCGCGGATCTTGTGATACTGCCGCGCCAGCCGCAGCGCGGTATCAACCGCATCCCCGCCGCCCGAGGTCAGGAATGACCGCACAAGGCCGTCGGGCGCGAACCATTCGGCCAGCGCATAGCCAAGCTCGATCGCCGGTCCGTGCGTCGTGCCGCGAAAGGCCGAGTAATAGGGCAGGTCCGACATTTGCCGGGTTATCGCATCCTTGATCGGATCGCAGGAAAACCCGAGGTTGACGTTCCAGAGGCCCCCCACGGCGTCGACCACCTGGTGTCCGTCCACATCCGTCAGCGTGGTGCCTGTCGCATGGGTGATGATGCGCGGCGGGTGGGCGAGCATCTCGGCCGGATGGGCCATCGGATGCCACATGTGGCGGGCGTTGTTTTCCTTCAGAAAGTTGACGTCGCGCGGCATGGGCGGTCCTTTCAGGCGGCGAAGGTGAGATGCGCGGGCGGCCGGCCGCCGAGGCCGGTCGAGGCGGCGCAGGCCGCGGGCCCGAGGGCGGCGAGGATACGCGCCTTCAGCGCCGCGTCGAAGCGCGAGGCGGGGCTGGCCACGGCGATGGCGCCGGTGGCATAGCCGTCGGGGCCGAAGATGGGGCGGGCAAGCCCGATCACTTCGGCCTCATAGGTCTGGTCGGCCATCCCATACCCCTCGGCCCGCGTGCGGTCGAGCCGGGCGGCGAGGGCGGCGGCGGTGACGGGCGTTGCCGGCGTATGCGCGGCCAGCGGCCTGGCCTGCACCTCGGCCTGCACCTCGGGCCGCGCGAAGGCGAGATAGGCAAGGCCCGATGCCGTGGCATGCAGCGGCAGGATCAGCCCCGGCTCGATCGTCACCCGCGCCGCGCGCGGGCTGTCGGCCGTGCCGACCGTCGCCAGATCGCGCCCGGCGCGGAGCGAGGCATGGGCCGTCTCGCCGGTCTCGGCGGCGAGGCGGTCGAGGATCGGCTGGATCACGGCGGCCACCGGAAACGCCGCCTCGCGAAGCCGCGCAAGGCGCAGCACGCCCGCGCCGAGGCGCCAGGCGCGGCTGGCGGGATCCTGTTCCACAAGGCCGGTCGCGGCGAGGTCGGTCAGCATGCGCAGCGTCGTCGCCTTGTCGAGTCCCGCGCGACGGGCAAGATCGCTCAGCCCCCGCTCGGGGGTCTGGTCGTCGAAATGGTCCATCAGCCGCAGCGCCTTTTCGACCGTCCGCATCCTGCCCTCGTTCCGTTGCGGAAAAGCCTTGACCGACTCCGTTGTCTCACGCAAGTATTTTTGAACCAATGGTGATAATAATGAACCGACAGGAGGCGTCCATGCATCGTCCCGCCCTCGCCGCGCTCTGCGCGGCGCTCGCCCTGCCCGCGCTCGCCGACTACCCCACGGGGCCGGTGCAATTCGTGGTGCCCTGGCCGCCCGGCGACATGGAGGACATCCTGACCCGCATGATCGCCGAGGACTTCCAGCGCGCCTACGGGCAACCCGCGGCGGTCATCAACAAGCCGGGCGGCGGCGGCGGGCCGTTCCCCGGCGCGGTGGATGTGGCGAAGGGGCCGGCGGACGGATCGGTGATCGGATCCTTCGTCATCGACGTGCCCCTCGTCGGCCCCGAAATCGGGATCGCGGAGCTCAGCCCCAACCCGTTCGAGCCGGTGGGGATATTCCTGACCTATCCCTTCGTTCTGGCCACCGCGAAATCGGCGCCGTTCCAGACGCTGGCCGAACTCGCCGCCCATGCGCAGGGCAACGAGGTGGTGCTGGGCCATTTCGGCGCGGAAATCCCGCCGACGCAGGTCGCCTTTGCCCTCGCGCGCACACTCGGCTTCGACTGGGGCGCGGATGCGGCCTATGACGCGCTCGACTGCAACACGCTGGCCTCGGGCGATGTCGATGTGATGACCACGACGATCCAGCTGGTGATGCCCTGCCTCGCGACGATCACCGTCCTTGCCGCCGTGACCGCCGACCGCCTGCCGATGGCGCCCGATGCGCCGACCGTGGCCGAGGTGGCGCCGGAACTCGCGCTCGTGCTCTGGAACGGCCTGTTCGTGCGCAAGGAGGTGCCGCAGGACGTGCGGGCCCGGATCGCGGCGGTGGCCGAGGCCACGATGGCGAGCGATCGGGCGCGGAAATTCGCCGCCGATACCGGCGCGCAGATCTACTGGAAGGATGCGGCCGCAGCCCAGGCCCAGATCGAGGCCGATCTTGTGACGCTGACCACCATCGGCGAGATCCTGGCCGACTGATGCCGGACCGGCCGATGCAGGACCGGCTCGATGCGGCGATGCATCCGCCGCATCGGCGGGGGGAAATCGTCTTTGCGGTCGCGTCCCTTGGCGTCGCGCTGCTGCTCGCCTCGCAATGGGCGGTGCAGACGGCGTGGATCGACACGCTGCCCCCGCGCCGCCAGCCGGGGCTTTGGCCGGCGGTCGCCATCGGCGGGATGCTGCTGTTCGGCGCGGCCGAGCTTGTCGCCTGCCTGATCCGCGCGCGGCGGGCGGGCACGGGCGGGGCGGCGGCCGAGGTCACCGCATGGCTGCGGGCGGGCGAGTTCCTCGGCTGGTTCATGGCCTATGTCTGGCTCGTCCCGCTCGCAGGCTACCTGCCCGCGACCGTCCTCTTCTGCGTCGCGCTGACGGCGCGGCTGGGCTACCGGCGCGGCTGGCTTTGGGCTGCGGCGTTGACCGGGGCGGCGGTGGTGGTGCTGTTCAAGGGGCTGCTCGCGGTGCGCATTCCCGGCGGGGCACTCTATGAGGTGTTCCCGCCGGCGGTGCGCAATTTCCTCGTGCTCTATCTCTGAGGCGGGGATGGAGGATTTCGCGGCGGCGCTCGCCATCGTCACCCGCCTTGACGTCATCCTCGCCATGATCGCCGGGGCGGTCGGCGGCGTCATGATCGGTGCGATCCCCGGCGTCGGTCCGCCCATCGCCATCGCAATCCTGCTGCCCGCCACCTTCGGGATGGACCCGGTGGTGGGCCTCACGCTGCTGCTCGGCATCTACGGGGCGAGCCTTTACGGCGGCGCGATCCCGTCCATCCTGCTCAACACCCCCGGCACCGCCGTCAACGCCATGACCACCTACGACGGCTGGCCGATGACCGAGCGGGGCGAGGCGACGCGGGCGCTCGGCCTCGCCTATGGCGCATCGTTCGTCGGGGGGATGCTGGCGGTCGGGGCGCTGATCCTCTTCGCGCCGGTGCTGGCAGGGATCGCGCCGCTGTTCGGCAGCCGCGAGATATTCCTCGCCGCCGTCCTCGGCATGGTGATGGTGGTGATCGTGCATCGCGGGCGGTCGCTGGCGGCCGGGGCGCTGCTCTTCTTCGGCATCTTCCTTGCGACGGTCGGGTATGAACCGGTGCGCTACACCGCGCGGTTCACCTTCGGGCAGTCCTGGCTGGCCTCGGGGGTCGATCTGATCGTGGTGGTGCTCGGCCTGTTCGCCATCGCCCAGGCGCTCGACCTGATCGCGGGGCGCGATGCGGCACAGGCACGGCCGCGGGTGGAGGGGAGCATCCTGCGCGGCCTGTTCGAGACCTTCCGGCACGGCCGGGTGGCCGCGACCGGGTCGGGCTATGGCGTTGCCATGGGGATCATCCCCGGCGTGGGCGAGTTCATGGCGCAGTTCCTGAGCTATTCGACCTCCCGCGCCCTGTCGCGCCGGCCCGGCGATTTCGGCAAGGGTTCGCCCGAGGGGATCGTCGCATCCGAAAGCGCCAACAATTCCGTGCCCCCCGCCGCGATGGTCCCCCTGCTCGCCCTCGGCATCCCGGGGGAGGAGCTGACGGCGATGATGCTGTCGGTGTTCTACGTCCACAACGTGATCCCCGGTCCGGGGCTGTTCCAGACGCGGATGGATTTCGTCTATGCGCTCTACATCACGCTGGCGGTGATGAATGTCGCGGCGCTCGCCTTCGTGCTGCTGGCGACGCGGCCCATCCTGCGGGTGATCGCGATCCCGAACCGTTTCCTCGGGATGGCGATCCTCACGCTGTCCTTCGTGGGGGTCTATTCGATCCGCAATTCGGTGACAGACTGTGCGCTTGCGGCGGCGTTCGGGTTCTTCGGCTACCTGCTCAAGCGGCTCGACCTGCCGGCGGTGCCGGTCATCCTCGGGATGGTGCTGGGGCGGATCGCCGAGGAGAAGTTCCGCACGTCGCTGCCCCGCATCAAGACGCCCTGGGACTGGATCGACCGGCCCGTGGCGCAGATCATCTTTGCCGCCATCGTCGCCGTGGTGCTGTTGCACCTCTGGTCGCTCTGGCGCGACTGGAGGAAGGCATGAACCAGACCGACATCGACAGCCTCGCCGCGCAGCCGGTGGCAGCGCAACAGCTCTTCATCGGCGGCCGGTGGCAGGACGCGGCATCGGGCGCGGTGATGCCCGTCAACTCGCCCATCGACGGCAAGGCCCTGACCACGATCGCCGATGCCGGGGCGATGGACGTGGACCGCGCGGTGGCGGCGGCGCGGCGGGCCTTCGCGTCCGGCGTGTGGTCGCGGGCGGCGCCGGCGGTGCGTGCCCGGGTGCTGCACCGCATCGCCGACGCCATGGTGCGCGAGGCGCTGGCGCTCGCCGTCCTCGGCGTGCGCGACAACGGGACCGAGATTGCCATGGCCCTGCGCGCCGAACCGGGCAGCGCGGCCGGCACCTTCCGCTACTATGCCGAGGCCTGCGACAAGATCCCCGGCGAGATCGCGCCGACCGCGCCCGATGTGCTTGGCCTCGTCCACCGCGAACCGGTGGGGGTGGTCGGGGCCATCGTGCCCTGGAACTTTCCCCTGATGATCGGCGCGTGGAAGATCGCGCCGGCGCTGGCGGCGGGCAATTCGGTGGTGCTCAAGCCGTCCGAGGTCGCCTCGCTGTCGCTGCTGCGCCTTGCCGCGATCTGCGCCGACTGCGGGCTGCCCGAGGGGGTGCTGAACGTCGTGACCGGGCAGGGGGCGGTGGCGGGAGAGGCGCTCGGCCTGCACGGGGATGTGGACGTGCTGGTGTTCACCGGATCGGGCGGGGTCGGACGGCGGCTGCTGGACTATTCCGCCCGCTCGAACCTCAAGCGGGTGTATCTGGAACTGGGGGGCAAGTCGCCCAACATCGTCTTTGCCGATGCGCCGGACCTGAAGGCGGCGGCGCGGGTTTCGGCTGCCGGCATCTTCCGCAATTCGGGGCAGGTTTGCGTCGCCGGCTCGCGCCTCATCGTCGAGCGGTCGGTGGCCGAGGAATTCACCGCCCTGCTCGCCGCCGAGGCGCGGGCGATACGGGTGGGCAACCCCTTGAGGCTCGACACGCAGGCCGGGGCCGTGTCGTCCGAGGCGCAGCTTGCCCGCGCGCTCGCCCATGTCGCGGATGCCGAGGCCGAGGGGGCGCGGCTTGTGACGGGGGGCACGCGGATCCTTGCGGAGACAGGCGGCACCTACATGGCGCCGACCATCCTTGCCGATGTCACGCCCGCCATGCGCCTTTCAAGGGAAGAGGTGTTCGGCCCCGTCCTCGCCGTGACTGCCTTTGACGGCGAGGACGAGGCGCTGCGCCTTGCCAACGGCACCGAATTCGGCCTTGCGGCAGCGGTCTGGACCGGCAGCCTGTCGCGCGCGCACCGGATGGTGCGGGGGATCGAGGCGGGGGTTGTGCATGTCAACACCTATGGCGGGCCGGATATCACCGTGCCCCTGTCGGGTCACAAGCAGAGCGGCAACGGGCACGACAAGTCGCTGCATGCGCTCGACAAGTTCGTGAACCTCAAGACCGCGTGGATCCAATTGTAACGATCGAGACCGTCGGTGCGACCTGATCCTGCGGAGGGGCATCCATGATCGACCGTCGCCGATTGATCCTGACCGCTGTCGTCACCGGCGCGAGTGTCCTGACCGCAGGTGCACGCACCGCAGCGTCCCAGACGCTTGCGAAACAGACCGTACCGCCCGACTGGCTGCGGGAATGGCCGCGCACCGACTTTGCGCGCGCTGGCGTGCCCTTTGCCGAGATAGTCTCGGGCGGACCACCCAAGGATGGCATCCCGTCGATCGACGATCCACTTTTCCGCCCGCTGGATCAGGTCAGGGCCAACCCACCCGAGCCTGTGCTGTCCGTCGAAATCGACGGCGTGGCGCGCGCCTATCCGCTGGCGGTCCTGATGTGGCACGAAATCGTCAACGACACGCTGGGGGGGCAACCGCTCGCCGTGACCTATTGCCCGCTGTGCAACACGGGCATCGTGTTCGACCGTGTCGTGGCGGGCCGTGTGACCACCTTCGGCACGACCGGCAAGCTGCGTCGGTCGGACCTCGTGATGTACGACCGCGAGACCGAAAGCTGGTGGCAACAGTTTGACGGCACCGCGATCATCGGCACCCGTCTCGGCACGGTTCTGCGAAAAGTGCCGGCACGGATGGAGAGCCACGGCGAATTTGCGGCGCGCCATCCGCAGGGGCAGGTTCTGGTGCCGAATGCGCCGACCCTGCGCGACTATGGCCGCAACCCCTATGTAGGCTACGACAGCCTGCGCCGGCCGTTCCTCTACGATGGCCGCTATGACGGCCCCGGCGAGCCGCTGATGCGTGTCGTCCATGTCGAGGGACGTGCAGAGGCATGGAGCCTTGGCCTGTTGCGCGCAAGGGGCCGGATCACGGCGGGCGATCTGACGCTCACCTGGTCGCCCGGTCAGGCGAGTGCACTCGATACCGCGCGAATCGCCGCGGGGCGGGATGTCGGGACAGTGGTTGTCACGGCGGCGGACGGGCGGCCGGTTGTCTGGACGATCCCCTTTGCATTCGCCTTCGCCGCATTCATGCCGGATGCGCCGATCCGGCATCTGGACTGACCAGAAGCGTCTAGCGCCGCAGCACGTAGGTTCGCCACAGCCAGATCAGCAGCATCGCCCCGAGCACCGCCCCGACGAACCCGGCCAGCCAGCCGGTGACGGTCAGCAGCACCCGCAGCACGAGGCCGCCCACCAGCGCACCGAACACGCCGATGGCGATGGTCGTGGGCACGTCGGCATCGACCTTCATCAGGCGGGTCGCCAGAAAACCGGCAGCGGCGCCGATCACGATCAGAAGGACGATGGGCATGGTCCGCTCCGCCAGAATCGTGCGGACTATGGGCGGAATCCCGCCAGTTTGGAACGGGTGATTTTGCCGTCCGTCGAAAGGTGGAGGTCAGTCGAGACGGCCCGGCAAGGCCAACCCCTTGAGCACCTCGGATGCCGGCATCGGGCGCTTGCCCTCGCGCTGCGCCGCGGTGATCTCGACCGCGCCCGTCCCGCAGGCGATGCGGAACCCGCCGAGCACCGCCCCGGGCGCGCCCGATCCCTCGGCCAGACGCGACCGCAGCAGCCTGATCCGCTCGCCCCCCGCCATGCACCATGCACCGGGCACGGGCGACAGGCCGCGGATCTGGCGGTCCACATCGGCGGCCGGCTGCGTCCAGTCCACCCGCGCCTCGGCCTTGTCGATCTTGGCGGCATAGGTCACGCCCGCCTCGGGCTGCGGCACGGGGCGGAGCGTGTCGAGCGCCGCGAGCGCCCGGGCGATCAGCGCGGCGCCCATGGCCGCCAGCCGGTCGTGCAGGTCGCCCGTCGTATCCTCGGGGCCGATCGGCGTTGCATCGCGCAGCAGCACCGGGCCGGTGTCGAGCCCCGCCTCCATCCGCATGATGCACACGCCCGTCTCGGCATCCCCGGCCATCACCGCCCGATGGATCGGCGCCGCACCCCGCCAGCGCGGCAGGAGCGAGGCATGGATGTTCAGGCAGCCGTGACGCGGCGCGTCGAGCACGGGCTGTGGCAGGATCAGGCCATAGGCGACCACGACAGCGACATCGGCACGAAGCGCGGCGAACGCCCCCTGGTCGGCCGGATCGCGCAGCCGCGCCGGATGGCGCACGGCGAGGCCGAGCGCGGCGGCGCGGGCATGCACGGGCGTCGGGCGCTCGGCCTGTCCGCGCCCCGCGGGGCGCGGCGGCTGGGTATAGACGCAGGCCACGTCATGCGCCGCGGCCACGGCATCGAGCGCGGGAACGGCGAAATCCGGCGTGCCCATGAACACCACGCGCATCTAGCGCCCCCCCTTGGCCGCGCGCCGCAGCAGCATGTCGCGCCGCAGCCGGCTGAGGCGGTCGAAATACATCCGCCCGTCGAGATGGTCGATCTGGTGCTGGACGGACGCGGCCCAGAGGCCGACGAAATCCCGTTCCTCCCAGTCCTCGGCCGCGTTCAGGAACCGGACCGTCACGGCACGAGGGCGGGGAACGGCAGCGGACACGCCGGGCAGGCAGGGGCTCGCCTCGTCATGGCTGCGCATCTGGCCCGATGCGTGCAGCACCGCGGGGTTGGCCATCCGCACCGCCTGCCCGCGCGCCTCCGAGGCATCGACCACCGCCAGCCGCAGCATCACCCCGATCTGCGGCGCGGCAAGGCCCACCCCCGGCATCGCCTCCATCGTCGCCACCATGTCGTCCCAGATGGCGCGGATCGCGTCGTCCACCGCCGGCACTTCGGCCGCGGCCATGCGCAGCCGGGCATCGGGCCAGCGCAGGATGGGGCGGATCATGGCACGGGCGGCGGCGGCGCGCCATCGACGATCAGCCGGCCGTCGAGGTGATCCGCCTCGTGCTGCGCCGCCATGGCAGCATCGCCGGTCAGGCGGCGGTCGTGGCGGCGGCCGTCAAGTCCGGTCCAGCGCAGCGTGACCGCCGCGGGCCGCGTCACATCCACCGGGCGGCCGGGGATCGACAGGCAGCCCTCGCTGCGGGTCACCGTCTCGGGCGAGGGGTCGGCGATCTCGGGATCGATGCAGACGACCGGATCGGGCGCCCCCTCGCGCCAGGCGACATCCATCACGAACAGCCGCCGCAGCACCCCGACCTGCGGCGCGGCAAGCCCGCGGCCCGGCGCGGCATACATCGTCTCGAGCATGTCGGCGGCCAGCGCGCGCACCCCCTCATCCACCGCGCCCACCGGCGCGCAGACCGCCCGCAACCGGTCGTCGGGATAAAGCACGATCGGCAGCACCGCCATCAGGCGCCCGCCTTGGCCCGCTCGCGCTTGAGCTTTTCCATCTTGCGGGTGATGAGCTGCCGCTTGATCGGCCCGAGATAGTCGATAAACAGCCGCCCATCGAGATGGTCGATCTCGTGCTGCGCGCAGGTCGCCCAGAGGCCGGTGAAATGCTCTTCCTTCGGCGCGCCGTCGAGGTCGGTCCAGCGCACCCGCACCTCGGCCGGGCGCGTGACCTCGGCATATTGCTCGGGGATCGACAGGCACCCCTCCTCATAGACCGTGACCGCTTCGGACCGCCAGACCACCGCGGGGTCGATCAGGACGAGCGGGCGGGGCGGTTTCTCGGGATCCTTCACGCAGTCCATCACGACCACGCGGCGCAGCACGCCGACCTGCGGCGCGGCAAGGCCCACGCCCGGCGCGTCATACATCGTGGCGAGCATGTCGGCGGCGAGCGCGCGGATATCGGGCGTGATCTCGCCCACGGGTTCGGCGCGTTTGCGCAGGCGCGGGTCGGGATGGATGAGGATGGGCCGGATCATGAGCGGGATTTATGCGATGCCGTGCCCCCGCGCAACGCCCCGCCCCTTCACCCCGGCCGCCGCCGCCGCTACCAAGGGCCAAACCGGAGGCAGGCATGGATTTCGACGCGATCATCGAGCGGCGCGGCACCCATTGCGCCAAATGGGACATGATGGACCGGCTCTATGCCGTGCCGGCGGACCGCGGCCTTGCCATGTGGGTTGCCGACATGGATTTCCGCCCCCCCGCCTGCGTTCAGGACGCGCTGCGCGGCATGAACGACCACGGCATCTACGGCTATTTCGGCGACGATCGGGATTATCTTGCCGCGATCCGCTGGTGGATGGCGACGCGGCACGGCTGGGACGTGCCCGAGGGCGGGGTGTTCACGGTGCATGGCCTCGTGAACGGCACGGCGCTCTGCGTCGATGCCTTTACCGCGCCGGGCGACGGGGTGGTGCTGATGGTGCCGGTCTATCACGCCTTCGCCAAGGTGATCCGCGCCGCGGGGCGGCGTGTGGTCGAGGTGCCGCTGCAGGACGACGCCGGGCGCTACGGCTTCGACACCGCCAACTGGGATGCCCTGATCGATGGCAGCGCGCGTATGATGGTGCTCTGCTCGCCCCACAACCCCGGCGGGCGGGTCTGGTCGGCCGCCGAGCTGCGGGCGATTGCCGATTTCGCGGTCCGGCACGATCTGATCCTCGTGTCGGACGAGATCCACCACGACCTTGTCTATCCCGGCCACCGGCATATCCCGATGCCGCGGGCCGCGCCCGATATCGCCGACCGGCTGGTGATGATGACCGCACCGACCAAGACGTTCAACATCGCCGGCGCGCATACCGGCAACGTCATCATCGCGGACGAGCGGCTGCGCGCGCGCTTCCGCGCCCGCATCGAGGGGCTGGGAATCTCGCCCAACAGCTTCGGCATGGTGATGACCACCGCGGCCTATTCGCCGGGCGGGGTCGAATGGCTGACCGCGCTGATGGACTATCTCGACGGCAACCGCCGCGTGTTCGACGCGGGCCTGAACGCGATCCCCGGCGTACGGTCTATGCCGCTGGAGGCGACCTATCTCGCCTGGGTTGATTTCAACGGCACCGGCATGGACCAGGCCGAGATCGTGCGGCGCATCGAGCGCGAGGCGGGGATCGCGGCGAACCACGGGCCGAGTTTCGGCGGCGGCGGCGCGGGCCGGATGCGCTTCAACCTCGCCACCCCGCGCGCCCATGTCGCGGCGGCGGTGGACCGGCTGCGCGCCGCCTTCGGCGATCTGCAGTAACCCGGCGCGTCAGGTCTGGGGCAGGCCGCCCGGCTCGCCGCGCCAGTAGTCGGCCGGGGCGCTGTCCTGCGCCGGCGAGAGGCGCTTGAAGCTGCACCGCAGCTCGCCGCCCTCGACCTCGGCCGCGACGATCAGGCAGGTCCAGACGCGCCGCCGCCCCTCGCGGATCTCCACGGCGCCGCGCAGGCGTGGCAGACGGGCGGCGTCGATGGCAAAGCCGTCGTCCCACATGCGCAGGATCGGAAAGACCGCATCCCCCAGATGCAGGCGCAGCTTGCGCCCGCGCAGCCGGTCGCGCCGGTTCGGCCGGCCCATCGCATCCCTGATCTCGGGCGGCAGATATTCGAGCATCCCAACGTCCTTCGGTCCCCTCGGGAAATGTGCGCCAATGCTTGGGGAAAGCAAGAAAATCCGCGAAAAATCGTCTCTGCGCCGCCGCAACTGTGCGGCGGCGCAGAGACGATGCGCGGGCCTTTGCGGTTTTGACACCGCTGGCGGATGTCTAGGTATCTCGGGCGACTGATGGGAGCGAAGGCAATGGGACATCTGGATGACGGCACCTGGCACACCGAATGGTACGACACGGCCAGCACGGGCGGGCGATTCGAGCGGACGACGACGGCATTTCGCAACTGGATCACCCCGGACGGGGCGCCCGGACCCTCTGGCCGGGGCGGGTTCCGGGCCGAGGCGGGGCGCTATCACCTCTATGTCTCCTACGCCTGCCCCTGGGCGCACCGGACGCTGATCTTCCGCGCGCTCAAGGGCCTCGAGCGGCTGATCGACGTGTCGGTGGTGCATCCCGACATGCTCGATGACGGCTGGACCTTCGATGCCGGCTTTGCCGGTGCGACCGGCGACCGGCTGCACGGCGCGCGGTTCCTGCGCGATGTCTACCTGCGCGCCGACCCCGGCGCCTCGGGCCGCGTGACGGTCCCGGTGCTGTGGGACAAGGCGACCGGCACCATCGTGTCGAACGAAAGCGCCGAGATCATCCGCATGTTCAATGCCGCCTTCGACGCGATCACCGGCAACCGGCTGGATTTCCATCCCGCACCGCTGCGCGACAGGATCGCGGCGGTCAACGACCGCGTCTATGGCGGGCTGAACAACGGCGTCTATCGCGCCGGTTTCGCCACGACGCAGGCCGCCTATGACGAGGCGGTGGCAGATGTCTTCGACACGCTAGACTGGCTCGAGGGCGTGCTGGCACGGCAGCCCTTCGTCGCCGGCGACGCCGTGACCGAGGCCGACTGGCGGCTGTTCACGACGCTGATCCGGTTCGATGCCGTCTATCACGGGCACTTCAAGTGCAACCGGCGGCGGATCGTGGATTACCCGAGCCTCTGGGCCTATACCCGCGCGCTCTACCAATGGCCGGGCGTGGCGGCGACGGTGCACATGGATCACATCGTGCGGCACTATCACTACAGCCACGACACCATCAATCCGCACCGCATCGTGCCGACCGGGCCGGCGCTCGACCTGACGGCGCCGCACGGGCGGGCGGGTATCCCCGCGGCGTAAGGGCCGCCGGCGGTTGCCCTGCCCGGCATCGCTGCTAGGCTGCGGCGGACCGAACGGAGGTTCCATGCGCCCGCTTGTCCCGCTTGCCGCCCTTGCCGTCGCCCTGTCGCTCGCCCCAGCCGCCGCATCGGCCAGCTGCGGCGGCCCCTTCCCCGCCTTCATCGCCGGGCTCAAGGCCGAGGCGCTGGCCAAGGGCTATGACAAGGCGGCGGTCGATGCATTCTTCCGCACGGCGGCGCAGGATCCGGCGGTGCTCCGGGCGGACCGCGGGCAGGGCGTGTTCCGCATGGGCTTCACCGAATTCGCCCGCCGCCTCATCAGCCAGAACCGGATGACCGCGGCGCAGACCAACGCGGCCCGGCACAAGGCCGTGTTCGACCGCGCCCGGCGGGACTATGGCGTGCCCCCCGGCATCCTTCTGGCCTTCTGGGCCTTCGAGACGGATTTCGGCGCGGTGCAGGGCAATTTCAACACGCTCAACGCACTCGTCACGCTGGCGCATGATTGCCGCCGCCCCGACCTGTTCCGCCCGCAGGTCTTTGCCGCGCTGGAAATGGCAAGGCGGGGCATGTTCGACCCCGCCCGCACGACCGGCGCCTGGGCGGGCGAGATCGGGATGGTCCAGATGCTCCCGACCGAGATCATCCGCCGCGGCGTGGACGGCGACGGCGACGGGCGGATCGACCTGAACCGCTCGGTCCCCGATTCGATCCTCACGGCGGCGCGCAAGCTCAAGGAACTCGGCTGGCGCGCGGGCGAGCCGATCCTGGTCGAGGCGGTCGTGCCGGCCGATATGGACTGGTCGCGCTCGGGGATCGACAAGGATTTCGCCGTCTCGGACTGGGCCGGCATGGGGGTGCGCCCGCGGTCCGGCACCGTGCCGGGCGGGCTGCGCGCCTCGCTCCTGCTGCCCGAGGGGCGGCGGGGGCCGGCGTTCCTTGCCTTCCCGAACTTCAAAGTGCTGTTCGAATGGAACAAGAGCTTTGTCTATGTCACCACGGCGGCCTATTTCGCGGCGCGGATCGAGGGCGCGCCGGTGTTCGACCCCGGCAGGCCCGAGACGGGGCTGGGGGTCGAGGACATGCGCGCGCTCCAGACGAAACTGCGCGCGCGCGGGCATGACGTCGGGGCCATCGACGGCATCCTCGGCGCGTTGACGCGGGCGGCGGTGCAGAAGGAACAGATGCGCCTCGGCCTGCCGGCCGACGCCTGGCCGACGCCCGCGCTCCTGTCGCGGCTGTGACGGCGCTGCCCCGCTGGGAGGTCTGCGCGACGGTCAAGGCGCCGGCCGACCAGGTGCTGGCCTTTGCCGCGCATTACCTGTCGCTCGGTGCGGATCGGGTCTGGCTATGCTTTGACGACCCGGACGATCCGGCCTTCGCGGCTGTCGAGGGGCTGCGCCGCATCCGGGCGGTGCGCTGCGATGCGGCCTGGTGGGAAAAGGGCGGCGGCAAGCGGCCCGATACGCATCAGAACCGGCAGATGCGCAATGTCGGGCGGGTCTGGCGCCGGTCCGAGGCCGATTTCGTCTTTCACGCCGATGCCGACGAATATCTGATCGCCGACCGCCCGGTGGCCGAATGCCTCGCCGATCTCGACCCCGAACGGGCGATCCTGCGCGTCGAGCCGTGGGAGGCGCTACACGACCCTGCCCTGCCGCCCGACATCTTCACTGCCCGCCATTTCCGCCGCGCCCTGCCGCCGCAGACGGCGGCGGCGATCCTCGGGCCCTATGCCGACGTTCTGCCCCGCGGCCTTCTGAGCCACACGGCCGGCAAATGCTTCTTCCGCACCGGCGTGCCGGGGCTGGTGCCGAACATCCACGGCGCGCGGATGGGCGGCGAGCGGGTGGATGGCGGGCGGTTCCACCTCGACCTTGCGCTGCTGCATTTCCATGCCGAAGATCCGGCGCGCTGGCGCACGGCAATGCCTTTCCGGCTGACGCGGGGGGCCTACCGGTTCAACCCGCCGCTGCAGGCCCGGCTGTCGGCCGCGAGCGAGGCCGAGATCGACGCCTTCTATGCGGCCGTTCAGGTCGCGCGGCCCGAATACCTCGCGGCGCTCGCCGCCGCCGGCTGCCTGCGCACGGCCGATCTCGGCCTTGCCGCGAGGGTCGCGGCCCTGCGCGCCCGGCCGCGCCGCGTCACGCCACCATCTGCGCCGCTCGCCGCAGATCGACGCTGACCAGCTGGCTTACCCCCTGTTCGGCCATTGTCACGCCGAACAGCCGGTCCATCCGCGCCATCGTGACGGCATGATGCGTGATGATGAGGAACCGGGTTTCCGTGCGCCGCGTCATCTCGTCGAGCAGGTCGCAGAACCGCGTCACATTGGCATCGTCGAGCGGGGCATCCACCTCGTCGAGCACGCAGATCGGCGCCGGATTGGTCAGGAACACGCCGAAGATCAGCGCGA
>JBKBQT010000041.1:0-19165 GCA_046292445.1 Gemmobacter sp.
CCGCCCGGCGGGGGCGCGGCGGCCGCCGTGCGCGCGGCCGCCGCGCCGGCCCGCGGCGGCCGCCGGGCGGGGTTCGATGCCCCGCCCGGCGGCTCCCCCCGTCCAAACGGCCGGGCCATGGCGCATACCGCCCGCGCCATGCCGCCCGCTGCGCTTGCAGCCGCGCCGCAAAGGCCTATCACAACCGGCAGAGCCCAGCAGGACCGCCATGACAGACCAAGCCGACGCCCTGATCGTCTTCACCCCCTCGGGCAAGCGCGGGCGCGTGCCGCTTGGCACGCCCGTGCTGACGGCGGCGCGGCAACTGGGCGTCGATCTCGATTCGGTCTGCGGCGGCCGCGGCATCTGCTCGCGCTGCCAGATCACGCCGGCCTACGGGGCCTTCCCCAAGCACGGCGTGACGGTTACCGAAGGCGCGCTGACCGCCTGGAACGCGGTCGAGCAGCGCTACAAGGACAAGCGCGGGCTGGCCGAGGGGCGGCGCCTCGGCTGCCAGGCCTGCGTGGCGGGTGATGTGGTGATCGACGTGCCGCCCGAAAGCCAGCTCCACCGCCAGGTCATCCGCAAGGCCGCCGACACCCGTGCGGTGACGATGGATCCGGCGACCCGCGCGCTTTACGTCACGGTGGCCGAGCCGGACATGGACGAGCCGTCGGGCGATTTCCAGCGCCTCGGCGATGCGCTGCGCGACCAGTGGGGAATCGGCGCGATCATCGCTGACCTGCCCGTCCTGCGCCGGTTGCAGCCGGCGCTGCGCCGGGGCGACTGGGCGGTGACCTGCGTGATCCACCGCGACCACCGGGGCGGGCCGGCGCGGCTGCTCGATGTCTTTCCCGGCTTCGACGAGGGCGGGCTCTTCGGCCTTGCGATCGATCTCGGCTCGACCACGATCGCGGCGCATCTGTGCAGCCTGACGGACGGGCGCGTGCTCGCCTCGGGCGGGGTGATGAACCCCCAGATCCGCTTCGGCGAGGATCTGATGAGCCGCGTGAGCTATGCCATGATGAACCCCGGCGGCGACGGCGAGATGACGGCGGCGGTGCGGCTCGCGCTGAACGGGCTCGCGCAATCGCTGGCGACCGAGGCGGCGGTGGCGCCTTCGCGGCTCTACGAGGCGGTGGTGGTCTGCAATCCGGTCATGCACCACCTCCTTCTCGGGATCGACCCGGTGGAGCTTGGGCAGGCGCCCTTCGCGCTTGCGACCTCCGACGCGCTGTCGCTGGCCGCGCGCGACATCGCGCTCGACGCCATGGCGCCGGCGGCGCAGGTCTATATCCTGCCCTGCATCGCGGGCCATGTCGGCGCCGATGCCGCCGCCGTCGCCCTCGCCGAGGCGCCGGACAAGTCCGACGACATGGTGCTGATCGTCGATGTCGGCACGAATGCCGAGATCCTGCTGGGCAACCGGAACCGCGTCCTCGCCTGTTCCTCGCCCACCGGCCCGGCCTTCGAGGGCGCGCAGATCAGCGCCGGCCAGCGCGCCGCCCCCGGCGCGATCGAGCGCGTCGCGATCGACCCCGCCACCAAGGAGCCGCGGTTCCGCATCATCGGGGTGGACCTTTGGTCGGACGAGCCCGGCTTTGCCGAGGCCGCCAAGGCCACCGGCATCACCGGCATCTGCGGGTCGGGCATCATCGAGGCGGTGGCGGAAATGCGCATGGCCGGGATCGTCGATGCCTCGGGCCTGATCGGCGGGGCGGAGGCGACGGGCACCTGGCGCTGTCAGCCCGAGGGGCGCACGCATGCCTATCTCATCCATGACGGCACGGCGACGGGCGGGCCGCGCATCGCGGTCACGCAAGGCGACATCCGGGCGATCCAGCTCGCCAAATCCGCGCTTTACGCCGGGGCGCGGCTGCTGATGGACGAGCTTGGGATCGACCGGGTAGACCGCGTGGTGCTCGCCGGCGCCTTCGGCGCGTATATCAGCCCCAGGCATGCGATGGTGCTCGGCATGATCCCCGATGCGCCGCTCGACCATGTGACGAGCGCCGGCAACGCCGCGGGCACAGGCGCGCGCCTCGCGCTCGCCAGCATCGCGGCGCGGGCCGAGATCGAGGGCACGGTGCGCGCCATCCGCAAGGTGGAAACCGCCATCGCGCCGCGGTTCCAGGAACATTTCGTCGCCGCCAATGCCCTGCCCCACGCCACGGCGCCCTTCCCCGAACTGGCGCGGATCGTCACCCTGCCCGATGTCAGCTTCAACCCCGGCGGCGCGACCGGTGCCGACGGGCGGCGACGGCGGCGCGGCTAGGGCCAGCCCTGAGGCGCGGGGCGCAACTGCGCCGCGGGCGGTCGCGGTGCGGCGCGACACGGTGCGGCGCGACCCGCAAGGTTGCAGCCGGGCGGTTTCGGCGGGGTCCGGCGTCGCGGGGCGGTCACGCTTCCGTGCGGTTGACGGACCGGGGCGGGCGCTGTAGCCACACGCCACACTATCGTGGGGTGCCCCTTGGACAGTCCGGCCGAGCGCGATCCTGTCGCCGACCTTCTGTCCGGCGTTGCCCGCGGTGACCGCGCTGCATTCCGGTCGCTCTATTCGGCATCGTCCTCGAAACTCTTCGGCGTGCTTCTCCGTATGCTCGGGGACAGGGGCGAAGCCGAGGATGCACTGCAAGATGTTTATGCAAAGGTCTGGGTCAATGCGGCCCGTTTCGACCCCGAACGCGGGCGGGGCATGACATGGCTCATCGCCATCGCAAGGAACCGCGCCATCGACCGGATGCGCGCCCGCACGGATCAGACCGCAGCCGAACCGAAGATGTTCGACACGATCACCGACCCGGCGCCGGGCGCCGAGGAGCGGGCGGTGGCACAGGGCGAGCTTGGCCGGCTGGAGGGCTGCCTTGGCACGCTCGAGGCGGCCCGGGCCGAAGCGGTGCGCGGGGCCTATATCACCGGGATGAGCTATCAGGCGCTCGCCGACCGGCATGGCGTGCCGCTCAACACCATGAGAACATGGCTGCGCCGCGGTCTTCTCGCGCTCAGGGAGTGTCTCGACAGATGAGCCGCACCCCAGCCACCCTGCCCCCGGACGAATTCGACGCGCTGGCGGCCGAATACGCGCTCGGCGTGCTCGACGCCGCCGACCGTGCGGCGGCCGAGGCGCGGATGGCGGCCGATCCGGCCTTTGCCGAGGCGGTTGCGGCCTGGGCGGCGCGCCTTGCGCCGATGGATGCGGCCTATGCCGAGGTGCCGGCGCCGAACCTGATGCCGGCGATCGAGGCGCGGCTGTTCGGCCGCGCGGAGCCGGCGCCAGCGCACCGCGGCTGGCGGTCATGGCTCGCCGGGGCGCTGGCGGGGGCTGCGCTGACCGCCGCCGCAGTGGTCGCGGTGGTTCTCGTGGCGCCGCCCGCTGCTGTGCCCACCCTGACCGCAACCCTGACGGGCGACGCGCCGGTGACCTTCGCGGCAACCTGGGACGGCAGCGCGCTGACCGTGGTGCGCACGGCCGGCACCGATCCCGCCGAGGGGCAGGATTACGAGCTCTGGCTGATCGCCGGCGAGGCGGCACCGGTGTCGCTGGGCCTTCTGCGCGGGCGCGCCGTGGCACGGCCGCTGGACGACCTGCCGGCCGGCGCGATCCTTGCCGTCAGCCTCGAGCCGGCGGGCGGGTCCGCCACCGGCGCGCCGACCGGGCCGGTGCTTGCGCTCGGGACGCTCGGATAACGGCTGCGTGATCGGGCGGCGGGGCTGAAACTCCGCCCCGCCGCCTGCGTAGCTTCCGGTGCTGGGGGCGGGACGGTCCCGCCCCTGCCAGAACCCGGAGCCCATCATGATCCGCCTTCTCTGCAGCACCGCCGCAACCGCGGCCTTCCTCGCCACCGCCGCGCTGGCCGCCAATCCGATGGTCGGCGGCGCGCCGATGTTCGCCGACAAGACCATCGTCGAGAATGCCGTGAACTCGGCCGATCACACCACGCTCGTCGCCGCCGTGCAGGCCGCGGGCCTTGTCGAGACGCTGATGGGCCCCGGCCCCTTCACCGTCTTCGCCCCCACCAACGACGCCTTCGCCAAGCTGCCCGCCGGCACGGTCGAGACGCTGCTGAGGCCCGAAAACAAGGATACGCTGGTCAAGATCCTGACCTGCCATGTCGCCGCGGCCAAGGCGATGTCGTCCGACATCATGCAGATGTCGCAGGCCGGCGGCGGTGAATTCACCATTTCCACGGTCGGCGGCTGCGACTTCACCGTGATGGCCAAGGACGGCGCGGTGATGATCCGCGACGGTCAGGGCAACGTCGCCGCCGTGACCATCGCCGATGTCGAGCAGTCGAATGGCGTCATTCACGTCATCGACACGGTTCTGCTGCCCAAGATGTGATCCCGGCGCCGGCCGCCCTCGGCGGCCGGCCTGCGGCCGGGCGGCGGGCGCAGGGCGATGCGCCCCCGCGGCGTGCGGTAACGAGTGTGCGCGTGTCCGGACGAGTGCCCCACGGTCGCCTGCTTGCGGCCGTGGGGGGGTATCGGTCTCGGCACGGGTGCGGCGATGCGCCCGTGCCGTCGGCCGCGCGCCGGGTGGTCCCCCCTGCCGGCGCGCGGTCGGTCAGCGGGCGAGCGCCGCCGCCTCGGCCTCGGGCGTCAACGGCGCGGAGGCGCCCACGCTGGCCATCCAGGCCTCGACCGCCTCGAGCGCGCCCACGGGGGCATAGCCGGTCCCCGATGCCGGGGTCACCAGCGCGAGGCGCAGCGACCAGTCCGCACCGTGGCGGCAGGCAACGATCAGGCGCGCGGCCACAGGCGTTTCCTGCTCCATCTCGCGGCAGAGCGTGCCGTCCCGGTCGGTGAAACGGGCCACAGCCCGGACCAGCCCGCCAGGCGCCGCCGCCACTGCGGCCCGTCCGCCGGCATCCAGCTCGCCGTCGGCATAGGCCATCAGCATCTCGTCCGTGATCGCCTGCCCTGTCACCCCTGCCTCCGTCAGCCCTGCCCGATGCTGGCCCTACAGCCGACTACGCGCAAGGTTCGGCGTTATTCCGCCCGATTGATGCCGGTCGCGGCGGAAAGTGCGATCCGGGCGCGGGACAGCCCGCTCATCACCGTGCCGATGGGGATGGGGAGCACCTCGGGCGCCTCGCGATAGCTCATCTCCTCGACGCAGACCAGCATCAGCACCGCGCGCTGGTCGGCCGGCAGCGCGTCCATCGCGCGGCGCACCTCGGCGAGCGTCAGCGCGGCGACCGTCGCCTCGGGGCCATGACCGGGGGCGGCCAGATCGGGGGCGGCCAGATCGGGGGCGTCGTCGATCTCGACCTCGTCGCCGCGCGTGCGGCTGCGGCGCAGCGTGTCGAGCCAGGCGTTATGCACGATGCGAAACAGTCAGGCCTCGATCCGCGTCGCCGGATCGAACCGGTCGCGTGCGGCAAAGGCGCGTTCGGCCGCGGTCTGCACCAGATCGTCCGCAAGATCCGGCCTGCGGCAGAGCGAGATCGCGTAGCGGCGAAGCCGCGGCAAAGCCGCAATCAGGGCATCGCTGAACGGATCGACCATGATTATCGCTTGTCCTGCGGAATAGTCGGCGCCAAGAACCGTTCATGCCTTGAGACGTGCATATGTCGGGCCCCGCGCAGCCGTCCAGCCCCGTGCCGCCGCCTCGGCGGAAATCCGGTGTCGCCCGCAAGGACCAGCCCGATGACCCTGCCCCGCATCATCCTTGCGCTGCTGCTGGCCGGCGCGCTGGCAATGGTGCCGGCGCTGCCGCTGCCGGGCTGGGGCGTCCTTTGGGCCGATGACGACGGGGACGATGACGGCGAGGATGACGGCGACGACGACGGCGCATCGCCGGCCGGTCCGGGCCGCGGCGGCGAGGGGCGGGGAAGCGAAGGGCGGGGCGGCGAAGGGCGGCGGGGCGATCCGCTCGGTCGGATTTTCGGACGGGACGCGCCGCGCCCCCCGCCCCCGGCCCTCGCCGCGGCGGGCGAGATCGTGACGCTCGGCCTTGCCCCGCAGGCGCGGGCCGCGGCCGAGGCGCGGGGTTACCGCGTGATCGAGGCACGGCGGCTTGCCGCGCTCGGGATCGAGACGCTGCGCCTCGCGCCGCCGAGGGGCACCGCGCAGGCGGCGGCGCTCGCCGAGATTGCGGCCCTCGATCCCGCAGCCACGGTGGACCTCAACCATTTCTACCGCACCGAGGGCGCAGCCGGGCCCTGCACCGGCGCGCATTGCCCGGCCCGGGCGCAGGTGAACTGGCCGCCGATCGACGCCGCCTGCGATCCGGGCGGCATCGTCGGGCTGATCGACACCGGTATCAACGCCGGCCACGAGGCGTTCGAGCCGGGGCGCATCGAGGTCATCCGCCTCGAGACGTCCGGCCTAGGCTCGGGGTCCGGCGCGCAGCACGGCACTGCCGTCGCCGCGCTGCTGGCCGGGGCGACAACAAGCCGGACGCCCGGTCTGTTGCCGGCGGCACGGATCGTCGCCATCGACGCCTTTCACCGCGCGGGCGGCGAGGACAGGGCCGATGCCTTCAACCTTGCGACCGCGCTCGACCTTCTGGCGGTGCGGCGGGCGGCGGCGATCAACCTCAGCCTCGCGGGGCCGGACAATGCGATCCTGGCGCGCGTCGTCGCGCAGGTCGCCGCGCGCGGGCCGGCGCTGGTCGCGGCGGTGGGCAACGGCGGCCCGCAAGGCCCGCCGGCCTATCCGGCCGCCTATCCCGAGGTGATCGCGGTGACGGCCGTCGATGCCGAGGGGCGCATCTGGCGGCGCGCGGTGCAGGGGCCGCATGTCGACCTCGCCGCGCCGGGGGTGATGGTCTGGACGGCGGCCTCGGTCAGCGGCGGGCGGGCGCGCACCGGCACATCCTTTGCCGCGCCGTTCGTGACCGCTGCCGCCTATGTGCTGCGGATGCAGGGCCTCGGCGGACCGGCGCGGCGCTTGCGCCTTGCGGCGCCCGCGCGCGATCTCGGGCCGGCGGGGTTCGATCCGGTCTACGGGCACGGCCTGCTGGACGCGGGCACGCTCTGCGCGCCCGACCAGGGCTGAGCCCCGTCAGCGCGGCCCGCGCAGCGCAAGGCGCATCTGCTTTTCCACCTCGATCAGCACGAGGAACGCCGCCCCGATCGCCACGATCATCATCCCGTCTGCGAGCGGCACCGGCGCGGTGCCGAAAACGCCCTGGAGCGCGGGCACATAGGTGACGGCAAACTGCGCGGCCGTCACGATGCCGACGACGGCCCAGACGACGGGCGTGCCGCGCACCGCCGCCCAGGTCAGGGACGTGCCGTGGATGTTGCGGATGTAGAAGAGGTGAAAGATCTCGAGCACCACGATCGTGTTCATCGCCATCGTCTGGGCAAGCTCCAGCGGATAGCCGCGATCCTTGGCATAGGCGAAGACGCCGAAGGCCGCGGCCAGGAACAGCGTGCCGACAAGCGCCACATGCCAGACAAGGCCGCTCGACAGGATCGGCGCATCGCGCCGGCGCGGGGGGCGGTCCATCGTGCCCGGCTCGGTCGGCTCGAAGGCGAGCGACAGGCCGAGCGTGGCGGCGGTGACAAGGTTGATCCACAGGATCTGCACCGCCGTCACCGGCAGGGCAAGGCCGAGCATCAGGGCGGCGATGATGGTGAGCGCCTCGCCCGCATTGGTCGGCAGCGTCCAGCCGATCACCTTTCGGATGTTGTCATAGACCGTCCGCCCCTCGCGCACGGCGGCGGCGATCGAGGCGAAGTTGTCGTCGGCCAGCACGAGATCGGCCGCCTCCTTGGCCGCCTCGGATCCCTTGAGGCCCATCGCGATGCCGGCATCGGCGCGCTTGAGCGCCGGCGCGTCGTTCACCCCGTCGCCGGTCATCGCCACCGACAGCCCATGCGCCTGCAGCGCGGTCACGAGGCGCAGCTTGTGCTCGGGGCTGGTGCGGGCGAACACGTCGCAGTCGAGCACGGCCGAAGCCAGCCGCGCGTCGTCCATCCCGTCGATGTCCTGCCCGGTCAGCACGCGGGCGGGGTTTTCCAGCCCGATCTGCCGCCCGATGGCGGCGGCGGTGCCGGCATGATCGCCGGTGATCATCTTGACCCGGATCCCCGCGCGGCGGCATTCGGCCACCGCTTCGACCGCCTCGCTGCGCGGCGGGTCGATCAGGCCCACAAGGCCGATCAGCGTCAGCCCGCCCTCCAGCGCCCTGGCGTCGATCCCCGCCGCCCCCGGCGCAGGCATCGCCGCCAGCGCCAGCACCCGCTGCCCTTCGGCCGCGATGGCATCGGCCCGCGCATGCCAGGCCGCGAGGTCGAGCGGCAGCGGCCCGTCCGGCCCCGCCGCGTCGCGGCACATCAGGATCACCCGCTCGGGCGCGCCCTTGACATAGACGACCGGGCCGCCCGGCCCCTCGACCAGCACCGCCATGAAGCGGTTGCGGGCATCGAAGGGGATCGCGTCGAGGCGGCGGTGCGCGGCGCGCGGATCGTCCCCGGCCTTGAGCGCCAGCGCGATCAGCGCCCCCTCCATCGGATCGCCCTCGACCGCCCAGACGTCGCCCTTGCGGGCCAGTTCGGCATCGTTGCACAGGGCGGCCGCCCGGGCGAAGTCGACAAGGTCCAGTGCCGGGTCGATCCGCCCCTCGGGCGCATAGCCCTCGCCCGAAACCTGCGCCGTGCCCTCGCCGGTGGCCACCGTCGCGGCCAGCATCTCGTTGCGCGTCAGCGTGCCGGTCTTGTCGGTGCAGATGACCGACACCGACCCGATGGCCTCGATCGCCGGCAGGCGGCGCACGATGGCGTTGCGCCGCGCCATGGACTGCACCCCGATCGCCAGCGTGATGGTCATCACCGCCGGCAGCCCCTCGGGGATGGCGGCGACCGCGATGCCGACCACCGCCATGAAGGTCTCGGCAAAGTCGCGGTGCGCGACCGCCCAGGCGTAAAGCAGCAGGGCCGCGGCGACGATCAGGATGAAGAGGCTCAGCCATTTGGCGAACCGGTCCATCGCCTGCGTGAGCGGTGTGGCGAGTTCCTCGACCCCTTCCAGCAGCCCGCCGATCCGCCCCAGTTCGGTGCCCGTCCCCGTCGCCACCACCACGCCGCGCCCGGCGCCCATGGTGATCCCGGTGCCCGACCACAGCATCGAGCGGCGGTCGCCCAGCGGCGCATCCGGCGCGACCGGGGCCGTGTCCTTGGGCACGGGCACCGATTCGCCCGTCAGCATCGCCTCTTCCGCCGCAAGACCCCGCGCCTCGATCAGCCGCAGGTCGGCCGGCACCCGGTCGCCGGCCTCCACCAGCACGATGTCACCCGGCACCACCGCCTCGCCCGGCACCGTCACCCGCCGCCCGTCCCGCAGCACGGTCGCGCGCGGGGCGAGCATCTGGCGGATCGCGCCCATTGCCGCCTCGGCCCGCCCCTCCTGCACGAAGCCGATGACGGCGTTGACCACCACCACGGCGAGGATCACGCCGGTATCGACCCAATGCCCCATCGCCGCCGTGACCACCGCCGCGCCGAGCAGCACATAGATCAGCACGTTGTCGATCTGCGCCAGCAGCCGCCGGAACACGCCGCGCCGCGCCGCCTCGGGCAGGCGATTGGGGCCGTGACGGGCAAGGCGCGCCGCGGCCTCGGCCGCGGTCAGCCCGCCCGGATGGGTGTCGAGCGCGGCAAGGACGGTCTCGGGCGGGGCGGCGTGGTGCGGGGTCTGATCGGGCATGGGTCCTTTCCGGTTTGGCCGCCGCACCCTCGCATGCCGCGGCGCGGCGCGGCTTGACCTCGGTCAAGCCCGCACCCTTTTCAGGCGGTCAATCGAAGCGGAATTCCGTGATCTGCCGCCAGGGCGCGCCGGGGGCGAGGGTGATGGACGGAAAATGCGGATGGTTCGGCGCATCCGTCCATCCCATCGCCTCGAGGCACAGCCCCGCGCGCGGCCCGCCGCGCCGACCCTCGAGCGCCAGCCCCGCGGGCAGATGCTCGCCGGTGTAGAGATGCAGCGCCGGCTCGGTCGTCCAGAGCTCGACCGCCCGCCCCCCGGCCTCGAGCCGCGCGGCAAAGGCCGGCGCGTCGCGTCGCGCCTCGGCGAGGATCAGCGTCGCGTCATGCGCCCCGACCGGGCGCGGCGCGGCATAATCGAGCGGCGTGCCCCGCACCGACGCCACCACGCCGGTGGGAATGCCCGCGTCATCCGTCGGCAGCCAGCGGTCCGCGGCATGCATCAGGCGATGCGCGTCGATGGTCGGCGCGCCGTCGAGGTTGAGATAGAGGTGCTGGCACAGGTTCACCGGCGTCTCGGCATCGCTCGCCGCCGTCAGCGTCAGGCGCAGCGTTGAGGGCGGCACCAGCGCCCAGTCCGCCGTCACGCTCAGCGTGCCGGGAAAGCCCATCGCGCCCGGCGCGCTGACGCAGCAAAGCGTGACCGCGGCCTTGCCCGCGGCGACCACGGCCCAGTCCTGCTGCGACAGCCCCTCTGCCCCGCCGTGAAGCATGTGCGGCCCCGCGTTGGACACGAGGCGCACGATGCGGCCGCCGATCCGCGCACGCCCGTTGCCCAGCCGGTTCGCGACCCGCCCGCAGATCGCGCCCATCCATGTCCGCGCGGCCGGCGGGCCGGCGTCCGGCGCCCCGAGAATGACCGGCGCGCCGTCAAGGGCCAGTGCCGACAGGCCCGCGCCGCGGGGCACGACCACGCCGGCCAGCCGGCCGGCGGCAATCGGGATTGCACTTGTCATGCGCAGAACCCTAGCGCCGCGGCGCAGTGCCGTCGAGACGGGCATCTGGAGCGGGCATCGGCGGGCGGGCATCGGGGCCGGGCGCGGGGGGAGGGGTGCGAAGGGACGGGCGCGAGGGATGGCATCTGCGCCGCGCCGCGCTATGCTCCGGCGCCCAGACGAAAGGATCGCCGATGCCGACCGACCTGCCCCTACCAGACACCGCGCCGGTCGCCAGTGCCGAGGCATTCAAGGCCGGCATGGCGCTCCTCGCCGGGGCTCTGACCATCGTGACCACCGACGGGCCCGGCGGACGCGCGGGCTTTACCGCGACCGCGGTCTGCTCGGTCACCGCCGATCCGCCCACCCTGCTCGCCTGCGTCAACGCCGGATCCTCGGCCGCCGCCGCCTTCGCCGCAAACGAAGCCGTGGCGATCAACGTGCTCACACCCGCGCAGGCCGAGGCGGCACAGGCCTTCGGCGGCAAGACCCCGATGGACCGGCGCTTCGCCGCCGGCTGGACCAGCGGCCGCCACGGCGCGCCGGTGCTGGCCGGCAGCCTCGTGACCTTCGAGACGCGGGTGGTGCAGAGGATCCGCATGGGCACGCATGACGTGATGTTCTGCCGCGTGCTCGACGTGCATGCGGGCGGGGCCGGCGAACCCGCCGCCGCCGTCTGGTGGAACCGCGCGATGCGCGCGCTGCCCTGACCGGTCAGGCGGCGGCGATCGCCGCGGCGATGAGGCCCGCCGCACCCGGATGCGCGCCGATGGGCGGCAGGATCGGCCCGGCGAACCCGGCCGCCGCCAGTGCCGCCGGAATGTCGCCCGTCACATGCCCGGCGCTGAGCGCGAAGAACGGCAGGCAGACGGCGGGGCCGAGGTCCCGCGCGGCCCCGGCGAGATAGGGCACCTCCTCGACATAGCCCGTCACCACCCGCGCGAACACGCCGCGCAGGCGCAGCGCCTCCGCCGCCGCCTCGGTCGTCACGGTCGATGTGCGCGATACCGCGCTGCCATGGCCGGCCAGCAGCAGCGCGGCCCCGGCCGGGTCGATGCCGGCCGCCGCCGCGCCGTCGCGCGCAGCGGCGGCGCAGAGCGCGACCAGCCCCGGCAGCGTGCCGAAGGGCCGAAGCTGCCGCACCTGCGCCCCCGCCAGCCGCCGGGGCAATTCGCGCAAGGTGAACCAGCCCTCGGCCATGAAGAACGGGAACACCACCGGCCGGTCGAGCCCGGCCAGCGCCGCCTCGAGCGCGCCCGGCGCCGCCAGCGTCGCCCCCCGCACCCGCCACCCCGGCATCAACGCTGCAACCGCATCCGCAAGCCGGTGCAGCGCCGCCTCTTGCGTCAACGGATCGGCAGGGGCGCCATGGGCGACGATCAGGGCATCGGTCATGCAAGGAGCATGGCGCGCGGGCTGGCGGGGTCAAGGCGAGAAGGCGCCGAGCCACGGCTTCGGGTCGTGATCCTGCCCGCCCAGGGTCGCGCATTTCGCCGTGGGAACCGGGCGGACCATGGGGGGCGGCCTGCGCCTCTGGCGACACTGCGAGGCAGGACCCGGCGGCAGGTCCCGCCGGGCGACCGTGGCCGACCCCCTGACCCCCCGGATATCTGCAGGAAGAAGAAAGGCAGGCGCGCGCTTGCCGTGTCGTCTGCGCGAGACCATGCACGGGGCAAGTTGAGCCTAGGGGGGTGAGCCCCCGCAGTGGCGAGCGGAGCGCACCCCCCCCCCGCCGCGCCGCGTCAGGCGAAACTGCGGATCGTGGCGAGCGCGCCGTCGAGGGCCTTGCCCGCCTCGTCCTGCAGCGCCGCCTCGCGCAGGCGGCGGGCCCAGTCGGCGGCATCGGGCCGGCCTTCGACCAGCGCGATCCCCTCCATCACTCGGTCGAACTTCGACAGGCCGCGCGCATGGGTGTCGGAATAGCCCTTGACGAGCCGGCGGCAGCGGATGACCTCGACGGCCAGCGCAGGGTCCTTGCCGCCGAGCGCGAGCGCGCGGGCAAGCCAGCGGTCGAGATGCGCCATCTCCTGCGCGTGGCGCAGCGTGCGGCGGCGCCAGCCGCGCAGGCCGCCGGCGAGCCACAGGAGCAGGAAGGCGAAAAGCCCGTCCGAGCGCAGGCGGCGGCCGCGGGCAAACAGCCGGTCGATCATCGCCATCCGCCGCGCATCCGCCTGCCAGCGCGCACCCATCGCAGCGGGCAGGAGGCCCACGATCTCTTCGGCGCGGGGGTGGAAATATTCGGTCACGCGCATCACCGTATCGCCGCGCGCGCCCATCTCGGCGCGAACGCGGGCAGTGCGGGCGGCGCGGGTCTTGAGATCGGCGACGCGGATCACGTCGTCATAGGCCATGGCATTGGCGATGTATTTGGCCGCCTCGCGGCCGAGCGTCCAGCCATTGGCCGCGCTGTCCGCCGCCAGCACGCGGTCGAGCCGGTCGAGGTACTCGGCGCCATAGGCGGGATCCTGGAAATCGACGACCTTGCGCAGCCCGCGCGCGGCCATTTCCACGACCGGCGGCGGCAGGGCGGCAAGGCGGGTTTCCAGCCGCGCCCAGGCCGCGATCAGCGCGCGCGGGCCGCGGGGGGCGGCGGGCGGTGCAGCGACCGCCGCCCCCTGCCCGGCCTGCGGCGTGATGCCGGCGGCTGCGGCGGCAAAACCGGCGGCGAAGGCGCGCAGCGACGGCTCGACCCCCTTGCCGCCGGCGCGGATCGCATCCTCGAACGCCGAGCGGGGAAACGGCAGGGCGCCCGAGGCGGCGAGCGCGCCGAAGAGCGCGGCGGAGATGACCGAACCGGCGGCGACCGCCGCGGCCTCGAAATCGGCGAGGATGAGCCGCGCCGCCGCGACCTCGGCCGCGGCGCGCACCGCGGCGGCATCGGCGATGCCGTCGCCCGGCACCATCTTTTCGCTGACCGCCAGCATCCGGTGGGTCGAGGCGATGAGGGTGGTCCGGTCGGGGGTGACGAAGCCGCGGATGATGGCGCGGCCGGCCTCCATCATCTCGGCGGCGATGACGATATCGACATCGCCCGAGGCCGGGGCGAGCGAGAAGACGGGCAACCGATCGCCGCGCGGCGCCATCTCGATGTAGTAGATCGTCGCCCCGGTGCGCTGCGCGACGCCGGCGACCGAGGTCGCCTGGGCGGCGAAGCCGTTCGCCCGGGCCATGGCCTCGATCCAGCCCGAGAGCACGCCGCCCCCTTGGCCGCCGACCGCAAGGCAGGCGAGCTTGATGATCGTCTGCACCCTCGGGTCGGGCGATTGCGGCTGCAGGCGGGGGGTCTGGTCGGTCATCGTGGCGACCGTGCGGTGGGGGCGCTGGTGGCGCGCGCAGGCTCGATGCGGCCGCGGCACGCCAGTGGCGGCTGCGGGAGCCTCCGGCGGGGATATTTGGGCCAGCCTGAAGGGGGGGCGTCGGCGCAGAAGGCCAACGGGACGGGTGCGGCGGGCGGGCGGACGCGCGGATCAGCGGCGGGGTCCGGCGCGTGTGGCCCCCTGTCGCGCGGACGGGTCGCGGTCATGCGCAGGTGGGTGGGGGCGGGTCTGGACCGCGCCGTCATGCGCCGGCCTCCTCGAAGGTGAGGCGGCGGGCGGCGCGACGGGCCTGGAGCGCGGCGATCAGGCGGGCGCGGATGCGCGCCCACCATGCCTCCAGCGGGCCGGGGTTGTGCACCACCCGCGTCTCGTAGAACGAGGGGCAGAGGATGGCGGCATCCGCCACCTCGCCGCAATTGCCGCAGCCGACGCAGGTCTGGTCGATATGGGCCACCGGATCGTCGCGCAGCGGATCGTCGAGGCGTTTGAGCCCCAGCGAGGGGCAACCCGACAGGCGGATGCAGGCGTGATCGCCCGTGCACACGTCCGCATCCACGCCGAAGCGGGGGGTTTCGACGCGGCGGCCGGCCTTGATCGCCGCCGCGCGCTGCGGCTTTTCCCGGCGCTGCTTGTTGAGCATGCATTCGGAGGAGGCGACGATGACCTTGGGGCCCTTTTCCCGCGTCGTCAGCGCCTCGCGGATGGTGTCGCGCATCGTTGCGACGTCATAGGTGCGGTCGATCTGGCGCACCCAGTCCACCCCCACCCCCTTGAGCGCCTTGGAGATCGGGTGCTGGGTCGCCTTGGTCGGGTTCTCGGCCCGTGACGACGGGATGTCCTGCCCGCCGGTTGCGGCGGAATAGTAGTTGTCCACGATGATCGTCAGCGCATCGGCCTTGTTGAACACCATGTTGCCGATCGAGGAGGACAGGCCGTTGTGCCAGAACCCGCCGTCGCCGAGGATCGCGATCGCCCGCTTGTCCCCGCCGCCGTCGAAGGCGGCATTGGAGGCCGGGCCGAGGCCGTAGCCCATGGTCTGCCCGCCGATCTCGAACGGCGGCAGCGCGCCGAAGAGGTGGCAGCCGATGTCGGCGCTGATCTGGTGCTGGCCCAGTTCGCGTTCCACCAGCTTCATCGCGGCGAAGATCGGGCGCTCGGGGCAGCCGGTGCAGAAGCCGGGCGGGCGGATGGGGACGGTTTTCGTCAGGTCGGGGATTGGCGGCTTGGGCGCGTTGGGGGCGACGACCTGCCCCGGCAGAAGTTGCGGCGCGGCGCGTTTGAGGAATGCGGTGACGGCATCGAGCATGACCGCCCCCGTGAGCTCGCCCGCCATGGGAAAGATGTCCTTGCCATGGAGTTGCACGGGCGCCTTCGCGCGATAGACGAAGGTGGACAGCTGCTGTTCGATGAATTCGGGCTGGCCTTCCTCGACCACCAGCACCGAATCCTTGCTGGCGCAGAAGGCCAGGAATTCGGACGAGACGAGCGGATAGGTGACGTTGAGCACATAGAGCGGCACCGCCGTGTCGCCGTGAATGTCCGCCAGCCCCAGCCGCTGGAGCGCGCGGATGACGCCGTTATACATGCCGCCCTGCACCACGATCCCGATCGGTGCGCGATCGGGGCCGAAGCGTTCGTTGAGTGCGTTTTCGGTGATGAACCGCTCGGCCGCCGGCCAGCGGACGCGCACCTTGTCCTGTTCGTGCTGGTAGCTCATCGGCGGCAGGACGACGCGGGCGAAGTCGCGGCGGGGATTTGCCACCGCTTCGCGAACCGTCAGCGGCGGGGGGACGTTGTCGCGGGTCTGGAAGCTGCCGGTCACATGGCAGGACCGGATGCGGACCATGAGCATGACCGGGGTGTTCGACGCCTCGGACAGCGCGAATCCGTCGCCGACCGCCTTGACGATGGACGGCAGGTTCGGGCGGGGGTCGAGCAGCCAGAATTGCGATTTCATCGCAAAGGCGTGGCTGCGTTCCTGCATGATGGACGAGCCTTCGCCGTAATCCTCGCCGACGATGACAAGCGCGCCGCCGGTGACGCCCGAGGAGGCGAGGTTGGCAAGCGCGTCCGAGGCGACGTTGACGCCGACCGAGCCCTTGAACGTGACCGCACCGCGGATCGGGTAGTGGACCGAGGCGGCGAGCATCGCGGCGGCGGCGGATTCGGAGGCATTCGCCTCGAACCGGACGCCGAGTTCGGCCATGAGATCCTCGGCATCGGCCAGCACGTCCATCAGGTGGCTGATCGGCGCGCCCTGATAGCCGCCGACATAGCCGACGCCGTTTTCCAGAAGCGCCTTGGTGATGGCGAGGATCCCCTCGCCGGTGAAGGTCTCGCCCGCGCCCTTGCGCAGATGTTCCACCTCGGCCTTGAAGGATCGTTCCGCCATGGCGTCACTTCCCCGGCTCGCGCGCCGACCAAAGGACGGTGCCGCCGTCCTTTTCATAGGCCATGCCGGCGGGATAGCTGATCGCCTCGAATTGCATGCCCCAGGGGGCATAGAAATAGAGGATAGACTGCCCCGCCGCAGGGCCCGCATCGACCGGGATCGGGCCGGCGAGGGTGCGGATGCCCCTCGATTTGAGGTAGTCGGCGGCGGCCGCGATGTCATCGACATAGATCGCTATGTGATGGCCGCCGATGTCGCTGTTGCGGGGCTGGACGGTCTGTTGGTCGGGTGCGCTGTAGCTGAACAGCTCGATATTGGAGCCGAAGCCGCAGCGGAGCAGCACGATCTCGTTGATGACGGCGCGGGGATCGACGTCGAGCACGTCGGCCATGAACGATCCCTGATCGTCGCGGAAGGGGCCGAAGGCCATGACGCGCTGGCAGCCGAGGATTTCGGTGAAGAACGCCTGCGCCTCGGTCAGGTCGGGAACGGTGATGCCGATGTGATCGACGCCGCGCATCCCCGGCAGGGGATCGGCGGACATCGGCGTGGCGGCGAGGGCGAGGGCGAGGGCGGCAAGAGTGGGGGCGGCAAGGCGCATCGTGGTCCCTCCTCGGGGTGGTTCAGAAGTCATGCTTGCGGATGTTGGCGAGGATCTTCTGCAGCGTGCCGACGAAGGCGCGCCGCTCGTCCTCGGGGATGCCGCGGAACATGCGGGCATAGGCGGCGGCCATGTGGGGCCAGAGCGCGTCGAACGCGGCGCGGCCGGCGTCGGTGATGTGGACGCGGGTGGACCGGCTGTCGTCCGGGTCCGGAACGCGGCGGATCAGCCCTTCGGCGCCGAGCTGGTCGAGCGCGCGCGAGAGGGTGGATTGTTCGGTCACCGCATGGACGGCAAGCTGGCGGATCGGCAGGCCGTCGATCACCGCGAGCACCGCAAGGGCGCGCATCTTGGGCGTGGTCAGGCCGAGCGCCGCCATCTCGTCGCGCAGGCTCGCGTTGTAGCGGCCCATGATGCGGTTCATCAGGTAGGGGGCGAAACCCTGCAGCCCGATCTCGCCCAGCCGCGGCGTGCGCTCGATGGGGGCGGCGTCGTTCATGCGCCGAGCGCCTTGGCCGCGAGGAACCCCGATCCGCCGCCGAGGCCGGGGCCGGGGTGGGTGGAGGCGCCGATGTGGATCAGGCCGCGCACCATGCCGGTGCCGTTCGTGCTGTGCGCGAAGGGGCGCCAGAGGAAGAACTGATCGACCGCGCAGGCACCGCCGTAGGGATCGCCGCCGACGAGGTTGGTGTTCATCGCCTCGAGGTCGGCGGGGGAGTAGGCGCGGCGCGCGATCCTTGCCGTGCCGAGGTTGCGGATATGGCGGGCGAGGATGCCCTCGATGCGGTCGGCGAAGGCTTCGCGCGTCGGCTCGTCCCAGGTGCGGCCGGGGATGGTGCCGGCCGCGTCGCCCTTGATGACGCGCGGCGCGTCGGGGATCTGGCACCACAGGACCGCCTTGCCCGGCGGCGCGCGGGACGGATCGAGCCGGTGCGGCTGGCCGACGCAGATGGTGGGGGTTTCGGGGAAGAGCCCGCGTTCCGCCTCGTTCGACGCTTTCGACACGCTGTCGATCCCGTCGGCGAGGTGGATCAGCGCGACATCGCGCAATCCCTCGGCCGCCCAGTCGGGTTCGGCATCGAGCGCGAAATGCAGCTGGAAGTTGCCGCGGCCGTGGCGGAACGCCCGCGCCGCCGCCTTGTCCTCGGGCAGGTTCACCTCGCGCAGCAGGCGCCCGTAGAGTTGCCCCGGCGCGACGCTGGCGAGGACCGAGGGGCATTCGATCGTCTCGCCCCCCGCCAGCGCGACGCCGCGCACCCGGCCGTCGCGCACGAGGATGCGGTCCACGTCGGCCCCGGTGCGCACCGTGCCGCCCTGCGCCTCGATCAGCCGGACGAAGGCCGCGGCCGCCTGCCCTGCCCCGCCCTTGACCACCGGCGCCCCCGCGGCCTCGAGCGCGAAGGCGATGACGCGGCCCATCTTGCCCGAATAGGCGCTTTCGGGCGTCAGGCCGGTGTGCAGCACCCAGGGCGCCCAGAGCGCCTGCACATCGGGGCTGGCATAGGTCGCCTCCAGCCATCCCCGCGCCGGGGCGAGCGCGGCGCCGAACCAGGCCATCAGCCCGCGCGGCCCGCGCGCCCGCAACTGGCCCACCATCAGCCGGGCCATGTCCCAGGACCAGAGCCGCCCGCCGAGCAGGGCGAAGAGGAACGCCGCCTCGCCCTCGATCCCGCCTACATCGGCCCTGTGCGCCGCGCCGTCGCCGGCCGCGCGCGCGTCCCATGCGGCGATGTTGGCCCCCCTGTCGGTCGTCAGCACCAGCGACGAGCCGTCCGGGCGCAGCACCGCCGTGGGGTGCGGGGTATGGCAGAACTCGAGCCCATGCGCATGCAGGCCGGGTGCCAGCGCCGCGTAGGCCGGCGAGGTCAGGAACAGAACGAAGGTCGCCGCCATCACGTCATGCACGAACCCCTTCGCGAGCGGCTCGGTGCGCATGCACCCGCCGGCCACGGCTTCGCGCTCGAGGACGAGCACCCGCCGCCCCTTGCCGCCCAGCATGGCCGCGGCGACAAGGGCGTTGATGCCCGACCCGATGATGACGTGATCGGGCCGCACCTCAGCCCCGCGCCACCAGCGCCAGCGCCCGGATGGGCGAGCCGGTGCCGTCCTTGATCTTGAGCGGGGCGGCGATCAGGATCGCGCCCTTGGGCGGCAGCTTGTCGAGATTGGCAAGGCTGGCAAGGCCATAGCGGTTGTTCTTGTGCAGAAGGTTGTGCGCCGGGAAGGGC
>JBKBQT010000042.1:0-19077 GCA_046292445.1 Gemmobacter sp.
CATAGCGGTCTGAAAGATCAAAGAAACCCATCTGCGCCATCACTACACCTCAGCAGCCGAATGCCCCCTGCCTTCTATCCCAGCGGCCCGGTCAAAGCAATTTTTCGAGGCGCCCTTCAGGCTGCTGTGCGGACGCTCCGTGTTGTAATCGATCCTCCAGTCCTCGATGATTTCGCGGGCCTCGCCGATGCTCGTGAACCAGTGCTGGTTCAGACATTCCTCGCGGTATCGGCCGTTGAAGCTTTCGATGTAGGCGTTCTGGGTCGGTTTCCCGGGGTCGATGAAATACAGCTGGACGCCGTGATCATCGGCCCACCCGTCGAGCGCGCGCCCGCGAAGTTCCGGGCCGTTGTTGACGACCAGGATATCCGGATATCCCCGCTCACGGGCCACGCGCTCCAGCATGTCCACGACCCGCTCCCCCGGCAGCGAGAAATCCACCTCGATCGCCGGGCACTCCCGGGTGCAATCGTCCTTGAGGTTGGCGGTGCGGAACTTGCGGCCGTTCGCCAGCGCGTCGCTGGTGAAGTCGAGCGACCAGCGCTGGTTGGCCGCGATCGGACACCAAGCCCCCTCACGGCCCTCGCGCGGGATCTTCTTGCGCTTCGTGCGACGCAGCCACAGCCGTTCTTCGCGGAAGATCCGCTCGACCACCTTCACGTTCACCTTGAAGCCCTCGCGGACCAGTTTGGCATGCAACATGCGATAGCCATATCTCCTGTGTTTGCCTGACAGCGTGATCAGGCGCTCTCTCAGTCGCGCGTGGCGATCTGGTCGCGCCTGATATGCGAGGCTCGACCGCGAAATTTCGACCAGCCTGCACGCCCGCCGTTCGGTAAACTGATGCTCCGTCATCAGCTTCCTCACCGCGGCACGGCGGTGTGCAGGCGTCAGGAGTTTTTTGCCAGCAGCCCCTTCAGGCCGGCGTTGTCCAGCATCGCGTCGGCCAGCAGACGCTTCAGCCCGGCGTTCTCGGCCTCAAGATCCTTCAGCCGACGCAGCTCGCTCGCCATTGTGCTCGAACCAATGGCGCACAAGGCTCGCCTTGCAGGCCGCCATACTTGCTCTTCCACTTGTACAGCGTCGCATCCGACATCCCGTGCTTGTGGCACAACTCCGAGACCTTCGCCCCGGCGGCATACTCCTGCAAGATCCCCACGATCTGCTCTTCGGTGAAACGTGATTTGCGCATCGTCTGTTCTCCTCGTTGCCGCGAACGTTACAAGAATAAACTCTCCGAATGAATGGCCCGGTTTCTTGGGGGCAGGTCAATCAGGCCACGCAATGGCTATGGACTTACAACAACGACCGCCCCAACATGGGCATCGGCGGCATGACACCCGCAATGAAACTGCTCCTTAAAGGGGTGCAAAGCGACAAAATGCCTGCGTGAATTCTACGGATGCACCCCGTTAAACGGGGAGAGTACCCGAGGGCGGCCCCGAACGCGATCACCGCCGAAGCCGCGCCGAGACCAAGATGCACTGCGTCAAGCTGCTCGGCCAACGCCTCTCCGCACGCGAGTTCGACCGTCAGGTCGCCGAGTTCCAGATCCGTGTCGCCGTCCTCAACGGCTTCACCGCACTCGGCACACTCATCACTGATGTCGCGGGATAGGTCTGTCCGGGGAAAGGGGACGTCCGACCGTCACCAGATTTGTGCAACAGAGCCCATTCGCGACACAACCCTCTGCACCGGGTCGATACGCAAACGCAAAACGCATGGATCCGGCGTCGCCGTTACCGGTCGTCTCGTGGATCAGCAGGGCAACAGCTCGACCGGCAATGACATTCCCTTCCGCACCGGGCCCACGCCTTCGTCGATCATCGCTATCCCGCGCGCGAGGCTGATCGGCGACAACCGCGCCGATGCGCCGCGGCCGATCAGTTGCAGCAAGGGGCGGCCGAGTGCATCCCGCCGGTCCCATGTCACGGGCAGGTATTCGCGGCGCCCAGTCAATCGGTCGAGGTTGAAATCGGCGACGCATGCAAGCCAGTCGTCCGGGATCTCGGTCAGGCCCGACGCGCGGCGCAGTGCCGGGCGGGCTATCTGGGTGAAGGTAACGAAGGCGGCATAGGGATTGCCCGGCAAGCCGAAGAAGAGCGCGCCCCCGATCCGTCCCACGGTCAGCGGCTTGCCGGGCCGGATGGCGACCTTGAGCACCTCGAGCTCGGCCGCCTCGCGCGCCAGGGCGTCCAGAACGTGATCCTCCTCGCCGGCAGAGACCCCGCCCGAGGAAACGATCACGTCGCAGGTCGCAGAAAGGACGCGCAGGGCGGCGCGGATGGCCTCGGGGTCGTCGGGGAGAATCCCGTGGTCGACAAGGTCCAACCAAGGGTCAGCCATGGCCGCAGCCAGCATCACGCGGTTGGAATTGTAGATCTGGCCGTGGCGCAGAGCGCTTCCGGGGTCGCGCAGCTCGTTGCCGGTGGACAGGAGGCCGACGCGCAGCTTGCGCCGCACAGTGACCTGCGGCAGGCCAGCCCCCGCCAGAAGCGCCAGCCGTTGCGGCGTCAGCAGCGCGCCATCGGGCAAGAGCACATTGCCGGCGGTGCAATCTTCGCCCCGGCGGCGGATGTTCAGGCCGGGGGCAGGGCGGTCGGTGATCTCGATGCGGTCGCCGGTGCGGCGGATGCGTTCGTGCATGACCACCGCATCCGCCCCGTCGGGGATCGGGGCGCCGGTCATGATCCGCGCAGCCGTGCCCTCGGGCAGGCGGTGGTGCGCGCTATCCCCTGCGACGATGCGCAGCGACACCGGCAACGACCAAGGCCCCGGCCCTGCAAGCGCGCGGGAACCGAAGGCATATCCATCCATGGCCGCATTATCGAACGGCGGGAGGGCGACCGCGGCCAATGCGGGCCCAGCGGCAACGCGGCAGCGTGCCATGGCCAGCGGCAGTGTCTCGACCTCGGCAACGACACGTGCGGCCGCCACGGCGCGCAGCCGCGCGGCATCCACGCCGAGCACGCTGCCCGGTTTTCCGGCCGAACAGATCGTCTGCTGCCGCGACATCGTCCCCCCCCCCCCTCCTCGGGTGCATGGCCCGCCCCGAACAGGGGCGGGCCGATGGCGTCAGAGCACCACTTCGTGCGACTTGAACGACACCGCCGCCGTTGCCGCCGTCGCGTCGGCGATCTTGCGGATGGTCCCCCAGCAGTGCTTGTAGTCCGGCAGGACCAGCTCGTTCACGCCGGGGTTGACGACGTTGCCCTGGCTGCCGGCGGGCGAGCCGAACACCATCGCCACCGTGTCGCGCTTGAGCGTGGGCATCGGATAGGCCATGCCCTGCGTTACCCCGTTGTCATTCACGATCTCCAGAAGGTCGCCGGGGTTCAGGCCCAACTCCACCATGTCGTCAGGGTGCATCTCGACGAAGGGGTGGGGATAGCGGTCCTGGATGAAGTCGTTCTTCTGGTCGAGGAACTGGTTCTGCCAGAAGATGTTGGCGCGCACGTTGTTGATCCAGAACCGGTGCGATGCCTGTTCGCGCGCCTTGCCCGGCGCCTGCCACCCGCGCCAGCCGGCGGCGCAGAACAGTGCCTTGCCGTCCTCGCGGCCGTGCCGGGTGAACCGGCCATCGGTGTAGAGGCGTTCGGTGCCGATCAGCATCCCGTTCTCATAGGCCTTGACCGGCTCCTGCACCCCGTTGTTGCCCATGGCGCGCAAGCGGTCATAGGTGACCTCGGGGTTGCCCTTGTTGTAGCCGTCCATGAAGGCGTCTTCTTCGGTCACCCAGTCATAGCCCTTGAACCGGTCGGCAAAGGCATCGTTGCCCATCTCGCGCAGCACCTTTTCCATATGCTGCGCGATCCCGGCCACGATCAGGCAGTCGGGGCGCGAATTGCCGAACGGGTCCATGTATTTCTCGGAAAGGCGCATGCGCCGCTCGCCGTTCATCGACGTCAGGTTCATCTCGTTCGATTCGCAGGCGGGCAGGATCACATGCGCGTTCTGGCCGATCTGGCTGTGGATGATGTCGGCATTCACGACGAAAAGCCCGCCCGCGCGGATCGCCGAGACGATGGCATCGACCATCTGCGCCCGCGTGCCGCCTGCCGCTGCGTCGATCGCATCTTTGACCATGTCCGACCGGCGCTTGTGCACGCGCTTGAATTCGCTCGCGTTCAGCGTTGTCTTGTAATGGTCGCAGGCCCAGATGTGGTGGACGCCGCCGAGGCCCCGGATCAGATACTGGTCCACATATTCGGCCGGACGTCCCACAACGGATTCGTCAGGGCGGTAGTATCCTTCCTGATGCCCGCCCAGACGGCAGACGCCGCCGCCCTCGCGGCCCACGTTGCCGGTGGCCAGCGCGATGTTCACCAGCGCGCCGATGGTGCGGTAGTTGTCGTTGCCCCAGATGATGCCCTTTTCATAGGCGGTCACGCATTTGCGGCGGCTGCCGTCGGCCTTGGGCTCGGCGATCCAGGCGGCGGCCTTCAGGATGTCGGCGGCCGGGACCCCGCAGATCTCCGCCGCCCGCTCGGCCGAGGTGCGGCAGGTGGCCAGCGCATGCTCGAGGCTGCCGAGGGACGCGGGATGCGCCTCGTCCTCGGGCACCGCCACGCCGCCCTGGAAGGTCGAGGCGGCGATGAAGTCGCGGTCGATCCAGCCCTGATCGACGATATGCGTGAAGATCGCGTTGAACAGCACCATGTCGGTGCCTTCCTTGATCGCAAGGTGCAGCACGTTGTCCTTGCCCGCGTATTGTTCGGACGAGGCGACCGTGAGCGTGCGCCGCGGATCCACGATCACCACACGCGCGCCGTTCTGCATCCCGGGCACCATGTGGTTGAGATAGAGGTTGGTCTGCGTCTCGATCGAATTCGCGCCGACGATGAAGATCGTGTCGGTCAGCGTATAGTCCTTGTAGGCATAGTTCAGCTCGTCCAGCCCCATGTCGCGCGACGAATGGACCTCGGAGTTGTAGGCCGGGCGGTTGTGCATCCGCACGTTCTTGATCGCCATGCTCTGGAAATAGAGCTTGCCGGTCGCCCAGGTGTTCTCGTATCCGCCCGCCGAGCCGCCGTGGTCGAACATCGAGACCACGAGGTCATCCTGCGACCCCTCGGTGATGACCCGCGCGGTGACCCGGGCCACCAGATCCAGCGCATCGTCCCACGAGGTTGGCTGCCAGGTGCCGTTGCGCCAGACCATCGGATCCGACAGGCGCTGCTGTTGCGTGCCGGTAATCTTGGACGGCCGGTTCTCTGCCATGCGCGCGCCGCGGATGGACCCGAGGCCCGAGTTGACGACGCAGTTCACATCGGGCTTGACCACCAGATGCACATCGCGCCCATTCTGCCGCACGATGTTGTACATCGAGGGCGAATACCACGCCTCGGCATCGATACTCTGCTGTTCCGAAAGGTCAACGCCGAACTTGTTCTGCGACGGGTCGGTGCCACCCTGCCGATTGATCGGCCAAGTGTAGGCCTTGTAGCCGCAACCGACGATGCAGTAGTGGCAGGTGACGTTGAATTCCTGCGCATCCGCCGGGATGATCGGCAGGCGGTCGATCTGACGTTTGTAGGCCATTGGTCTTTCCCCCCTTACGCCAGCACGTTCGACAGGCGGCCGTAGATCAATTCGTCCACGCCCTCGGCGTAGATGTCGCCCTTGTCGTCCACGCGCAGCTGGAATTGCGGCAGGTTCTGCGTGGCATGGCCCCAGACCTGCTGCCCGCCCGCCTCGCAGTCGAACCGCGAATGGTGGCCGGGGCAATTCAGCGTCTTGTCGCCTGCATTGTAGGACAGAAGCCAGCCCTTGTGCGGGCAGAGCACCGAATAGGCCACGATATCACCATCTGGCCCCACACCGCCCTTGACGGCCTGTCCGAGCTTGAGCAGCACGCCGGGGCTGTCGGCATCGGGATAGGCCACGTCCACCGGTTCGTTCACGGCAAGATCGGCGATATTGGCCAGCCGGTTCGCCGGGTAGTCCACCCGCGCCAGCGCCCGCGCCTGTGCCGCCTGCGGCGCCATCACAGCGGCCGCGGCCGCCCCTGCGGTCGCCACGAGGCTCCCGCGCAGGAACTGGCGGCGGCCGGCATCGACCAACCTGTTGCATTTCATGGCTCGGAGCCCTCCCCTGGCTGTCATCCGGGGCAAGGATAGGTGCAGCCCCGAAGTCTGGCGACCGGCCAAAGCCGGCTTCTGCGCCGCGGCAAGCCGTTGTCATCGCGCCGTTATTTTGGGCGTTCGGAAATCCGAACGCCCAACCTGCGCTCACAGTCCCAGTTTCTGCATCTTTTCCCACAACGTTGTGCGCGCGATGCCCAGCAGGCGGGCGGCCTCGGCCACATGCCCGCCGGTTGCATCCAGCGTCGCGGCGATATGCGCGCGCTCGGCGGCGTCGCGCACCTCTGCCAGCGGACGCCAGCCCGCCAGGCCGGCCCGTTCGGGGAAAAGATCGGCGGGCAGGATCAGCGGGCCCTCCGCCGCCTCGATCGCGCGCGCGAGACGCGCGCGAAGCTCTCGGCCGTTTCCGGGCCAGTCATGCGCCCGGATCGCTTCTTCCGCCGCCGAGGACAGGCCGGTGCGGCGGCCCGCGTTGAGCCCCGCGAACAGCCGCCCGGCCAGCCAGACCGCATCCTCGACGCGCTCGGACAGCGGCGGCACGACGATTTCATGATGGCGCAGGGCATCCAGCAGATCGGCCCGGAACATCCCCGCCGCGACGCGCGCCTCGAGTCCCAGACCGGCCGTCGCAAGAAGGCGCAAGGTGCCTTTGCGCAGGACGGACATCAGCGCATCCTGCGCATCCGCGGTCAGCCGGCCCACCCCCAGAAGGACGAGCGAGCCCTCGCCGGCCTCGGCCTCGGCCACGCGCAGGCGCGATGCATCCACTGTATCCCGCAGGGCATCGCGCACCACGAAGGGCGCGGCGCGGCGGTCCGAGAGGTCATGGACGCGCCGCGCAATCCTGCCCTTGCCGAGGCCGGGCAACCCCCGGATCAGAAGGGGTGCGTCCGTTCCGGCAGCCTCGCCCACCTGGCGGTCCACGGCGCGCGCGGCAGCGCTGATCCCGCTCTGGGCCGGCAGGTCGGGTGCCATCCGGGGCAAGGCGACAAGCGCAAGCCGCTCGAGGAAGGCGCGCATGTCGAAGGGCTTGGCGATGTAATCCGCGGCGCCCGACCGCAGCATGCGGACTGCCTGCGAGACCTCCCCCTGGCCGGTGATGAACAGGAAGGGCGGCGGCGAGGATGTCCGCAACAGGGTCAGGAACAGCGCCTCCCCGGTGCCGTCGGGCAGCCGGATGTCGCAGACCACCGCATCGAACGGCCGGCGCGGCGTTCGGATCGCCGGCAGGGCGCGGGCGACGGTGCGCAGCCAGACGACCTCGGCCCCCTCCAGCGCCAGCCGCTGCTGCAGCGAGGCGCCCATGATCTCGTCATCCTCGACCAGCGCGATGGTCCGGCCGCTAAGCATCGTTTGACCGCATCGGAAAGGTGATGGTGATGTCTGTCATCCCCTCGACGTGGCTGTGTCGGATCGTCCCCGCCATGCCGACCACAAGATCATGCACCAGTCGAAGCCCGACGCCGCCGCCCGCGGGCACCGGGCCGGCCTGCGTCAGGCGCAGCAGGTCATCCTGCCCGAGCCCGGGCCCGCTGTCGCACACCGACACGACAAGCGCGCCGGGCGCCGTCTCTACCCGCAGGCCGACGCGCCCCCGTTCCCCTGCCGCGGCCCCGGCATTGAGCAGAAGGTTCAGCACGACCTGCCGGACCTGCGTGGCGGGAAGAGACGCCATCGCCTCGGCGCCGGCCGCAATGGTCCAGTCGAGCACATGGCCCCGCCGCGCCGCTTCGGGTTCGTAGAGCAGGCGCAGGTCCTCGAAATCCTCGGGCCGCAGCGGCTGGCCTGCCCGGTCCAGCCGGTTCTGGTCGAGGATCGCGCGGCTGACATCGCGCAGGTGCGACAGGCCGCGCTGGATCAGTTCGGCCGATTGCCGGACGCTGTCGCTGCGGTCGGGAAAGCTCAGGATCGTGTCGGTCGCATTCATCAGCCCGCCAAGCGGATTGTTGATCTCGTGCGCAAGCGACGACGAAAGCCGCCCCAGGCTGACGAACCGCTCGCGCTCGGCCAGCCGCCGCTCCGCCTCGGCCCGCGCCTCGACCGCTGTCGCCATGGCATTGTAGGTGGCGAACAGCCTCTGGACGCCCGGATCGCCTGCGGGCACCGCAGCGGCAGCGACCGGACGCGGCGAGCCGTCCCGGGCCTGCATGGCCTCGACCAGAAGGCCCACGGGCCGCAGGATGCGCGACACCGCGATCCAGCCGGCGAAGGCCAGCAATGCCGTGGCCGCCGCGTTGCCCATCAGCAGCCAGACGGTGACGCGCCGCCGCTCGGCCAGAAGGTCGGTCACATCCAGTTCGGTCACGATCCGGCCCACCTCCCGTCCCTGGAAGGTCAGCGGCGCAAAGACGCGCAATGTCCGCGCGCCGGTCATATGCACGGCTTCGGGCGGCACGGCCTCGTGCACGAACGGCGCGATGTCGCCACCCATGGGTGCGCGGGTCGGGTCCGTCGCGGCCAGCACGCGGCCCTGCGCGTCGGCCACCACGGTCAGCAGCAGGCGCTGCCCGTTGCTGGCGGCCCGCGCGCGATCGAGGATGTCATACACCTCCCACACGTCCTGCCGCAGCACGAACGGCCCGAGGGCCACCGCCAGGCCCTCGACATGGAGCCGCGCGGCCTCGCGCAGCCGCGCGTCCTGCACTGTCCCCAGGATGGCGAGCACCCCCTGACTTGCCACCATCCCCAGCGCGACCATGAGCCCGGCCGCAACCAGCGGCACCCGCAGGGTCACCGGCATGCTCTGAAACCACGCCACGCTCACCGCAACGTCCGCAAGGCCGCCATCCGCGCCGAAATCCCGTCATAGAGACCCGGCGTCGCCGGCTCCACCCCGTCGAGCCGCAAGAGGCGCAGCGCGGCGACGCCGTCGCCCGATGCCGCCAGCCCCAGGATGGCACGGCGGAATGCCAGCACAGCCGGTTCGTCGCGCCGGTCGGTCCGCGCCACGAAGGGCGGAAACCCCAGCCATTCGGACCGGGCGATGACGCGCGTGCGATCGGTCAGGCCGGGCTCGACCTCGGCCAGCGTTTCCCAGACATAGCCATCCACGCTGCCCGACCCCACGAGCCCGTCAGCGACCGCGCGCACCACGTTGCGGTGCCCGTAGGTGAATATCGTGCGCGAAAAGAACCGCTCCGGCGTCTGCCCGATCCGGGCCAGATCCGAGGCCGTGACCAGATAGCCCGAGTTGCTGTCGGGGTCCGAAAAGGCGTGCGTTCCGCCCGCAAGATCGGCGAGCCCTTCCGCAGGCCGGTCTGCGCGGACGATCAGATAGGATTGATAGCGCGGCTGACCGCGCCAGGTCGGCACGCCGAGGACGCTGAGCGCCTCCTGATGTTGCACGAGGGGATAGCCGCAGGTCCAGGCGGCATCGACCGAGCCGTCGAGAAGCGCGCCGGTGATCTCCTGGTAGGTCCGCCGCTGGACAAGGTCCACCGGCTGTCCCATTCCCGTCTGGAGCGCAGCCTGCAATGCCGCGATCACCGATGCATCGTTGTCCAGAAACACAGGGGTCAGCGCAAAGCGGAATGCCTCCCGCGCCCGCGCGCCGTTGCCGACGGCAAGCGCCATCGCCAGCCAGAGCAGCGCCCGGCGTGTCGGGCCGCGAGAGTGCCGGTTGGTCGTCATCTTGCAATACGTGCCATCATCGCACTGGTCGTGGCTGTGGGGATTGTTGCCTGCCGCGCCCCTCAGAGGTGCCCGCGCGGTCCCGCAGCCTCGGCCTCACGCTGCAGGCTCAGGCGACCTCAGGTCAAGCCGGATTCCGCTCGCGCTGCGGATCAGGGCGCTCGACGACCGGGCGGCAGGGCTGATGGGCGAGGGTCGCGCCCGGATTGCCCGCGACGATCTGCCGGCGGGGCAAGCCATCCCGCCGTTAGCTGCCCGCGGGCGCAGGCGCGGTTTCTTCAGGCCGCCCATTCCGCCGGGATCACCGGTGTCGCCGCGATCAGTTCGGCGGTGTAGGGGTGGCGCGGGCGGGAAAAGACGGTCTCGGTCGGCCCGTCCTCGACGATCTCGCCCGCCTTCATCACCAGCACGCGGTCGGTAATCGCGCGCACGACGTGCAGATCGTGGCTGATGAACAGGTAGCTCAGCCGGTGGCTTTCCTGCAGCGCCGAAAGCAGGTCCAGAATCTGCGCCCGGACCCGCACGTCGAGCGCCGAGACCGCCTCGTCCAGCACGATGAGGTCGGGCCGGGTGATGAGTGCGCGGGCGATGGCGATGCGCTGGCGCTGGCCGCCGGAAAACTCGTGGATGAATTTGCCTGCGTCCTCGGGCGCGAGGCCGACCTCGCGCAGCGCCGCCGCGATGCGGTCTGCCGCATCGGCAGGGGGCGCAGGCAGCAGATGGAACGGCTCGGCGATCAGGCGGCGGACCGTCCAGCGCGGGTTGAAGCTGCCGTAGGGGTCCTGGAACACCACCTGCACCCCGGCGCGCATCGCGTTGGGCATGGCGGTGCTGACGGGTCGGCCGGCCAGCGCGATCCGCCCGCCCTGCAGCGGATCGAGGCCGAGGATCGCGCGGGTCAGCGTCGATTTCCCGCAACCCGATTCGCCGACGAGGCCGAGGCTTTCGCCCCGGTGAAGCGTGAAGCTGACGCCCTTGACCGCCTCGAGCCGCGCGGCGGGGCCGAAGAGCGTCTTGCGCGGCAGGGCATAGCTGCGCCGCGCCGCCTCGACCACCAGCAAGGGCTCGGGCGTGGCGATGCGGCGGCGGGCGGGCTGGTGCGACGAAGCGGCGAAGAGGCGGCGGGTATAGTCATGCGCGCGGGTGCGGAACAGCGCCTCGGTCGGTCCCTGCTCGACGATCCGCCCCGCCTCCATCACCGCCACCCGGTCGGCCATGCCGGCGACCACGGCAAGGTCGTGGGTGATGAGGAGGAGGGCCATGCCTTCCTCGGCCACAAGCCCCTTGAGCAGGTCGAGGATCTGCGCCTGCGTGGTGACATCGAGCGCGGTCGTCGGTTCGTCCGCGATCAGCAGTTTGGGGCGCAGCGCCATCGCCATGGCGATGCAGACCCGCTGCCGCTGCCCGCCCGACAACTCGTGCGGGTAGCGGTCGAGCGGGAAGCGGTCGGCAGTCAGCCCCACCCGGTCGAGCCGGGCGCGGGCGATGCGCGCCGCCTCGCCGCGCGTGGCCGCGCCGTGGATCACCAGCGTCTCGGCCACCTGGTCGCCGATGGTCTGCACCGGGTTGAGCGCCGTCATCGGTTCCTGAAAGATCATCCCGATCTCGCGCCCGCGCAGGGCGCACATCTGCCGTTCGGTCAGGGCCAAGAGGTTCCGCCCGCCGAGCCCCGCGTGCCCGCCCGCGACCGCCCCCTGCGGCAAGAGGCGCATCAGCGAAAAGGCGGTCAGCGACTTGCCCGATCCGCTCTCGCCGACGAGCCCGAACACCTCGCCGGCCGCCACGTCGAACGAAACGCCGTGCAGGATCGGCGTGCCGCCGATTGCCAGCGTCAGGCCCGCGACCGACAGCAGCGTCATCGCGCGCGCCTCAGCCGCGGGTCGAGCAGGTCGCGCAGCCCGTCGCCCATCAGGTTGAGGCCGAGCACGGTGAACACGATGGCAAGGCCCGGCAGCAGTGCAAGATGCGGGGCGAGCGCGATGAGCGTCTGCGATTCCGCGAGCATCCGTCCCCAGGACGGCGTCGGCGGCTGCGCCCCGAGGCCGACATAGGACAGCGCGGCCTCGGCGAGGATGCCGAGCGAGAACTGGATGGTACCCTGCACGATCAGGAGGTTGAGGATATTGGGCAGGATATGCTCGACCGAGATCCGCGCCGGCCCCTTGCCGGCCACCTGCGCTGCGCGGATGTAGTCGAGCGTCCAGAGGCTTAGCGCGGCGCCGCGCGTGACGCGGGCAAAGACCGGAATGTTGAAGATCCCGATGGCGAGGATCGCATTGACCGCCGACGGGCCGAACACGGCGGTGATGAGGATGGCGATGACGAGGCTCGGGAACGCGAACACAAGGTCGTTGCCGCGCATGATGACCTCATCGAGCAGCGAGCCCCGGCGCGCGGCCGCGAGCAGGCCGAGCGGCACGCCCGCCGCGATGCCGATGCCGACCGCAACGATGGCGACGGCGATGGACGTGCGCGCGCCGATCATCAGCATCGACACCATGTCGCGCCCGAGGTGATCGGTCCCGAGGAGGAACCCCGGCGTGCCCGGCGGCTTCATCCGGTTGCCGATGGCGACGCCATCGACGGGAAACGGCGTCCAGCCGAGCGAGACGAGCGCGGCGGCGGCAAAGAACGCCGTGAGCACCGCTCCGAGGATCAGCGCGGCCCGCCCCTTCATCGCCGCCTGAGCCGCGGGTCGGCCGCCGCATAGGCGAGATCGACGAGGAAATTCACCACGATCACCGCCGCCACCAGCAGCATGACGACCGATTCCACCACGATCAGGTCGCGCTGCGTGATCCCCTGGAAGATCAGCCGCCCGAGACCGGGCAGGAAGAACACGTTCTCGATGATGATCGCCCCGGCCAGCAGGAACGAGAATTGCAGCCCGAGGATGGTCAGCACCGGGATCAGCGCGTTGCGGAACGCATGCCGCATGATCGCCTGCCCGCGGTTTAGGCCCTTGGCCCGGGCAGTGCGGATATAGTCCTGCGAAAGGGTCTCGAGCACGGCCGACCGCATCACCCGCGCGAGGATCGACGCCTGCGGCAGCGCCAGCGCGATGGCGGGCAGGGTGAGCGCCTTGAGGTTCGGCCACAGCCCCTTGTCCCAGCCCGGAAACCCGCCCGAGGGAAACCAGCGCAGGTTGATCGCGAAGATCACGACAAGCAGCATCGCGAACCAGAAATTCGGCACCGCGACACCGAGCTGCGTCGCCCCCATCACCGCCACGTCGCTCGCCCGCCCGTGCCGCGCGGCCGCCAGAAGCCCGACCGGAATGGCGATCATGGTCGAGAGGGCGAGCGCATAGAGCGTGAGCGGCAGCGACACGCCGATCCGCGCCGCCACGAGGTCGGCCACCGGCACGCGGTAGGTATAGGACGTGCCCAGATCGCCGGTCAGCAGGCCGCCGACCCAGGCGAAATACCGCTCCACCGGCCCGCCGCCGAGGCCGAGCTGATCGCGCAGCGCGGCGAGCGTGTCGTCGTTGGCGTTCAGGCCGAGCATGAAGGACGCCGGATCGCCGGGGATGATCTCGATCACCGCAAAGATGACGACGCTGGCCACCGCAAGGCTCGCCGCGAGCGAGACGAGCCGGGACAGTGTGTAGCGCAGCATGCGGGCCTCCGTTCTGGCCGCGAGGCTAGAATGCGCGCCCGGTGCGGTCCAGCCCCGAGCGACGCCGCGCCGCAAGCTTGACATGATGGTGCCGCACCCTGCCCGATATACGATGAAATGCCGCGTCAGAAGCCTTTGCCGGCAAGGAACAACCCGTGATCCGAACCCTTGCGCGCCCGCACCGCAGCCTGATCGTCGCGGCAGTGCTGTTGACGGAACTCGTCGTTCTCGCGGCCGCCTATCAGATGCTGCTGTCGTTCGACTGCCAGGCGGTCGAGGCCTATGGCCTGTGCCGGTTCCTGCGCAGCCTCGTGGCGCGGGGCCTTGCGGTGATCGCGGTGACGGCGCTGGTGGTCTGGGCGATGCCGGCGGTCTTTGCCCGGTTCCTCGCGGCGGCGGCGCATCATCCGCAGGCTGCCCGCTGGCGCTGGGTTCACGCGGCCGGTTTCGCGCTGATCGTGGTGCCGATCCTGCTTGTTGCAGGCGTCCCCCCGGCGACGTTCTTTGCCGCGGCCGTCCTGCCATGGGCCATCGGCGCGGCGCTGGCAACCGCGGGCGGCCTGCTGTGGCTCGCCCCCGCGTCGGCCTGGCGCGGGCTGGGGCCGGATGTCTGGCGCGTTCTGATCCCGGCCGTCGGTCTGGCGCTTGTCGTGCCCGACCTTGCCGAACTCGCCTATCCCCTGTGGGACATCGGCGCGCTGACGACGGCGACATTCGTTGCGGTCGGCCTTGTGCTGATGGCGGCGGGGCAGGTGCCCTTTGCCGACCCGTCCGCGATGGTCCTCGGGCTCGAGACCTTCGCGGTCTCGATCGCGCGGCAATGCTCGGGGGTCGAGGGCTTTGCGCTCGTCCTCGTGTTCTCGGCGGTCTATGCGATGCTGCTGCGCGCGACGCTGCGGCAGGGGCGGTTCTGGCTGGTGGTCGTGCCGCTGGCGCTGCTGGCAAGCTGGGCGTTCAACGTCCTGCGCATCGCGATCCTGATCGCGATCGGCGAATACATCTCGCCCGAATTGGCGGTGAACGGGTTCCATTCCTACGCGGGGTGGATGTTCTTCACGGCCCTTGTGGTGGCGATCCTGGCCGTGGTGCAGCGTGTGCCGGGCCTGCACCATGACGGTGCAGAGCCGGTCGGCCTGCCGTTCCTGCGGGATCCGGTCGCGGCGCGGATCGTGCCCTTCGCCGCATTCATGGCCTCGGGCCTCGTCGCTGCGGCCTTCTTCGATCCGGCCGACCTCGGTTATCCGCTCAAGGCGCTGGCGATGGCGGCGGCGCTGTTCGCCTTCGGCGCCGTGCTGGCGCGCGAGGCCTGGCGGCCCGACGCCGTCGCGGTCGGCTCTGGGCTGGCGGTCGGTCTTGTCTGGGCGCTGACCGAGCCGGCGCCGGGCGCCCAGGCCGGGGCCCTCGCCGCTGCGCTGGCACCGCTCGGCGCGGCTGCGCTCGCCCTCTGGACGCTGGCACGGGTCATCGGCACCGTGGCGCTCGTGCCGGTGGTGGAAGAGCTGTTTTTTCGCGGTTACCTGCTCAGCCGGCTGGACCGGGGCGGGCTGGTTTGGCGGCTGGTCGCCGTCGCGCTGTCGTCGCTGGCCTTCGCGGCCCTGCACGGCCGGTTCCTGGCGGCGCTTCTTGCCGGTCTCGTCTTTGCCGCCGTCATGCTTCGCCGGCACCGCATCGGCGATGCGGTATGGGCGCATGTCGCGGCCAATCTCGTCGTCGCCGCCATCGCGGCGCAGGCGGGCGACTGGAGCCGCCTCTAGCCATCAGCGCGCGCGGCGGCGGCGTTCCCAGGCAAGCGCGAGAAGGGCCGCGACGACAGCGAGCGCGATCAGGCTCGTCGAGGCATCGATCTCGGGCACGGCGACAGGGTGCGGCCTCGGTCCGGGGCGCGGGCGAGCCGACGCCAGCGCCGCCTGTGCCCACAGCGCGACAGTGCCGCACGACATCAGGCCAACTACAACAGAACGAAGCATCACGGGCACCCCGCATTAAATCGACACGCCCACGAGGCATCCTCCATCAGCCGGGCGTTGGCAACGCTTTTCCGCGATCTTGCCACAATCTCGCCATCCATGATCGGCTTTCGCGGACGGTCGTGTGCCGGACGCCGAATTGTTGAAGCCCGCGCGACGATCCGCGCCCCCCCCCCTTTGCCGTCGCCGCAAGGGCGCGACGCGACTCGTTGCCCGGTTGCAGTGCGCGGCCGTCCGGTGTGTTGACAACCCCGGTGATTCCCCCTAATGCCGCCCGGCACGCTGCGTCCACGACGTTGCGGGCTTCATATTTGTCGTGGTCATGATCCGGGCGTGATGCCCCGATCCTCTGGAATTCCACCGCGTCGTTCCCCGCGAGCAAGGGGAACGTCGGCGGTCTTGGTGTTTTGCTTGCGCAGGGCACCGTCGCCGCGCCGCTCTGGCGCAAACTTGCCTGCACGCCTCGCCGACGGGGCGCGCAGGGGCACGAAACGGTCGAGAACGGGGAACCGGAATGCCGACGATCCAACAGCTGATCCGCAAGCCGCGGCAGCCCAAGGTGACGCGCTCCAAGTCGCAGCACCTCCAGTCCTGCCCGCAAAAGCGCGGTGTCTGCACGCGGGTCTACACGACGACGCCGAAAAAGCCGAACTCGGCCATGCGGAAGGTCGCCAAGGTGCGGCTGACCAACGGGTTCGAGGTCATCAGCTATATCCCCGGTGAAAAGCACAACCTGCAGGAACATTCGGTGGTCCTGATCCGCGGCGGCCGGGTGAAGGACCTTCCGGGCGTGCGCTACCACATCCTGCGCGGCGTTCTCGATACGCAGGGTGTCAAGGATCGCCGTCAGCGCCGGTCGAAATACGGCGCCAAGCGGCCGAAGTGAGGAAGAACTAGATGTCGCGTCGTCACGCAGCCGAAAAGCGCGAAGTGCTCCCCGATGCCAAGTTCGGCGATATCGTGGTCACCAAGTTCATGAACAACCTGATGGTGGATGGCAAGAAATCCACCGCCGAGCGGATCGTCTACGATGCGCTCGACCGGGTCGAGAAGCGTTTGAAGAAAGACCCGATCCAGGCGTTCCACGACGCGCTGGAGAACGTGAAGCCGGCCGTCGAGGTGCGTTCGCGCCGGGTCGGCGGCGCCACCTATCAGGTGCCGGTCGAGGTTCGGCCGGTGCGCCGCGAGGCGCTTGCGATCCGCTGGCTGATCACCGCCGCGCGCAAGCGCAACGAGAACACGATGGAAGAGCGGCTTGCGGCGGAACTCGCCGACGCCTCGAACAACCGCGGCACCGCGGTCAAGAAGCGCGAAGACACCCACAAGATGGCCGATGCCAACAAGGCATTCAGCCACTACCGCTGGTAAGGACCGCATCGATGCCCCGCGAATATCCGCTCAACATCTACCGCAACTTCGGCATCATGGCCCACATCGATGCCGGCAAGACGACGACGACCGAACGGATCCTCTACTACACCGGCAAGTCCCACAAGATCGGCGAAGTCCATGACGGCGCCGCGACGATGGACTGGATGGAGCAGGAGCAGGAACGCGGGATCACCATCACCTCGGCCGCGACGACCACCTTCTGGTCGCGCACGGTCGATCCGGGCGTGACGCAGGGCGACAAGCACCGGTTCAACATCATCGACACCCCCGGCCACGTGGACTTCACCATCGAGGTGGAGCGCAGCCTTGCGGTGCTCGACGGCGCGATCTGCCTGCTCGACGCCAACGCCGGCGTGGAGCCGCAGACCGAAACCGTCTGGCGGCAGGCCGACCGGTATGAGGTTCCGCGCATCGTGTTCGTCAACAAGATGGACAAGATCGGCGCCGATTTCTTCAAATGCGTCGAGATGATCAAGGATCGCGTTGCCGGCGTGACCGCCGTGATCGCGCTTCCGATCGGGTCCGAGGACAAGTTCGAGGGCATCGTCGATCTCATCGAGATGGAGGAATGGACCTGGCAGGGCGAGGATCTGGGCGCCTCCTGGAGCCGCCAGCCGATCCGCCAATCCATGCGGGCCGATGCCGAGACCTGGCGCGCCAAGCTCGTCGAGCTTGCGGTCGAGCAGGACGACACGGTCATGGAGGCCTATCTCGAGGGCAACGAGCCGGATACGGCAACGCTGCGCGGGCTGATCCGCAAGGGCTGCCTGTCGATGGCGTTCTTCCCGGTGACCTGCGGTTCGGCGTTCAAGAACAAGGGCGTGCAGCCGCTGCTGAACGCGGTCATCGACTATCTTCCCTCGCCGCTCGACGTGCCGGCCTACAAGGGCTTTGCGCCCGGCGACGAGACCGAGACGCGCAATATCGAGCGGTCGGCCGACGACAACCAGCCGTTCTCGGGCCTTGCCTTCAAGATCATGAACGACCCCTTCGTGGGCTCGCTCACCTTCACGCGGATCTATTCGGGCGTCCTCAAGAAGGGCGACCAGATGCTGAACGCGACCAAGGGCAAGCGCGAGCGTGTCGGCCGCATGATGATGATGCACGCGATCAACCGCGAGGAAATCGAAGAGGCCTTCGCCGGTGACATCATCGCGCTGGCGGGGCTCAAGGACACGACGACCGGGGATACGCTCTGCGATCCGGCCAAGCCGGTCGTGCTGGAAACGATGACCTTCCCCGAGCCGGTGATCGAGATCGCGGTCGAGCCGAAGTCGAAGGCAGACCAGGAAAAGATGGGCCTCGCGCTCGCTCGCCTGTCGGCCGAGGATCCGTCGTTCCGCGTCGAGACCGATTTCGAGAGCGGCCAGACGATCATGAAGGGCATGGGCGAGCTTCACCTCGACATCCTCGTCGACCGCATGCGGCGCGAGTTCAAGGTCGAGGCGAACATCGGTGCGCCGCAGGTGGCCTACCGCGAGACGATCTCGACCGCGGCCGAGATCGACTACACGCACAAGAAGCAGACCGGTGGCACGGGCCAGTTCGCCCGCGTCAAGCTGGTGATCGAGCCGACGCAGCCCGGCGAGGGCTATTCGTTCGAAAGCAAGATCGTCGGCGGCACCGTGCCCAAGGAATACATCCCCGGGGTCGAGAAGGGCATCAAGTCCGTGATGGACAGCGGCCCGCTCGCCGGCTTTCCGGTGATCGACTTCAAGGTGGCGCTGATCGACGGGGCCTATCACGACGTCGACTCGTCGGTGCTCGCCTTCGAGATCGCGGCGCGCGCAGCGATGCGCGAGGGGCTCAAGAAGGCCGGGGCCAAGCTGCTCGAGCCGATCATGAAGGTCGAGGTGGTGACGCCCGAGGAATACACCGGTTCGGTCATCGGCGACCTGACGTCGCGGCGCGGCATGGTTCAGGGGCAGGACAGCCGCGGCAACGCGAACGTCATCAATGCCTTCGTGCCGCTCGCCAACATGTTCGGCTACATCAACACGCTGCGCTCGATGTCCTCGGGCCGGGCGGTGTTCACGATGCAGTTCGACCATTACGAGGCCGTGCCGCAGAACATCTCGGACGAGATCCAGAAGAAATACGCGTGACGCGCGTCTGACGAACCCGGGCTGCGCTGCGGCGCAGCCCATCGACACATCGCTTGGTGCACTGCAGTCGCACCGCCGGAATGAGGGACGCCATCATGGCCAAGGCAAAGTTCGAACGCAACAAACCGCACGTGAACATCGGGACGATCGGGCACGTCGATCACGGCAAGACGACGCTGACGGCGGCGATCACGAAGTATTTCGGCGAGTTCAAGGCCTATGACCAGATCGACGCGGCGCCCGAGGAGCGGGCGCGGGGGATCACGATCTCGACCGCGCATG
>JBKBQT010000043.1:0-18950 GCA_046292445.1 Gemmobacter sp.
GACGGCCGGCACGACGGCTGGGGCGCCTTCGGCACGCCGACCCATGCCCCGGTGCACATCATGGGCATGACCCATGTCGAATTCGGCCCCTGGGGCGGGGTGGACGGGCGCCACGGCTGGGGCATCCGGCGCGAATGGACGCTGCTGGACGAAACCGCGATCTGGAAACAGATCCTGCTGCATACCGGAGACCTCTGATGACCGCGCAAGACACCGCGCCCAGCATCGTCCGCTATGGCGAGCTGCGCCCCTGCAAGACCGCCTTCATCGACGCCCATACGCCGGGGTCGGACCAGAAGGAGAATTTCACCATCATCGGCGGCGGGGTCAGCGAAAGCGCCGATCAGCACGTCCACATCCGCCAGACGCCGGGCTTCAACATCGGTGCGGCGGGGCAGCCGCCGAAATGCCGCAACTCGCTCCATTCCCACCGGACGGCCGAGGTGTTCTTCGTGCTCAAGGGGCGCTGGCGGTTCTTCTGGGGCCGCTGGGGCACGGCGGGCGAGGTGGTGCTCGAGGAAGGCGACATCTTCAACATCCCCACCGGCATCTTCCGCGGGTTCGAGAACATCGGGACCGATTACGGGATGATCATGGCGGTGCTCGGTGGCGACGATGCCGGGGGCGGGGTGATCTGGGCGCCGCAGGTGATCGCGGATGCGCGGGCCCATGGGCTGGTGCTGGGGGCGAACGGGCGGCTCTACGACAGCGCGAAGGGCGAGGCGCTGCCCCCCGGCGTCGGCCCCATGCCGCTGCTGACCGAGGCCGAGCTTGCCGCCTATCCCGAGCCGGAGGCATCCGCGGTGATCCCCAACCACGTCGCCCGCTATTGGGATCTGGTCGCGCTTGCCGGCCGCAGGCCCGTGACGGTGATCGGCGCGCAGGGCGTGCTGCGCGACCGCCCGGGGTTCGAGGTATCGTTCATGACCCGCGCCTCGGCCCCCGCCGAGCCAGAGCGCCACGACCGTCCGGCGGTGCTCATGCCGATGCGCGGCCACTGGCGCCTGACCTGGCCGGCGGGCGAGGCGCTGCTCGACCCCGGCGATACCTGCCTTGTCCCCGCCGGCCTGCCCCATGCGGTGGTGCCGTCGATGACCGGCGAGGCGAGCCTATACCGCGTGATCGGCACGGGCGATCCGGCCGGCCCCACATGGACGCCGGCGTGACGGATCCGGCCGCCGCGGCGCCCGGCGACACCGTGCTGTCGCATGCGGCCGCTACGCCCCCGCAAAACGGAAAGGGTGGCGGATGCGCGCGATCATGTTCGGCTCCATCGGGGTGCTTGCGGAAACCTCGGACCTGCAGCGGCTCGGCTTCAACGATGCCTTCCGCGAGGCCGGGCTCGACTGGTCATGGTCGCCGCAGGACTACCGCGCGATGCTGCGGCAGTCGGGCGGGCAGGACCGGATCGCCCGCTATGCGGCGGCGCGCGGCGTGAGCGTGGATGCCCCGGCGCTCCATGCCGCCAAGACGCGGCATTTCCTCGCCCGGCTCGCCGGCGGCGTGCCGCTGCGCCCCGGCGTCGCGCGGTCCATGGCGGCGGCCGAGGCGGCGGGTCTGCGGCTGGCGCTTGTCTCGACCACGGCGGCCGAGGTGATCGCCGCCGTGCTCGCCGCGACCGGGCTCGACCGGGCGCGCTTTGCCGCCGTGCTCGACGCCGGGGCGGTGGCGCGGGGCAAGCCGGCGCCCGATGCCTACAACGTCGCCCTCGCCCGCCTCGGTCTCTCGCCGGCCGAGGCGCTTGCGGTCGAGGACAACCCCGACGGCTTCGCCGCCGCCCGCGCCGCCGGCCTGCCCTGCATCGCCTTTCCCGGCGCGCTGCACGATGCATCCGGCTTTGCCGGGGTGCTTGCCGTGCAAGCGGTGCTTCGCCTGCCCCCGCCTTTCAACCCGAACTGACGGAGCCGCCCCATGCCCCTCTTGACCACCCATGTCGGATCGCTCCCCCGCCCGCAGGCCGTGGTCGATTTCCTTTTCGCGCGCGAACGGGGCGAGCCCTACGACCGGGACGCCTTCGATGCCTGCATGGCCGATGCGGTGATGGAAAACGTGCGCCGGCAGAAGGCGGCGGGGATCGACATCGTGTCGGACGGGGAATGTTCCAAGATCAGCTATGCCACCTATGTCAAGGATCGCTATACCGGTTTTTCCGGCGACAGCCCGCGCAACGCCCCGGCCGATCTGAAGATGTTCCCGTCCTTCCTCGACCGCCTCGCCCGCATGGGCGGCACGCCGCAATACGCCCGCCCGCAATGCACCGGCCCGGTGGAAAGCCGCGGGCAGGGCGAGCTTGCCAAGGACATCGCCCATCTCAAGGCCGCCATGGCCGCGCATGGGGTCGCCCGGGGCTTCATGAACGCAGCATCGCCCGGGGTGATCGCGCTGTTCCTGCAGAACGCCCATTACCCGACGCGCGAGGCCTATCTCCACGCGCTCGCCGAAGCGATGCGCGAGGAATACCGCACCATCCTCGATGCCGGACTCGATCTGCAGCTCGACTGCCCGGACCTCGCGCTGAGCCGCCACATGCTGTTCGCCGAAAAATCCGACGCCGAATTCCTCGCCATTGCCGAAACGCATGTGGCGGCGCTCGAACGCGCGCTCGACGGCCTGCCGCAGGGTCGCATCCGGCTGCATATCTGCTGGGGCAACTACGAGGGGCCGCATGTCTGCGACATCGCGATGGACAAGGTCTTTCCGCTTCTGATGCGGGTGCCGGCGCGGGCGATCCTGTTCGAGACGGCCAATCCCCGCCATGGCCACGAATGGACGGTATTCCGCGACCGGGCGGGGGATATCCCCGGCGACATGATCCTGATCCCCGGCGCGGTGGATACGACGACCAATTTCGTCGAACACCCCGATCTCGTCGCGCAGCGGCTGGAGCGGTTCGCCCGGATCGTCGGGCCGGACCGGGTGATCGCCGGGTCGGATTGCGGCTTTGGCACCTTTGCCGGTTTCGGCGCGGTGGACCCCGAGATCGCCTGGGCCAAGCTCGCCACCCTCGCCGAGGGTGCGCGCCGCGTCGGCTGACGCGGCGCGGCCTTGCCTTGACTCCGATCGCCCCGGCCACAGCTCTGCACCAGCACCGGCGCCTGTGAAACGGCAGGGGAGAAAGGCACCATGTCCGACGGTTTCGACGCCATGATCGCCGCTGCCCGCCGGTTTCTGGGCGAGCTGGAGGGCAACAACAACCGCGACTGGTTCGAGGGGCAAAAACCCCGCTTCAAGGCCGAGATCGAGGGGCCGGCAAAACTGCTGGTGACGCTGCTGGCCGAGGATCTGTCGCGGCTCACCGGGATCGGGCACACCGGCAAGCTGGGGCGCATCTACCGCGATGTGCGCTTCTCCAAGGACAAGAGCCCCTACAACACCTACATCCACGCCTATTGGGAACAGGGCGCAGGCGCAGGGCCGGGCTGGCTTTTGCACGTCGCGTCCGAGGGCGCCACATTTCTGACCGGCCTTCACGCGCTCGATGCCGACGGGCTGGCCCGGTATCGCGCGGCGGTGGACCGCGGCGGCGATGCGCTGCGCGCCGCGATCGACGCGGCCGCGGCGCAGGGCGCGGCGCTGCACGATTTCGACACGCCGCCGCTGGTGCGGGTGCCCAAACCCTATGCACCGGACCATCCGCATGGCGATCTTCTGCGGCGCAAGCAGATCGCGCTGGGCCTGACGCTGGACGAGGCTGCGATGGGGGCAGGGCTGATCCCCGCGCTGCACGGCGCGGCCGCGGTGCTGATGCCGTTCTGGCGCTGGTGCGACCGGGCGGCGCGCTAGGCGCGCCGGCAGCGGGCGGGCCCGCTTGCGGGGCCACCCGGTCCCGTGCCACGCTATGCGCCGGGGGATCCGCCGATGGACACGATGACCGATACCGCCGCCACGCAGGCGCACCTGCCCGCCACAACCCCGGCGCGAAACCCCGGCATGCCGCTCGACCTCGACTGGGTCGCATCGGTGCAGGCCAATACCTCGGCCATCGAGCGCCGCGCGGCGAGCCTGCCGGGGCGGCGGTCGGTCAAGAAGGACTGGCAAGCGGCCTGGCTGTGCAAGGCGATCACGCTGATCGACCTGACGACGCTGTCGGGCGACGACACCGAGGGGCGGGTGCGCCGCCTCTGCGCCAAAGCGCGCCAGCCGGTTTCGCCGGCGCTCCTTGATGCGCTCGGGATGACCGGGATCACCACCGGCGCGGTCTGCGTCTATCACGAGATGGTGCCGGCCGCCGTTGCCGCGCTCGACGGCAGCGGGATCCCGGTTGCGGCGGTATCGACCGGCTTTCCCGCCGGCCTGTCGCCGCTGCGCCTGCGCATCGCCGAGATCGGGGAATCGGTGCGCGCCGGCGCGGCAGAAATCGACATCGTCATTTCGCGGCGCCATGTTCTCACCGGCAACTGGCAGGCACTCTACGACGAGGTGGCCGCGATGCGCGCCGCCTGCGGACCCGCGCACATGAAGGCTATCCTCGCCACCGGCGAGCTTGGGACGCTGCGCAACGTCGCGCGCGCCAGCCTCGTGTGCATGATGGCGGGGGCGGATTTCATCAAGACCTCGACCGGCAAGGAAGGGGTCAACGCCACCCTGCCGGTGACGCTGGTGATGGTCCGCGCGATCCGCGACTATCTCGACCGCACGGGCATCCGCGTCGGCTACAAGCCTGCGGGGGGGATATCCAAGGCCAAGGATGCGCTGGTCTACCTCGCGCTCATGCGCGACGAGATCGGCCTGCCGTGGTGCCAGCCGGATCTGTTCCGTTTCGGCGCCTCCTCGCTGCTGGGCGATATCGAACGGCAGCTCGAACACCACGTGACGGGCCGCTATTCGGCGTCCTTCCGCCATCCGATGGGGTGATCCATGACCATCCGCGACATCTTCGAGACGATGGACTATGGCCCCGCGCCGGAATCGGCGGCCGAGGCGCAGGCCTGGCTGACCGGCCATGCGCGCCGCTTCGGGCACTGGATCGACGGGCGGTTTACCCCGCCGGGTGATACCTTCGCCTCGGCCAACCCGGCCACGGGGCAGGTGCTGGCCGAAGTGACCCGAGGCACCGCGGCGGATGTCGATGCCGCCGTCGCCGCCGCGGCGCGGGCGCAGGTGCGATGGGGCAAGACGCCGGGGCACGCGCGGGCGCGGGTGCTCTACGCGCTCGGGCGGCTGGTGCAGAAGCACAGCCGGCTCTTCGCCGTGCTCGAGACGCTCGACAACGGCAAGCCGATCCGCGAGAGCAGGGACATCGACATACCCCTTGTCGCGCGGCATTTCGGCTATCACGCCGGCCTTGCGCAGCTTGTGGATGGCGAAATGCCGGGCACCGCGCCGATCGGCGTCTGCGGCGCGGTCATCCCGTGGAATTTTCCGCTTCTGATGCTGGCTTGGAAGGTGGCGCCCGCGCTCGCCGCCGGCTGCGCCGTGGTGCTCAAGCCGGCGGAATACACGCCGCTCACCGCGCTCCTCTTCGCCGAACTGAGCCGCGAGGCGGGGCTGCCCCGGGGTGTGCTCAACGTCGTCACCGGTGCCGGGGAAACCGGCGCGGCGGTGGTGGCGCATCCGGGGGTGGCCAAGGTCGCCTTCACCGGCTCGACCGAGGTGGGCCGGCTGATCCGCAGGCAGACGGCCGGGACGGGCAAGGGCCTGACGCTCGAGCTCGGGGGCAAGTCGCCCTATATCGTGTTCGACGATGCCGATCTCGACAGCGCCATCGAGGGCCTCGTCGATGCGATCTGGTTCAACCAGGGTCAGGTCTGCTGCGCCGGATCGCGCCTGCTGGTGCAGGAAGGCGTTGCGGATCGGTTCCATGCGAAACTCAGGCGGCGCATGGGCGATCTGCGCATCGGCGATCCGCTCGACAAATGCATCGACATCGGCGCCGTGGTCGATCCGGTGCAGCGCGCGCAGATCGCGCGGATGGTCGATGCATCGGGCGGCGAGAAATACCGCAGCCCCGCGCCGCTGCCGGCCTCGGGGTGCTTCTACCCGCCGACGCTCATCACCGGCCTCTCGCCGGCCGATCCCTTGATGCAGGAAGAGATTTTCGGCCCCGTCCTCGTTTCTGCAACGTTCCGCACGCCGGACGAGGCGGTGCAACTGGCCAACAACACGCGCTATGGCCTCGCGGCGACGGTCTGGACCGAGAACGTCAACCTCGCGCTCGACATCGGGCCCCGGCTGCGGGCGGGCGTGGTCTGGGTGAACGCGACGAACCTGTTCGACGCCGCCGCCGGCTTTGGCGGGGTGCGCGAAAGCGGCTTCGGCCGCGAAGGCGGGTGGGAGGGGCTGGCGGCCTATCGTCGCCCCGCCGCGCCCGCGAAACCCGCGCGCCCCGTCGCCGCGGTGCCCGCCCCGCCTGCGCCCGAGGTCTCGGGGATCGACCGGACCGCGAAACTCTACATCGGCGGCAAGCAGATGCGCCCCGACGGCGGCTATTCCGCCGCCGTCTGGTCCGCGCGGGGCCGCCTTCTGGGCCATGCCGGGATCGGCAACCGCAAGGACATCCGCAACGCCGTCGAGGCGGCGCAGGCCGCGCAGAAGGGATGGGCCGGGGCGAGCGCATGGAACCGGGCGCAGGTGCTCTACTACCTCGCCGAGAACCTTTCGGCGCGGGCGGCCGAGTTCGCGGCGCGTCTTGCGGACCTGACCGGCAAGCCGGGGGCGGCCGAGGTCGATGCGGCGATCGGCACCCTCTTCACCGCCGCCGCCTGGGCCGACAAATGGGAAGGGCGCGCGAAACCCGTGCCGATCCGCGGCATCGCGCTGGCGATGAACGAGCCGCAGGGGGTGATCGGCATCGTCGCGCCGGACGATGCGCCGCTCCTTGGCCTCATCGCCCTTGCCGCGCCGGCCATCGCGCTCGGCAATGCCGTCGTCGCCGTGCCCTCGCGCGCCTTCCCGCTGGCCGCGACCGATTTCTACCAGGTGCTCGACACCTCGGACGTGCCCGGCGGGGTGTGGAACATCGTCACCGGCCCGGCCGAGGATCTGGGCCGCGCGCTGGCCGGGCATATGGATGTGGAGGCCGTCTGGGCCTTCGGCCCGCCGGCCCTTGGCGCGATGATCGAGACGGAATCGGTCTCGAACCTCAAGCGCACCTGGGTTTCCGACCGCGCGTTCGATTGGGCGGCCTGGGACATGCGCGACACGCTGCGCCGCGCGAGCGAGGTCAAGACGGTCTGGGTGCCCTACGGCGAATAGCCCGTCATCTCCAGATACCCGCGCCCCGGATGGCTGCCGGTCACCCGCACCGGCCCCTCCCAATAGGGCACCGTCGTCTCCATCCAGGCCGCCGGATTGACCGCCGCCGCCGTCACGTCGATCCCGTGCCCCGGCACTTCCACCCGCCAGCGCACCGGCACGTCGCGGCCGGCGACACGGTGGGTGCCGAGCGGCGTCAGCCGCAGCGCGCCGTCGGCAAGCGCCAGCGCCGCGCCATCCGCCGCGATCACCGTCCCGATCGTGTAGGGCCGTGCCCCGCGCACCTGCGCCGCCATGAGCCGCGATCCGTCGTCGAAGGCGAGCGCGAGCCAGTCCCACCCCGCCTGATCGGGATCGAGCGGCTGGGACGACCATTCCCGATCGAGCCAGGCCGTGCCGGTCACCGCGATCGTGCCACCGGGCAGCGTCAGCGTGCCCGCGGCGCGATAGAACGGCTGGGAATAGTAATGCGACGCCTGCCCGCCCGGCCCCTTGACCGAATAGCCCGCATCGCCGTGCAGCACCAGCGGGCCGGTCGCCGTCACGTCGAGCCTGTAGGAAAAATCCATCCCCCGCGCCGCCACGGTCACCCGGCCGAGGTCCGGGCCCGCAAGGCTCCAGTCGTCGATCCAGGCGGCGAAGGGCGCGGCTGTCACCCCGGCCTGCCCGATCCCGCCGCGGGCAAAACGCTCGGCGCTGAAATGCCGGTCGGGCGTGGTGACGGCGGCATGGGCCATCCAGACCTGCGGGCTGGTCCAGCCCGCGCCGTCATCGGGCGCGAGGGCGGATCGGAACAGCGTCCATTGCGCGCCGTAGGTCTGCCCGTCCGCCCCGTCGAGCACGGCGGTCAGATACCACCATTCGATGCGGAAATCGGGATGCGCGCCGTGATCGGCGGGGAAAGACAGCCGATAGGCCGGGTCGGGCAGGGCGAACCCGGCCGCATCGCCCCCCAGCCCCGCGAACCCCGCCCCGCCCGCGCCCTGCGCCGATGCGGCGCCGGGCAGCGCGAGGGCGAGGGCGGCAGCGCAGAGGCTCGTCCGGACCCTAGCGTTCATGCGCAAACACCCGCAGCAGATCCGCCGGCGCCATCCGGGCGATGCGCCGCATCGGCCAGGCCGCCGCAAGCGCCGCCGCGACCAGCGCCGCCGCCAGTAGCCCGGCCCATTGGCCCGGGAACAGATGCATCGGCAGCCGCCAGCCGAAGGCCTGCACATTCACCACCGCCAGCAGCACCCAGGCCAGCAGCAGCCCCACCGGCAGCGCCAGCGCCGCCGTCAGCGCTGCGAGCAGCAGCGTGCGGGCGAATTCCATCCGCGCCAGCCTGCCCCGCGTGAGCCCCATCGCCCAGACCGGCGCAAGCTGCGGCAGCCGCATCGCCCCAAGCGTGACCAGCGAGGCGAGCAGCGCCACCCCGGCCACCCCGAGCGTCAGGACATTCAGCGCCGCCGTCACCGCGAATGTGCGTTCGAAAACCCGCAGCGAAAACGCCTTGACCGCCGCCTGATCCAGCACCCGCTCGGGCGGCAGGTCGAAGGCCGCGATCGCCGCCTCGGCCAGCGTCGCCGGATCGGCCGTGCGCACCGCATGGCCGAGCCGCGGCACGCCGGGAAACAGCGTATCGAACAGCCCGATCCCGATGATGGCCTGCGCCGCAGGGTTGCCATAGTCCGAATAGACGCCCGCCACCGGCAGGGCGGTGCCCGCCACCGCCAGCCGATCGCCGAGGCGCAGCCCCGCGCGGCGCGCCAGTTGCTCGTTCACCAGCACCCCCGACCCCGCCGCGACCGCATCCCAGACGCCCGGTGCCGCGGCGAGCAGGGGCCACGCCTCGCGATAGGTTGCGTGATCGACGATGCCGAACACCTGCCCCGGCAGGCCGGCGAGCCGCGCCTCGGCGCTCACGATCGGCAGAACGGCCTCGGCGCGGCGCGCAAGGAAGGCGGCCAGCCGCGCGCCCTCCTCGGGCGTGCGGGCGGTGACATAGAGCTCGGCCGCCAGCCGCTGGTCGAGCCAGCCGGTGAAGGTCAGCCGGAAGGACGACACCATCGTGCCCACGCCCACATTCGCCGCCAGCGCCAGCATCAGCGCCATCAGCGCCAGCGACAGGCCCGGCACCTGCTGGCGCGTGTCGGCGAGGAACCATTGCGCCAGCACGCCCCGCGCCCGCCCCTCGGCCAGCCGCAGCGCGCCGTGCAGCAGCAGCGGCAGCGCCAGCGCCGCGGACATCAGCAGGCAGCCGAGCAGCGCGAACCCCGCCACCACGCCGCCCCCGGTGAGCGCCAGCGCCCCTGCCGCGCCGGCCAGAAGGGCGGCCAGAGCGGCCTGCATCCGCAGGCCTCCTGCGGCCGCCATCGCCCAGGCCCGCGGCCGCGCCGGCGCGAGCACCGGCAGGCGCGCGATCCGCCAGAGCGCCTGCGCCCCGGCCGCCAGCGTGCCTGCCACCGCCAGCCCCAGCCCCGCCGCGATCCATCCGGGCCGCAGCGCGACCGTCCCCGGCACCGCCGCGCCGTAAAGGCCCGACAGCGTCGCCGCCACATCGGGCAAGAGCGCCGCCGCGACCAGCCAGCCGAGAACGACCCCCGCCGCCCCTGCCGCCAGCGCCATCAGCATCAGCTCGCCCGCCAGCAGTGCCGCGAGCCGTCCCCCCGGCAGGCCGAGCGCCCGGAGCGTGCGGAACGTCGCCCGCCGCTGCTCGAAGGCAAGGCCCACGGCGGCATGCACGATGAACAGGCCGACCGCGAAGGCCAGCAGGCCGAAAGCAGTGAGGTTGAGGTGGAAGCTGTCCGTCAGTCGCGCGAGATCCCCCGCGCCCTCGGGCGTCTCCAGCACGAGGCCGGGGGCGACGGCGCGCCAGTCGGGCAGGCCGGCGGGCAGCGCCTCGGGCAGAAGAAGGCGGCTGAGCGTCTCGCCCGCCTCCAGCAGCGTCTGGGCGATGCCGACATCGACGATGAACGTGCCTTCGGGCAGGCCTTCGACCGCGCGCGGCACAAGGCCGCCCGGCAGCGCCTCGCGCGCAAATCGCGCCACGGTCGCCGGATGCGCCAGGGCCTCGCCCGGCGGGGTGATGAAGGCCAGAAGGCCGCCCCCGGCCGCGAGCCCGCCAAGGCCCGCCTGCGGCGGCGCCGTCAGCGGATCGACCCCCAGCAGCGTCACGCGCGCGGACCCGATCCGCAGCCGTCCCTCGATCACCGGCGATACCGGCCAGCCCGCCCGGCGCAGCGCGATGTAATCGGCCTGCGCCAGCCGCGCCGCATCGGCCGGGACGAGCCGGGGCAGACGATCCTGCCCGAGCACGCCGGCCGCGCGGTCATAGCTCGCCCGCGCCTCGGCGTTGATCGCCTGCACCCCGGTCCAGAGCGCGGTGGCGAGCGCGAGGCCCAGCAGCAGCATCGCCAGCTGCACCGGATGCCGCCACCAGTGCGACAGGAGCGCCGCCAGACCCGCCCGCGTCACGACGCCATGCCTTGTGCCGAGCCTTGTGCCGATGCCGGTTCGTCCTGAACCCGGCCACCGGCCAGATGCACCCGCCCGCCGAGGCGCCCGGCAAGGCGCGGCGAATGGGTGACCATCAGGAGCGCCGCCCCGGCCTCGGCCACGCCTTCGAGCAGCAGGTCGAGCACGGCATCGCCCGTGGCCTCGTCGAGGTTCCCCGTCGGTTCGTCCGCGAGGATCAGCCGCGGCCGCGCCGCCAGCGCCCGCCCGATCGCCACCCGCTGCTGCTGGCCGCCCGAAAGCTGTTCGGGATAGCGGCCCAGCAGCGCCGCAATGCCCAGCCGGTCGGCCAGATGCCCGCACCAGGCCGCATCGTGCCGCCCGGCAAGACGCGCCTGAAAGGACAGGTTCGCGCCGGCGGTGAGCGAGGGGATCAGGTTGAACTGCTGGAACACGAGGCCGACCTTGTCGCGGCGCAGCGCCGCCCGCCCGGGATCGCCGAGCGCGCCGAGATCGGCGCCGTCGAGGCTGACAGCGCCGCCGTCGAACGGCTCGAGCCCCGCGATGCAATGCAGCAGCGTGCTCTTGCCCGACCCGGATTCGCCCGTGAGTGCGAGGCTCTGGCCCGCGTCGAGGCGCAGCGACACGCCGCGCAGCACCGGCACCGGCCCCTCGGCGGTGGCAAAGCGCTTGGTCAGATCGATCACGTCCAGAAGCATCGCATCCCGCCCCTCCCTTTCGCATTTAACCCGCCGGGGCGCGGCGAGAAGGGGGCGGGCGCGGCGGCCGCAGCACTGCCCGGCCGCGGCGCGGCGTCGCGGGCGGATCGAGTATTTGCGGAACGATGAAGCCGCGCGGGGTTTTCAGAGCGGGCGGAGGGCGCGGGCGATGCGGCCTGCGGCCTCGGCGATCTGCGCGGTATCGCGGGCGACGCACATGCGCAGGTAGGCACTGGCGGGCGCGCCGAACATGTAGCCGGGGGCGAGGCCGACCCGCGCATCCTCGAGCATCATCCGGGCGGCCTCGCGGCTGTCGTCGATGCCGTCGATGCGGAAGAAGGCATACATGCCGCCCGGCGGTTTCGGCCCGAGGCGGATGCGGTTGACCGCGCCGAGCGCGTCCCAGGCGGCGTCGATGCCCGAACGGCAGAGGGCGCGCATCCGGCCGACCAGCGGCTCGCCCTCGGTGATCGCGGCGGTCGCGGCGGCCTGGACGAAGCCCGAGGCGCCGGAATTGACGTATTGCGTCATCGCGCCGAGCGGGCGGGAGAGCGCGGGCGGGTGGCTCAGCCAGCCGATCCGCCAGCCGGTCATCGCCCAGGCCTTGGAGAAGGAGTTGATCGACAGGGCGCGGTCATCGGCCTCGGCGAGGGCGAGGATGCTCGGAGCGGCCTCGGCGTCGAAGGCGAGGCGGTTGTAGACCTCGTCGGCGATGATCCAGATGCCGGTGCGGCGCGAGAAGGCGAGCAGGGCGGCGAGTTCGTCGCGGCTGGCCGTCCAGCCCGAGGGATTGGCGGGGGAGGAGAACATGATCGCCCGGGTGCGCGCGTCGCAGGCGGCAAAGACGCGCTCGAGGTCGAGGCGCCAGCCGGCGGGTGTTTCGTCCATCGGGACGGCGCGGGGTTCGGCGCCGGCGAGATAGATGGCGCGGCGGATGTTGGGCCATTGCGGCTCGATGAACACCACGTTGTCGCCAAGGCCCGCCACCGCCATGAGCGCCATGTGGACCGCCTGCATCCCGCCGGGCGTCACGGTCGTGCGGTCGAGGCCGACGGGCCGGCCGTGCAGGCGGGTCTGGTAGGCCGCGAGCGCCTCGATCAGCGAGCGGCGGCCGCGCATGTCGGGGATGTAGAACGTATCGCCCGCGTCGAGGGCCGCCTTGGCGGCGTCGCGGATGAAGGCCGGGGTGACCACGTCGCCCTCGCCATACCAGAGCGTGATGACATCGGTCAGCGCTGCCGCGCGGGTGGCGAGATCGGCGATGTTGTCGGTGTCGAGGTCCTGGATCAGCGGGCGGGGCAGGGGCGTGGTCATCGGGGCACTCCGGTTCGCGGTCGGGGGCTGGCGGTCAGGCAGGATACGGTTGGGGGCAGATTGCGCGCCTTGAAGCAGGGCGCAAGGGGATAAACTCGGCCCCATTGCAAAAGTGTATGCCGTTCAGGCGCCATTTGCCGGGCATGTCAGGGAAAATGGCGGTTCATTTCGATTGACCGACGATCCAACCGGCGCATACAGTATTCGGAACCGTGAGGATGCAGGGGCTGCGAGGGACAATGGACGCCGCGACCGGCCGCCGCGAAAGCCTTCGGGAGCAGATCTACGGCGATCTGCTGCGCCGGTTGCAGCTGTCGGAATTCGGGCCCGAGGATCGGCTGGTCGATACCGAGATCGCGGCCGCCTGGGGCATCAGCCGGATGCCGGCGCGCGAGGCGCTGTTGCAGCTTGTCAACGAGGGATACCTGCGCGGCACGACGCGGGGTTTCGTCGTGCCGAGCCTGACGATGCAGGAAATTCGCGATGTGTTCGAGGTGCGCAAGCTGCTCGAGCCGCGCGCCGCCGCCCATGCTGCGCGCGACCTGACGCCGGCGGCCGAGCGGGCGCTGGGCGAGGGGCTGGCGGCGGCGCGGGCTGCGGCCGAGGGGGCGGACGTGCGGGCGATGATCGCGGCCAACATCGGGTTTCGCGCCGCCTGGCTGTCCTGCGTGCGGAACGACCGGCTCAAGGCGACGATCAACCGGTTCGTCGATCATGTGCAGACGGTGCGGCTGGAGACGCTGCGGCGCGAGGCGACGCGGCGGGTGGTGGTGGACGGGCTCAGCGACATCCACGACGCGCTGATCGGGCGCGATCCGATCACCGTGGCCGACCGGATGGCGACCTTCATCGGCGCGGCGGAACAGGCGTTCTTTGCCGCGCGGCGGGCGCAGATGGCCGAGGAGAGGGGGGCGGCATGACGCATCCGATGGCCGGGCCGGGCTTCAAGCTCGGCGTGTTCGCGGCCAATGCCGATGGCGGCCTTGCCATCACCACCGTGCCCGAGCGCTGGCGCGCGTCCTGGGACGACAATCTGGCCGCGGTTCGGATCGCCGAGGATGCGGGGTTCGAGTTCTTCCTGCCCATCGCGCGCTGGAAGGGCTTCGGCGGCGCGACCAACGTGCGCGAATGGTCGTTCGAGACCTTCACCTGGGCCGCCGCCCTGTCGGCCGTCACCCGCCGCATCGGCATCTTCCTGACGGTGCATGTCCCGCTGGTGCATCCCGTCTTTGCCGCCAAGGCGCTGGCGACCGTCGATCACGTCTCGCGCGGGCGGGCGGGGCTCAACATCGTTTGCGGCTGGAACCCCGGCGAGTTTGCCATGTTCGGGGCGGCGCCGGTGGAGCGGCCCTACGACCAGGCCGCCGAATGGATTGCGGTGATCGAGCAGGCCTGGGCGGAGGGGGCGCCGCGCGATTTCGACGGCGCGTATTACCGGCTCAAGGGTGTCGTCAGCCGCCCGGGCCCGGTGCAGCGGCCGCGGCCCGTGACGATGAACGCGGCGTTCAGCGGGCCGGGGCGGGATTTCGCGGCGGCGCATTGCGATTACCTCTTCTCGACCTTTGCCGAGCTCGAGGACGGGCGGCGGCACATTGCCGACATCCGCGCGCGGTCGGCGGCCGTCGGGCGGGACGTGGGCATCTATACCGTCGCCCATGTCGTCTGCCGCGAGACGGATGCCGAGGCCGAGGCCTATTACCGTCGCTATGCGGTGGACGAGGCCGACCATGCGGCGGTGGACGATCACATGGCCAAGAAGAAGGAATTTGCCGGCTCGCACGATGCAAGCGCCTTCGATCTCTACCGCCAGCGCTTCGCGGGCGGCGCGGGGAGCTTTCCGCTCGTCGGCGCGCCCGAGACGATCGCCCGCGACATCGGGCGGATCGCGGCCGAAGGCTATGCCGGGGCGGCGCTATCCTTCGTCAACTGTGTGGACGAGGTGCCGTTCTTTGCCGCCCGCGTCCTGCCGATCCTGCGCGAGATGGGGCTGCGGGCATGAGCATCCGGGCAAGGCTGCAGGCCGGCGAAGCGGTGGGGGTCATCTGGCTGGCCCTCGGGTCGGCGGCGCTGGCCGAGATGGCAGGCAAGGCGGGGCCTGACGCGCTGGTGATCGACCTGCAGCACGGGCTGTGGGACCGGCTGGCCTATGAGGCGGCGGTCGGGCTGGCCGGTGTGCCGGTGCTGGCGCGGGTGGCCGACAATTCGGCGGTGTCGATCGCCACCGGCCTCGATGCCGGGGCGGCGGGGGTGATCGTCCCGCTGGTCGAGACGGCGGCCGAGGCGGCACGGGCGGCGGATTTCGCGCGCTATCCGCCGCGGGGGCGCCGGTCGGCGGGCGGGGTGCGGCCGCTCGCGGCCTTCGGCGCCTATCACCGCAGCGCCGCCGACACGCTGGTGGTCGTGATGATCGAGACGGCGGCAGGGGTCGATGCGGCCGAGGCGATCGCGGCGACCCCGGGGGTGGATGCGGTGTTCATCGGCACCGGCGATCTGGCGCTGTCGCTCGGCTGCGCGCCGGGGGATGCGGCGCACCGGACGGCCTGCGCGGCGGTGCTGGCGGCCTGTCAGGCGGCGGGCAAGCCCTGCGGCGCCTTCACCGGGACGGCAGCCGACGCGGCGGGCTGGCGGGCGCAGGGCTATCGGCTGCTGGTGGTCGAGAATGACATCGGCCTTGCCGTGGCGGGCTTTGGTGCGGCGGTGGCGGGGTGGCGGGCATGACGTTCCTCGAGCGCCTGCGGCACGATCCGGCGCAGGGCGCGCATTTCGACGCGGCGCGGCGCTACATGATGATCCGGCCCGAGGCGCTGATGGGCACCTTCCGCCGGCTGCCGCCCGACGCGCGGGCGGCAGCGCTCGATGCGCTGGCGGCCTCGATCTTCGAGATGGGGTCGGACAGCGCGCGGGCCTATGCGGCGACGGGCGGCGGCGGCATTGCGCTGGCGCAGACGGTGGCGCGCACGGCGCCGGAACTCGGCTGGGGCGTCTGGACGATGGACGCGGCACCCGATCGGCTGCACCTGACCGTGGCCAGCAGCCCGTTTGCCGCCGGCTTCGGCCCGTCCGCCACGCCCGTCTGCCATGCCATCGTGGGCATGCTGCGCGCGGTCGGCGGCCTCGTGTTCGGCCGGCCAGCCACGGCGCGCGAGATCGCCTGCGCCGCCTGCGGCGCGCCTGCCTGCACCTTCGAGGCGCTGCCGCAATGACGCTGGTCGATGCCCTCGCCGCCGCCCTCGGCCCCGATTGCATCCGCACGGGCGCCGCGATCCCGGCGCGCAACCGGCAGGATCAGGCGGGCTATCCGCCGGTGGAGCCGCTGGCGCTCGTCCTGCCGCGGGATACCGAAGGGGTCTCTGCCGCCTTGCGGCTCTGCCATGCGGCCGGGCAGGCGGTGACGGTGCAGGGTGGCCTGACCGGCCTTGCGGGCGGCGCACAGCCGTGTGCGGGCGAGGTCGCCCTGTCGCTCGAACGGCTGCGGGGGGTCGAGGTGGACGCGCCGACCGCGACGCTCACCGCATGGGCCGGCACGCCGCTGGCCGAGGTGCAGGCTGCGGCCGAGGGCGCGGGGATGCTCTGCGGGATCGATCTGGGCGCGCGGGGATCGTGCAGCATCGGCGGCAACGTCGCCACCAATGCGGGCGGCAACCAGGTGATCCGCTATGGCATGGCGCGGCGCAATGTCCTCGGCCTCGAGGTGGTGCAGCCGGACGGCACGGTGCTGACCGGTCTGAACCGCATGCTCAAGAACAACGCCGGCTACGACTGGACGCAGCTTTACATCGGGTCAGAGGGCACGCTCGGCGTCATCACCCGCGTCGTGCTCGGCCTGCATCCGCGGCCCGAGGGGGTGCAGACGGCGCTGGTCGCGCTGCCGGGGATGGAGGCCGCGCTGGCGCTGCTGCACGATCTCGAACGCAGCTTCGGTGGCGGGCTTCTGGTGTTCGAGGGGATGTGGCGCGAATTCATCGCGCTGGCCACCACCCGGCTCGACCTTGCGCCGCCGTTCGCCGAACCCCACGAGATCCTCGTGCTGATCGAACTCGCTACCGGCGCCGCCGGCCCCGGTCCGCTCGAGGACCGGCTCGCCGCGCTGAGCGAGGCCGGCATCGTCGCCGATGCGATCATCGCCCAATCGGGCGCCGACCGTGCGCGCCTCTGGGCCTATCGCGAAAGTCCCTACCGCATGGCCGCCATCGCCCGCCGCTTTGCCAATTTCGACGTGTCTATCCCGCGCGGTGCCATCGCGGCGGCGGTCGCGGATCTGCGGGCGGCGGCGGCAACGGGCTGGCCCGGCGCGCCGCAGGTCATCTTCGGCCATATCGCCGACAGCAACCTGCACGTCATCGTGCCGCTGGCCGAGGGCGATCCGGCGACCGAAACGGTCGAGGCGGGCGTCTATGCCATCGTCGCGGCCCATCGCGGCTCGGTCAGCGCCGAACATGGCATCGGCCTGTCCAAGCGCCGCTGGCTGCCGCTGTCGCGCAGCCCGGCGGAACTTGCGCTGATGCGCAGCCTCAAGGCCGCGCTCGATCCGAGAAACATCCTGAACCCCGGCCGCGTGACGGGGTAAGGGCACAACAAGGGCGGCACGACCGCCTGCCACAACAGGGAAAGGAAATCCGATGACGCTCGACCGACGCGACTTCCTCGCCGGCGCAGGGGGCACCGCCGCCCTGCTCGCGCTCGGCGCCACACCGGCCGCCCTCGCCCAGGCCGCCGCATCCGGCAGCCTGACCATGGCCTACCCTGCCGATGTGCCGACATGGGACCCGAACGCGCGGTCGCTGGCCGCCGTGCAGGCGCTCTACAAATGCGTGTTCGACCAGCCGCTGAACCAGACCCCGGGCCTCGAGACGATCCCCTGGCTCGTCACCGCCTGGGAATACCGCGATGCCGCCGGGCTCGAACTGGCGCTGACGTTCCGCGATGATGTGACCTTCCACGACGGCAGCCCGATGACGGCCGAGGATTTCCGCTTCACCTTCTACGAGCGCCCGCGCATCCCCGTGCCCGAGGGGCAGCGGCGGCTCGATACGGCATTCCTGTGGCGCAAGGTCAGCGACATCAAAGTCGAAAGCCCGACGCAGGCGGTGGTCAAGTTTTCCGAACCCTTCCCCTCGGCCATCGTCTGGCTCCATTTCCTGTGCTCGTTCGTCGTGCCGAAGGCCTATATCGAGGCGGTCGGCCTCGACGGGTTTCAGGCAAGGCCCATCGGCACCGGCCCCTACAGGCTGGTGGAATACCAGCAGGGCAGCCGCGTCGTGCTCGAGGCCTACGAGGGCTACTGGGGCGGCGCCCCGGCGATCAAATCGGTCACCATCGACATCGTGCGCGATGCGACCGCCCGCGTGGCGTCGGCGGAATCGCGGCGGGCGCAGGTGGCCATCGACGTGCCGATCCGCGAGGCCGAGCGGCTGGGGAACCTGCCGGGCATGACATCGCGCATCGACCCGGTCGCCGACATCATCCTCTTGCAGATCACCCGGTCGGGCGGGTTCGAAAAGGATCAGGTCCGCCTCGCCGCCCACCACGCGATCAACAAGGAGGGGCTCAGCCGGGCCTTCTACCTCGGCAGGGCGGTGCCCATCGACGTGCCCGCGGCACGCGGCACGCCGGGCTATCCCGAGGACTTCGCCTTTGCGTTTTCCGAGGACAGGGCGCGGGCCCTGCTCGCCGAAGTCGGCCACGGGCCGGACAACCCGGTGCCGATCACCTTCTATGCCACCAACGGCGCTTTCCCGAACGATTTCGACATGGCCCGCGCCATCGCCCAGATGTGGGAAAAGGTCGGGATCAAGCCGACACTCGAGGTGGTGGAACTCTCGACCTATCAGGAGAAACTGCGCGCCGGAACGCTGCCCGAGGCGACGATGTTCCAGTGGGGCAACTCGACGGGCGACCCCGAGATGTATGCCGGCTATCTGCTCGACCCCAAGGCGATCTTCTCGGCGTTCAAGGACGACGAACTGGGCGCGATGATCGCGCCGCTGCTGGTCGAGCCGGATCTGGCGGCGCGCTACGAGGGCTACAAGGCCGTCAACCGCTTCGCGGTGGAGCGCGGCTATTCGATCCCGATCCTGCAGGGAACCAAGGTGGTCGTCCATGACCGGTCGGTGAACTTTGTCAAATACGACAACGGCTGGACGCTGCCGGCCACGTGGTCGATGGCCTGACCGACAGGCAGGCGGCCCTCGGTCAAGGTCGCCCGCCCCGACCCCGCCCCGACCCCGCCCCGACCCCGCCCCGACCCCGCCCCGACCCCGCCGCGCGCGACCGCCCGGTCGCGCGCCT
>JBKBQT010000044.1:0-18641 GCA_046292445.1 Gemmobacter sp.
CGCACCCAGTGCAGGTCCGCAGACGGGTCGCGCGGTTCCGAGACCTGGCGCGCGGCGCGACGGCGCCCGTGCTCGCCGCAGTGCCGTGCGCGAGGGCCATGCAGGTTCCTGTCGATGATCGATCGGCATCCGCCGGGTGGACTCCGGCGCGGCGGGGTCCACCGGCTTCCGGCCGGACTCCGGCATCCCCGGGGAATCCACCCCGCGCGGCCGCTCAGGTGTTTGAATTCACGATGTTTTCAGCGCGTTGCAGGTGGACACTGGATTCCGGTGGCTTCCCAGAAATCCGGCCCTGTCGCTGGCGATGTGCCGCGCTTCGCCCGCCAGCATACGTTTCGGCCCGAAAAGGAACCGGAAAGCAGCGCTGGCGGCTCAGGAAGCGAGGTGGTTCCGGACCCAGTCGGCCAAGGCCGCCTCGCTCAGGCTGCCGGCTGCGAGCCGCATGATGATCTCGTACTTGTCCGTCCCGCCCGCAACCAGATCGGACCCGTTGAGTCTGAGGAACAGGCGCAGGAGCACCAACGCCGTGCGCTTGTTTCCGTCGGCGAACGGATGGTTTCGGGCAACGCCCCAAGCGTAGGCTGCGGCGAGCGCTGCCAGGTCGGGCGCCGGATCGCCATAGGCGAGCAGCGTTTTCGGTCGTTCAAGCGCCGAGGTCAGGAGCCCGGCGTCCCGCAGACCGTCGAGACCGCCATGCTCGGCGATCTGCCTGCGATGGATCGCGCGCGCGACATCCTCGCGGATCCAGACCGGCTCGATCATTCCGCCAGTTTCTTCAGCACATCACGATCTTCGCGCATCAGCGCCTCGGCCATGTCGATCTGGGCTGCGAAGTCCGGATCGTAGGGCGTGAGTTCCACACCGTTGGGCGTCTCGACCGCATAGATCGTGTCACCCTTCGAAACACGAAGCTTGGCCAGCAGGTCCTTTGGAAGAACCACACCGACCGAGTTCCCGACCGTCGTCACCTTGAGCTGGGTCATCGTCGACCTCCTGAACCGAATGGCGTTATGATAAGTGTTATAACGCGGTGGTTCAATGCCCGTGAGCCTGCCGGGCGTCCCCGCCGCGCGCGCCTGTCCCGAGCATATCCACTTTCTAGCCCGGGAGAGGCGTTTTTGTCTGCGCGAAAACCCTCTACACGAGACTTTCCTACAGGCTGCGCGCCAGCTTGATGATCTCGAGGATTGGCAGTTTCCGGTTGAAGGGTCGCCTGTTGAGGTTCAGCGCAATCAGCGACAGGCCATAGCGCCAGTGTTGGTGCGCTGCGGCGTGGCAGAGCCCGACGTGCCAGCAGATGTTCTTCCACCGCTCGTCATGCGCCTTCATCCAGACGATCTTGCCGTCGATGGGTTCGAGGCAGTTCGCCCAGGTCAGCGTCTCCTCCATGCGCGCGATGTCCCTCGGCGAGGGCGAGACCCGCATGGGCTTGGGCTCCTGGCCCACCTTGTCGGCGAAGCCGTGGATGATCTCGGGCCATGTGCTGAAGTAGCCGTTGCGCCGGGGCTCGGGCAGACGGCGAAGGATCATCCCGGCCTCGGCGAGCCGCGCTTCCACCTCGTCTGGTGTCCAATGGGTCATTCCTGCACCTCTCGTTGTGTCGGGCGTGCACCGTAGAGACGCTCGCCGAGTTGCCTCACCAGTTCCCGCTCAGGCCAAGTAAGTCTCTGGTCGTCAAGGGAAACCGCCAGAACACCTTGCTCCTTCCAGCCGTCGCGTTTGACCCGCTCCGGGTCGCGGCGCTCGCCGCCGTAGCCGCGGGGATGCCACCTCATTGCAGGCCCCCCTTGGTCTCCAGCGCCCAGAGCAGGATCGCGATGGCGTCGGCCTCGTTGTCGTCGGCAGGGCTGAACCCACGGGCGCGGGCGGCAGCGATCATCGCCTCCTTCGGGGCGTTGCCCTTGCCGGTGGCATGGCGCTTGATCGTGCCGACAGGGACACCCTCGTAGGGGATGCCGCGCAGTTCGGCCCATGCGGTGAGCGTGGCCATCAGCCCGCCATAGACATGGGCCGCGTCGGTGGCCGCGTGGCGGCGGACCTCCTCGAACCAGATGGCGGCGACGGGCCCGGACAGGCGGTCGATCTCGGTCAGCCAGTTGGTGAAGCGGAGATACCGCATGCCGCCACCGTCGAACCGGCCCGGGCGGAACGACACCGTGCCGGAGGTGATCAGCCCGTCGATGCCATGCAGCGCCCAGCCCGTGGCGGTGCCGAGGTCAAGGGCCAGCATCGACCTGTTGGATCGGGATACGGGTGGCAGATCGGTGATTGCCTCGCGGCGGTGTGTGGCGAGAGTCAGGTCAGCCATGGGTGGTCTCCTCTTCTGGTTGGCTGCTCGGGTGGAAGACGACGGCGGTCTGGTGCTTGGCGGTACGGGGACGCCGTCGTCGGATCGGAAGGTTGGCGCGTGGGCAGGCCTCGCGCGCGAAACCCCTGGGGGTGGGCGTGGGAGAACCCGCCTGCGGCGTTCTCCCCCACCCCCGTAGGGGGTGGTTTCACCCCCGAAACTGGAAAACCGCATCAACACGCTGACAGGAATAGGGAATTCCAGTTTCGGGAGGGTGCTTTCGCCTGACTCGCCCGAAACTGGGTGCAGCGTAGCCGTTGCGGCATCCGCGCAATCTTGCGGAGGCAGTTTCGGAAGCGGGCCGAAACTGGCCACATCGGACGTTTGCGGGGGTCCGCGAAACGATGGCGAGGCAGTTTCGGAGAAGCCCCGCATCTGGGTGAAACTGGCTCCTGCGCAATTCTGCGCGAAGCGATCTGTGGGGGCGATCATGGCCGTTCCCCCTCCGGATAGACCCAGACATGCGGGTTCTCGACCTCGAGGAGCGCCCCGGTCTGCGGGGATTTGTAGTGGGTGGGCAGGACCGCGATGCTGGCGGCAGTGACCTCGCCGGTCGCCGGATCGACATCCTCGCCGTTCGTGGGCATGACCATCCCTTCGACGCAGAGATAGCCGAAGCGCGATCGCGACGGCCCGAGCCCGTAGGGGGCGCCGTCGCGGATGAACTTGATGGCGCCCTTGGTGGCCTGCACCGCGATCCGGTCGCGGATCGTGTCCTTGCCGCCCAGACCGCCCTTGTTCTCGAAGGCCTCGGTAAACTGGTTGATGGTGTAGAGACGCCCCTCGGCCGCCTCCTCGAGCAGGATCGAGAGGATCACGTCTCGTTTGCGATCGCGCTCGGCGTCATGCTTTGCGCCGACCTCGGGGCGCACGAGCCGCTCGTTCATCGGGTTGATCTCGACCCATTTGCCCTTGACCTTGTCCACCAGCTTCGCGGGCAGCGCAGGGCCGTTCCGGAGCTCGATCTCGAGGCGGCGCTGGGTCGAGTCCTCCTCGGGCCGGTGCAGGATCAGGCCAGTGGTGTAGAAGCCCCTGAGCGCACTGGCGCCGGACAGCGCGAGGAACGGGTCCTCCTTCACCTGGTGCTTCGAGAGCTTCTTGGTGTGGTGGACGAGGATCACGCCGCAGTCCGGGTTGACGTGGTCGCGCAGGACCTCGACCCGGTCCTTCAGGAAGAACATCATCGCGGCGTTGTCGTTCTCGCCGCCGCCGTCCGGCCCGCCGTCGAAGAGGTTGCGGATCGGATCGATGCAGAGGATGTCGAGCGGCGCGTCGGGGAACGCGGCCTTGATCGCCTCGGCCACGCGCGCGCTGCCCTCGGCATCGAGCAGCATGCGCAGTTTCGGCGTGACGATCAGGTTGTCGCGCGCGGCGGCGATCAGCTCGGGCGGCAGGCCGATCTGTTGCATGCGCTCGCGCAGGTAGTGGTACTGGATCTCGGCCTGCAGGTAGAAGATCCGCAGCGGCCGTGGCGGGGTGAAGCCGAGGAAGGGCACCCCTGCCGCCATGTGCACGAGCAGTGCGATCAGCAGGTCGCTCTTGCCCACCTTGGGCGCGCCGCCCAGCACCAGAAGCCCGCCCGGCGTCAGAACGCGCGGCCCGATGATGTCGTCGGGCATCGGGCTGGTGTCGTCGAGCAGCGCGCCGAGAGTGAAGGTGGGCAGGTCGGTCTGCGCGGGCGCTCCGCTGTCGAGGCGGATCAGCGGCGGCCCGTGCCGCTTGATGTGCAGCTCCCACAGGCGGTTCGTCTCGCGCTTCAGCCGGTCGAGCGGCCAGGACGGGCGAAGCATCGCGGCGTTGTAGCCGCAGATCGCCGTCCAGCCCTCGTCCATCGATATCCGGCCCTCGTGGACCAGCCGCAGGAAATAGCCGATGGCGGCCGAGGCGCCCTCGAAGCGGGACCAATCGTCCGTGCCCCCCTCGTGGACCGGGGTCACGAGCACGTCGTCAATGGCGGGTTTCTCGCGGGGCTCGGCCGTGGCCATGCCGACGCCGGGCATGGGCGGCATGTCGGCGACACGCTCGGCCATCTCGGCGAGATCGACCTCGAGCTCTGTCGCCTCGCGGATCTGCACCAGCCGGGTGAGCCCGCCTTTGTGATAGACCGTGCCGGGCACGCGGATCGGCTGGTGGGCCGAGCGGAAATGCGTGTCGCCGCCGACCTTCAGTGCGATCTCGCCGCGAAGCTGGCAGAGCCGGGCGAGCTCGGCACCCTCCGTGGGTTCAGTCAGCTTCCACCAGACATGGAGCTTGGTCGCGCCTTCGGGCGTGCGCCCGCCGCTCTCGACGAGCAGGGTCGGTCGCCCGAGGTGGTGGACGAGGTGATCGAGCTTGGCCGGGATGTCGCCCGAGTCGAGATCGACCACGAGGCTCTGCATTTGCAGAACGTCCGCGGCGCGGGCCTGACCCGTTTCCGCCACCGTGCCGGGGATGACGTAGACCGCCGCGCCCTCGCGCGCGGCCCAGCCCGCGAAGGTGCCGAGCTTCTCGGGCGCGGCGGCGTCCGCGTCGATCCAGATGTTGTGCGGCCGGCCGTCCTTGCCCTGACCCTTGTCGACGAAACCGCGAACCGGGATCAGCCCGTCGGAATAGCCAAAGACCACATCGACGAAGCGCGCGATCTGGCCCGCGTCCGGTTCGACCGCGAAGGGATCGGCGAGGGGTGCTGCGTCGTTGAAGTCCCGCCAGGGATTGAAGTGGATGATGTTGTCGTCGCTCATGCCGGCAGGCTCCAGCAGCGCTCGGCCCAAGGGCAGAACCGGCATTCGAAGAAGTCGCGATTGGCGGCGATGCGCGGGAGCAGCTCGCCCGCGTCGGTCGCCCGCAGGATCCGGACGCCGCGGTCCGACATGCGCTGCGCGAGGTCGGCATCGAAGGGCACGAGCTCGTGGTGCAGCTCGGCCGTGTCCTTGTTGATCGCGGTGAAGAGCGCCGGGTTGGCCGAGATGCCCGGCACCGTCGCTTCCATGTAGGCCTGGTAGAGCGCGATCTGGGCGGCATAGACCGGCTTTGCTGCGGTCACGCCCTTGGCCACCGTCTCGCGCCAGTTCTTCGCGTTCATCGTCTTGCATTCCCAGAGCGCCGGGGTGCGCAGCCCCAACGCCGCCGGGGCCTCGGCGACGATCCCGTCGACATGACCACGAATCCGGCCGCCCGCGACCGAGAAGCCGAACTGGCCGCCGTCCCGCTTCTGGGTGACCACATCGAGCCCCGCCGCTCGCAGCCAGCGGATGGCGAGACCCTCGAGCTGATGCCCGATGGCGAAGATCCGGAGCACGCGGCCGGGAAAGTCCTGGCCTTCGTCCTTGGGCGCGCCCGCGAACTCGAACTGCAGTGCCCGTTCGCAGGGATGGCCCAGCCGGGACGCGCCCAGATAGTCGCGCGACGGAGTTACCGCGCGTTCGGCTTCGAGCGCGGCGTCGATGGCTGCATTGATCCGCTCGGCCATGGATGGACGCTTGTTGAAGTCCAGCATCAGAACGGGATCTCCGACTGGCTGGCGATCTCGGCCATCTCGGCGCGGAAGGCCTCGATGGTGGTGACGATCAGCCGGTGCATGTCGTTCTGCGTCAGCTGGCCCAACGGCCGGTTCCAGCCGATCCGCTCCATCTCGGGCGCAAGCGCGCGCATCACGGCGGGCAGCGCCTGAGTTTCCTCTTCGGTGAGATCGACCATGCTCAGTCCTCTCTTCGCTTTGCGGGTGAAGGCCGCCTGGCAGCCGATGGAGCAGAACCAGCGGCGGGTGCGGGTTGGGCGCGGACGGTGGGGATCGAACCAGCCGAAGCCACGCGTGCGGGCAGAGCAGACGGCGCAGAGGACCGGGCGCGGATGCCAGAGGCGCTCAAGGCCCGGTCGATCCGGAGCCTCTGCGGGCGGGGATGGGACTTGCACGACATGGTTCACGCCGCCCTCCGCTCGGGCGCGGCCGACATGACGAGGCGGCGAATGTCGCGCCGGTTGAACTGGAAGGTGATCAGCGCGGACGCCCGATAGCGGGTGAGCCCGTAATCCTGCCGCTGCTCGGGCGAGAGGTATTGCAGCTGCTTCTCGGTCGGCGTCTGTGTCAGCCAGCGCTTCGACTTGAAGGCGCTCTCGTCGCTCTCATGCGCGTTCAGCCAATCGTCGGCCTGCGCGAGGCAGACAGTGCGCTCGCCGACCCCGAGAAGGCGCGTCCGTTCGTTCTTGGCGCCGCCCACGGCATGCCAGCGCCCCTCGAGGAAAAACACGCCGCCCCAGGCGTTGAACCCGCTCGCCATGAGCGCAGACTCGTCGTCGAAGAGGTCCTCCCACGCGAAGCTGGAGCGCTTGAGCAGGTCGATCTCGGACAGGACGACGCTTTCGAGGGGCGGCGCCCCGTCGCGCAGGAACTCGTGGCCGCAGATCGGACACTGGCGCGAGGCGAGCGGGATTTCAGCCTCGCATTCCGGGCAGGTCTTCGTCGGCGCGTCGCATGGCGTGGGATCGCGGCCGTCGAGATCGACGTCCTGCTCCAGCGTGCCGTGGGTCAGGCTCGAGATCCCGAAATCCAGCACGATGCAGTCTGTCTTCACCACGCCGGGATGCTCGGCCGGATCGACGGTGCGCAGGCCGCGCCCGACCATCTGGATCATTGTCGATTTGCAGGAACTCGGCCGCAGCAGCACGACGCAGGAGGTCGGCGGGTGGTCCCAGCCCTCGGTCAACACCGCCACGTTGACGACAACCTGGATTTCCCCGGAGGCGTACGCTTCCAGCACCATCTTCCGTTCTGCGGAGCCCATGTCGCCAAGGACGACGGCGGCCGGGTTTCCGGCCGCGTTGAAGGCGGTCGCTACGTCCATGGCGTGCGCAACGGTCGAGCAGAACACGACCGTCTGGCGGTTCCCGGCCTTCTCCTCCCAGTGCCGGACCACTTCCTCGGTAATGGGCGCGCGGTTCATGATCGCCGCAACAGCGCCCATGTCATAATCGTCCGCGGTCTTGCGGACGGCGCGCAACTGCTCCTGCACGCCGACATCGATCACGAAGGTCCGCGGCGGCACGAGGTGTCCGGACGCGATCAGCTCGCCCAGCCGCACCTGGTCGGCGACATTGTCGAAGACCTCGCGCAGGCCCTTCCTGTCGCCCCGGTTCGGCGTTGCCGTGACGCCGAAGATGCGGGCCTCGGGGTTGGCATCGCGCACCCGGTCGATGATGCGGCGGTAGCTCTCGGCCACCGCGTGATGCGCCTCGTCGATCACCAGCAGGTCGAGCTTCGGCATGGCCCTGAGATTGGCGGCGCGTGACAGCGTCGGCGCCATGGCAAAGGTGACCTGACCCTTCCAGGACTTGGTCGTGGCATCGAGGACGGAGGTCTCCGTGCCGGGATTGACCCGGGCGAACTTCGCGCGGTTCTGGCTGGTCAGCTCGTCGCGATGCGCGAGCACGCAGGCCTTGGCGCCGTCCCCGGTCATCCTGCCGGTGACGGCCGAAAGCATGATCGTCTTGCCCGCGCCAGTGGGCGCCACGCCAAGCGTGTTGTCGCGGGCGGAGAGCGCAGCGAGGCTGCGCTCCACGAAGAGTTTCTGGCGGGGACGGAGGAGCATCGCGCGCCCTCACTGCGCCCAGGCAGGACGGCCCGGCACCGGCGATGTTGCTGGCGGCTGGACCGAGTGCTGCGGCGCGGGCTGCGTGGGCGGCTGGTAGCCGTGCTGCGCCGCCAGCCCCATCACCTGCGCATAGTCGCGGTGGTCGGGCGTGACCGCGGCGCGGATCTCGTTCTTCTCCTCGCCCATGGCGTCGCTACCGACGTCGATCCGGGCGACGAACTCGATCCCGTCGAGATCGGCGAAGCCCCCGATCCTCCGCGCTGCCTGTGCCTGCGGGGACTGGTCCTTGTCGGAAATCCCGCGGGCCGAGTTCAGCATCCCGCGGATCAGGCTGCGGCCCATGTTGGCCCAATCCGGCCCCTTCGGGCTGTAGAGGCCGATCAGCGTGAAGATCTTGCGCCTGGCGTATTGGCCCTCGGTCACCGTGAACTCGCCGTTGAGGTAGACAGCCCCGGTCGAGCCGCGGGTGGCATAGCCCCCGGTCCAGCCCTGCGACGGGTCGTCGAAGCCGCCGGGGCGGATGGTCAGCCGCACCTTGGCGAGCGTCCCTTTCGGGATGAGGTTGGTGTTGGACTGGGCGTCGTTGAAGTCGTTCCAGAGACCGGACATGGCTTGGGTCCTTTCAGTTGGTGGGATCGGTTTGAGGGGTGACGGTCGGCGCCGGCATGCGCGGCGCCTCGATGACGAGCGGGCGCGCGTCGATCGGCAGGGGTTGGCGGATCTTCTCGATGAGCTGGCCCAGATGCGGCGGCTCGAGCAGGTCGAGGCGACCGGAGCGGTCCTTGGCCGGGTAGCCCCAGCGGTTCTGCGTGTGGCAGACGAAGACGCGCTGCGGCATGCCCTTGTCATCGGGCAGCGAGGTCAGCGTCAGCACCTCGTCGACGATGCCGGGCAGCTCGAGCCCGGTCTTCGATCCGTCGATCTGCGGGACGAAGACCTTGCGGTTGAAGTCGTCGAGCTTCTCGTCGAGGATCCCGACGAAGATCACGTTCTTCGCCCGCGTGTGCTGCAGGTGGGTGAGCCAGGCGATCATCTCGCGCCCGTGCAACCCGTAGGCGCCGCGGACGTCCGGCTTTCCGGTCTTGTCGGAATACGCCTCGGGCTGACCCTTGCACCACTGAAAGCAGAGCCGACCTGCCACGGTGATCGAATCGATGAACACCGTGTCGTACTTTTCCAGCGCCCGCGGGTCGCCGTACTTCTGACAGACCGCCTGGTAGTGGTCCTCGCTGTAGGGCTGGTCCTTCCGCAGCGCCGGGTTCGGGCCGCCGATGAACACCGCGAAGTCGCGGCATTCCCGCCAGGTCCGCGGCCGGATCGTGTCCACGGCCAGCCCTTCGATGGCGAGATCTCCAGCCTCGAGGTCGAAGAACAGGGTCGTGCTCGCCTTCAGCGTGCGCAGGAGCGTGGTCTTGCCGGCGCCGCTCGCGCCGAAGATAGCGGCCTTCACGCCGCGCACCTCGGCCAGCCGCTGGTCGGCGGTGATGATGGGGAGCGCGGGCGTCATGCAGCCACCGCCCAAGCCGAGGGCGCCGTTTCACGACCGGTTCCGGTGACCGCAACATAGAGCGCGTCCAGCCGATCTGCTTCGGCCAGACACTCGATGCCCTTGCGCCGCATGAAGCGCCGCGCGTCGTCGAGCAGTTCGGGTTCCGCAATGAGGTCCGGGATCGCGACGTATTCCGCGGCTTCTTCCACGAAGTAGGACTTGGACCGCAGATCCTTCACGAGCGGCGCGAACGCCTCGCAGACCTCCGCGAAATCCCCCTGAGCCGGTCCATCGTCGTGGTTGCGCAGGATGCGCCTGACCTCGGAGATGATCCCGGTGCGCAGCATCCGGTGCGCGCCTTCCGCCCGCGCCTGCGAACAGGTCCGCGGGAAGGCGGCCTCCATGATGTCGTCGGCGATCCTGGGCGCGTTGTTGCCGAGGCGGGAGGCGACCTCCCACACTGATGCGGCGAATGCCGCTGACTGGCTATTCTGCATGGAGCCACTCCGTGATTTGCGTGAAACGTGACGCCCCGCGGGCAATTGCCCGGGCGTCGAGGTCGTGAAACGGTTCGTCCCGCGCCTCGCGCATTCCCTGCCGGGCAAGGGCCAGGTTCTCGTCCGTGGCCCATTCGGCGAAGGCGCGGAACGTCCCGGTCACATGCTGCCAGGCAGCGCGTGCAGGCGTCGGCGGGACGTAGAGCGGGTTGCGCCGGCTGGCCGTGCGCTGGGGTCGCAATCCCCGCATGGCGGCATCGACCACCATCTTGCGCAGGGCCGCCCGGGTCGGTTCCTCGCCGCGTTCCACGCGATCGTCGAGGGTGCGACGCACGATGCCGGGGTCTGCGGCCTCGACGTCCCGGAGCTGACGGGCCTCATGGATCTGATCGCGACGCAACCCGAGGTCGGCTGTCGCAGCAATCGCGTTGGAGCCTTGAACGCGATTGCGGGCCCCGTTGTGCGCGCCGAAGACTTCGCCCCGCGCCTGCGCCGCATCGTATTCGTCGGCCAACCGACGCTTGGCGCATGCCTCGATCTCGAGCGCATGGGCCTGCGCGCGATGCGCCGCCGCGACGAGATCGTCATGGGCGCTCTTGGCGCGCTGCAGCCGGGCGGCGCGTTTGGCCACATCGTAGGCGAAACCCGCCATGTCGCGCGCCTCGAGCACCTCGGCGGCGGTCTTCGCGCCCGAGAGCATGCTGGCGGCGCGGTCTATCAGGCTGGGCAGATTCTGCGCGTCCGGGGAGATCGGCGCGAGGGCGGTCATTTCCCGTCCTCCTGCGGCAGGATCGCGATCTTCAGCGCGCCGGTCTTCACCGTGCGGGCGGGCTCGAAGCCTTGGCGGATCGCCTCGGGCCAGACGGCATAGGCGCGCTCGGGCACCTTGAAGCTGATCTCGACATAGTCGGCCGGATCCTCGCCTGCGGCACGGATGCGCTCGACCATGGCGGCGAGCTTGGCCTGATCCCATTCGACGCGCTTCGGCAGATCGGCGACCACGGTGAAATCGCCATCGGCGAGGCGAACTGTGCCGGTGTCCTTGCCGCAGGCGCGGCGGGCCTCGGCGGCGCGGGCGGCGTAGCGGACCTCGAGCGCGGTACTGAGGCGCGCGGTCACGGCCTTCATCTGCTTCGCGGCAGCGTCGATCTCGCGCTGCAGGACGGCCAGAAGCTCGACAGGAAGCTGGGCGATCTCGCCCGCGGGCAAGTTGATCAGCTCGTCGATCGAGGGCGTGTTCTCGGGGAATGACATGAGGGTCTCCGTGATGGGAATGGGATCAGGCGGCCTCGAGGAGGCGCATCGAAAGGGCGGCGCCGGCGGGTCCGGGCTTCGGCCGGGCGACGGCGATGTAGGCGAAGTGGTCGGGGCCGAGCCGGGCCTGCACGAGGTGGACGAGGTCCCGCTCGGCCGCACGCAGGGCGGCGGCCGCGACCCCTCGCAGGGTGCGCTGGCGCTCGGGCGTGAGGTTCGAGACGGCCCCGGTGGCGTCGACGGCGAGGAACCCGCGGTGATAGACCAGCGCCTCGCCCGGGGCGGCCTGCGCGATCCAGGCGGACAGCCCCACCTCGTCGAGCGCGGGACCAGCGGCCCCGAAGATCGACACGACCCGGCTGCCGTGGATGGTGGAACGGCGCTCCATCATGCCGCCCCCCGAACGCTGTCGGCGGTGTGCGTGAGCTGGTCCTTCTCGAAGGCGAGGATGTCCTCGAGCCGGTACACCACCCGGCCGCCGAGCTTCATGTAGGCGGGGCCTTCCCCGGCCCATCGCCAGCGCTCGAGCGTGCGGTGCGAGATTGTCCAGCGCCGCGCGAGCTCCTTCTGTGTGAGGCAGGTCTTCTGCTGCATCGTCATCTCCCGGTGTCATTCGTTGGGAGCACGATGCGAAATCCCGCGAGGGGATGTCGTCAGGATTGGAGTGGGATGCGGAGGGGGATCGTCAGGAGCCTTTCAATCCAAGGGAGAACGGCTCTGTGGGGGATCGCCATCCCCCTTTCATCCCCCGGCGCATCCCACAGTGGGATCGGGAGGGCGCGGGGACGGGAGGGATGGGGCGAGATCAGAGCCCGCGCAGGCGATAGGCGCCGCGGCCGTCCGACTCGATCAGGAGGCGCCAGTTCTTCTTCGACTTGAAGACATCCGCCATCTTGAGACTGCGCGAGCCTGCGGCGGCGAGGATCGCCTTGCCGCTCTGCCAGGCCTCGCCGCGCCTGGCCGCCTCGTGCAGCGCACGCACGACCTGCGCTTGGATCGCACCCAACCGGAAGTGCTGACCGTTGCAGCGGACATCCTGGTAGTCGGCGGAGGCATGGAACGCGCCGGGTCGTGGGCCGGCAGCCGCTCCGGCAAATCCCGTCTCGGCCTCGAAGCGGTCACGCTCGTCCCGCCTTAGGAAAAGATCGCGCTGCCGCACGGTGATGAGCTCTCGCTCCCCGGTCAGGCAGGCATAGTCGGCCTTGTGCGAGCGGAAGCGGCTGAGCTTCACCTCGCCATGCCGGAACAGCTGAAAAACGTCATGGGCGTGGAGATCCAGGAGCCCGTTGAACGGGCCCCGCTCGAAGGGCACGGAGAAGCGCTCCCCCTCTCGTGTCTCCTCGTAGTCGCCGAGTTCGACGGCCAGGTTGAACACCCGGATCGACAGCCGCAGCTGGTCGTTCTCGGCGAGGTAGACGAGGTCCGCCTCGGACATGGACCAGCGCTCGAGGATCTCCGGCAGGGTGAAATACGACTTCTCGATCTCCATCCGGACCCCCGATTCCCATGTGCGATTGTTTATGTTTTGTTCTAATCGCTTGACGGGTCCGCATCAATCCTGTTTTATCCTATTTCATCCACACACCCTTGGGGAAAACATGACCGAGCAGCACACCCTGGCCGACCGCCTGCGGGCCCGCGCCCATCAGCTCGGCCTGACGCCTGCCCATGTCGCCGAGATGGCCGGCGTGAACCGTTCCTTCGTCTACGACATCCTGCGCGGCCGCTCCGCGCGCCCCGGCATCGACCGGCTGGCCGAGGTCGCCCGCGTGCTGAAGGTGGACCGCGACTGGTTGATCCACGGCATCGGCGAGGTGGAGGGCACGCCCCCCTTCGTCGACAATCCCGACGATGCCTTCGTGGCCATCGCGCACGCCACCCCGCGCCCCGCGATGGGCGGCGGCGCGGTGGTGATCGAAGATGGCGATACGCCCGGCCGTGTCTATCACTTCCGCCAGTCGTGGATCCGCCACAAGCTCAAGGCCAGCCCGTCGCAGCTGCGCATCATGCACGTCGAGGGCGACAGCATGGCGCCGACGCTCGTGAGCGGCGACGCGGTGCTCGTCGACATGACCCGCCGCGCGCCCAACCCGCCTGGCATCTTCGTGCTGGACGACGGGATGGGGCTGGTCGCCAAGCGGCTCGAGCACATCCCGAACAGCGACCCGCCCGCGGTGCGCGTCATTTCCGACAACAAGCACTACCCCGAATACGAGCGAACGGCCGACGAGATCCACATCGTCGGCCGCATCCGTTGGTTCGCGAGGGAGATCTGAGCATGGCCCACGTCATCATCCGTGGCGCAAATGGTCGCCGTCATGAGGTGGACTTCGAAGACGCCGACATCACCGTAGAATTGCACGCCAGCGAGGACCACGTCGAACTGGTGATCGAGGCACCCAAGGATGAGTCGCCATCGGACAGGAAGCGCTTCGCGCTCGTCAGCATCCCGCGGCATCTGCTGAGCAAGGCCATGGCGGATCTGGCGCGCAAGGATCGGCGATCATGATCGGGTTTCGGGAAATCGGCGATGCCGATCCGGCGCTGGCGTTCTCGCCCATGGTGCGCGGGGTCGAGAAGATCTTCGCCTGGATCGGCGAGCATGGCGGCATTCCCCTGACGCCGTCCAAAGCCTTCAAACGGGTATTCGTGCACTGGGCCGCGGCGGAGTTCGACTGGCCCGGCCACACCGAGGCGGACCTTTTCGCGGTCAACAAGGTGCTGAACGAGCCAGACTTCGCCCCGCTCATGGTTCTGCACGACCTGATGATCGCGATGAAGCTTGGCCGACACTACAAGGGCGAGTTCCGCCTGACCAAGGCCGGCCAAGCGCTGGTCGGCCATCCCGGCCGGGTCTTCGGCACTGTCGTCCCGTTCTTCCTGTTCCGGATCAACCACGCCAGCATGTCGCGGTTCGACGACACGCCGATTCTCGGCGACTGGGACGTGTTCCTGAACGTGCTGAACGTCGAGACAGAAGACGGCACCACCGGCGGGCACCTCCGCCGCGTGCTCTTCGGAGAACCCGAGAAGGGGCCGTTGCCGCGCTACGACGAGGTGATGGGCCAGCTCTACATCCAGGTGCTGCGCCCGCTCTGCTGGGCGGGGTTGCTGCAGCAGGCACGCGGCACGGCCAGTTATCGCCTTGAGGAGGCGGTGTTCGTGAAGACGCCGCTATGGCGTGCGGCGCTGCGGCTGGAGACGGATCGGCTGGTGCGTGGGGCGACGCGGCATTGAACGCCGAACCCGCCCGCCTTCTCCCGTTTTCGCCCGATTGCGACAACCCATTGTTTTAACTTGAATTCCCTCGCTGTGACCGGCGAACACGGAGCAAACCGCCTCAAGAGGTTCGCTCCCCATGCAAGACGACATCGGCTTCGCGCCGCCCGCAGACACGCTCGCCACCGATGAGCGGATGGCGGAACTGGCCGCCATCCTCGCCAGCGCCATCGCTCGCATCAACCCACGGGAAACGAACAAGAATTCTCCGCTCGACGGAGACAGTTCGCTGGACATTCTCGCCCTCAGACGCCGTCGTCGGAGACAGGTGCAAAACCGAGTTGGAGACGACGCATGAGGAAAAACACAAGAAAATCAGGCGCAAGGGCCGCGCCTGCGGGCCCGGCGGAGGGGATCGACGTCCTGGCCGAACTGGCGGCGCTGAAGGCTATGACGGTGCCCGAGCTGCAGGGCAAGTGGCGGGTGATGTTCGGCGAGCCAGCGCCGAACGCCAGCCGCGGGAATCTGGAGCTGCGGATCGGCTACCGCATCCAGGAACTGGCCCATGGCGGCATCAAGCCCGCCACGCGCCGCACGCTCGACGCGCTGGCGGCCGAGGTCGCCACGGGTACGCCGGGCCCGCTGATCGCGGATCCCCGCCGCCCGATCCCCGGCACCAAGCTGGTGCGTGAGTGGCAGGGCGAGGAGCATGTCGTAACCGTCCTGACAGAAGGTTTCGAATGGCAGGGGCGGCGCTTCAAGTCGCTCTCGGCCGCGGTGCGCGCGATCACCGGCTGTCACTGGAACGGGTGGAAGTTCTTCGGGCTGGCCCATGGCGCGGAGGGTAAGGAGCGGCGGCCGAAGGCCGGCCATCGATCCGGTGGATCGATGGCAGCGACGAACGCCCGGAGCGCAAGCGGAGGGCAGAACCCATGAGCCGCACCAAGCCCGAACCCGTCCGCCGCCTGCGCTGCGCGATCTACACCCGTAAGTCGAGCGAGGAAGGGCTCGACATGGAGTTCAACAGCCTCGACGCCCAGCGCGAGGCCTGCGAGGCCTATATCGCCTCGCAGCGCGCCGAGGGCTGGGTGGCGCTGCGCGACCGCTACGACGATGGCGGCTTCTCCGGCGGCACGCTGGACCGGCCCGCGCTGGCGCAGCTGATCGCCGACATCGAGGCCGGGCTGATCGACGTGGTCGTCGTCTACAAGATCGACCGCCTCAGCCGCGCGCTCATGGACTTCTCGAAGCTGGTGGAGATCTTCGACCGCCACGGCGTCACCTTCGTCTCGGTCACGCAGTCCTTCAACACCACGACGTCGATGGGGCGGCTGACACTGAACATCCTCCTCAGCTTCGCCCAGTTCGAACGCGAGGTGATCGGCGAGCGGATCCGCGACAAGTTCGCGGCCTCGCGCCGGAAGGGGATGTGGATGGGCGGTCCGGTGCCGCTCGGCTATGTCGTGAAGGACCGCAAGCTGGTGATCGAGCCCGCCGAGGCCGAACAGGTCCGGACGATCTTCCGGCTCTATGCCCGCTCCAGTTCCACCGCGCAGGTGCTGAAGGAATTGCATGCGCGCGGGATCCGCACCAAGCGCGGCGCGGTGTTCGACCGGGGCTACCTGCTGAAGTTCCTGCACAACAAGGTCTACTTGGGCCTCGCCGTGCACAAGGACGAGGTCCATCCCGGCGAACATGCGGCGATCATCGACCAGAAACTGTGGGACGAGGCGCATGCCGTGATGGCCAACAACCGCGTGGCGCGGGCGGCGGTGGCGCGGGCGGCGCAACCGGCGCTCCTGCGCGGGCTGATCTTCACCGAGACGGGCGCTGCCATGACGCCACACCACACCAAGCGCAAGGGCAAGCGCTACTGCTACTACACCTCGATGGACGTGATCCGGAAACGCCCTGCAGCCGAGCTGCGCGGGCCGCAGCGCCTGCCGGGAGCGATGGTGGAAGAGGCCGTCATCGGCGAAATCCGCCGGCTGCTGCGCACGCCCGAAGTCGCGGCGCGCACCGCGCGGGCGGTGCGGAAGGAGCGCCCCGATCTCGATGAGACCACCGTTGTCGCCGCGCTGGGTCAGTTCGATGACCTCTGGAAGGCGCTGATCCCGGCCGAGCAGGCCCGCATCGTCCACCTTCTGGTCGCGCGCATCACGGTGAGCGAGGCCGGCCTCGCCATCGACCTGCGCCATGACGGCCTCGGCGCCATCGCGGCCCTGATGGCCCCGCCGAAGAAGGCGGTGGCCTGATGCGCGCTCCCGACACCCTGCGCGTCCACATCCCGCTGGAACTCCGCCGCCGCGGCGGCCGCCCCCGGATCCTCCCGCCGAAACATGTCGAGGCCGCCATGAACCGCGGGCAGGATCCTCACCTGCTGCGCGCCATTGGCCGCGCATGGGGCTGGCGGCAGCGGCTGGAACGCGGCGACGTCGCCACGCTCGCCGATCTCGCCGCCGACGAGGGCCTGTCCGACCGCTACGTCAGCCGCCTCCTGCGCCTCGCGTGGCTCGCGCCCGAGGTGCTCGATCGGCTGGTCGTCCGCCGCGAGCCGAGCAACATCAGCATCTACGACCTGTGCTTCGTGGCGTCCCTGCCGTGGGACGAGCAGCCGGGGCGGGTATTCGATGAGCCTCAGTGAAAACTCGCCTGAAACGTCGTCGCCGTCAGCGAGACATGGGCATTGAGCGGCGGATGCAGCTCGAACGCCTTCGGCTCGCGTGAGAAGTTCCACAGCCGGAAGAGGCACCATTCCGACCGGCGCTCTTCGGCCACGGCCAGCTCGTTGCGCGTGATGTGGAAGGGCGTGCGCTCCCACCCGTTCGTCGTCTTGACCTCGATCAGCCGCGGGAGCCCGTCCGGGGAGAAACTCGCGATGTCGTAGCCCGCGCCGTCGCCATCCTCCTCCGACACCCAGCGCACCTTGCGCGCCAGATCGTCCCGTCCCGCCGTCCGCAAGGCCGCGCGCTCATGCGCCAGCACGCGCTCTTCTCCAGCGCGGCCAAGGGCGCGGTTCCGCTCGTCCCGCCCAGCCACGTCGAACTTTCGGGCGATGTGCAGCATCTGGTCCAGTTCCTGCGGAGGCGGCTGGTTCGACAGCGTCGGCGGCGGCCCGATCCAGAGCTGCGCCGCCTCGCGTAGGGCAGTGGCTGTTTGCAGCCACGGCTGGCGCCCGAGCCAGGCCGGGTTCAGCGCCAGCCACCGCGCCACGGCATCGACCAGGGTCATCTGGAAGTTGAAGGCGGGCTTGTAGCCGGGGATCCAGGCCTCGCCCAGCCCCTTCAGCACCGCGCTGATGTTCTGGTGCTTGAACTCGACGGACCCCTCGGACCGGTCGTTCAGCAGCGGCAGCAGCGCGCGGCGATGCTCGGCCTTGTTGTAGGGGCGCCCCGCGAGATCATCGAGCAGCATCGCGAAGTAATCCGCGACGATCAGGTCGTTCTCTTCATCCGTCCAGGGCCCGTTCGACATTGCTGCCCAGGCTATGGGCGCGAAGCCCTTTTGTCATCAACACTTAAGGTCCGAGCCCGAGCAACCACCGCCACCGCTACGCACCATTCAGCCAACGCACCCAGCGGATGCGCCTCTCGCGTGTTGCGACTCTGTTCCGCTCGAAGGCGATTGACGCAAGGCCCGAAGTATTGGCGGTGTTGAAAGTCAGGTCATTGGAAAAGCGTGAAAAAATCCAACCGAACCGAATTCGACGAGGTTCGCCCGAACAGAGACGAAGGGCCGTTCAGAGCCCGGGACGGGCCTGGCGCGCGGTCTCAGAGGTTCGCATGGGGGAGGCAAAGCCCGTTGAAAACACGACTATTTTCGCGCCGCGCAGGGCGCCTGTCCGTGTTCTCATCGGGGATGATGGCGGAGACGATGGGATTCGAACCCACGAGACGGTTTCCCGTCTACTCCCTTAGCAGGGGAGCGCCTTCGGCCACTCGGCCACGTCTCCACTGTCTGCATAGGTGGAGTGGGCGGAGACGGCAAGTGGAAAGCGGTCGTGTGAGCCAGTCCCCAACTCTTGCACAGATTTCGGGGTGATTTAACAGGCTGCTGAACAGGTCCGGCCTCGACCGCGTCGGAAGAACATGATTCACCCTCCGCAGGCTTTGGCGGGGGCAGTGATGCGTGGGGCGGGCGAGACGAGCGTGTACCGGACCCGGTTCCTTGGACACTCGGTTGGGTTACGCGGCCATGGGCATGGTCGCAAGCTCGTGCTGGCGGCGGCGGGCGTCTGGGCTGAGGTAGCCGTTCTTCTCGATCAGCCA
>JBKBQT010000045.1:0-16646 GCA_046292445.1 Gemmobacter sp.
TCGGCGAACAGGACGGTCGATGGCTGGCAGGGCTGCAATTGCCCGCGGTCATCAAGGTGGACCAGATCCTCAAGCGCCATGCGCACGACGCCCTCGCGATCCAGAGCGGCGGCAAGTTGCGCCGGGATTGATGCCAAGGTCGGGGCCAGCAGCAGTTTGGCTCCCGGGTGGGCAATCACGTCGTCAAATTGCGCCACGTCCTCGCGTGCCAGCGGCCCCGGCACCGTCAGGAAAACAGGAAAGCCCCGGCCTGCAAACACATCATGTGAACCGATTCTGAAGACCGGTCGACGGTCGAAACTTGCAGGCCGGTTGGACAGGTCGAGTGCGGCAGCGATGCTTCGTGCCAACCCGACACGATCGAGGCTGTAGATCATGATGTCGTTCTTGTTCAGGTCGAGATCGGCGCATGCCTTGGGGCTGTCACCGCAGACAGCGCGGATGGCGCCGTCGTCGTGGTGCACGACTTGGCGGGGGCACCCGTCACCGCCCGGTGATGGGCAGGCGATGCTCGTCGCTGGCGTTCCGGTCGATCGCACCAGTGGCAGAGGGCAGTCGGGTTCGTAGACCACTACGCAGCCGAATTCATCGCCCAACAGGCTGGCCCATTCGCGCCGGTCTGTCGCTGCATCGGTCAGCGCATCAAGCGTTTTCCAGAACTTCGAAATCCGCATCATCATCCGCCCCTGCCGGAATCGCCCAGAACCCGCGAGCCTTCAGCCAGGCTTCGATGACTTCTTCATCGGAGTCCCGTTCATACCTCGCGATGTTCGCCGGCCTGATCGTCACGGACCGCTCCTTCTTGCTGTCCTTGAACGCAAACTTGAACGTCGCGTGCGTGAACGAGCCGCCAGAAAGTCGTTTCTCCCAATTTTCGTCGAATGATTTGAAAAGATCCTCGCACTTGCGGATCCCCATCTCGGAGATCTTACCCGGCCAGCGGCGGCCAAACTCCACGAAACGCACGCCGGAAATTCCCTCGATGTCCCCATGTGCCATCGATTTGGGCCCGAGTTCGCGCAGCGGATCCAGCATGTAACGCTCGGAACGATCGAAGTAATCCTCGCTGCCGAACAGCGCCTCGCCAAAGATCTTGAGGTAAAGTTCCCGCTCGCCCTTGGTCCCAGCATTCACGCCGATCTCGTCGGTCACGCTGTCGTAGATCAGCACGTCATGTTGTTGTGGCCGATAGAACGCGATCCCGCTTTCACCATCGTCCTGGTGCTTGCCTTCCCGGCGCATCGGCATGCCGTGCCGTACGAGCAGCCAGATCTTCTCGCCTCTCGGAAACGCGAATATCCGGCTGTTTCGGCCGCGTCGCTTCACCTCGAACCAGTTGTCCATCCGGTCCTGCATGGTCTTCGCAATGGAGTCCGTGATGGACGGGAGCTCTGCGGCCTTTTTCTTCGGGCGGGAACCGGCGAAATACATGAAGTTGGAACGCTGAAACGCCACCGTTTCGGCATGCTGGCGCTGCAGCAGCATGGGCTGCGCAAGCCAGATCTGGACCGAGACATCGGCCACCGAGACCTCGTGATCCTTGTCGATCTCGATTCCGGCAGCCGCGGCACGGTCGAGCAGTTCGTCCATCGCCTCATGGGACGCGGTTTCGTGCACGTAATAGAGCGCGTTGACCATGTCCTCGGGCACCGACGCGTCGTCGCCGAGGACGGGGAGCTGATCGCCGGCCATGGCCGGGTACTGGCTGCAACGCAGCTTGGACTGACCGAAGCGCCGGTGATCGTGCTGGGCCACCTGACCGAGGCGCAGCGGCGGGCCTACCGGATCGCGGACAACAAGCTGACCGAACTCGGCACCTGGGACGAGGCGCTGCTCTCGGCCGAACTGAACGAGTTGCTGGCCGAGGATTTCGACCTGTCGCTGGTCGGGTTCTCCGACGGCGAATTGGACAAGCTGCTGGCCTTTGTGCCGGAATACGACGGTGAAGAAGGTGGCGCCGGGGCCTCCGTGCCGCCGGTGACCATCGCCGAACCGCCGCGCAGCCTGGCGTCTTGGACGGGCGGACGGCCGATCCTCGGCAGCAGGGGCTGCACGCTGGTGACAGCGCGAGCACGGCCGACGGGTGCGGCCGCTCGAACGGCCGGCGGCGCGGGCCGGTGACAACGGTCCGGCAAGCCGTTGGCGCAACGACGATCCGGCCCGGTTCCGCCGGGGTGGCACGGAGCCTCGCGGTGCGCAGGCCCAGCGAGGGCTTCGGCCCCCACCTGCGCTTGCGGCCGATGCAGAGGGACCGGCAGGGTCGGAATGCCTGCCTGTCGGCCGCCGATCGCGTCGGTTCGTCGCGGCTCTGCCTGCGCCCCGAGGATGGCAGCGGTGGCCCGAACAGGCGGGGGCACGGCTCGCTTGTGCCCCGGGGCCCGCACCCGCTCAGCCCGCAGCGAGGGCCAGACCGCACAGTCCGCACAGCAGAAGCGCGTCGGCGACGCGGTAGAGCGCGAGTGCGCTGCGGATGTCGGCGGCGGTCAGCGCGCGCCGGCCGCCGTCGTTCATCACCCGGTCGGTCGTCATCACCCCGCCATAGGCGCGCGGGCCGGCCAGGCCGAGCCCGAGCGCGCCGGCCATCGCCGCCTCGGGCCAGCCGGCATTGGGCGACCGGTGGTGCCGGGCATCCCGGACGACGGCGCGCAGCGCGCCTGCGGGCGAGGCGCCGGGCATCACCGCCGCGGCGAGCACGACCAGCGCCGCGGACAGGCGCGAGGCCGGCAGGTTCACGAGATCGTCGAGCCGCGCCGCTGCCCGGCCGAAATCGGCGTGTCGCGGCGTGCGGTGGCCGATCATGCTGTCGGCGGTGTTGATCGCCTTGTAGCCGATGGCCCCCGCGGGCCCGAGCAGCGCCAGCCACAGCACCGGCGCCACGATCCCGTCCGAGAAGTTCTCGGCCAGGCTTTCGATGGCCGCGCGCGCCACCCCGGCCTCGTCCAGCCGGTCGGGATCGCGTCCGACGATCTGCGCCACCGCCAGCCGCCCGGCCGCGAGCCCCCCGGTCTCGAGCGCGCGGGCGACATCGGCGACATGCGCATGCAGGCTGCGCTGCGCGATCAGGCTCGAGACAAGCACGGCAACGACCGCGAGCCCGGGCCAACCGCCCCGGTCCGCGATCAGTGTCAGCGCAAGCCCCGCCGCCGCCGAGATGGCGAGGAGGATCGCCGCCACCCCCGCCCCGGCCCGCCGGCGCGCCGCCGCGCTGCGGTCGGGGCGGTTCCAGCGGCGGTCGAGCCGGTCGATCAGCGCGCCGATCCAGGTCACCGGATGGCCGATCCGCGCGTAAAGCGCGGGCGGATAGCCGACGGCAAGCTCGAGCAGCATCGCAAGGGCGGCAAGCCCGATCATCTCCATCCCCGGGCGAGGCCGCCGGTCAGGTGGCGCTCGGCGAGCTCGAGCGTGCCCCGCACATAGGCCGCAAGGCCGATCTCGCGCACCGTGTCGCTGTCGGCCCGGCTTGCGGCCCAGGCGGTCAGTAACAGGCGGCGCAGCATCACCAGGACCGGCAGGATCGCCCGATCCTCGGGCGACAGCCGCAGCCCCGTCCGCTCATAGCCCGCGCACCATCGCGCGGCAAGCTCGGGCAGGCGCGGGTCATGCTCGATGAAGGACACGGACGCCGCGAAGTCATACATCCTCCAGCCGAAGCCGCAGTCGTCGAAGTCGATCGCCCAGAGGCCCCGATCGTCGATCAGAAGGTTCGCTAGCCGCAGGTCGGCGTGGATCAGCCCGAAGCGCCCGGGCCCGGTGCCGTAGGCGCCAAGGCGCGCCGCGAGGTCATCCGACAGCCGCTGCAACAGCGCGATCCCTGCCGGGCCGAGGTCGGGGGCGGCGCGCCAGTCGCCCCAGTGCGGCCGCGGGCCGAGGATCGTCGCGACGTCCCATCGCTTGCGGATGAACCCGGGCGGGCGCGGCCAGCTGCGCGCGTGCCTGTGCAGACGCGCGCTGATAGCGCCGATGTCCTCGAACCACGGCGCAAGATCGTCCTCTGGCTGCGGCTCGCGCCCGGGAACGAAGGCGAAGGCGCAGACGAAGCGCCCCCCGGCGGTCAGGATCAGCCGGCCGTCGCCGGCAGGCACGGGGCGGGGGCAGCGCAGGCCGGGCAGGCCCTGCAGCGCGGCAAGCCAGGCCAGTTCGGCGGCGATCTCGGCCTTGCTGTGATAGCCCGCGCGATGCTGCCGCAGCACCAGCGCTCCGGCACCGTCGCCGGCGAGCCATGTGTCGTTCTCCGACCGGTGCATGAGGCGCAGCGGCGCGTCCTTTGGCAGGCCGTAGGCCGGCAGCAGGGCGCGCAGGGCAGTGTCAGGCATCGGCGCGACGCTCCAGAAGGTAGATGTCCATGACCCAGCCCTGTTCGGCGCGCAGCCGGGCGCGTTCGGCGAGGATCCGCGGGCCGGCCTCGGCCAGCGGCCCGGCGATCAGGGCCTCCTGCGGCAGGCCGAGGCAGGCCCCCCACCAGATATGCACCCCCGCCGGGTCGAGCACGCTGAAGGCCCCGCCGGCATCGAGCATCACCGCCACGCGGGCAGTCCCCGGCGGCCAGCCGTGGGCGCGAAGAAGCCGCCCCGTGGTGATGACGACCGACCCCGACAAAGGATTGAGCGGGATGGCATGGGCGGCGGTCAGCAGCTGCAGGCTCGTGATGCCCGGCACGACCGAGACCCTGACCGCCAGCCCCCCCGCCCCGAGCCGCGCGGCGATGCGCAGGCTGCTGTCGTAAAGCGACGGGTCGCCCCAGACCATCAGCGCCACGCGCCCGCCCTGCGGCCGATGGCGCGCGATGGTCTCGGCCCAGCGGGCGGCGATGGCCGCGTGCCAGTCGTCGACCGCGCGGGCATAGTCGCCGTCCGATGCACGCTCGGGCATGGCAAAGGCGGCGGTCGGCACCGGGGCTGCAAGCGCCGCGGCCAGGATGGCGCGCCGGATATGCGCAAGCTCTGCCCGCTCGCCGCCCTTGACCGGCACGAGGATCAGGTCGGCCGCGTTCAGCGCCCGCACGGCCGCACGGGTCAGATGGTCGGGGTTGCCGGTGCCGATGCCGATGAGGTCGAGGTGGATCATGCGTGCACGGGCGGCGCGGCCCCCCCCCCCGGGGGGCCCCCCCCCCCGCAGCGCCTCAGGCGGCCGGATTGTGCAGCCGATGCGCGAAAAGCGGGCTGCTGGTCAGGCCACGCAGCGCCTTGGCTGCGGCAAGAACGCCAAGGTCGATCAGCGGCTCGAGCAGCACGACGAGGATATAGGCGCCGCCGAAGGCGCCGATCGCCGCGAGGTTTTCCGCATCCGCCCCCTGCCCGTAGAGCGCCCAGAACCCGACCCAGGCCACGACGCTGCCCTGGAAGGCGAAGGACAGCGCCAGAACCTGACGGTATTTCAGGTCCACATACGGCGTGTGCGGCGCGACGATCCGCTTGGCGAGAAAATGCACCGCGATCAGCGAGGCCAAAAGCGTCGTCACGTTCATCCCGTATTGCGGCAGGTCGCCGGGGGCGAAGAACAGCCCCTGGACGAGCAGTCCAAGCGCCAGCCCGATCGCCGCAGGCCCAGCCCCGAACAGCAGCAGAAGCGTGCTGCCCAGGATCAGGTGCACCTCCGACACGCCGACAGGGTAATGCGGCAGCACCTCGAAGAAGCAGAAGGTCAGCGCCGTGGTTGCGGCGACGCGCAGCGCGGTCGCGCCCGCGCCCGTCTCGCGCAGGGTGTCGCCCGCAAGCTTCAGCGCATAGGCGCCCGCGCCGGCGGCGGTGGCGTAGGACAGGAAAATCTTGGCGCCCTGCACGACGCCGGGTTCGATATGCATGAGGTCACTCCTTGCAGCTTGCGCCGTCGGAACCGGCGGCGGGGGTATTCCCTTGCGGGACGGGGGGCGGGGCCGGGGCAAGCGGCCCGTAGAGAATGACGGCCGGCTGCACGCCCGGATCGGCGGCGAGGCGACGGGCAAGCCCCGCCAGGGTGCCGCGCGTCAGCCGCTCGTCCGCATGGCCCACTGCCTCGGCCAGAAGGGCGGGGGTGTCGGGCGACAGCCCCGCCGCCATCAGCCGGTCGGCGAGCGCAGCAAAGCTGCGCCGGCCCATGAACACCGCGGTTGTCGCCCCCGGATCGGCGAGCGCGGCGGTGTCGAGGTCCGCAGGCAGGCCGCCCGAGAGATCGGCGCCGGTGACGAACTGCACCCGCCGCGCCTGCGCCCGGCGCGTCAGCGGGATGCCGGCCGCTGCCGCCGCCGCGAGCGCCGACGAGACGCCGGGGATGATCTCGTAGCCGATGCCGGCGGCGCGCAGCGCCTCGATCTCTTCTTCGAGACGCCCGAAGAGGCCGGCATCGCCCGACTTCAGACGCACCACCCGCGCGCCCGTCCGGGCATAGTCCGACAGAAGCCGGCTTACATGGTCCTGCCGCGGCGAGGCGCGGCCCGCGCGCTTGCCCACGCTGACGAGATCCGCCGTCGGCGCGCAGTGATCGAGGATCGGCCCCGCGCAGAGGTCGTCGTACAGCACCGCCTGGGCGGCACGCAGCCGCGCCACCGCCTTCAGCGTCAGAAGCTCGGGGTCGCCCGGGCCGGCCGAGACGAAGGAGACGAACCCGCTCATGCCGCTGCCGCGATCAGGTGGAAGAAGCTGCCGGTGACGCGGCCGCGGCGCGATCCGGTCTCGGGCACGGCGGTGCCGGTGGCATCCACCACCTCGGCCAGCGGCGGATCGGGCTGGGCAAGGATCGTGGCATAGTGGAACTCGTGCCCGCGCAGCCGCGCGCCCGCCGGCCATCCCGGCATCGCTGCCCGCAGGGTTGCCAGCCGGTAGCCCAGATGCATCCGCCGCCGGGCAAAGGATGTCTCGAGCCCGAGAAGCCCCGCCATCGCGTGGCGGGTGCCGGCCGCATCCTCGAGCCCCGCGCCAAGCGCCATGTAGCCGCCGCATTCGCCGTGCACGGGCCGCGTTTGGGCAAAGCGGCAGAGCCCCGCGCGAAACCGCGCCGCCGCCGCAAGCCGCCCGGCATGAAGCTCGGGATAGCCGCCCGGCAGCCAGCAGACATCGGCGCTGTCGTCGGGCGCCTCGTCGGCGAGGGGCGAAAAGGGCAGGATCTCTGCGCCCGCCGCGCGCCATCCGGCCACAAGATGCGGATAGATGAAGGAGAACGCCGCATCGCGCGCTAGCGCGATGCGTTGCCCGGGCGCAGGCGGCAGGGGGCGCGCGTCGCGGGCTGGCGCCGGGCCGGACCGCGCCGCCGCGATCAGCCCCTCGCAATCCACATGGGCGGCGACCAGCGCCGCGGCCTCGGCGACCCGTGCGGCGAGCGCGCCCTGTTCCTCGGCCTGCACGAGGCCGAGGTGGCGTTCGGGCATGGTCAGACCGGCCGTCCGCGGCAAGGCACCGAACAGCCGCAGGCCCGCTGCCTCCATGCCTGCGCGCACGAGCGCCTCATGCCGGGGCGAGGCCGTGCGGTTCAGGATCACCCCCGCCACCTCCAGCCCGGGGCGGAAGCGGGCAAGCCCCTGCGCCACCGCCGCCGCGGTCTGCGCCTGCCCCGCCGGGTCGAGCACCAGCACCACCGGCCAGCCCATCGCCTGCGCCACCTCGGCGCTTGCCCCCGTGCCCCATGCGCCCGGCTGCGCCACGCCGTCGAACAGGCCCATCGAGCCCTCGGCCAGCACGAGATCGGCGCCCGCGGCGGCCTCGGCGATGCGCGCGATCAGGCCCTGCGGCATCGCCCAGCTGTCGAGGTTGAACGACGCCCGTCCCGTCGCTGCGCGGTGAAAGCCCGGGTCGATGTAGTCGGGGCCGGACTTGAAGCCCTGGACGACCAGCCCGCGATCCACGAACGCACGCGCAAGCCCCAGCATCAGCGTGGTCTTGCCCGTGCCCGAGGCCGGGGCGGCCAGCATCAGGCCGGGGGGCAGGGGCGCGGTCATCGGCGGTCCGGCGCGCCCCGCGCCGCCGCGCCGGGGCGGAAGCGGCGGTCGTAGTCGGCGGCGTAGAGGCGCGAGGCGGCGAAGTCCTCGGCCCCGAGCGTGCGCCCGACAAGGATGAGGGCCGTGCGCTCCATCTCGGCCCCGAGCGCCGGCTCGAGCGTGGCGAGCGTGGCGCGCACCACCCGTTCGTCCGGCCAGCTCGCGCGCCAGACCACCGCCACCGGGCAATCGGGGCCGTAATGGGGCAGAAGCTCGGCCACCACCCGGTCGAGCACATGCACCGACAGGTGAATTGCAAGCACCGCGCCGGTGGCGGCGAAGGCGGCAAGCCGCTCGCCCTCGGGCATCGCCGAGGCGCGGCCCGGCGTGCGCGTCAGCACCACCGATTGCGCCAGCCCCGGCAGCGTCAGTTCGGCGCCGAGGCTTGCCGCGGCGGCGGCGAAGGCGGGCACGCCGGGCGTGACGGTGCAGGGTATGCCGAGGGCGCGCAGGCGGCGCAGCTGCTCGCCCATGGCCGACCAGATCGAGAGATCGCCCGAGTGCAGCCGTGCGACGTCAAGCCCCGCGGCATGGGCGGCCGCAATCTCGGCAATGATCTGCTCGAGGTCGAGCGGCGCGGTATTCACGATCCGCGCGCCCGGCGGGCAATGGGCCAGCACGCCTTCGGGCACGAGCGAGCCGGCAAAGAGGCAGACGGGGCAGGCCGCGATCAGGTCGCGACCGCGCAGGGTAAGAAGGTCGGGCGCGCCGGGCCCGGCGCCAATGAAATGCACGGTCATCGCGGGTCTCCTTCGGCGATGGCGCAGGTCGCCAGCCCGCAGGGCGAGACCTGACGCCCCGCGACCAGCCGCGCACCCGGACCGGCCGCGGCAAGGGCGGCGGCCTCGGCAAGGCTCTGCCCGCCGTAGCGGGCCGGAACCCGCGCCGAAGGCGTGGCGTGGGCGGCGAGCAAGGCGGCGAGCGGGACGGCGCGCGCGGGCAGGCCGAGCTGCGCGGCAAGCCCGGCAAAGGCCGGGTGGGCGGCCCTGTCGGCGGCGGTGGCCAGCGCCAGCACGCCCTCCGCCCCCCCGGCAGCCGCAAGTGCGGCCAACAGCGCCCGGGGCGTCGCCGCCGCGCGGAAACCGAAGCCTGCCACCTTCATCGCGTCACGCTCCACTGCACCACCGGCCGCTGCGGCACCCAGCCGGTCAGTCGCCCGAGCGGCGCCGCCTCGGCCAGATCGAGCCGCAGAAGCCGCCCGCCCCGGGCGCCCTGCCAGCGCGACAGCAGCGCCTCGGTCTCGAGCGTCACCGCGTTGGCCACCAGACGCCCGCCCGTGGGCAGCGCGTCCCAGACGGCGGCCAGCACCGCCTCGCTCGCGCCGCCGCCGAGGAACACCGCCGCCGGCGCAGGCAGGGCCGCGATGGCCTCCGGCGCGCGCCCCGCGATGGCGGTCAGCCGATGATCGACGCCGAAGGCCTCGGCGTTGCGGCGGACATGCGCCAGCCGGTCGGGGCGCGGCTCGACAGCCAGCGCCCGCCCGCCGGCAAGGCACCACTCGACCGAGACCGAGCCCGAGCCCGCGCCGATGTCCCACAGCAGCGCGCCGGGACGCGGGGCGAGCGCGCAAAGCGTCACTGCCCGGATCGCGGCGCGGGTGATCTGGCCGTCATGGGCGAAAAGATCGTCGTCAAGCCCGAAGCCGCGCGGCAGGCCCGGCGCGCCGGCAACCTCGAGCGCCACCGCCACCGGGGCGGTGATGTCCGCAGGCAGCGCATCGGCGCGAGCGTGGCGGATCCGCTCGGCCGGCCCGCCGAGGCGCTCGAGCACGGCGACGGGGCTGGCGCCGAAACCAAGGCCGCCGAGATAGGCGGCGAAGTCCGCCACCGCCGCCCCGTCGCGCATGAGGCAGATCAGCCGCGCCCCGCGCGTCAGGTGCGGGCGGGCGCGGGCGAAAGGCTGGGCGTGCAGGCCGAGGCACAGCGTCTCCTCAAGCCGCCAGCCCAGGCGGTTGGCCGCCAGTGCGAAGGTCGAAGGCGCGGGCAGGCTGATCCACTCGCCGGGGTCGAGCAGCGCGGCAAGGCTGCCGCCCGCCCCGTGCCAGAAGGGATCGCCCGAGGCGAGCACTGCCACCCGCCGCCCGCGCACCGCCAGGACCGGGGCAGGGTCGAAGGGCACGGGCCAGCGGCGCGCGCGCCCCGCCCCGACCCCTGCCAGCGCCAGGTGCCGCGCCCCGCCGAAGACGACCTCGGCCGCCCCAAGCCGCGCGCGGCTTGCCTCCGGCAGGCCGGCAAGGCCATCCTCGCCGATGCCGATCACCGTGAGCCAGGGCGCCGCCATGACTTCCGCCACCACCTCAGCCATGCCCCGCGTCCTTCTTCTCGGCGGCACGACCGAGGGGGCACGGCTTGCCCGGGCGCTGGCCGCGGCGGGGATCGACGCGACCTATTCGCTCGCCGGGCGCACGGCCGCGCCGGCGGCGCAACCGCTTCCCACGCGCATCGGCGGCTTCGGGGGCGCGGCGGGGCTGGCTGCGCATCTGCGCGCCGAGGCGATCAGCCATGTGATCGATGCAACCCATCCCTTCGCCGCGCAGATGCGGCAGAACGCCATCGACGCCTGCGCCGAGGCCGGGGTTCCCCTGCTGCGCTTCGACCGGCCGGGCTGGCAGGCACAGCCGGGCGACCGCTGGCAGCGCGTGCCCGACCTTGCGGCCGCCGCCGCCGCCCTTCCCGAAGCGCCGGCGCGCGTGTTCCTTGCCATCGGCCGGCAGGGGCTGGCCGCCTTCGCCGCCCGTCCGCAGCACCACTATCTGCTGCGCCTTGTCGATCCGCCGCCGGCCCCGCCGCTGCCCGCCTGCACGGTGATCGTCGCGCGCGGGCCCTTCGATGCGGCGGCCGACCTGGCGCTGATGCGCACGCATCGCATTACCCATCTCGTGGCCAAGGACGCCGGCGGCGATGGCGCGCGCGCCAAGCTCGACGCCGCGCGGGCGCTCGATCTGCCGGTGATCCTGATCGACCGGCCCGCCGTTGCGCTGCCCCCGACGGTCGCCCGGGCCGGGTCGGTCGCCGAGGCGATGGCCTGGATCGGTCATCCTGCCGCCCTCGGCGTGTAGACGAACCGCCCGACATGCCGCGTCGCACTCGACCCGACGATCACCAGCGTGCGCATGTCGGCCATGTCCGCGCGGGCCTCGGCAAGGGGCACGGTTTCCACCTGTTCGTCCGGGGTGCCGACGGCGCGGGCGAAGATCACCGGCCGCCCCGGCTCGGCGCCCTCGCGCAGGATCGCAAGCGCGCGGGCAAGGCCCTCGGGGCGGCTCAGCGACCGCGGGTTGTAGAAGGCCATGACGAAATCGCCCGCGAGTGCGGCGCGGATGCGCCGCGCGATCAGGGCGAAGGGCTTGAGGTTGTCCGAAAGGTTGATCGCACAGAAATCATGCCCGAGCGGTGCGCCGGCGCGGGCGGCGGCGGCCAGCATCGCGGTGATGCCCGGCAGCACGCGGATGTCGAGCGCCTGCCAATCGGGCCGGCCCTCAAGCGCCTCGAAGACTGCCGCGGCCATGGCGAACACCCCCGGATCGCCGGACGATACGATGGCGACCTCGCGCCCCTCGGCCGCCAGCGCGAGGGCTGCGCGCGCGCGGGTCAATTCCTCGCGGTTGTCCGAGGCATGCAGCCTCTGCCCCGGCCGCGGGGTGAGCCGCCCGAGATAGGGGCCGTAGCCGAGGATGTCGCCGGCGGCGGCCAGCGCCGCCGACACTTCGGGGGTGATCTGCGCAGCGTCCCCCGGGCCGAGGCCCGCGATGGTCAGCCGCCCGGTCATTCCGCCGCCTCCGGCCGCCGGCCCTGCCCGTGCACGAGGACAAGCGCAAAATAGGGGCAGTCGGCATCGTCCACCACGGCGAGCGGGGCGATGCGCTCGCCGGGCATCGTGCCGCGCTCGACCAGCCAAGCCGCACCCAGCCGCCCGGCCCGGGCGAGCGCGCGGCGCACCTTGGGCAGGTTGCGCCCGGTCTTCATCACCACAAGCGCATCGGCCCGGGTCATGTGGGCGACAAGCGCATCCTCGTCCATGGTGCCCATGAGCACCGTGAGGACATCGTCCCCCCAGGTCATCGGCCGGCCCACGGCCCCCCAGCAGCCGACCATGCCCGGGATGCCCGCGATCACCTCGACGGGCACGCGTCCCTGCAGGCGGATGTGAAGATGCATGAAGGAGCCGTAGAAGAACGGGTCGCCCTCGCACAGCACCACCACATCGCCGCCGGCCGTGAGGGCCAGCAGGCGCTCCGCCCAGTGATCGTAGAAGGCCGTAAGCCGGGCGATGTAGTCCGCGCTGCCGAAGGGCAGTTCGGTGGTAACGGGGTATTCCATGGGGTATTCTGCGACGTCGGGCGCCAGCATCCCCTCGACGATCCGCCGCGCCTGGCCGGGCCGGCCCGCCTTGCGGAAATAGGCGACCTGCCGCGCCGCGCGGATCGCCCGGTCGGCGCGCACCGACATGAGCTCGGGGTCGCCCGGCCCGAGGCCCGCGCAGATGATCCGCCCCGCCGTCATTCGCGCGGCCCCGCCAGCGCGTTGACGGCCGCGACCGTCACCGCCGACCCGCCCAGCCGCCCCTCGACCACCAGCGCCGGCGCAGGCGCGGCCGCGATCAGCGCCGCCTTGCTCTCGGCCGCCCCGACAAAGCCCACCGGACAGCCGATGATCGCCGCCGGGCGCGGGCAGGCCGGATCCTCGAGCATGTTCAGAAGGTGAAACAGCGCCGTCGGCGCGTTGCCGATCGCCACCACCGCGCCGGCAAGATGCGACCGCCAGAGTTCGAGCGCGGCGGCGGATCGGGTCGTGCCGAGGCGGGCGGCAAGCGCGGGCACCTCGGGGGACTGCAGGGTGCAGATCACCGCATTGCCGGCGGGCAGGCGCGCGCGGGTGATGCCCTCGCTCACCATCCGCGCATCGCAGAGGATCGGCGCGCCGGCCGCCAGCGCCGCCCGTGCCGCCTCTGCCATGCCGGGGGTGAAGCGGATGGCGCGCGCAAGCCCGACCATGCCCGCGGCATGGATCATCCGCACGGCGACAACCTCTTCCTCGGGGGTGAAGCGCGCCAGATCCGCCTCGGCGCGGATGATGGCAAAGCTCTGGCGGTAGATCGCTGCGGCATCGGTCTCATAGCGGTGCGGCATGGGTCAACTCCGGGATCATGCGCAGGATCGCGGCGTCGTCGCGTGCAAGCGGCCCGTCGCCCGCGGCGGTGCCGTTGCGGATCACGCGCAGGCCGTCCTGCGTGAAGGTCAGCGTCAGATCGGCCGGACGCGGCAGGGCGCAGCCCTTGGCGCAGCCCGCGATGTGCAGCACGCGCCCCGGCGGCGGCAGCAGGACCAGACGCTGCGCCAGCGCCCGCGTCGCACCCTGCGCCTGCGGGCAGCCGGGCGCGCCGGTGCAGGCGAAGCGGCGGCGGCGCGGATCGTCGGGGGCGAGGATCGCGGAAGGAATCGCCCCGGGGATGGCCGCCAGCGCGGAAGGGTCGGCGACGCCGGGCAGGTGGAAGGCGCGCCAGGGCGTCAGCCGCAGGCCAGCGGGCGCGCGCTCGGCCAGCGCGCGCAGAGCCTCGGCCGAGATCAGTCCAAAGTCGAAGGCGACCGTCGGCACCGGGTCGCGGCGCGGCGGATCGGGGGGCACATCGCCGGCCAGCGCGGCGGGCAGCACCGCCCCGCGCGCGAGGTGGTCGCGCATCCGCCCGCGCCCGTCCGGCCCCGCCCCGCCCGAGGCCACGAACCAGCGCGCCAGCGCCATGGCCGCCGCCGCCGCCCCGGCCGCATCGACCGCCCGCCCGGTCGCAGCCCCGTCGGCCCGCAGTATTACCGCCCCGGGGGATCGCTCCAACCGGATGTCGGCGCTCGCCTCGGCCAACTGCCGCCCGCCGGGCGCAAGATCGAGTGCGAGGCCGAATTTCGCGGGCAGCGCCGGCGCATCCGGCGCCGCCAGCGCCGCGTGCAGCTCCTTCCAGAGCGCATCCGCCACCGCGGTCGGCGCGATCAGGATGTTCAGCCGCGCCTCGGCCGCGTGCGTCAGACGCGGATCGAGCAGGCCGAGCGCCGCCAGCCCCGCCTGCAGCGCGGGCAGATCGGCCGCCGCCACGCCGCGCAGCTGCAGGTTGGCGCGCGTGGTCAGCTGCAGGATGCCGCTGCCGAAGCGGCGCGCCAGTTCGGCAAGCCCCTGCGCTTGCGCGGTCGTCAGGCGGGCGAAAGGCGGACGGATGCGCACCACGAGCCCGTCGCCCGCCGCCATCGGCCGCAAGGCACCCGGGCACCAGCCCTGCACGCGCGGCGCGCTCATGCGCCGGCCTCCAGTGCCGCGGCAATCGAGTTGCGCCGCGTGGCCCAGAGCCCGGCCTCGTGCAGGCGGCGGAAGAGCGCCTCCATCGCGGCCAGCGCGGCCGGGTTCTCGCGCGCAAGGAAATCGCGCAGGTCGTCGCGCCCCAGCGTCGCCGCGTGGTAAAGGTCGAACAGATGCGGCGGCACGGCCCGGGCCAGATGCGCGAAGGCCGCCAGGTGCTCGAGCGTCGCCGCGATCTCGGCCGCGCCGCGAAAGCCGTGGCGCATCATGCCGCTGGCCCAAGCGGGGTTGGCGGCGCGGGCGCGGACGACGCGGGCGATCTCTTCGGTCAGGGTGCGGGCGCGCGGGGCCTCGGGGCGCGTGGCGTCGAGGTGATAGAGCGCGGGCGCATCGCGGCCCAGCCGAGCGCGCGCGGCGGCAAAGCCCGCCTCGTGCGCGGCATAGTCGGCGGCCAGCAGAAGATCGGTCTCGGGCAGGTCCTGGACGTGGACGAAGGCCTCGGCCGCCGCCACCCGCGCCTCGAGCGCGGCGCGGTCGGGCCATGCCTCGCCATCCGCCCGAATCGCCCAGCTCGAGGCTGCAAGCCACGCCTCGCCCGCCGCCGCCCGCGCCTCGGGGCCGAAGGTCTCGGCCGCTGCGCCCATCCCGAGGCCATACTGCCCCGGCTCGGGCCCGAAGACGCGCGGGCCGCGGGCGCGATAGGGGTTGTCCTCGGGGGCCTCGTCGCGGGCGGCCAGCGCCGCCGCCCCCGCCTCGAACAGCTGCGCAAGGCCGGGGAACAGGTCGCGGAAGAGGCCCGAGACGCGCAGCGTCACATCGATCCGCGGCCGGCCGAGCTGCGCAAGCGGGATCACCTCGAACCCCGAGACCCGGGCGCTGCCCGCGTCCCAGCGCGGGGCCAGACCGGCAAGGTGCAGCGCCATGGCGAATTCCTCGCCTGCCGTGCGCATCGTGGCCGAACCCCAGAGATCAACGACAAGCCCGCGCGGCCAATCGCCGTGATCCTGCAGATGACGGCGCAGAAGCTCGTCGGCCAGACGCACACCCTGGGCATGCGCCTCGGGCGAGGGCACGGCGCGGGGATCGACCGCGAAAAGGTTGCGCCCCGTGGGCAGCACGTCGCGCCGACCGCGCCAGGGCGACCCGGCCGGGCCGGGGGCCACCCGCCGCCCCGCCAGCGCGGCGCGCAGCCCCTTGGCCTCGCCAGGGGCCGTGCCGTAGACGTGCAGCCCGTCGCCGAAGCGGCTTTCCTTGAGATCGCAGACGAAGCGGTCTATGCGCGGGATGACCTCGGCCATCGGCGCGTCCGGCGCCAGGCCCAGTTCGTCGTAAAGCCCCGCCGCCTGCGCCTGATCGCGGATTGCCCCCACCAGCCGGCCGCGTCGCGCGGGATCGAGCCCGTCGGCGGTGGACCACGCGTCGAGCAGCCGTTCGAACTCGGCAAGCGCCTCGGGCAGGGCCGCCTCGACGAGGGGCGGCGGCAGGTGGCCGAGCGTGACGGCGCCGATCCGGCGCTTGGCCTGCGCGGCCTCGCCGGGGTCGCTGACGATGAAGGGATAGATCACCGGCAGGGCGCCCGCCAGCGCCTCGGGCCAGCAGGCGTCGGAGAGCGCCACCGCCTTGCCCGGCAGCCATTCGAGCGTGCCATGCGCGCCCATGTGGACGACCGCCTGCACCCCCTGCGCCTGCAGCCAGAGATAGAAGGCCACATAGCCGTGGCAGGGCGTGCGCGTCAGATCGTGATAGTCGCCCTCGCGCCCCGCCTGCCGGCCGCGCTCGGGTTGCAGCGCGACCAGCACCGCCCCGCGCCGGGTGGCCGGGAAGCGGAAGGCACCGTCGCGGCAGAGCGGGTCGTCCTCGGGCGCGCCCCAGGCCGCTTGCAGCGCCGCCCGGAGCGATTCGGGCAGGCGCGCGAGCGCGGCGCGATAGGCCGCAAGCGGCCAGGCGAGCGTTTCGGTCGCCAGGGCCGCGGGCAGGGGCACGCCGGGGCCCGTGGCATAGCCCGCGGCGGCAAGATCGGCCAGCAGCGCCCCGGTCGAGGCGATCGCATCGAGCCCGACGGCATGGGCGAGCTGATGCGGCCGGCCGGGATAGGTGGACAGGACGACGGCAAGCCGCCGGGCGGCGGCCGGTGTCTCGGCCAGCCGCACCCAGGCGGCGACGCGCGCCACCACCGCGCCGATGCGGCCCGGATCGGCGCGGTGGGCAAAGCGCGCGAACTGCAGATCGGGGTCGCGCCGCCCCGGCGACTTGAAGCTGACCACGCCGGCGAAGAGCCGCCCGTCCACCTCGGGCAGGGCCACATGCATCGCCAGGTCCGCGGGCGACAGGCCGCGCGCGGCCGTCAGCCAGTCGCGCCGGCGCGCGGTGGACAGCGCAACCTGGAAGACCGGACAGGTGACGGCGTCGAAGGGCGTGGC
>JBKBQT010000046.1:0-15881 GCA_046292445.1 Gemmobacter sp.
GCGCGTCGCGTCGCGCGGCGACCTGCGCCGCGATCCGGGTGGCGCCGGCCTGGCCGAGGGCCCGCAGGCCGCGCAGCGCCGCCGCCGCGGCGTGCAGCGCCGCAACGCCCGCAAGCCGGATCGCGCCGACAACCCCGGCATAGGCGATGATGATCCCGAACAGCAGGAACCGCCCGATCGCGCGGAGTTCTGTCGCATCGAACCCCAGCACGAAGGCCCAGATCGCGATCATCCCCCCCGCCGTCACGAACAGCATCACCCGAAGCCAGGCCCCCGCCTCGACTGGCGCCACGCCGAGCAGCGCGCCGAGCACCGTATCGCCGAAGAGGCCGCCGAGACCGAAGGCATGCGGCCAGCCCGCGCCCGGCGGATGCGTGGCGGCGAAGACCGACCCCATGGCAAGCGCGATCAGTGCGAAGATCACCCGCGACAGCGCGCGATCCTCGCCGATGTGCAGCACGAAGCGCAGGCCCCAGCCCGACAGCAGCACCGGCAGCCCCCAGGCGCCGTGCCCGCCGATGATGACGAGGGTCGAGGCGACGGCCGCCCCGCCGCGCCCGAGCGCATTGGCCACCGGCGCGTCGGTTTCCACCATCCAGCCCGGATCGTTCGGCGCATAGCTGCCCAGCATCAGCGCTGCGGCCGCCGCGAGCCCGATCAGCACGAGGCCCAGAAGCTCGCGCCCCCGCCGTTCGAGGCTGGCCTGCATGCCGCGATCGATCAGGGGTTCGCGCCGCCGCGTCTGATAGGTTGCCATGCCTTACCTCACCCGAAAAGACAGTCGCGCAGCCGGGTCAGCCCGATGCGCATCTCGTCCGGCGGCGCGACCAGCGCGACGCGGATGTAGCCTGTGCCGGGGTTGTCCACCCCCTCGCCGCGCGCGAGATAGGCGCCCGGCAACACCCGCACCCCCGTCTCGCGCCAGAGCCGCAGCGCCGCTGCCTCGCCGTCGCCGCCCGGCACGGCCAGCCACAGGAAGAACCCGCCCTCGGGCGCGCCATAGCCGGGCATGCCGGCCATGATCCGGTCGGCCGCGTCGAATTTCGCATGGTAGAGCGCCAGCGAGGCGGCCACATGCGCCTCGTCCGACCACAGCCGCGCCGACACCCGTTGCAGCGGCAGCGGCACCGGCGCGCCGGCATAGGACCGCAGCTGCCGGATCCGCGCCATGCCCGCCGGCCCCGCCGCGACGAACCCCGACCGCAGCCCGGGCACGTTCGAGCGCTTGGAGAGCGAGTTGAACACCACCGCCCGTTCCGGGTCGGCGCCCGTCCCGGCCGCGATGCGCAACAGGCCGGGCGGCGGGGCGTCGCGCCAGATCTCGGAATAGCATTCGTCGGCCAGCACGACGAAATCGTGCCGCTCGGCAAGCGCCAGCAGATCCGCGAGGTAGTCGGCGCCGGCGATGGCGCCCTGCGGGTTGGCGGGCGAGCAGACATAGGCGATGGCGATGCGGTCCAGCGTCTCGGGCGGCAGGGCGCGCCAGTCGGGCAGGAACCCGGTTTCGCGCGTGGCCGGCAGGTAAAGCGGCTCGGCCCCGCAGGCGAGCGCGGCCACGCCATAGACCGGATAGAACGGGTTGGGCATGGCGACGATGGGCCGGCGCCCCCGCTTGGTCTCGGGGCAGAGCGCGATGCAGGCGTTGAACAATGCCTCGCGCGTGCCGTTGGCCGCCATGATCCGCTCGGGCGCCACGGCCGCGCCGTCGCGCCGGGCGATCCAGTCGGCGATGGCGGCGAGGAGTTCGGGCGCGCCCTCGTTCGGCGGATAAACGGAAAAGCCCGCCGTCTCGGCCGCCAGCGCCGCGCCCAGCCAATCCGGTGCGGGGTGTTTCGGCTCGCCGATGGTCATGGCGATGGCTTCGCCGCCGGGCGCATGGCCGTCCAGCAGCGCCCGAAGGCGCGGAAATGCGTAAGCGGGCAGGTTCGCGAACCGCTCGTTGAATGCCATGTCTGCCTCGGTCCCGGGGTCTCGCGCCCCGCGTTGCGATCACGATAGCGCCCGCCGGGCGGGCGGTCCAGCGCGCAGCGCCGCGCGGGCGGGGCGAGCGGGGCGGATTGTGGCTTTTGCGTCAGGCGGCTGCGGGGTCAGGCCAGCGCCGCCTCGGCCGCCGCCGCAAGGCGCAACAGATGCCCGTCGCGCCCCGGCGCGGCCATGAACGTCAGGCCGCAGGACGGCTCGGGCGTCGGCAGGGTGATCGCGCAGAGGCCCATCAGGTTGGCGATCCGCGTGTTGCGCAAGGCAAGCAGGTTCTCGGTCGTGTAATAGGCGCTGTCGGTCATCAGCCGCGCGGCATCGGGCGGCAGGATCGGCGCGGTGGGCAGGATGACGGCATCGAGGCCGGCGGTCGCCGCCATCCAGTCCGCGCGCAGCACCTCGAGCCGCCGCCACGCGCCGACATAGGCCCGCGCGGTGACCGAGGCGCCGGTCTCGAACCGCTCGCGGATGCGGGCGAACATCAGGCCCGGCTGCGCCTCGATGTCATCGGCCCAGATCGCCCAGGCCTCGGCGGTCACCAGCGTGCCGGCCAGGTCCATCGCCTCGGCCACCGCCGGCACGGCGATCCGCGTGACATGCGCCCCGGCCCGGCCGAGCCGCGCCGCGGCGGCGTCGAAGCCGCGGGCGGGCCGGTCGCGGATCGCCTCGAAGGCGAGCGTGTCCAGCACGCCGAGCCGCGCCCCCGCCAGCGTGGCGCCGGCAAGGTCGGGCGCACGGGTTGCGGTCATGGCGGCGACGAGTTCGGCGCAATCCTCGACCCGGCGCGCGAGGGGGCCGATGGTGTCGAACCGGCTCGCCAGCGGCACGACACCGGTCAGCGGCAGCGCGCCAAAGGTGGGCTTGAACCCCACGAGGTCGTTCCATGCCGCCGGGATGCGGCAGGACCCGCCGGTGTCGGACCCGACCGCGAGCGGCGACAGCCCGAAGGCGACCGAGGCGGCCCCGCCCGAGGTGGACCCCCCCGGCACCGCCGCGGGATCGTTGATGCAGGGCGCCGTGGCCGTCACCGGGTTGAGGCCGAGGCCGGAAAAGGCCAGCTCGCTCATGTGCGTCTTGCCGAGGCAGACGGTCCCCGCCCGCGTCGCCTCGGCCAGCACGGCCGCATCGCGCGCCGGCACGCGGCCCTTGAGCAGGGCCGATCCCGCCTCGGTCGCGATGCCGGCGGTATCGAACAGGTCTTTCCAGCTTACCGGCACCCCGTCGAGCGGGCCGCGCCGCAGCCCGGCCTTGGCCCGGTCATGCGCCGCGGCCGCCTCGGCCCGGGCGCGCAGCGGGGTGGTGCGGGCGAAGATGCGATGCGCTTCGGGGGCGCGGTCGATGGCGTCGAGAAACGCCTCGGTCAACTCGACGGCATGGATGCGGCCCGCGCCGATCTCGCGCCCCAGATCGCAGGCCGACATCGCCAGCCATTCCCTGCCCATCGCCACCCCCCGCCCGATTTGCCGCAACCCTAGCCAGCGGCGCGCAGATGGACAATCCCGCCCCGCGGGGCATATTCCCGCGCATGACCCATGATGCCGACATCCTGATCGCCGGGGGCGGGCTGACCGGCCCGACGCTGGCCCTCGCCCTTGCCCGCGCCGGTTTCCGCGTGACGGTGATCGACGCGCGACCCGCCGGGCCGCGGACGGTCCGCGGCTTTGACGGGCGGGCCTATTCGCTCGCGGCCGCCTCGGTGCGCCTTCTGCGCGCGCTCGGCGTCTGGGACCGGATCGCGGGCGAGGCGCAGCCGATCAACGGCATCCGCACCACCGACGGCCGCCCGGGCGAAGGCGTGTCGCCGCTGCACATGGCCTTCGATTCCGCCGAGATCGAGGAAGGGCCGATGGGCCATCTGATCGAGGATCGGTTCGTGCACGCCGCGCTGGTCGAGGCGATGGCGGCGGCAGGGGTCGATACGATCGCCGGTGACGGCGTTGCGGCGCAGGCGGTGGCGGGCGGCACGGTGACGGTCACGCTCGCCTCGGGCCGGCGGCTTGCGGGCGGCATGCTCGTCGGCTGCGACGGGCGCGCCAGCGGGACGGCGGCGCGGGCGGGCATCCGCCGGACGGGCTGGGATTACGGGCAGACCGCGCTCGTCACCGCCATCGCCCATGACCGCCCGCATGGCGGGATCGCGCATCAGGTGTTCCTGCCGGGCGGGCCGCTGGCCATCCTGCCGCTGCCGGGCAACCGCAGTTCCATCGTCTGGTCGGAAGAGGCCGGGCTGGCCGCGACCATCGCCGCCCTGCCGGACGACGATTTCCTCGCCGTGCTGCGGCCGCGGGTGGGCGATTTCCTCGGGCCCTTCCGCCTTGCGGGCGCGCGGTTCACCTACCCGCTGTCGCTGTCGCTGGCGACCCGCTGGATCGCCCCGCGCCTCGCACTGGCCGGGGATGCCGCGCATGGGGTGCATCCTATCGCGGGGCAGGGCCTCAACCTCGGGCTGCGCGACGTGGCGGCGCTGGCCGAAGTGCTCGGGGCGGCGCGCGCGCGGGGCGAGGATGTCGGCGCGCCCGAGGTGCTTGCACGCTACGAACGCTGGCGGCGGTTCGACACCACCGCGCTCGCGCTCGGGATGGATGCGGTCAACCGGCTCTTCTCGAACGACAATCCTGTGCTGCGCGCGGCGCGGGATCTCGGCATGGGCGCGGTGTCGGCGATGCCCGGCCTGCGCCGCGCCTTCATCCGGCAGGCGGCGGGCCTGTCGGGGCCGCTGCCCGAACTGATGCGCTAATCCGCTAGCCGTGATATGCTCTGGCCCTCGGCATGGAGCGCGGCGATGAGGGGTCAGCATTAGCGGGGATGCAGGCCCCGACCGCCTCGACGGGACCGATGGCAACGATACGCTGCGGGGCCTCGGCGGCAGCGACACGCTTTACGGCCATGGCGGCAATGACAATCTCTGGGGCGGCGACGGCGTCGATCTGATCTTCGGCGGCGCGGGGGACGACGGCCTGTCGGGCGGCGCGGGGGCGGACCGGCTCGACGGCGGTGCGGGGAACGACACGATGACGGGCGGGGTAGGGCCGGATGCTTTCGTGATCCGGTCGGGGCGCAACGTCGTGACGGATTTCGTCGCGGGCGACGACGCGATCATGTTCGCGCGGTCGCACTGGGGCGGGCCGGGTCAGACGGCGGCGGGGATCCTCGCGCTGGCGGCGGTGGATGGCGGCGATGTTGTCTTCACCTTTGCCGCCGACACGGCGCTGCGGATCGCGGGCCTGACCGATATCGCGGGCCTCGCCCCATGGATCGAGGTCATCTGACTTCGTCCACCTCGCGCGCCTCGGCGGGCAGCATGATCGGGATGCCGCCGCGGATCGGAAAAGCCAGATGCGCCGCCCGGCTGACGAGTTCCTGCCGCTCGGGGTCATAGGTGAGCGGGCCGAGCGTCACCGGGCAGACGAGCGCCGTGAGCATGCGGCGATCGACGTTCGGGACATCGGCCATCCGCGCCCCTTCCGGCTATTGCATCGCCTCGTCCGCCGACCCGCCGCGCAGGGCGAATTCGATCAGCGTCACGAGCGTCTCGCGCCGGGTTTCCAGCGAGGGCGCCTCGAGCAGGGCCTGCTTGTCCTCGGGCGCGAAGGGACAGAGCATCGAGAGCGAGTTGATGAGGAGCTCATCCTCGGCATCGGCGAGGTTGTTCCAGTCGGTCGAAAGCCCCATCGCGTCGAAATACCGGCGCAGCAGGGCCAGAAACGGCTCGCGCTTGAAGCCGGGATCGACCTCTGCCCCGCCGGTGTCGCGGGTGAAGGGCGCCCAGTCCACGGTGCAGCGGCGATAGGGGGTAAAGCCTGTCACCTCCTCGACCACCCGGAACCGCGACAGGCCGAGGAGCGAGATCATGTAGCGCCCGTCCTCGGTCTCGGAAAACCCGGTCAGCCGGCCGGCGCAGCCGATGGCATGCAGCTTCTTGGCGGCGCTGCCCGGCTGGCCGGGCGTCTCGCGCGGCTGGATCATGCCGATCAGGCGGCTGCGCGTCTTGAGGCAATCGTCGAGCATGGCGAGATACCGCGGCTCGAAGATATGCAGCGGCAGCCGCGCCCGCGGCAGGAGCAGCGCGCCGGGGAGCGGAAAGACCGGGATCGTGTCGGGCAGGTCGCCATAGCGTTTCATGGGGGCAGACCTAGCGTGCGGGCGCGGGGCGGCAATTGCGGGCCGCCCGGTGCGGAGAATTTCGGTCAGGTCAGGATCATCGACCCAAGGCGCCGCCGGCCGCGCAGCACGACCGGATCGGTCGGCTTGAGCGCCTCGAAGATCGTCAGAAGCTGTGCCTTCGCCGCGCCGTCGTTCCATTCGCGGTCGCGGCGGAACAGTTCCAGCAATTCGTCCACCGCCGCCTCGATCTTGCCCGAGGCATGCAGCGCCAGCGCAAGGTCGAACCGCGCCTGATGATTGGCCGGATCGGCCGCGACGGCCGCCTGCAACGCGCCCACCGGCCCGGCCTTGGCCGCCTGGCGGGCCAGCGCGATCTGGGCGCGCACCGCCTCGACCTCGGCGGCCGTGGCCATCGCCCCCTTGGCGGTGCCGAGGAACGCCTCGGCCTTGTCCAGCTCGCCCAGCGCCACATGGGCCCGGGCAAGGCCGGCAAAGGCGCGGACATTGGCCGGGTCTTCGGCCAGGATCGCGGCATAGGTCTCGGCGGCATCGACCGCCGCACCCTCGCCCAGCATCGCATCGGCGGCGTCGAGCGCCTCGGTCAGCCCGCCGTCGCCGGCAAGGGCCGTCAGCCGGTCGATGAAGGTCTTGATCTCCGATCCCGGCACCGCGCCCTGGAATCCGTCCACCGGCTGACCCTGCCAGAAGGCATAGACGGTCGGGATCGACTGGATGCGCAGTTGCGCGGCGATGGCCTGGTTGCGGTCGACGTCGATCTTGACCATCCGCACCTTGCCCTTGGCCGCGACCACAGCCGCCTCGAGCGCGGGGCCGAGCGTCTTGCACGGGCCGCACCACGTCGCCCAGAAATCGACGATGACCGGCACCTCGCGGCTTGCCTCGATCACGTCCGCCATGAAGCTCGCGTCCGATCCGTCGCGGATCAGATCGCCCTTCGCCGCCCCGTTCGCCGCCGCCTGCGGCGCCTTGTTCCCGATGCCGAACATGCAGGCCCCCTGTATCGCGTTCGGCCTCTATATGCGCGCGGGCGGGCGCGGTGCCAAGGGGTTGCCCCCCGCCGTCACAGATCGAAGGTCGCGAACACGGGCGCGTGGTCCGACGGCTGGTCCCAGCCGCGCGCGGCACGCAGGATGCGGCTGGAATGGCCGGCGCCGGCGATGTCGCGCGTCGCCCAGATGTGGTCGAGCCGGCGGCCCTTGTCGGCGGCGTCCCAGTCGGGCGAGCGGTAGGACCACCAGGAAAACAGCGGCCCGGCGGGAATGTCGGCGCGCGTGACATCCACCCAGCCGCCGGCCTCGGCCGCATCGGCGAGGTGTTCGACCTCGATCGGCGTGTGGCTGACGATCTTGAGCAGCGCCTTGTGGTTCCACACGTCATCCGCGCGCGGCGCGATGTTGAGATCGCCCACGAGGATCGACCGTTCGGGCCGCGCAGCGCGGCCCCAGTCGCGCAGATCGGTGAGGAAATCGAGCTTCTGCCCGAACTTGACGTTCTCGGCACGGTCGGGAATGTCGCCGCCCGCGGGCACATAGACGTTGTGTATCGTCACGCCGCCGTCGAGCCGGGCCGCGACGTGCCGGGCGTGGTTCAGCCCCGCCGGGTCCATCGCGCCGGCATCGCTGATCGGCAGGCGAGACAGGATCGCCACGCCGTTGTAGCCCTTTTGCCCGCGCGCAACCATGTGGGTGTATCCGAGGGCGGCGAAATCCCCGGGGAACTTGTCGATGGGCGTCTTGATCTCCTGCAGGCAGAGGATGTCGGGCGCCTCTTCGGCCAGCAGGCGCGCGACAAGGCCGGCGCGCAGGCGAACGGAATTGATGTTCCAGGTGGCGATGGTGAAGGGCATGGGGCCTCCTTGCCCGCCGGGTATGGCAAGCGCGGTGGCCCGCTGCAACCGCCGTCAGCCGGGCAGGACGGCCGTCGCCGAGATGAGCACCCGTTCCGTGGGACGCGGCAGCGCGACGCCGCCGATGACGGTGCGGGCGGGTGGGGCCATGCCGAAGGTGTCGAACACAGCGGGGTTGATCTCGGGATAGACGTCGCGCTGCAGGTCGGTCTCCTGCACATAGACGGTGATCGCCATCACGTCATGAACGCTCCCCCCCGCGGCCGCCATCGCGGCGGTCATGTTCGCAAGGCACTGGCGCGTCTGTTCGCCCAGCGTCGTGCCGACCAGCCGCTTGTCGGCGGCATAGGGCGACATGCCGGCGAGGAACACCATGTTCCCGCGCTTCGTCACCCAGCTGTAGAACGGCGTATCCGGCGCGCCGGTCGGCGGCGACAGGGCGGGCGGGTTGAGGGTGATGCGCGGATCGGGCATGGCGGGCCTCCTTTGCGGCGATGCTAGGCAGCCCGCGAGCAGTTGTGGCGAAAAACCTTCCGCCCCTCAGACCAGCGAAAAGCCGACCGAACCGAAATCGCCTATCGTCGCACGCACCGATGCCGGTTCGTTCACCGCCTGCACAGGCAGATGCGTGCCGCACAGCAGGATCATTCCCGCCGTCAGCGGCCAGCCCCGCGCCGCCAGCGCCCGCGCCGCCCAGACGAGGCCGTCCAGCGGATCCTGCGGGGCGGCATCGAGGGCGCGGCCGATGCACCGCTCGTCCAGCCAAAGCGCCGTCTCCATGCCGTGCCGCTCGGCCAGACGCGATGGCGCGACGAGCGGGCCGAGCACCGCCCCGGCCGTGAAGATGCCCTGCGCCACCGCCTGCGCCGCCGAAGGCGCGAGCGCGAAGGCACCGCGGTGATCCATCACCTCGATCGCCGGGCGGAATCCGCGGAGCGCGGCCATCGCCGCGCTGCGGTCGGGACGCTCCCCGGTGAGGTCGGCGCCGAGTTCCAGCGCGATCTCGGGTTCGACCACCAGCGCGCGGAACCCGGCTTGGCGCAGCGTCGCGCCATCCTGCCGGATATCCTGCCGGTAGAGCGGGGCAATACAGGGCTCGTGCAGCCCGTTATGTGCCATGGCGGCCGGGCTGTTGAACGCCAGCTTGTAGCCCGCCAGCCCCGCCATGCCCGCCGCACCGAGCCGCCGCCGCGTCAGCGCATCCTGCACCACATAGGCCGCGTCCAGATCGAGCGGCGGCAGAAGCGCGAAGGGCGCGCCCGCCTCAATGGCCTGTGCAACTTGCGCGGCTTGATCCTCCGGTGCCTGTGCCATGGGGTCCTCGCGCCGCGGCGGCGGCTGCCGCGCGAACGGTCACATGCCCGGCAAACGGGCACAAGGGCAACGGGCGGGCTGCCGTCGCGCTTGACCGCAGGGGCCGCGCGCGCAACGCTTGGGCACGTCCCGAAAGGATCGACCGTGACAGACACCGCCGCCACCCCCCTGCTCGACATCCGCGACCTGCGGATCGAGGGCTATTCCGACGGCAGCTGGACCGAGATCGTCCGCGGCGTGAACCTGACGCTCGACCGGGGCGAGATCCTCGGCCTGATCGGGGAATCGGGGGCGGGGAAATCGACGGTCGGCCTTGCGGCGATGGGCTATGTGCGCGAAGGGTGCCGGATCACCGGCGGGTCGATCGTCTTTGACGGGACCGATCTCGTCACGGCCGGCGAGGCGCACCGCCGGTCGCTGCGCGGGGCGCGCATCGCCTATGTCGCGCAATCGGCGGCGGCCGCGTTCAACCCGGCACACCGGCTGATCGACCAGCATGTCGAGGCGCCGGTGCTGCACGGGTTGCGCGACGCGCGCGCCAGCGCGGCGGATGCGGTGGAGCTCTATCGCCGCCTGCGCCTGCCCGACCCCGAGGGAATCGGCTTTCGCTATCCGCATCAGGTATCGGGCGGGCAGTTGCAGCGGGCGATGACGGCGATGGCCATGGCGTCGCGCCCCGATCTCATCATCTTCGACGAACCGACGACGGCGCTGGACGTCACGACCCAGATCGAGGTTCTCGCCGCGATCCGGGAGGTGGTGCGCACCTTCGGCACTGCAGCGATCTACATCACCCACGACCTTGCCGTGGTCGCGCAGATGGCGGACCGGATCAAGGTTCTCCTGCGCGGCGAAGAGGTGGAGGAAGCGGAAACCCGCACGATGCTGGAAAACCCGCGCGAGGATTACACCCGCTCGCTGTGGGCGGTGCGGCGGTTCGCCCGGGCGGCGCAGGCGGCGCCGGCGCCGGGCGCGATCCCGGTCGTGTCGCTCGATGCGGTGACAGCGGCCTACGGGACGGTCAGGGTGCTCGACCGGGTGTCCTTCGCGGTGCATGCCGGGCGCACGACGGCGGTGGTCGGGGAAAGCGGATCGGGCAAGTCCACTGCCGCGCGGGTCATCACCGGCCTCCTGCCGCCCGTCTCCGGGGCGGTTCGGTTCATGGGCGAGCCGCTGCCGGGCGATTTCCGCGCCCGCACGCGCGACCAGCTCCGCCAGATCCAGATGATCTATCAGATGGCCGACACCGCGCTGAACCCGCGCCAGACGGTGGCCGAGATCATCGGGCGGCCCGTGGCCTTCTACCTCGGCCTGTCGGGGGCATCGAAGCGGCGGCGGGTGGACGAACTTCTGGCGCAGATCGAGATGGAGCCGGGGCAATACCGCGACCGTCTGCCGGGGGAGTTGTCGGGCGGGCAGAAGCAGCGCATCGGCATCGCCCGCGCGCTGGCGGCCGAGCCGCGGTTCGTCATCTGCGACGAGGTGACGAGCGCGCTCGACCAGCTGGTCGCCGAAGGCATCCTGCGCCTGCTCGACCGGCTCCAGCGCGAGCTTGACCTCGCGCTGATGTTCATCACGCACGATATCGCGACGGTGCGGGCGATCGCCGACGATGTGGTGGTGATGAAGGACGGCCGGGTAATGGAACAGGGGCCCAAGGCCGAGATCTTTGCCCCGCCGCATCATCCCTATACCGAGCTTCTGCTCGCCTCGGTGCCCGAGATGGATCCCGACTGGCTGACGGCCCTGCTGGCCGCGCGCGGGGCCGAGGGGCTGGGCGAGGCGGCGACGGCACGGATCGGCTAGCGCGCGTCGGCCAGCACCATCTCGGCGCCCTTCCAGCCCATGAGCATTGCGGGTGCGTTGGTGTTACCGCCGATCAGCGTCGGAAAGGCGCTGGCGTCGATGACGCGAAGGGCATCCGCGCCATGCAGGCGCAGCCGCGGGTCCACCACCGCCGAGGCCGGATCGGGCCCCATCCGGCAGGTGCAGGAGGCGTGATAGACCGTGCCCGACCGCTGGCGGATGTCGGCGATCATCGCGTCGTCGTCCTGCACCTCCGGCCCCGGGCGCAGTTCGCGGTCGATCAGCCGGGCGAGCGGCGGCTGGGCCGCGATGCGGCGCAGCATCTTGACCGCCGCCAGCATCTCGGCCACGTCCTCGGGCGTGGCGAGGGCGCGCATCGTGATGCGGGGCGGCGCGGCCGGATCGGGCGCGGCCAGCGTGATCTGCCCGCGCGAGGTCGGCCGGCAATTCGACAGGCCGATCGACAGGCCCGGCCAGGGATCGGGCGACAGGATCGGCCGCTCGCCGTCCCGCGGGATGACGGTGGTCACCGCCTGCAGGTAAAGTTGCATGTTCGGCCGCGTCCGCGCCGGATCGGTGCGGAAGAACCCGCCCCCGATGTTGATCGAAATCCCGAGCGGCCCGCGCCCGGTCAGCAGCCAGCGCGCACCATGCAGCATCTTGCCCCACCACGGGCGCAGCTGTTCGTTGAGCGAGGGCACCCGCGTGCGCCAGGTGTAGTTGAGGCCCTGATGGTCGTTCAGATGCGCGCCGACATTGGGGTTGTCGATCAGGACGGGCAGGCCGAGATCCTGCAGATGCGCCCCCGGCCCGATCCCCGACAGCATCAGAAGCTGCGGCGAGTTCACCGCCCCGCCCGACAGGATCACCCCGCCGGCGGCCCGGGCGGTGTGGCTGCGCCCGCCGTGGCGGTATTCGACCCCCGTCGCCCGCCGCCCGTCGAACAGCACCCGCGTGACCAGCGCCCCGGTGCGCAGCGCCACCCGGCCCCGCCGCAGCGCCGGGCGCAGAAAGGCGCGCGCGGCCGAGTTGCGCCGCCCGCCCTTGACGGTGATCTGGTAATGCCCGGCGCCCTCCTGCTCGGGCCCGTTGAAATCGTCCCGCGTCGGCAGGCCGACCATCCGGCAGGCCTCGAGATAGGGGTGGATGAGCGGATGGAGGTCGCGCCGGTTGGCCGAGACATGGAGCGGCCCGCCCCGGCCGCGCCAGTCGTTCGGCCCTTCCTCGAAATCCTCCATCGCGCGGTAGGCGGGCAGCACGTCGTCCCAGCCCCAGCCGGGGTTTCCGGCTGCCTTCCAGTCATCGTAATCCGTCGGATGGCCACGGACATAGACCATCGCATTGATCGAGGACGACCCGCCGAGCACCTTGCCGCGCGGCCAGTAGTCGCGCTGGCCGGCAAGGCCGGGGTCGGGCTCGGTGCGATAGCACCAGTTCACGGCCGGATCGTAATAGGTCTTGCCGTAGCCGAGCGGCATCTGCACGAAGAGGCGCTGGTCGGTGCCGCCCGCCTCGAGCACCAGGACCCGGTGGCGCGTGCCGTTCGTGAGCCGGTCGGCCAGCACGCAGCCCGCCGAACCGGCGCCCACGATGATGAAGTCGAAATCCCCGTCCATCCCGCCCCTCCGCAGGCCGCAGGATGCGTGCCCGAACGCCGGGCGGGCGAAGCCCCGCTGCCCCGGGCGGGGCGAGTCGGGGCGCACCGATCGGGCGGTTGCACCTGTGGCGAGGGGGGGCGTAGCGCGGCCGCCCAACTGCGGCATGGGGAATTGCGACGCGCCGGTGTCGCGTTCCGCCGCCGATGCCGGCCGCCGATGTCAGCCGCCGATGTCAGCCGCCGTGCGGGCGCGGGGCGAAGGGCAGGCTCGCCGACAGGCCGCCATCGACGACGATCACCTGCCCGTTGACATAGCGCGCGGCATCGGAGGCGAGGAAGGCGACGACCTCGGCCACCTCGTCGGCCTCGCCGCCCCGGCGCAGCGGGTTGAGCTGGCCGATCCGCGCTTCGCGCCCCCGCGCCCGGGCGTCGGCATAGACCGGCGCGGTCATCCCCGTCTCGATCAGCCCAGGCGCGACCGCATTCACCCGCACGCCGCTGCCCGCCAGCAGCGCCGCGGCGGTCTGGGCGAGGTTGATGACCCCCGCCTTGGACGCCGAATAGGGCAGCCCGCCCGCCCCGGCGCGCAGGCCGGCGACCGATGCCGTCAGGATCACCGAGCCGCCCGGCCCCAGATGCGGGCGCGCGGCGCGCAGGGCAAGGTAGGGGCCGATCAGGTTGACGCGCAGCAGCGCCGCAAAGGCCTCGGCGCCCTCGTCCCAGCCGGGGGCGAGCGGGCCGCTGATCCCGGCATTGGCGTGCAGGATGTCGAGCCGGCCAAAGGCGTCCAGCGCCTGCGCGGTAAACGCCGCCACCGCCGCCTCGTCGCCGGCATCGGCCATGGCCGCCTCGGCCCGCCCGCCCGCGGCGCGGATCCCCGCGGCCGCTTCCGTCACGCCCGCATCCCGGTCCACCAGCAGCACCGACGCGCCGCGCTCTGCCAGCAGGCGCGCCGAGGCGCGGCCGATGCCCGACGCAGCCCCGGTGACGATCGCGGCCCGGCCCGCCAGCATGCCTATTCGGCCGCCAGCGGCGGCAGCGCGCGCGACGACACCCCCGCGCCGCCCCATTGCCCGCGGTCGTTGCGGCCGGCCCGCCTTTTCAGCTCCAGCCGGGCGATCTGGTCGCGGTGCACCTCGTCCGGCCCATCGGCAAGGCGCAGGAGGCGCGCGGTCGCATAGGCCGCCGCAAGGCCGAAATCGTTCGACGTGCCACCCCCGCCGAACACCTGGATCGCCCAGTCGGTCACCTGGCAGAGCATGTTGGGCACGGCGACCTTGATCATCGCGATCTCGGCCTTGGCGACCTTGTTGCCGACCGTGTCCATCCGCCACGCGGCGTTGAACGTCAGCAGGCGGCATTGCTCGATCATGATCCGCGCCTCGGCGATGCGCTCGCGCGTGACCGACTGATCCGACACCTTCTTGCCGAAGGCGACGCGGCTCTCGGCCCGGTCGCACATCTTTTCGAGCGTCCGTTCGGCCATGCCGATCGCGCGCATGCAGTGGTGGATGCGCCCCGGCCCGAGGCGGCCCTGCGCGATCTCGAAACCCCGGCCCTCGCCCAGCAGCATGTTCGCGGCCGGCACGCGCACGTTGGTGAACTTCACCTCGGACGCGCGGTCGGGCACGCCGTAGAACCCGAACACCGGCAGCGAGCGGATGACCTCGACCCCCGGCGTGTCCTTGGGCACGAGGATCATCGACTGCTGGCGGTGGCGGTCGGGGTTCGTGGGGTCGGATTTCCCCATGAAGATGATGATCTTGCAGGCCGGGTTGGTGGCGCCGGTCGTATACCACTTGTGCCCGTTGATGACGTATTCGTCGCCGTCGCGGACGATCTGGCTTTCGATGTTGGTCGCATCCGACGAGGCGACGGCCGGTTCGGTCATCGCGAAGGCCGACCGGATCTCGCCCCGCAGCAGCGGCTCGAGCCAGCGTTCCTTGTCGGCCTCGCTGCCGTAGCGTTCCAGCACCTCCATGTTGCCGGTGTCGGGGGCGGAACAGTTGAACACTTCGGGCGCAAGGAGCGAGCGCCCCATGATCTCGCACAGCGGCGCGTATTCGAGGTTGGTCAGGCCCGCGCCGCGATGCGATTCCGGCAGGAACAGGTTCCACAGGCCTGCGGCGCGCGCCAGCGGCTTGAGCTCTTCCATCACCGGGTAGACTGACCAGGGCCCGAGTTCCTCGGCCTCGCGGAAATACCGCGCCTCGTTGGGATAGATATGCTCTTCCATGAAGGCGGTCAGCCGCGCCTCCAGATCCTGCACGCGCGCGGATTTCTCGAACATCGGTTCCTCCCTGATCGCTTCGGCAAGCCTAAAGGGCGGGGCCACGTCTGGCAAGATCGTCCGACGATATTCATTGACGCAGGCAGGTGATCGGCGGTTAGGATGGGCCGTCAGGAACAGGGGGCGGCAATGGCGGAGAGGGTGGAGGCACCGGCGGCGCTGGAGGCATGGCTGGCCGCACATGTGACCGGTTATCGCGGGCCGGCGCAGCTTGTGCGGCTGACCGGCGGGCAGTCGAACCCCACATGGCGCGTCGAGACGCCGGGCGGCGCCTATATCCTGCGGCAGCGGCCGCGCGGGCCGACGCTCCCCTCGGCCCATGCGGTGGACCGCGAGGCGCGGGTCATGGCGGCGCTGGCGGGTAGCGGCGTGCCGGTGCCGCGGGTGCATGCGCTATGCGCGGATGATGCGGTGTTCGGCTCGATGTTCTTCGTGATGGATTTCGTTCCCGGCCGCGTGCTTTTCGATCCGCTGCTGCCCGGCATGACCCCGGCCGATCGGGCGGCGGTGTTCGATTCGCTCAATGCCACGGCAGCGGCGATCCACAGCGTCGTCCCCGATGCCGTCGGCCTTGGCGACTACGGCCGACCCGATGCCTATGCGGCCCGCCAGATCGCCCGCTGGACGCGGCAGTATCGCGCATCGGAAACCCGTCCGATCCCGGCGATGGAGCGGCTCATCGACTGGCTGCCGCGGCATCATGTGGAGGCCGGCGACAGCGGCCTCGTGCATGGCGATTTCCGGCTCGACAACGTGATCCTTCATCCCACCGAGCCGCGCGTGGTCGCCGTGCTCGACTGGGAGCTTTCGACCCTCGGCTCGCCGCTCGCCGACTTTGCCTACCACATGATGACCTGGCGGGTGCCGCCGGGGCTGTTCCGCGGCCTCGGCGGGGTTGACCTCGCGCCGCTCGGCATCCCGTCCGA
>JBKBQT010000047.1:0-15423 GCA_046292445.1 Gemmobacter sp.
TAGAGCGTTTCGGGATCGTCGAGCTGGGCGATCTGCCCCTCGAACATGACCGCGATCCGGTCGGACATCACCAGCGCCTCTTCCTGGTCGTGGGTGACGAGGATGAAGGTGATGCCGACCTGACGCTGCAGCTTGATGAGCTCGACCTGCATCTGCTCGCGCAGCTTCTTGTCGAGCGCCGAGAGCGGCTCGTCGAGCAGCAGCACCTTGGGCTTGAGGATCAGCGCGCGGGCGAGCGCCACCCGCTGCCGCTGGCCGCCCGAAAGCGCATGGGCGGCGCGCTTGCCGAAACCGGCAAGCCCGACCATCTCGAGATGCTCGCCGACCATCCGTGCCTTTTCGGCAGGCGCGATACGCTCGCGCCGCAGGCCGAAGCCGACGTTCTGTTCGACCGTCAGATGCGGAAAGATGGCATAGGACTGGAACACCATGTTGGTCGGGCGCACGTTGGCCGGCACGCCCTCCATGTCCTTGCCGTCGATGCTGAGCTTGCCCGAGGACAGATCCTCGAACCCCGCGATGGTGCGCAAGAGCGTGGTCTTGCCGCAGCCCGACGGGCCGAGCAGCGAAAAGAACTCTCCCTGCCCGATCGTCGCGCTCACCCCGCGCAGGGCGTGATAGTCGCCGTAGTACTTGTGCACGTTCTCGAGCGCGATGAGCGGCTTTTTCACAGGAAACCCCCGGTATCCTTCGCCCCGGACCGGGCGATGCCGCGGCGGCGGAAATATTCGGCGATAGCCAGCAGCAGGACCGAGAGCGCGACGAGGATCGTGCCGAGCGCCATGATGACGGGCACCGCCTGCGGAAAGCGGAACTGGCTGAAGATGTAGACCGGCAGCGTCGGCTGCGTGCCGGCGAGGAAGAAGGCGATGATGAACTCGTCGAGGCTGACGGTGAACGAGATCAGCAGCGACGAGACGATGCCGGGCGCCACCAGCGGCAGGATGATGAGGCGAAAGGTCGAGACCGGCGTTTCGCCGAGGTCGATCGCCGCCTCCTCGAGGTTGCGGTCGAGGCTGGCGAAGGCCGAGTTGAGGATGGCGATGCAGAACGGCGTGCAGATCAGCACATGGCCGAGGATGACCGTGACGATCGACAGGTTCACCCCGAGGGCGAGCAGCACGATCAGCAGCGACACAGCGACGATGATCTCGGGCAGCACCAGCGGCACCATGATGAGGCCCATCAGCGGCCGCTTGCCGGGAAAGGCATAGCGGCTCGACGCGCGCGCGGCAAAGATGCCGAGCGCGGTCGAGATGACCGCCGCCGAGACCGCGATGATGAGCGAATTCTGCACCGCCCGCATCAGCGTGACATTGCCCGCCAGCGTGTCGAACCAGCGCGTGGTGAAGCCCGTCAGCGGAAAGGCGATGATCGTCGCGTCGTTGAAGGCAAAGAGCGGCAGCAGGATGATCGGCGCAAAGAGGAACACGAGGTAGAGGAGCGCATAGATGCGCAGGCCCGCCCCGCCCTTCACGCTCGCACCCGTCGCACCGCCGCCGCCACCGCGAGCGTCGCGGCAACCACGACAGCGAAGGCGGCCAGCGTCGATCCCCCCGCAGCGACGACACCCTCACCCAGCCCGATGATCGCGCGCACCGACGCCGCAAAGGCCGCCGTGGCGGCCAGCGCCGCGAAGACCAGCGGCATCCGCCCCTCGGCCCAGCCATAGACCGCGCGCCAGACACCCGACAGGGCCCATACGGCGAAGATGACGAAGATCACCAGCGCGATGGCCGACAGCGCGATGGCGCTGCCGAGGGGGAAGTTGTCGAGTCGCAGATACTGGAGCTGGATCAGGTTCGCCACCATCCGCCCCTCGGGCCCGCCGACGAGTTGCGGCGTCACATAATCGCCGATGGTGGGGACGAACACGATCACGATCGCCCCGATCACCCCCGGCAGCGCCAGCGGCAGGGTGACGCGCCAGAATGTTGTCGCGGCATTCTCGCCCAGATCCTTGCCTGCCTCGAGCAGCGACCGGTCGATCTTTTCCAGCGCAACGAAGATCGGCAGGATCGCGAAGGGCGCGTAGGCATGGGCGAGCGTGATGACCACCGCATTGACGTTGTAGAGGATGAACGTCAGCGGCTCGTCGATCAGGCCGAGGCCCATCAGGCTCGCGTTGACCACGCCGTTGAACCCCAGGATCACCTTCCACAGGAACACACGGATCAGGTAGCTGGTCCAGAACGGGATGGTGATGAGAAACAGCCAGAGCGACTTGCGGCTGGGCGGCACATAGAAGGACACGAAATAGGCGACCGGAAAGGCGAGCACCACCGTAACCGCCGTCACCGCCATGGCCACGCCGAGCGAACGCAGCATGACCGCGCGGTAGAGCGGGTCGGACCACGCCTCGACATAGTTCGACAGCGTGAATTGCCAGATGATCGTCAGATAGCCGTCGGTCAGAAAGCTGTAGATGACCAGCATGCCGAGCGGCGCGGCCAGCATCACGAGGGCGTAGAGCGCCGGCGGGCTGATGAGCGCAAGGCCGCTTGCCGCCTCGGACCGGCCCAGCCGGTGGAGCAATCCGCCAGAACTCATCATGCCCCCGAAGCCCGCTGTTCGATGCACCGTTGCACAGGCGCAACCGCTTGAAAAGCCCCGCCGGATGCGTTCGCGTCAGCGGACGACGGCCTCGATCGCTATGGCCCTTTTGCGCAGCTCGGCGTGCAGCGCCGGCAGCACGCGGCGCTGCGACGCGGCCGCGCGCAGCGCCGCACCGATGTCGTCTGCGGATGCGCCGGGGTCTACCCGCCAGATCATCCGGCGGGCGACGCCGTCGTCATAGACGATCTCGGTCTCGCCGCGGATGGATTGCCGCAGACCAAGGAAATCGAGGGCGCCGGGGGCGCCGTGGAAGGATAGGGTGCGGGCCATTGTGCTGGTCTCTCGCTGTGCTGCTCTGGACGCTACAATGGGATGTGTTGCCGTCCGGTCAACGGGCGCAGGCGCAGGCACCCGGCACCTGTGACTCAGCGGCCACAAGATTTTGCGTCATGGCCACAGTCGCCTCCATGCAAAAGGCCCGCCCCGAAGGGCGGGCCTTGCAGCGCCGCGAAGCGGCGCCGATCAGCGCTTGGAGAACTGGAAGCTGCGGCGGGCCTTGCGCTTGCCGTATTTCTTGCGCTCGACCACGCGGCTGTCGCGGGTCAGAAACCCGGCCGCCTTGAGCGCGCCGCGCAAGGACGGCTCGTAGAGCTGCAGCGCCTTGGAAATGCCGTGCTTGACTGCGCCGGCCTGACCCGAAAGGCCGCCGCCCGCGACGGTCGCCATCACGTCGAACTGGCCCTCGACGCCGGCGATCTGGAACGGCTGCTTGAGGATCATCTGGAGCACGGGGCGCGCGAAATAGGCGCTCATGTCCTTGCCGTTGACGGTGACGCGGCCCGAGCCGGGCTTGACCCAGACGCGGGCGACCGCGTCCTTGCGCTTGCCGGTGGCATAGGCGCGGCCGAGTGCATCGCGCATCGGCTCGCGCGGGGTTTCGGTTTCGGGCACGGGCATGCCCATGTCCGGGGCGGCGGCGACGGCGGATTGCAGGTCTGCGAGCGAACGGATATCGGCCATGGCGTCATGCGCTCCGGGTGTTCTTCGGGTTGAGGGCGGCAAGGTCCATCGGCTCGGGCTTCTGCGCCTCGTGCGGGTGGGCGGCGCCGGCATAGATGCGCAGGTTGCGCATCTGCACGCGGCCGAGGCGATTGCGGGTGATCATCCGCTCGACCGCCTTCTCGATCACCCGCTCGGGGTGGGCGCCCTCGAGGATCTGCCGCGCGGTGCGCGACTTGACCCCGCCGGGATAGCCGGTGTGCCAGTAATAGCGTTTGTCATCGCGCTTGGCGCCGGTCATCTGCACCTTCTCGGCGTTGATGATGATGACGTTGTCGCCCATGTCCATGTGCGGCGTGAACGTCGGCTTGTGCTTGCCGCGCAGGAGGTTGGCGACGATCGTGGCGAGGCGGCCGAGAACGACGCCCTCGGCGTCGATCAGGATCCACTTCTTCTCGATGTCCGCAGGCGTTGCGGTGAAGGTTTTCATGGGCGTCCCTGGGGTTGGGTCGGGCACGCAAAGGCGCCCCCGGATTCGCGGATGGCGGTGTATGGCGCAGGCCCGCGCGCAGGTCAAGCCGCGCGCGGGCGTTTTTCGTCCGTCCGGGCAACGGGTTACGAATGCGGTATTCAGATACCCCAGATCACAGGATCAGATCGCTCTGGTCGAACGTGGCCAGCGTCACCCCGACCAGCGTCACCGAGTTGCCCCCGAAACTCAGCCGCAGCCCCGCGCCCACCTCGCGCGCGATCAGCGTGGTGCCGAAGGTCAGGCCGAAGCCGGTGAAATCGAGCCGGTCCTGCCCAGGGGTGAAATCGGTGATGCGGTCGTCGCCGATGGCCCCTTCGGCATTGAAGGCGGTGAACATGAACGTATCGCGCCCCGCCCCGCCCGTCAGCGTGTCATTGCCCGAGGCGCCGACGAGCGTGTCATTGCCGCCGCCGCCGAAGAGCCGGTCGTTGCCCTGCCCGCCGAGCAGCGAATCGTTCCCCGCGCCGCCGAACAGCAGATCGTCGCCGAGCGCACCGGCGAGGATGTCGTTGCCGCCGTCGCCCTTGAGCGTATCGTCGCCGCCCCCGCCGTTGAGGATGTCGTTGCCCTTGCCGCCGTTCAGGTTGTCGTTGTCGTCGCCGCCGTAGAGCGCATCGTTGCCGTCGCCGCCAAAGATCGTGTCGCGCCCGGCGCCGCCCTCGATCGTGTCGGCGCCGCCGCCGCCGGCCAGCCGGTCGTCGCCGGCGCCGCCATAGATGGTGTCATTCCCCGCCTTGCCGTCGATCCGGTCGTTGCCCTCGCCGCCGTCCAGCAGATCGTTCCCCGGCCCGCCGTCGATCACGTCGTCGCCCGCGCCGCCGAAGATCTGGTCGTTCCCCGCCTGGCCCTTGAGCGTGTCGTTCCCCGCGCCGCCGTCGATCGTATCCGCGCCCTTGCCGCCCTCGGCGCTGTCGTTGCCCTCGCCGCCAAAGAGCCGGTCCGCCCCGTCGCCGCCGAGGAGCGTGTCGTTGCCCGCATCGCCCGAAAGCTGGTCCGCGCCCGGCCCGCCGTCGAGCCGGTCGTTTCCATCGCCCCCCGACAGCAGGTCGTCGCCGCCGAGGCCCCGCAGGATGTCGTTGCCGCCATTGCCGCGCAGCACGTCGTCGCCCGGCCCGCCGGACCGGTTGTCCGGGCCGTTGCCGCCGATGAACACCGAATCCGGCCCCTTGATGACCACGCCCTTGACCTTGCCCTGCTTCGTCGGCGGCATGTCGTCCACGAAGTTGAGCATCACGCGCCCGTCCGGAAGCTTCACGAAGCTCGGGTCGAACTGGTCGTAGACCACGTTGGCGGTGGCGAGGATCGGGTCGGTTATCTTCTGCCCGGTGCGGGTGTAGTAGGCGACATAGACGTCCGTCCCGCGGTTGACGATCCCGCTGACGGTCACGCCGAAGGCCACAGCGATGGTGCCGTCGTCGAGCTGGATCGCGTGATGCCGGCCGTCGAAGCGCGCCGCGCCGGCGACCGCGGCCTCGAGATCGACCACCGATCCGACCGGCGCGCCGCTGGCGTTGAACCGCGCGAGCTTCAACGCCCCGTCCTGGAGGAACACCACCCCGAACCCGCCGCCATCGAGCGCAAGCAGCGTCGTGTCCGGCCGCCCGATGGGCAGGCTCCCGGACGCAACGGTGATCGGCCCCCCGAGCGCATTGCCGTTCGCGGCAAAGCGCTGGACGCTCACCGCGGCGGTCGTCTGCCAGCCGAGCACCACCGTGCCGTTGTCGAGCGTCACGAGATCGGCCGGGTTGCCGGGAAAGCCGGGGATCAGCGTCGGGGTTCCGATGGCCGTGCCGTCGGCGGCATGGAACTGCACCCGCCCCTCGCGGCTGCTCACGCCGTTCACCGTCTCGCGTTCGGTCACGACCGAGACAAAGCCGGTGCCGGTGCCGTGCAGGGTCGGGAAATCGTCCATCCAGCCGGCAAACACCTCGACCGGCCCGCCGACCGGCGCGCCCGCCGCGCCATAAACCTGCACGGTGAACCGCTCGTCCTCGAGCAGGTTGCCGACAGGGCGATTGTATCCGACGACGAAGCCGCCGCCGCCGAGCGCCGCGATCGCCGGTTCGCGCACGCCGTAGGTGAAGAAGGTGCCATAGGGGATGCCGGTCAGCTGCGCGACCTCGGTCACCGCGCCGTTGGCCGGGTTGAACAGCGCCACATAGACCGCGCTGTAGCTCTGATAGGCGACGGCGACGCGGCCATTGGTCAGCGCGGCGTAGCGCGCCACCGAGACGTCTTGGGGCAGGCTTGCAAGGCCAAGGGCGAATTCCGGGCTCTGGATGCCGATCATGGCGGAAACTCTCGTTGATCTGTGTTCGATGCACGGCGGTGCTCAGGGCGTGCTAGCGCAGCCTCCGGGCAGTCGCACAGAAAAAGTTGCCGGGCGGTCAATGGCGCGCGAATGCCCGTGACGCAGCGGCAACAGCGGCCTTCGGCGCCGCCTCAGCGCAGCCGCGGCGGCCCGTCCGACCCCGGCGGGCGCGGCGCGGCGGGTGCGGCGGCGGCCGGGGCAGGCAGATCGATGCGCAGCCCCGCACGCAGCATCGCCTGTGCCGCCGGGTCGGCAGCGGCGAGGAAGGCGACATCCATCTCGCCCGCCTCGACGCCGGAAAAGGTCAGCGCCTCGGCCGCTGCGCGGGCCAGCGCGTCCTCGGCCCCCGGTGCGGCGTCGAGGAAGGCCAGAAGATGCCCCTGCCGCCCGCCCTCGTACTCGACGCCGGCCAGAACCGCCGCCGCCGCGATCCCGCCTGCCCGCGCAAGCTTGGCGTCCAGCGCGGCCAGCAGCGCCCGAGGCAGGCCGCCGGGGGCGCGGAAGGCGCGCGGGCGCGCGGTGTCCCGGTCGGGCGCGCGGTCCAGCGTGCCGGCGAGCCAGTCGAGCGCCGCGGGCGGCACGAGAAAGGCCGCATCGCCGCCGAGGTTCACGCCAAGCCCGACCCCCTGCCCCGCAAGCTGGCGCGCGATCACCCGGCCGGGCAGCGCGGCATAGGGCACCGGTCCCTCGGCAAAGGCGGCAAGCCTGTCGTCGCCGTCGAAGGCGAGCACCACCGGCCCGTCGGTCAGCGGGAACAGCTTCGGCACGATCCGCCCGCCCTCGGCCTCGGCCTCGAGCATGAGCACAAGCTCGGCATCGGCGAGCGCGGCGAAATAGCGCAGCCGTGCCGCATCATCGTCGGGCGCCGCGGTCATGGCGGCATGGGCGATGTCGAGCGGGCTTGGCATGGCGCGGCTTTAGCCTTCGCGCGGGCGGCAGGCAAGGGGCGGGCTATGGTGCAAGCGCGGCCGCCACCGCCGCGCGCAGGGCCGGCAGCGCCTCGGCCGCGAACCAGGGGTTGCGCGCCTGCCAGGCGCGCGTGCGCCAGGACGGATGGGGCAGCGGGAACACCCCGCCCGCCACCCGCGCCCGCCAGTCCGCCGCCGCCGCCGTCACCGACACCGGCCCGACATGCCAGCGGATCGCCGCCCCGCCGAGCGCCAGCGTGAGCCGCAGCCCCGGCAGCGTCGCCAGCGCCGCCGCGCGCCAGGTCGCCGCGCAGACCGGCGGCGGCGGCAGATCGGCCCCCCGCGCGTCATAGCCCGGAAAGCAGAAGGCCATCGGCATGATGGCGATGCGCGCGCGGTCGTAGAACGTCCCCTCGTCCACCCCCATCCAGCCGCGCAGCACATCGCCCGACCGGTCGCGGAACGGCTCGCCCGCGCGGTGCACCCGAAGGCCCGGCGCCTGCCCCGCGACGAGGATGCGCGCGCCCGGGCGGAACCAGACCACGGGGCGCGGCGCATGCGCCGTGGCCGTCGCGGCAAAGCTGGGCGCGCAGATCCGGCATGCCGCGATTGCCGCCGCCACATCCGCATCACCCGTCGTCATCGCCGCACCACCCGAAACGCGTTGTCAAACCGCCGCGGCCTCGGACATAATGCTGCCGGAAAGCGGGCCTAAACGCTCTCTTCACCAAGACCTGCGACACACGCGGGCATGGCCGCGGGGCAGCGGCAAGGCAAGGGCGGTTTCGTGCAGAAAGCCGGGCAATGATCGAGTTCCAGGGTGTCAGCAAGTCCTTCTGGACGGGCAAGACGCGCAAGGTCATTCTCGACCGCGCGTCCTTCCGGGTGGAGCCGGGCAATTCGCTCGGCATCCTCGCGCCCAACGGCACCGGCAAGACGACGATCATCAACATGATGGCGGGGCTCGAGAAACCGGACGAAGGCAAGGTGATCCGCACCAGCCGCATCTCGTTCCCGCTCGGCTTCATGGGCGGCGTGGTCACGAAGCACACGGGAACCGAGAATGCGCGCTACATCGCGCGGCTCTACGGCCTCGACCCCGATTATGTCGAAAGCTTCTGCCGCTGGATGTGCGGGATCGAGGAATATTTCGACATGCCGGTCGGCACCTACAGCCAGGGCATGCGCGCGCGGTTTTCCTTCTCGCTGATGCTGGCGATGGAATTCGACATCTACCTGATCGACGAGGGCATGCCCTCGACCACCGATGTCGCGTTCAACAGGCGCGCCGGCGCGATCCTGCGCGAGCGGCTGATGGCCAAGACGGTCGTCATCGTCTCGCACGATGCGCGGACGCTGGAAAAGTTCTGCCGCTCGGCGGCGGTGCTGCGCAACGGGCAGGTCTACATGTTCGAAACCCTCGAGGAAGCGAAACGCCTCTATGACTACGAAGCCCACGGCTAGACGCTTTCGCATCCGCCGATCCGGCCCGCTGGTGGACGGTGCGGCCGAGACGGTCGAGGATGCCCCCTCCCTGACGCCGCGGGCCGTTCCCGATCCGGCGGGGGCGGCGCGCAGCATGGCGCCGGACCCGATGGGCGGGGCGGTGCAGCGCGATGATTCTTCAGCCGAGGATGCGCCGCAGCGGGGCGCGCCCGCCGCGCCGGTGCCTGCGCAGCCGGCCGCAGCGACGATCGACGCCATCCGGGCCGAAGGGCTTACGGGCCGGCAGTTGCGCCTTGCCCGCCGCGTGGCGCAAAAGCACGACCTGCCGGCCACCTCGGATTACGACGCCGTTCGCCTCTTGCGCGCGGCGGGGATCGACCCGTTCCAGCGCGCCAACCTGCTGGAGCTTGTGACGGCAGCCGGATCGGGCGGCGAGGGCGCGCCGCCCGGCGGCTCGCGCGCGCTGGCCACGGTGCCGGCCGCGCCCAACCTGCCGCAGACGGCGCGCCCCGCGGCCCTGCCCTCGCCCGAGATCCGCGCCGAACAGAACCACGCCGCCGACATCCTGCGCATCCAGGCCGACATCATGCGCCGCCGCCGCCGCCGCGCCGTGATCCTTGCGATCCGGCTGGCGTTCTTCGTGCTTCTCCCGACGCTGGCGGCGCTGTGGTATTTCGCGGCGGTGGCAACGCCGCTCTACGGCACGCGGTCGGAATTCGTGATCCAGCAGGCCGAAAGCGCCACCGGCGCCGGCGGTCTCGGCAGCCTGTTCTCGGGCACGCAATTCGCCACCAGCCAGGATTCGATCGCCGTGCAAGGCTATCTGCAATCGCGCGAGGCGATGCAGCGGCTCGACCGGGACGAGGGGTTCCGTGCCGCCTTCTCGGGCCCCGGTACCGACCCGATCCTGCGCCTGCCCGACGATGCGAGCAGCGAGGCCGTCTATGCCACCTACCGGCGCAACGTGAAGATCGCCTATGACCCGACCGAGGGCATCATCAAGATGGAGGTGAGCGCGCCGTCGCCCGAATTGTCCGCGGCCTGGTCCCGCGCCCTCATCCGCTATGCCGAGGAACAGGTCGATACGCTCACCCAGCGGCTGCGGGGCGATCAGATGCGCGGCGCGATGGCCAGCTATGAACAGGCCGAGGCGAACCTGCGCGTCGCGCAGGACCGGGTGGTGGCGCTGCAGGAACGCTATCGCGTGCTCTCGTCGGAGGTCGAGGTGTCACTGCTGACGGCGCAGATCACCAATCTCGAGACGCAACTGACGCAGGACCGGCTGTCGCTGATCCAGATGCAGTCCAACGCGACGCCGAACCGCGCCCGGATGGAGCCTCTGGAACGCCGCATCGCCACGCTGACGGACGAGATCGCGACCCTGCGGGCGCGGCTGACCGAAGGCGGCGCGGGGGGCCTGTCGCTCGCGCGCGTGCAGAGCGAGCTTCTGGTGGCGCAGGCGGATGTGGAGACGCGCCAGCTTCTTCTGGCGCAGTCGCTGCAGCAGCTCGAGACCGCGCGGATCGAGGCGAACCGGCAGGTGCGGTATCTGTCGGTTTCGGTCAGCCCTGTGGCGCCCGATGTCGCTTCCTATCCGCGGGTGTTCGAGAATACGGCAGTGGTGCTGCTGCTGTTCGCCGGCATCTACCTGATGGTGTCGATGACCGCCTCGATCCTGCGCGAGCAGATCTCGGCCTGACCGCGCCGCCTTGCGTCCGGGGCGCTCGCGGGCGGCGCAGGCTGGTCGCGGCGCCCGGGCCGCTTGCCGGGTGGACGGCGAAGCCTGCGGCGCCGCGCGCGGCCGGCTGTCGGCTGCGCCCCCGCCGCGGGGCCGCTTCAGGCCGCCTGCCCCGCCGCCCAGCCCGAGGCCCAGGCCCATTGGAAGTTGTAGCCGCCGAGCCAGCCGGTCACATCCACCACCTCGCCCACGAAATGCAGCCCCGGCACCGCCCGCGCCGCCATGGTCCGGGCGTCAAGGTCGCGCGTGTCCACGCCGCCGCAGGTCACCTCGGCCGTGCGATAGCCTTCGGACCCGGTGGGCCGAAGCGTCCAGTTGCCCAGGACCCCGGCCAGCCGCGCCAGAGCCGCGGCGTCGAGATCGGCCAGCCGCCCCGGCGCCTCGGCCCAGTCGGCCACCGCCCGCGCCAGCCGCTCGGGCGCGAGCGCGGCCAGCGCCTTGCCCGCGGCCTTTCCCCCCGCCTGCCGCCGCAGATCGGCCAGCACCGCCGCCGCATCGCGGCCGGGCAGGAAATCGACCCGGATCGCCGCGCCCGGCGCCCAATGGCTCGACACCTGCAGGATCGACGGCCCCGACAGCCCGCGATGGGTGAAGAGAAGCCCGTCCTCGAACCCCGCCCGCCCCGCGCTGACCCGCGCCGGCACCGCAAGCCCAGCCAGCGCCGCCATCGCCGCGCGCAGGCCATCCCCGAAGGTCAGCGGCACGAGGCCCGGCCGCGTCTCGACCAGCCGCAGCCTGAACTGCCGCGCGAGCGCGTAGCCGAGGCCCGTCGCCCCCATCTTGGGGATCGACAGGCCCCCGGTGGCGACCACCAGCGCCGCCGCCGCCACCGCCCCGCGCGCGGTCTCGACCCGGAAGGCGCCGTCGCGCACCACCGGCCCGACCGCGCAGCCGGTCCAGAGCCGCCCGCCCGCCTGCCCCAGATCGCGCAGGAGCGCATCGACAACCTGCGTCGCCGGCCCGTCGCAGAAAAGCTGCCCCAGCGTCTTTTCGTGCCAGGCGATGCCCCAGCCGTTCATCCGCACGACGAAGTCCTGCGGGGTGTAGCGCGCCAGCGCCGAGGCGGCAAAGCGCGGGTTGGCCGACAGGAACCGGTCGGGCGCGGCGGCAAGATTGGTGAAGTTGCACCGGCCCCCGCCCGATATGCGGATCTTCTCGCCCGGCCTTTGCGCATGATCGACCACCAGCACCCGCCGCCCGCGCCGCGCCGCCTCGATCCCCGCGAAAAGCCCCGCCGCCCCGGCCCCGAGGACCAGCACATCCACCCGTTCCATGGCCCCGCCCTAGGCCCTCCGCCCCGCAGAGGCAACGGCCCGCAGCGGCGAATTTGCCCCTTGCGGGGGCCAAGGGGCGCGGCTAATACCCGGCCCCAGTTGGGGCGTGGCCAAGTGGTAAGGCATCGGTTTTTGGTACCGTGTACCGTAGGTTCGAATCCTACCGCCCCAGCCAAATCTCGTTTTTCGATGAACTGCCGTTATTTTCGGTGCTTGAACGAGCGGCGATGGCCGTCGTTTCCGCCAAGAGATCAAAGGGTTGGCGGAAGGTGGCGACCACCTCGCCATCCTCCCAAGAGCAGTTCGAAAGTACGAAGTTGAGCAGGCGGCGTTTTTCGCAGGCGGGCTGGCGTTCGAACAGCGCCTGAGCATTCCGGGCAAGTTCGAGAATCCGGACGCCCTCGTCCATGTAGGACTGCTCGGCCTCCTCATGGCGGTCGATGTCGCGCTGCAAGCGCCGCTGTTCCTCTCGCCATTCGCCCGCCATCTTCTCGAAGAATTCGCCGCCAATCTTGCCGTCGAGCTTGTCGACATACATGGCGCTGATCCGCTCGCCGAACCGCTTGTGCTCGGCCTGGAGCCGCTTGATCGCTTCCTCGTGCTCGTGGCGTTCGTCCGCATGGCTGGCGTGCAGCGCCTCGCGCACCCAGTCCAGAACCTCGTCGTCGAACCGAAGCTGGCCAAGCATGGCCGTGAATTGCTGCTCCAGAACCTCCTCGCGCACATACTTGCGGCGACAGGATGCGGGCTCGCCCAGGCATTTGTCGGCGTAGCCGGTGCAGTGGTAGTAGATGTATTTCTGCTTCTTGATCTCGCCGACCACCGAGCAGCCGCATCGCGCGCAGGCGATCAGGCCCGAGAAGGCTAAGTCGTGGGTCATGCGTCGATGCTTGCTGGCGTTCCGGCCATCCATCACGCCCTGCACCCGCTCCCATGCCTCGACCGAAACCAGCGGTTTGTGCTTGCCCTGATAGAGCTTGCCGTTCCACTCGAACCAGCCGGTGTAAAGGCGATTGCGCAGGATCGAATGCACGGTACTGGTGGGAACCGGCGCGCCGCTCTTCTTGTAGACCAGACCAGCAGCGCGCGCCTTGTTGGCCACCTCTTTCAACGCGAACTCGCCGGTCGCGTACCACTCGAACAGCTTCGAAACGATCGGCGCAACCTCGGGATCGACGGCGATGACCTTGCGCCCGTCCGGACCGGTGACGTTCAGGTAGCCTAGCGGTGTCTTGGTCGGCCAGATGCCTTGCTCGGCCTTCTCCTGCTGTCCCTTTCGGGCCTCCTCGGACAGGTTGTCGATGTAGTTCTTCGCCATCAGCACCTTGATGCCGTGCATGAACTTTTCCGAAGACCGCGACCCGCGCGACAGCACCACGCCTTCCTTCGGAAAGTGGATCTCGGCGTCCAACTCGTCGATGGTCACCCAGTCCTTGAGGTTGCGATAGAGCCGGTCGGTCTTCTCGACGAGGATCACCCGCACATCGGGATGTGCCCTCAGCCAAGTCACCATCTCGCCGAAAGCGCCGCGGCCGGTCTGCTTGGCGGTCTCCACATCCACATACTCCTGCGCGACCGTGAAGCCCTCGGCGGCGGCGTAGTCCTTCAGCAGCTTCAGCTGGGCCGGGATCGAGTAGCCCTCCTTCTCCTGCTCCTTCGAGGAGACGCGGGCATAGATCACGGCCCGCTTGCTCGGCGGCGGGGCGGATGGTTTGGGCGTGTGGGTTCTAGCTGGCATGATGTTTAGTGTAACCTAAACGGTGACGCTCAACAAGTGTCTCTCACAAGTTTTGCGTTACCTCTTTCAGCGCGACCTTCAGCGCGTTTTCACGCCACGGTCTGAAACGCGATAGAAGTCGATCTTCATCCTCGTTGTAGAAGAAGACGAACCCCTCCTCTGCGACTGGTACCAAAGCAGTGCGAATCTGGCCCTCCTCGTCAGTATCCTTGAATTCGAGGAACGGCGCACAAATGAGGCTTCCATTGAAAGGTTTGCCGATCCCGTGGATCGCAAAAACAAGCTGCCCACGGCGCGACCATCGCATGTTGAGCGCCACCCATGATCGGTATTCGTTAGTATCTGCGAAGTAACCGATGTGGTTCTTCGCATTCGCCACAATCTGCGCCCGGAAGTAATGATCCGTTTCAGGACTACTCTTAGTGACAAACGCGGCCGCCCCATCCGAAACTCTCTGAAGCGCGTCTTTCACATTAGCTGTAATCGCCGCCAGCCTCTCATCAATGTCGGCTTCGATGACATGAGCCAGATCAAAAATTCCTCGCAGCGAGGCAAGCTTGTCTGCTGCTACCTTGTCGGCAGCTTTGAGCAGGCCGTCGAGTGCAGACTGCACATCCTCCTCCACCAACACCGCTTCGGAAATTGCGGTGGCCTTGCGGAACTGGGCAATCTGTAGCTTTGCGATCAAGTCGATCAGCGGTTTCAAGTTTCCGCTGTCTGGTGCCTCAAGCGCATCAAGGTAGGTTGGCTTGTCGTCCCGCGTTACGACGAGCGGGAAAAGGCCATCCTTCACCAAAATAAGAGAGGCAATGGCGCGGGCTACGCGGCCATTCCCATCCTGGAAGGGATGGATCTGAGTGAACCGATGGTGAAGCCACGCAGCTTGAACCTCGCTGGGGACGGCCCTCGCCACATGGCCCGCGTGCATCTCAATCAAACGATCCATTTCAGAGCCAACTTGCTCGGGTGAGCAATAGGTGAAGGTGATGCCGTCCCGGACCGGATAGTTAGCCTGCGTCTTCCAAGCACCCTTGATCAACGGGACGTCCACATGGTTTCCCTGCACGTCGATACCATCTGTCGTGTCCTGGCTCCGGAGGAGAGCGGCGTGGAGTTCCTTGATGTATGACGCTGAAAGGCTGCGGTCGCTCTTCACAAAATCAAAAACACCGTCCAGCGCGTCCTTTTGGTCGCGCAGCAACTGCAGCACGAATTCGCGTGGTTTGTTTGTTGAGCCGTGGCTCAGCAGCTCAGCCTGAAATCCGCGCTCGATCAGCGTTTGGGTAACGCCGCGCTCGATTTCATAGAGGTTTTCGATCACACCTGTTTCGATAGCCCATTCGCGGCTCAACCTATCAGTGAAATCATTCAACTGTGCACTACCTTTGAGACGGGCGCGCTGATCAGTCCAAACGGCCTTGATGCCCGGCACTTGGGAGGCGCTCAGGTTTGCCGGATCGGTTTCAAGATCAGTGATCCCAGTCTCGGAGTTCCAAATCGGTTTCTCGGTCATTTCGTGTCTTCTTTCATTCCGCTGCCTCCGTGACGGACTCGGCAGTGGGAGTGAGGGCTTCGTGGAGGAGGGCTTCGAGGAGGCGGGCGCGGGTGGTGTCGGTGGTGGTGAGGGTGGCCGCCAGCCGGTCGCAGAGGGCCATGAGGGCGTCGACCTTGGCCACGATGCGGTGTTGTTCGGCGAGGGGTGGGAGGGGAAAGTCGATGTCTCGCAGGTCGCCTTTGTTGAAGCCTGCTTGCGCTGACCGTGACGCGCCCGATAGGTGGTCTTGGAAAAGGTCTGACTTGAGGGCGCCTCGAAAAATTGCTTTGACCGGGCCGCTGGGATAGAAGGCAGGGGGCATTCGGCTGCTGAGGTGTAGTGATGGCGCAGATGGGTTTCTTTGATCTTTCAGACCGCTATGCGAGC
>JBKBQT010000048.1:0-14350 GCA_046292445.1 Gemmobacter sp.
CGGCGGCGTCGGCGCGAAGGTGCAGCGTCATCACTGGTCCCCCAGTCTGGTGTCGGGCGAATAGGTGCCGGGCGCGTCCTTCACGACCGCCTGGGCACAGCGCATCACGCCGCGCGCGGCGTCGAAGGCATAGGCGGGCCCGCCATGCAGCGACCAGCCCTTGTTGAGCGCCGACGTGACCTTGTGGCAGAAGGCCGATGTGTCATCCTCGGTCAGCAGGCGGTACAGCTTCATCCCCTCACCCCGCGTAGGGCCAGTAGCCCAGCCAGGTGTGGATCGCGCCGACGGCGACGAGGACGACGACCGCCCCGACCGCCGCGCCGATCTCCCTTGCCACGGGGGCCGGCGGCGGCGGGGCCGGGCGCGGCTCGGCCCGGTTGATGGTGATGACGGCGACGACCGCCCAGGCGAGCAGGCCGCCGAAAAGCAGGATCGACGCCAGATCGCCGTTCACCAGAAGATGCGCGACCGCCCAGGTCTTGAAGCCGGTCAGTTGCGGATGGCGGATCGCCGCCGTCACGCGGGTCTTCATCCCCGATGCGGCGTAAAGATAGAAGGCCAGCAGCATCAAGAGGTTGTTGATGTGCACCATGAAGCCGGGCGGCGACCAGACCTGCACCGGCGAAGCGCCGCGATAGCCGACCACCATCAGCACGATCGAAGCCAGCAAGAGGACGGCCACGATCCCCTTGCCCGGCTCGCCCCAGGGCTGCCGGATGCCGGGTGCCAGCCGCTTGAGCAGATGCGCGCCCGACCACAGCGCGACGCCGAGGATGAGGACCAGATACATCATGCGGCCTCCAGGGCGGCGATCTTGGCGGCGCGGGCCAGCGTCGCCTCGGCGGTGGCGACATGCAGGTTCTCGACGATCCGCCCGTCAACCACCGCCACCCCCTGCCCCGCCGCCTTCGCCGCCTCGAAGGCCGCGATCTGCCGCCGGGCAAGGTCGATCTCGGCCTCGGTCGGGGCGAAGGCCGCGTTGGCGGCGGCGATCTGGTCGGGATGGATCAGCGTCTTGCCGTCGAACCCCATGTCGCGCCCCTGCGCGCATTCGGCCGCCAGCCCCTCGGCGTCCTTGAAGGCGTTGTAGACGCCATCGATGATCGTCACCCCATGCGCCCGCGCCGCGAGCAGGCACAGCCCCAGCCCGGTGACCAGCGGCAGCCGGTCGGCGCGGAACCGCGCGCCGATATCCTTGGCCAGATCGTTGGTGCCCATCACCATGCCCGTCAGGCGCGGATGGGCCGCGATGGCGGCGGCACCCAGCATCGCCAGCGGCGTCTCCATCATCGCCCAGAGATCAACCCCCGGCAGCAGCGCCGCCACCGCATCGACATCCGCCGGGCCGTTCACCTTGGGGATCAGCACCGCCTCGAGCGGCATTCCGGCGAAGGCTGCGCAATCCTCGGCCCCCCAGGATGTATCGAGCGCGTTGACCCGCACGATGCGGGCGCGCAGACCATAATCCGCCCCGCGCAGCCAATCGGCCAGCAGGCCCCGCGCGGCTGCCTTTTCCTCCGGTGCCACGGCATCCTCGAGATCGAAGATGATCGCGTCGCAGGGCAGCGACAGCGCCTTGTCCAGCGCGCGCGGCTTGGAGCCGGGAATATAGAGAACCGAGCGCCAGGGGCGAAGCGTGGGGTCCATGATTCCCTCCGAAGCAGGCGGCAGGCGGTACACTGCGGCATACACCACAGATGCCGCACCTGCGCAAGGGAACTCATGCCGCACCGCAGCGAGCGCAACAAAGTTGCGCGAAAAAATGCCGCGCGCGGCGCGATGCGGCCGCAAATCCGCGCCTGCGCGCGCCGCGTTAACCCCATGTTCGGCGCTGCGGCGCAGCCTGACGGAATGCGCCGGGCCGCATGTCCGGCGTTGCCAGACCCCTTACACCACGGGCGGCCCGCCGCCGGCCCGGGCCCGGCCCGGCCGGCCCTCGGCGCGGCTTGCCCGCCCCAACCGGAGCGCCTGCCATGACCCGTCCGATCCTTGCTGTCGCCGTCCTGTCTGCCCTTGGCCTCGCGGCGATCGCGCCGCCCGCCGCTGCCCAGGCCCGCCAATGCGGCCCGCGCGCTGCCGTCATCGGCACGCTGGCCTCCACCTATGGCGAGACCCGCCGCGGGATCGGCACCGCCGGATCGCAAGCGGTGGTGGAGCTGTTCGCCTCGGCCGATACCGGAACCTGGACGGTGACGGTGACGCTGCCCGACGGGATGACCTGCCTCATCGCCTCGGGCGCCGGCTGGGAGTCGCTCGTCGAGGAACTGCCGGCCCGCGGGAACCCGACCTGACCCGGCATTCAGCCGAGCCCGTCCCAGACGAGCTTGGCCCCCGTCAGCGTCAGCAGCGCATAGGCGAAGCCGAAGAACAGCCGGTCGGACACCATGAAATGCGCCCGCACGCCGATCCATGTGCCGGTCACCGCGACCGGCGCAAGCAGCGCGGCCTTGACGAGCACCTCGGGCGTGAAGAGGCCGAGCGCGGCAAACGCCCCGGCCTTGAGCGCGTTGGTCACGGTAAAGGCAATCACCATCGTCGCCTGGAACGGCGTCTTGGAAAGCCCGCGCGAGAGCAGGTAGACAAGCGCCGGCGGCCCGCCGGCATGGCTGACGAAACTCGTGAATCCCGCCGCCGCGCCCCAGGCCAGCCCTGCAGGCGCGCCCATCGGCCGCGCCGCCGGCGGCACGAGGCCGAGCGCCCGCGCGCACTGCCAGGCGACGAACAGGATCGCCACCCCGCCGATCAGCAGACGGAAGGCGTCCGCATCGACCCGCGCCATCACCGCCCAGCCCGCCGCCACCCCCAGCATCCCGCCGAGGATCAGCACCCGCGCCGCCACCGTATCCCACCGCCCCCAGTAGGCCCGGATCGACGCGGCATCCATCACCATCAGCAGCGGCAGCATGAGCGCCAGCGCCTCGCCGGCCAGCAGCACCAGCGCCAGAATCGGCGTCGCGACGAAGGCAACGCCCGACCCGAAGCCGCCCTTGGCGATCCCGGCGAACAGCACCGCCGGGATCGCCACGGCCAGAAACCCAAGCTCGATAGCCAAGATCTTTCCCCCGCCCCGCCGCCGTCTAGCGCAAACGGCGCCCGCGCTCCAGCCAACGCGGCCTTGCGAACGGGCGGGCGGGCGCCTAAGCCTCGCGCCATCGAACCCTGAGCCGGAGAGGAACCCATGGCCAGACCGAAGATTGCGCTGATCGGCGCGGGACAGATCGGCGGAACGCTCGCCCATCTCGCCGCGATCAAGGAACTGGGCGACATCACGCTGTTCGACATCGCCGAGGGCACGCCGCAGGGCAAGGCGCTCGACATCGCGCAATCGGGCCCGTCCGAGGGGTTCGACGCCCGGATGAAGGGCGCCAACAGCTATGAGGACATTGCGGGTGCAGATGTCTGCGTCGTCACCGCCGGCGTGCCGCGCAAGCCGGGGATGAGCCGGGACGACCTTCTGGGCATCAACCTCAAGGTGATGAAGGCGGTGGGCGAGGGCATCAAGGCGCATGCCCCGGGCGCCTTCGTGATCTGCATCACCAACCCGCTCGACGCGATGGTCTGGGCGCTGCGCGAATTCTCGGGCCTGCCGCACAACATGGTTGTCGGCATGGCCGGCGTGCTCGATTCGGCGCGGTTCCGGCACTTCCTCAGCCTCGAGTTCAATGTCTCGATGCGCGATGTGACGGCCTTCGTGCTCGGCGGGCATGGCGACACGATGGTGCCGCTGGTGCGCTATTCGACCGTCGGCGGCATCCCGCTGCCCGATCTCGTCGCGATGGGCTGGACGACGCAGGACCGGCTTGACGCGATCGTGCAGCGCACCCGCGACGGCGGGGCCGAGATCGTCGGCCTGCTCAAGACCGGCAGCGCCTACTACGCCCCGGCAACAAGCGCGATCGAGATGGCCGAGGCGTTCCTGAAGGATCAAAAGCGCCTTCTGCCCTGTGCCGCCTTCTGCCAGGGGCAGTATGGCCTTGACGGGATGTATGTCGGCGTGCCGACGATCATCGGCGCCGGCGGGATCGAGCGGATCGTGGACATCACGCTGAACAAGGACGAGGCGGCGATGTTCCAGAAATCGGTGGATGCCGTGAAGGGCCTCGTGGAAGCCTGCAAGGGAATCGACCCGGCGCTGGCCTGACCGGCCGCGCACCGGCCAGCACAACCGCAGCCGGCCCTGTTGCGGGCCGGCTGCATCAGGACCGCGCACCGGCCGTGCCGGATTGCCGAAGGTCTAACAGACATGTTGCGGCCCGGCCGGATCCGGCCGGATGGATTTGACGGCAGGATTTTCGGCACGGCCCCTTGTGCGCCGGCCAACCGACAAGGTGACGAATGCCCCGCGCGACATGGATGGTGCATGCGACGGTCCACGAACCGGTCGCGCTCGTCTGCGCCTTCGTCGCGCATTACCTCGACCTCGGCGCCGACCTGATCGACCTGCGGCTCGACCGCCCGGCCCCGGAGGTGGAGCGTCTTCTCGCCCCGCTGGACCGGGTGCGGGTGACGGTCTGCACCGACGCCTACTGGCAGGCGACCGGGCGCGACGCGCGGCCCGCGCTCCATACCCTGCGCCAGCGCGTGAATGCGGCGCATGCGTATCGCGCGCTCGAACAGGACTGGATGCTGTTCTGCGATGCTGACGAATTCCTCGTGCCCGAAGGCCTTTTCGCCGACCGCCTTGCCGCGCTGCCTGCCCGCGTCCAGTTCCGCCGGATAAGGGTGGTGGAGCGCGTCCAGCGCGCCGGCGTGCCGCAGGAGGGGCTGTTCGACGGCGTGTTCCGCGGCCCGCTCGCCGATCGGGGCGACGTTGCGGAACGCGTCTATGGCCGGGACGCGGCGCGGTTCCTCACGCGCGGCATGCTGGGCCATGTGGCGGGAAAGTCGATCCTGCGACGCGGGACCGATCTCGTGCCGTCGCTGCATTTTCCGGTGCCGCCGCGGCTCGGCCCGCTCGACCGGGCGCTGATCGTTGCGACCCCGCCGTGGCGGGCGCGGCTGGACGGCGCGGTGATCGCCCATTTCGACGGCCTGACACCGCTGCATTTCCTGCTCAAGCTGCTGCACAAGCATGTCAGCGCGCTTGAAGCGCCCGACGCCCCGCCGAGCAAGCGGACCGAGGCGCGGCGCGCGCTGATCGCCGCAGTCGCCGCAGGATGCCTCGACGATGCGGCACTGCGGCAGCTGCAGGCGCTGCTGTGGCTCACACCCGAGGCCGAAGCGCTTCTGCGGACCGAAAATGCGCTGCATGCGCTGCACCTCGACCCGGCGGCGGCGGCGCTGCGCCGCTTCCCCGGTGCCGGTCTCGACTATGCCGCCGCCCCGTTCGATGCGTCGCTGCGCATGCAATATGCGGCGCTGATCGCCCGCACCGGCTTTCCGCTCTGAGGCGGCCAGACGGACGGTTGCATGAGCGCAGCCGGCGGCGCATCATCGGCGCAAGGGGGGAAGTGCGATGTTCCGGTCCTCTGCCATCGCCGGCGCCTGCATGCTGGTCTGGTCGGGCCTGCCGGCCGCGGCCGGGCTGTCGGCCGATATCGCGGCGCGGGGCCTTGCCGCAACGGAGGCCGCACTGGTCGCCGAGGCCAGCCCCGATGATGCTGCGCGGCTTGGCCTTGCCGGCGTGCGGTTCTTGCGCGGGATCGAGCGGGCGCTGCAGGCGCGATGGACCCATGGCATCGCCGCCGAACGGACCGAGATCCCCGTGCTGCGCCTGCCGATCCCGCCCAACCCGGCGCCCGAACCCTTTGCCCCCGGCCTGATCGCCGCGTTGTTCGCGGCGCTGCACGGCGACATGACAGCGGTCCAGTCAGCCCTTGCCCCCCTGCCGGCCGGCGATTTCGGTGTCACGCTCCGGCTGGGCGATCTGTGGTTCGACATCGACGGCAACGGGGTGCGGGGTCCGGGCGAGGATGTGCTCGCCGTTGCCGGCCTCACGCTCGGCCCGGCCGGGCTTCGGCGCCCTGGCACCGCCCTTGCGGATGTCACCGTGCGCTTCGACGCCGCCGATGCCGCGTGGTTGCTGGCCTACAGCCATCTTCTCCGCGCGGTTGCCGAAACCGTGCTGGCACTCGACACCGAAACCGCCATCGCCGGCGTTCTCGCCGATGCGCAGGCGCTGGCCGCCCTGCGTGAAGGCACGCCGCCCGTCAATGCGCTCGACACCCTGTTCGGCGCGCAGGCAGACCGCTTGCTGATCCTCTGGCGCGCCCTGGCGCAGCAGCCCGACCCCGCCCGCACCCGGGCCGCAAGGGCCGATCTTCTGGCGATGATCGCCGCCAACCGCACCTTCTGGGCGCGCGTTGCAGCCGAGACCGATGACGAGGACGAATGGATCCCGGGCGACCGGCAGTCGGCCGCGCTCGGCTTCGTCCTGCCGCCCGGCACGGGGGCGCATTGGCTGGCCGTGCTGGACGAGGCCGAGGCGGTGCTGCGCGGCACGCGGCTGGTGCCGCACTGGCGCATGGGCGGTGGCGCGGGGATCAACCTTGCGCGCCTGCTCGACGATCCGCGCCCCGTCGATCCGGCCGAATGGGTGCATGGCGCGGGGCTTTTGCCCTATGCGGAACGCGGCGCGCGGATGAGCGTCGAAAGCTGGCGCGACTTCGAGCGCCTGCTGCGCGGCGATGCTGCCCTCTTCGCGCTGCTGCTGAACTGACGGGCGCCGGCGGGGGCATCCGGCGCGGCGCCGGGTGAGTCGACGGCGATGCTGCCGCGCGGCGCCACTTGTGATCACGCCCGGAAATCGTGCGATCACAAAATGTCGATTTCTTCGGTGTGCAATGGCATGCGGCATCGGATGGCGTTTTCAACCCGGCCGTCCTGTGGCAAGGCAGCGCATAACCGACGCACAGGACGGACGAGGGACGATGAACATCCACGAATATCAGGCCAAGGCCCTGCTGCGGTCCCATGGCATTCCGGTGTCGGATGGCCGCGTGGTGCTGCGCGCCGAGGAAGCCAAGACGGCGGCGGGCGAGCTCGACGGGCCGCTCTGGGTCGTCAAGGCGCAGATCCATGCCGGCGGACGCGGCAAGGGCAAGTTCAAGGAGGCCGAGGCGGGCGAGAAGGGCGGTGTGCGGCTTGCGCGGTCGGTGTCCGAGGCGGCCGAGATGGCGACCCAGATGCTGGGCCGCACGCTCGTGACGCACCAGACCGGCCCGGCAGGCAAGCAGGTCAACCGCATCTACATCGAGGACGGCAGCGACATCGCGCGCGAGCTCTACCTTGCGCTGCTGATCGACCGGAAGACCTCGCGCATCTCCTTCGTCGTCTCGACCGAAGGCGGGATGGACATCGAGGAGGTGGCGCACAACACGCCCGAGAAGATCCTGTCCTTCACCGTCGATCCCGCAACCGGCATCCAGGGCTTTCACGGCCGCCGCGTCGCCTTTGCGCTCGGCCTCGAGGGCAAGCAGATCAAGCAATGCGTCGATCTGGTGGCGCGGCTGTTCAAGCTCTTCGTGGCGACCGATGCCGAGATGCTCGAGATCAACCCGCTCGTCGTGACCACATCGGGCGACGTCAAGGCGCTCGACGCCAAGATGGGGTTCGACAACAACGCGCTCTACCGCCAGCCCGACATCCTCGCCCTGCGCGACGAGACCGAGGAGGATGCCAAGGAGCTCGCGGCGTCGAAGTTCGACCTGAACTATATCGCGCTCGACGGCGAGATCGGCTGCATGGTCAACGGCGCGGGCCTCGCCATGGCGACGATGGACATCATCAAGCTGTTCGGGGCCGAGCCGGCGAACTTCCTCGACGTCGGCGGCGGCGCCACGAAGGAGAAGGTGACCGAAGCCTTCAAGATCATCACCTCCGATCCGAACGTGAAGGGGATCCTCGTCAACATCTTCGGCGGCATCATGCGCTGCGACATCATCGCGGAAGGGATCATCGCGGCGGTCAAGGAAGTCGGGCTTCAGGTGCCGCTGGTCGTGCGGCTCGAGGGGACGAACGTGGACCTCGGCAAGCAGATCATCGCGCAGTCGGGGCTGAACGTGATCGCGGCCGACAACCTGTCGGATGCGGCGCAGAAGATCGTCAAGGCGGTCCGGGGTTGACATGGGGTGCGGCGGCGGGTGCGGCGGCGATGCGTCGGACATGCCTATGCGGGGCGGCACCGCCCGCGCAGCGGCCTGCGCCGTGCTTGCCATCGCCGGCGTTGCCAGCTGCGCGCCGGAGCGATCCGCGCCAGAGCGCCTGGAACTCGCCAACATGACCCCGGCGAACGTGATCCCCAAGTCGAGCCCTGCGCAGCTTGTCGCGACATTCGAACGCTACTGCCTCGACACCGCTGCGCCTGCGGCGGCCCTGAAGCGGGCGGATTATGTCGCGGTGCCGCGGCGAGCGGGCAGCACGATCGCCAGTTTCGTCGTGGACGACCGGCGCCCGGCGGTGATGCTGTCGGACGACGGGCGCGCCTGCGCCGTGGCGGTCGCATCGCGCAGCGGCCAGACCGAGCGGCTGCGCGCGATGGTCGCGCGCCGCTTTCCCGGTGCAAGGCCGGTCGATCCGGCACGGATCGGGCAACAGACAGAACAGGCCTGGGCGATCCCCGGCGCTGCGGGCGGCATCGTGTTCGTCCAGCGCCTGACCGCCCCGGCGCAACCGTCGCAGCTGATCCTTGGGATTCAGCGAAATATCTGAGGCAACATCCACCATGGCCGTTCTCGTCAACAAAGACACCCGCGTCATCTGCCAGGGCATCACCGGCAGCCAGGGCACGTTCCATACCGAACAGGCCATCGCCTATGGCACCCGCATGGTCGGCGGCGTCACGCCCGGCAAGGGCGGGACGACGCATCTGGGCCTGCCGGTGTTCAACTCGGTCCACGAGGCGGTGGAGCGGACCGGCGCGGATGCGAGCGTGATCTATGTGCCGCCGCCCTTCGCCGCCGATTCGATCCTCGAGGCGATCGACGCGGAAATCCCGCTGATCGTCTGCATCACCGAAGGGATCCCGGTGCTCGACATGATGAAGGTAAAACGCGCGCTGGTGAATTCCCGCTCGCGCCTGATCGGGCCGAACTGCCCCGGCGTGATGACGCCCGGCGAATGCAAGATCGGCATCATGCCCGGCAATATCTTTTCCCGCGGCTCGGTCGGCGTCGTCAGCCGGTCGGGCACGCTGACCTACGAGGCGGTCAAACAGACGACCGACGTCGGCCTCGGCCAGTCCTCGGCGGTCGGCATCGGCGGCGACCCGATCAAGGGGACCGAACACCTCGATGTGCTCGAGATGTTCCTCGCCGACCCCGAAACCGACGCGATCATCATGATCGGCGAGATCGGCGGCGCGGCCGAGGAGGAGGCGGCGCAGTTCCTGATCGACGAGGCGAGGCGCGGCCGCAAGAAACCCACCGCCGGCTTCATCGCCGGCCGCACCGCCCCGCCCGGCCGCCGCATGGGCCATGCCGGCGCGATCGTGGCGGGCGGCAAGGGCGATGCCGCGTCCAAGATCGAGGCGATGAAGGCCGCCGGCATCGTCGTCGCCGACAGCCCCGCGGGGCTGGGCGAGGCCGTGCTCAAGGCCATGGGGCGCTGACCATCCACCATGCCGCAGGGAGGGACGAGGATGAGGGACCAAACGGCCGAGGAAACGCTGGGCGACGCGCGGCGCAGGCGCGCGGTCGTCGCGGCCCATCTGGCCCTTGGCGGCGTGCTGCTGCTGGCGACCGTTCTCGGCTGGCCGCAAGCCGACGCGAACGAGCCGCTCAAGACCCTGCTGCACTGGCCGTGGCGCTGATGCGCGCCGCGGCGACCACATTCCCGAGGGTGCCATGACCGAACAGACCCCCGCCACAGCCTTTCAGGCCGCATCCTTTCTCGACGGCGCGAATGCGGAGTATATCGACCAGCTCCAGGCCCGCCATGCCGCCGATCCCGCATCGGTCGATGCCGGCTGGGCGGAATTGTTCCGCGCGCTCGGCGACAGCGACAGCGACGCCCAGCGGGCGGCGCGCGGGCCGTCCTGGGCGCGCGGCGACTGGCCGCCGCAGCCTGCCGACGAGCTGACCGCGGCGCTGACCGGCGAATGGCCGGCCGCAGCGCGGGAGGCGCGCGGCGCGCAGGGCAAGATCGCGGCCAAGGCCGAGGAAAAGGGCATCAGCCTGTCGGATGCGCAGATCCAGCGCGCCGTGCTCGACAGCATCCGGGCGCTGATGATCATCCGCGCCTACCGGATCCGGGGCCATCTTGTCGCCGACCTCGACCCGCTGGGCATGCGCGACCAGACCCCGCATCCCGAGCTCGACCCCAAGTCCTACGGCTTTGCCGAGGCCGACATGGACCGGCCGATCTTCATCGACAACGTGCTGGGCCTGCAGGTCGCCAGCATGCGCCAGATCCTCGACATCGTGCGGCGCACCTACTGCGGCACCTTCGCGCTGCAATACATGCATATCTCCGACCCCGAACAGGCGGCCTGGCTCAAGGAGCGGATCGAGGGCTACGGCAAGGAAATCGCCTTCACCAAGAACGGCCGCCGCGCGATCCTGAACAAGCTCGTCGAGGCGGAGGGGTTCGAGAAGTTCCTTCACGTCAAGTATATGGGCACCAAGCGGTTCGGTCTCGACGGGGCCGAGGCGCTGATCCCGGCGCTCGAGCAGATCATCAAGCGGGGCGGCGCGCTCGGCGTGAAGGAGATCGTGCTGGGCATGCCGCATCGCGGGCGCCTCTCGGTGCTCGCCAACGTGCTGATGAAGCCCTATCGCGCGATCTTCAACGAGTTCCAGGGCGGCAGCTTCAAGCCCGAGGACGTGGACGGATCGGGCGATGTGAAATACCATCTCGGCGCCTCGTCAGACCGGGAATTCGACGGCAATTCGGTGCACCTGTCGCTGACGGCCAACCCCAGCCATCTCGAGGCGGTGAACCCCGTGGTGCTCGGCAAGGCGCGGGCCAAGCAGGACCAGCTCGGCGATACCGACCGCAAGGCGGTGCTGCCGGTGCTGCTGCATGGCGATGCGGCCTTCGCCGGCCAGGGCGTCGTGGCCGAATGCTTCGGCCTTTCGGGGCTGCGCGGGCACCGCACGGGCGGGACGATCCATGTGATCGTGAACAACCAGATCGGGTTCACGACGGCGCCGCATTTCTCGCGCTCGTCGCCCTACCCGACCGACATCGCGCTGATGGTCGAGGCGCCGATCTTCCACGTCAACGGCGACGACCCCGAGGCTGTGGTGCATGCCGCGCGGGTGGCGATCGAGTTCCGGCAGAAGTTCGGCAAGGATGCCGTCATCGACATCTTCTGCTATCGCCGCTTCGGGCACAACGAGGGGGATGAACCGATGTTCACCAACCCCGTGATGTACAAGACCATCCGCCAGCACAAGACGACGCTGCAGCTCTACACCGAGCGGCTGGTCAAGGACGGCCTGATCCCCGAGGGCGAGATCGAGGACATGAAGGCCGCGTTCCAGGCCCGGCTCAACGAGGAATTCGAGGCCGGCAAGGAGTTCAAGCCCAACAAGGCCGACTGGCTCGACGGCCGCTGGTCCGGCCTCGGACGCGAGCGCGAGGAATACCAGCCCGGCAACACCGCCATTTCGGCCGAGACGATGGCCGAGGTCGGCGCTGCGCTGACCCGCGTGCCGCCCGGGTTCGACCTGCACAAGACGGTCGGCCGCCTGCTCGAAGCCAAGGCGAAGATGTTCGAGACCGGCACGGGCTTTGACTGGGCGACGGCCGAGGCGCTCGCCTTCGGCAGCCTCGCGGTCGAGGGCATTCCGGTGCGGCTCGCCGGTCAGGACAGCACGCGCGGCACCTTCAGCCAGCGCCATTCGGCCTTCATCGACCAGTCCACCGAGGAACGCTATTACCCGCTCAACCATATCAGGGCCGGGCAGGCGCGATACGAGGTCATCGATTCGATGCTCTCGGAATATGCCGTTCTCGGTTTCGAATACGGCTATTCGCTGGCCGAACCGAATGCCCTCGTGCTGTGGGAGGCGCAATTCGGCGACTTCGCCAATGGCGCGCAGATCATGTTCGACCAGTTCATCAACTCGGGCGAATCGAAATGGCTTCGGATGTCGGGCCTGGTGATGCTGCTGCCGCACGGGTTCGAGGGCCAGGGGCCGGAACATTCCTCGGCCCGGCTCGAGCGGTTCCTGCAGATGTCGGCGCAGGACAACTGGATCGTCGCCAACTGCACCACGCCGGCCAACTATTTCCACATCCTGCGCCGCCAGATCCACCGCAGCTTCCGCAAGCCGCTGGTGCTGATGACGCCCAAGTCGCTGCTGCGCCATCCGATGTGCATCTCGGATGCGGCCGATTTCACCACCGGCTCGCAGTTCCACCGCGTGCTGTGGGACGATGCGCAGAAGGGCCACTCGACACAGGTGCTGAAACCGGACGCCGAGATCCGGCGGGTCGTCATCTGTTCGGGCAAGGTCTATTATGACCTTCTGGCCGAACGCGACGCGCGCGGGCTCGACGACGTCTATCTGCTTCGCCTCGAGCAGTTCTATCCCTTCCCCGCGCTCAGCCTCGTGAAGGAACTCGAGCGCTTCAAGCAGGCCGAGGTTGTCTGGTGCCAGGAAGAGCCCAAGAACCAGGGCGGCTGGACCTTCGTCGAGCCGAACATCGAATGGGTGCTCACCCGGATCGGCGCGCGGTTCAGCCGCCCGGCCTATGCGGGCCGGGCAGCCTCCGCCTCGCCGGCGACCGGCCTTGCCTCGCGCCACAAGGCGGAACAGGACGCGCTCGTGGACGATGCGCTGACGGTTCGGGGCTGATCGCATGGGGATCGAGATCAGGGTGCCCACGCTGGGCGAAAGCGTCAGCGAGGCAACCGTCGCCACCTGGTTCAAGAAACCGGGCGATGCGGTGGCGGCCGACGAGATGCTGTGCGAACTTGAAACCGACAAGGTGACGGTCGAGGTGCCCAGCCCGGTGGCAGGGCACCTGGCCGAGATCGTCGCCCCCGAGGGGACGTCGGTCGGGGTGAACGCATTGCTCGCCATGGTCGCCGAAGGGTCGGCCGCGGCGGCGGAACTCAAGCCGGAAAGGGGTGCCGCGCCGCGGGCGGGCACGGGAGAGGGCAGAATGGTCGATGTGATGGTGCCGGTGCTGGGCGAGAGCGTGTCCGAGGCGACGGTCAGCACCTGGTTCAAGAAGGCCGGCGACACCGTCGCCCAGGACGAGATGCTGTGCGAGCTCGAGACCGACAAGGTGTCGGTCGAGGTGCCCGCCCCCGCCGCGGGCGTGCTGTCCGAGATCATCGCCCCCGAGGGCACCACGGTCGCCGCAAGCGCGCGCCTCGCCGTGATCGCCACCGACGGCGCCGCAGCTGCCCCGGCATCGGCCGATCCGGCGCCCGCGCCCAAGGCCGAGGCGAAACCCGGGCCGAAACCGGCCGCCGCTGCCGCCCCAGCCGCGCGCCGCGACATCGAGGATGCGCCCTCGGCCAAGAAGATGATGGCCGAAACCGGCATCGCCCGCGATGCGGTGACCGCCACGGGCCGCGACGGCCGCGTGATGAAGGAAGACGTGCAGGCCGCCATCGCCGCGGCCCGGGGCGCCGGTCCCGCCGCACCCCCGGCCCAGACCGCCGCCGCCCCCCGCGCGCCCGTTCCGGCCGAGGATGCCGCCCGCGAGGAACGCGTGCGCATGACGCGCCTGCGCCAGACCATCGCCCGCCGCCTCAAGGATGCGCAGAACACCGCCGCGATGCTCACCACCTACAACGAGGTGGACATGTCCGGCATCATGGACCTGCGCGCCGAGTTCAAGGACGCCTTCGAGAAGAAGCACGGGGTGAAACTCGGCTTCATGTCGTTCTTCGTCAAGGCCTGCTGCCACGCCCTGCGCGAGGTGCCCGAGGTCAACGCCGAGATCGACGGGCAGGATGTGGTCTACAAGAACTACGTCCACATGGGCGTCGCGGTCGGCACGCCCTCCGGCCTCGTCGTGCCGGTGGTGCGCGATGCCGACCGCATGGGCTTTGCCGATATCGAGAAGAAGATCGCCGAACTCGGGGCCCGCGCCCGCGACGGCAAGCTGAGCATGGCCGAGATGCAGGGCGGGTCCTTCACCATCTCGAACGGCGGCGTCTACGGCAGCCTGATGTCCTCGCCCATCCTCAACCCGCCGCAGTCCGGCATCCTCGGGATGCACAAGATCCAGGACCGCCCCGTAGTGGTGAAGGGCCAGATCGCGGTGCGCCCGATGATGTATCTCGCGCTCAGCTACGACCACCGGATCGTGGACGGCAAGGGCGCGGTGACGTTCCTCGTGCGGGTGAAGGAGGCGCTGGAGGATCCGCGGCGGCTGCTGATGGATCTGTGACGCCCGCGCCCCTCCCCGCAGGCGGGCGGGGCTGAGCTCACGAACCGCCGAGGGA
>JBKBQT010000049.1:0-14194 GCA_046292445.1 Gemmobacter sp.
GCCGACCGCGCGTCGCGGCCGCCGGCGCATGCGCGCGCAGCGGCCGGGGCACCGCGCCGCGGTAGAGCGGGCGCCCGTCGAGCGGGCGGCCGAACGGATCGACGATCCGCCCGATCCACCCGTCATGCGGCGCAATGCCGCTATCGGCGGCCAGCAGCACCGCATCGCCGATCGCAAGCCCGTCGATGCCCGCATCGGGCAGGACCGTCACGCAGCCCGGCGACAGGCCGATCACCTCGCCCCCGATCGGCGCGCCGCGCCCCGGCTCGATCTCGACCCGGTTGCCGAGCGCCGCGATCCGGTCGAGCCCCGCCACCTCGAGGATGCCGCGCGACACCGCACTGACCCGCCCGCCGCGGCGGATCGGATCGATCGCGGCGATCTCCGTGCGCAGGTCTGACAGATTTTCCATGGCTTCGGTCCCTCGCCCCCGTGGCGCAAACCGTTCCTAAAGGAATCGCGCTTAAGACCGGGTTTATCAGGTCGAGGGAGAAGCCCCGATGTTCGAAAACAAGGTCAGGGTCCTGTCGATGGCCCGCGCGATGGCGGCCCATGCGGCCTCGCGCCAGACGCTCATCGCGCGCAACGTTGCCAATGCCGACACGCCGGGCTATCGCGCCCGGGACATGCCGAGCTTTGCCGAGGCGATGCGCGCCGCCGAGGGTGCGCGCCTGCGCGGCACCCGGACCGGGCATATCAATGGCGGCTGGGCCATCGCCCTGCGCCCGCAGGACCGGCCCGGCGCGGCGTCTCCGAACGGCAATTCGGTATCGCTTGAGGTCGAGATGATGCGGGCCGCCGAGGTGCGCCAGGCACATGACACCGCGCTCGCGATCCAGACCAAGCTGTCGGGCACGATCCGCGCGGCACTTGGGCGGGGGCGTTAGGCCATGACCGACATCGCCCGCACCCTCGCACTCTCGGCCCAGGGGATGGAGGCGCAGGGGCGCCGCCTGCGCCATGTGACGGAAAACGTCGCCAATGCCGACACCCCGGGATACCGCCGCAAGCTGGTCGATTTCCGCACCTCGCTCGCCGGGGATGTCGCGGTCGGTCCGGTCCGGCTCGACGCCCGGCCGCTGGAGCGGGTGCATGACCCCGCGCATCCGCTGGCTGACGCAACCGGCTATTACGACGGCTCGAACGTCGATCTCGTGCTCGAACTCGCCGACGCCCGCGAGGCGCAGCGCAGTTACGAGGCGAACCTGAGGATGTTCGACCAGACCCGGCAGATGGCCGCGGCCCTGATCGAGACGATGCGCCGCTGATTTTCACCAAGGGAGGTCCAGAATGGACATCAGAACGACCCTTGCGACCGATGCCTATGCATCGGCGCGCAGCGCCGCCATTCCCGAACCGAAGGACGGGAATGCGATCTCTGCCTTCGCGGCGGAATTCACCCGTGTCCTCGACCGCGGCGAAGCCGTGGCCGAGGCCGCCATGACCGGCGAGGCCGATCCCTATGCGCTGGTCCAGGCCCTGTCGGCCACCGAACTGGCGGTCGAAACCGCTGTGACGCTGCGCGACAAGGTGGTCGAGGCCTATCAGGAAATCCTCAGGATGCCGGTCTGATGAGCGACGCAGTGATCTTTGACGTCATGCGGCAGGGGCTCTGGGTTGCCGTGCTGATCTCGGCCCCGCTGCTCGGCGTCGCGCTGGTTGCCGGCGTGACGATCGGCCTGCTGCAGGCGCTGACCTCGGTGCAGGAGATGACGCTGACCTTCGTGCCCAAGGTCGGTGCGATGCTCGTCGTTTTCTGGGTCTCGATGAGCTTCATGACCGCCACACTCGTGCGCTTCTTCACCGAGCGGATCGTGCCGCTGATCGCGGGGGCCTGACCATGGACAATGCCATCTATGCCGCGCTGACCCGCCAGACCGGCCTTGCCCGCGAGATGCAGGTTGTCGCCAACAACATCGCCAACATCTCGACGACCGGTTTCCGGCGCGAAGGCGTGATCTTCGCCGAACATGTCCGGCGGCTTGATGCCGACCCGTCGCTGTCGATGGCGCGCGCCTCGGCCCGGCATGTCGATCTGACCGAGGGGGCGCCGGAGCCGACGGGGGGGGCCTTCGACCTTGCGATCCGGGGGCCGGGGTTCTTTCTGGTCCTGACACCGGCGGGCGAGCGGCTGACCCGCGCCGGCCACTTCACGCCGGATGCCGAAGGCACGCTCGTCACGCCCGAGGGCCATGCGCTGCTCGACGCCGGCGGCGCCCCGGTGATCGTGCCGCCGGCTGCCGGTCCGGTCAGCATCGGCGCGGACGGCACGCTTTCGGCCGATGGTCAGCCGCTGGCGAAGGTCGGGGTCTGGCAGCCGGCCGATGCGACGACACTGCGCCACGCGGCCGGCACGCTTTTTGACGCAGAAGGCTTCGAGCCGGTCGAGGAACCGGGCGCGATCCTCCAGGGCCATCTCGAAGGCTCGAACGTCAACCCGGTGGCCGAGCTTGCGCGGATGATCGCGGTCAGCCGCGCCTATGAGGCGGGGCAGGCGCTCCTCGACCGCGAGGACCAGCGGATCCGCACTGTCATCGAGGCCCTCGGCCGATAGGAGATATACCCATGAAGGCGCTTCAGATCGCGGCAACCGGCATGGCGGCGCAGCAGATGCGCGTCGATGTCGTGTCCAACAACCTCGCGAACATGTCCACCACCGGCTACAACGCCCGGCGCGCCGAATTCGCCGACCTCCTCTATCAGCAGATCGCCCGCCCGGGCACGATCACCGCCGAGGATGGAACGGTCCTGCCCACAGGCGTGCAACTCGGCCTTGGCGTCCGGCCGGCGGCGGTCTCGGTCGTGCTTGCGCAAGGCCCCTTGACCGAGACGGGGGGCGATCTCGACGTGGCGATCGAGGGGCGCGGCTATCTCGAGGTCACGCTGCCTTCGGGCCTTGCCGCCTATACCCGCGACGGCGCGCTCAAGCGGTCGCCCGACGGCCAGATCGTCAATGCCGAGGGCTATCCCGTCGCGCCCGGCATCACCATCCCGAACGACGCGCGCGGCCTGTCGATCAATGCCGCCGGCGAGGTCTATGCCTATTTCGCCGACCGGGTGGAGCCCGAGCTCCTCGGCCAGCTCGCGCTGACCGGCTTTGCCAACGACAAGGGGCTCGAGGCGATGGGGTCGAACCTGTTCCTCGAAAGCGCGGCCTCGGGCCCGCCCCTCGGCGGCGCGCCGGGCGAGGACGGGCTGGGCACCTTCCGGCAGGGCTATCTCGAGGAAAGCTCGGTCGATGCGGTGCGCGAGGTGACCGAACTCATCAAGGCCCAGCGCGGCTACGAACTCAACGCCAAGGTCATCACCGCCGCCGACCAGATGTTGGCCGCAACGACGCAGGTGCGCTGATGCGCTGGCTCGCCCTCGTGCTGCTCGCCGCGCCCGCCGCCGCCGAAACCGTGGTTGCCGCCCGCACCATCCGGGCGCAGACCATTATCGTCGAGTCCGACCTCGCACTGGTCGAAGGGGAGGCGCCCGGCGCCCTGCACCACCCGGCCGAGGCGCTGGGGCTCGAGGCGCGCGTGACGCTCTATCCCGGCCGCCCGATCCGGCCTGGCGACCTCGGCCCACCCGCTATCGTCGAGCGCAACCAGCGCGTGACGCTCGCGTTTCAGGCCGGAGCCCTTGCCATCCGCACCGAGGGGCGCGCCCTTGCCCGCGGCGGGGTGGGCGATGTGATCCAGGTGATGAACCTCGGATCGCGCACCATCGTCAGCGGCCGCATCCACCCCGACGGCAGCATTGCCGTCGGCCCCCATTCCTGACCTGACCGGAGTATCCGCCCATGGCCCGCGTTCTGACTGCCGCCCTCATCCTGCTCGCCGCCGGATGCGGCCGCCTCGGCGATGTCGGGCGCGCCCCGGCCTTCTCCCCGCTCGAGGGCACAAACCTGCACCATGCGATGTATTCCGCGCCCCTGCCCACGCTCGATGACGGTCGGCGGCCAGCGGTCGACGCCTCGCTCTGGAGCGCGTCGAGCTCGTCCCTGCTCGGCGATCGGCGGGCGGCGCGGCGGGGCGACATCCTGACCGTCGTGATCGAGATCGACGACCGCGCCGAGATCTCCAATTCCACGGGGCGCACGCGCGAAGGGCGCACGCGCATGGGCTTTCCGCAGTTCTTCGGCCTGCCGCAGCGGCTCGACGCCGATCTGCCCGCCGGCGCCTCGAGCGCCGAGGCGGTCGATCTGACTGGCCGATCGAGCTTCAGCGGCGACGGCAACGTGCGCCGCAAGGAACGGCTGGAGCTGCGCGTCGCCGCGACCGTGGTCGATGAGCTTCCAAATGGCGTGCTGCGGATCGAGGGGCAGCAGGAGGTGCGGGTGAACAACGAGATCCGCGAACTGATCGTGACCGGCTTCGTCCGCCCCGCCGATGTCACGCGCCAGAACGAGGTCACCTACGACAAGATCGCCGGCGCGCGGATTTCCTACGGTGGCCGCGGCCAGATCAGCGATGTGCAACAGCCGCGCTATGGCCAGCAGATCGCCGACATCGTCCTGCCGTTCTGATCCGATGCGCGCCCTCGTGCTGCCGCTTGTCCTCGCGATCGCCGGTGCCGGTGCCGGGATCGGTGCCGGCCTCTATCTGCGCGCACCGCCCGATCCCGATGCGCCCGCCCGCGCGCCTGCGCCGGCGGCGCCGAAGGATTACATCCGTTTTGCCAACCAGTTCGTGGTGCCCGTGATCGAGGGCGGCCGGATCGCCGCGCTCGTCATCCTGTCGCTCAGCATCGAGGTCGATGCGGGCAAGGGCGACGCCGTCTATGCGCGCGAGCCCAAGCTGCGCGATGCGTTTCTCGAAGTGCTGTTCCAGCACGCCAACACGGGCGGGTTTTCCGGCACGTTCACGGACGGGTCGGCGCTGGTCGGGTTGCGCCAGGCACTACGCGAGGCGGCGGCCCGGATCATCGGGCCGGCGGCGTCCGATGTGCTGGTCGTCGATCTCGTGCGGCAGGACAGCTGACGCTAGTCGCGCCGCGGCCGTGCGTCCTGCGCAAGCCTGCCAAGCGCCGCTGCCCGGCCCAGATCGCGCATCGCCTTCGACCGCGCCTCGATCCACACCGCCGTGCGCCGTGCCAGTTCGATGTTGAGCGCGCGGCGCCGCTCGTCCGCCCAGCGTTGGTGCAGGAGCCCGGCGCGCGCCGCAGCCAGCGGATCCATTCCCTCGGGCGCCGCCTCCGGCGCCTCGAGCGCGGCCAGCGCGCCGAGCACCGCATCGCGCCGCGCGGCCGTGCCGGCAAGCGCGCCGAGCCGGGCGTCGCGGAGCATCGCAGCCAGAGCGGCAAGCTCGGCGAGGCGCTGGGCGCGGCTCACCGCCCGCCCCTCTCTCGCGCGCGGCGCCGCATCGCCTCGGCAAAGCGGATAGCGGCGGCAACAGCGCGGTAGTGGTCGGGGCGGATCTCCTCGCCGATCTCGACAGTGGCGTGGAGCGCGCGCGCGGCCGGCGGATCATGCCGTAGCGGGACGCCCGCCGCCGCTGCCCGCTCCCGGATGCGCATCGCGACCGCATCGACCCCCTTGGCCACGCAGATCGGCGCCTGCGGGCGCATCCTGTCCCAGCGCAGCGCGACCGCATAATGGGTAGGGTTGACGATCACGACATCGGCCCTGTCCACATCGGACAGCATGCGGTTGGTGGCGATGGCGACTGCGCGCTGCCGCCGTGTTGCGCGCAGCTGCGGGTCTCCCTCCGACTGCCGAAGCTCCTCCCGGAGGTCGCGGTGCGACATGCGCAGCTTGCTGCGGTGATGATGGCGTTGCCAGAAGAGATCGAGCGCCCCGATCACGGCCTGAATGGCGAGCACGATGGCGACAAATTCCAGCAAAAGGCGCATCATCATGCCCATCGAGACCCGCGCGTCGAGCGAAACGGCGGCGATCACGTCCGGCGCACGGTCCGCGAGGAACATCCCGAGCGTCGCGGCTACGGCGAGCATCTTGACGGTGTTCTTGGCAAAGGCGACGAGGGCGGCCTTGCCGAACTTGTTGCCGAACCCGGCGATAGGTGAAATGCGCGACAGCTTCGGGGCGATGCGCTCGGGCGATGCCACAAGCGGACCCTGCAGGAGAATCGCGGCGAGGGTAAGCGCGAACGGCAGGGCAAAAAGCACGGCGATGGCGCCCCCGACGGCGATCAGATAGCCGCCGAGCGCCGCCTTGGCCCCGAGCGATGCCAGCGGCGCGAGCCGGTCGGCCTCTGCCAGCAGCACCTGTCCCGCACGCCCGGCGCCGTCGGCGATCGCGGCGCCGAAGACACTGGCGGCAATCAGGAAACCCGCAGTGCCGAAGGCCATGGCCAGATCGGGGCTGCGCGGCACATCGCCCTTGCGCCGTGCCTCGTCCAGCCGCCGCTCGGTCGGGTCGTGTGGCTTGTCCTGGCTGTCGTCCTGTTCGCCGTTCATCGCGGCACGGCGAAGGGGGCGGCGAGCTGGTCGAGCAGGATGCCCTGCCAGACCGTCAGCGCGAAGGGTGCGACGACCGCGAGCAGGGCGAGCGCGCCGAAGCTCAGCGCCGGCGCGCCGACGAAGGCGACCATGAGTTGCGGCATCGCGCGGTTGATGGCGCCGAGCGCGGCATTGTAAAGCAGAGAGGCGATCGCGAACGGTGCCGCGATCGACAGCGCCAGCGAGAACCCCCGCACGACCTGCGCCAGGCCCCAGACGGCGACATCGCTGCCGGCCGGAAAGCGACCCGGCGGCAGAACGTCGTAGGACAGGATCATCGCCTCAACAGCCCGCAGATGCAGGCCGCTGGCGGCCGCAAGGGCGAGGCCGCCGATCACCAGCGCGTTGCCGATCGCCGGCTGCGGCTCGAACCCGGGGATCCCGACGATCTGCGCCAGCGCGGTGGACTGGGCCGCGATCGCGCCGGCGATCTGCAGCGCAAGCACGAGGATGCGGAACCCGATGCCCAGCACAAGGCCCGACAGCGCCTCGGCCAGGATCGCGTCCGGGCCGCTCGACAGGCCCGGCGGCATCATCGGTGCGACGGCCGGCGCGACGACGGCCGTGAAGGCAAGCGTCAGGACGAGCCGCACCCGCGCCGGCACCGTCTGCTCGCCGAAGGCCGGCAGCAGCGCCATGACCGCCCCGACCCGGACAAAGACGAGAAAACCGGCCCAGAGCGTTGCCGCGCCGAGCGGGACCAGTGCCTCGAGCAGCGCGAGCATCGTCATGCCGCGACGACCCCCACCAGCGCCGGCCGCGCGTCCGTCCCGATCTCGTCATAGGACAGGACCGGGGTGGCGAGGCCCCGCGCCTGCAGGACCGAGCGGAGGAACCGCCGCCGCGCCGCTGACGTGACGACGGCCGGTTGCACGCCCGTTTCGGCCGCGCGGGCGATCCGGTCGTCGAGCGCCTGGGACAGCCGGTTGAACTGATCCGGCGGCAGCGCGACCTCGGGCGGCCCGCGGTCGACATCGATCTGATGGCGCGCAAAGGCGGCCTCCCACTCCGGCGCGAGCTGGACCAGCGGCAGCGTTCCGTCCGCGCGCTTGAGGCCCGCGACGATCTGGAACCCGAGCCGGCGGCGCACATGGTCGCAGACCGCTTCGGGTGGCTGCGGCGTATTGCGCGTCTCGGCGATCGCCTCGAGGATCAGCGGCAGGTTGCGGATCGAGACCCGTTCCTCGAGCAGGAGCTTGAGGACCGCCAGCAGCAGGTCCACCGGCACCCGGTCCGGCACCATCTCGTCCAGCAGGCGCCGGTTGGCCGCGGCGCGGGCTGGATCGCTCAGGTTGACGAATTCGTCGAGCAGCCGGCGAAGCGAGCGCAGGGTGAGGATGCGCCCGAGATTGGCCTTGATCACCTCGAGCAGATGGGTCGCCAGCACCTCCGTCGGGGTGACCACCGTCATACCGGCGATCGCCGCGTCGTCCTGATGCTGCGGGTCGATCCAGCGGGCACGCGCGGCATAGACCGGCTCGAGCACATCCTCCCCCGGCATGTCGGCGCTTGCCGTCCCGAGAAGCGCGAGCACGCGTCCCACCCGCAGGGTATCGCGCGCATGTTCGACCCCCTGTATGCGGATGCGATAGCTGCCGTCGGGCAGCTTCGGATCGTCCGTCAGGCGGATCTCGGGCAGGATGACGCCAAAGCTTGTCACGACATACTGCCGGATGCTGGCGATGCGCGCATCGAGGCCGGTAGCCGGATCGAGCACCATGGGGATCAGGTCGGGGGCGAATTCGACATGGATGTCGTCGAAGTCGAGCATGTCACCAAGCCCCTGACCCGTCGCCGCCGGCACATCGGGCGTCGGCGCGGCCTCGGGCCGTGGCGGCCGCGCAGCGGCCAGCGTCGCGAGCGCAAGGCCCGCCGCGCCCAGCATGAACGGCACGAAGGGCAGCCCCGGGACGAGCGCGAACAGCGCCATCAGCAGCGCCACCGTGCCGAGCGCGGCCGGATAGCGGCCAAGCTGGGCAAAGACCGCAGTGTCGGCCGCGCCTTCCGCGCCGCCGCGCGCAAGCAGCAGCGCGGCGGCGACCGATGTGATCACGGCCGGGATCTGGTTCACCAGCCCGTCGCCGACCGTGAGGATCGTATAGGTCTGGAACGCATCGCCGAAGGTCATGTCATGGGCGAAGACCCCCATCGCCATGCCGACCACGATATTGAGAAGCGTCGTCAGAAGCCCCGCCACCGCATCGCCCTTGACGAACTTGGACGCGCCGTCGAGCGAACCGAAGAAGTTGGTCTCGGCCAGCTCGCGTTCCCGCCGGGCCTTTGCCTCGGCATGGTCGATCGCGCCGGCCTGCATGTCGGCGTCGATGGCAAGCTGCCGCCCGGGCATCCCGTCGAGTGCAAAGCGCGCGCCGACCTCGGCCATCCGGCCGGCGCCCTTTGTGATCACAACAAAATTCACGATCATCAGCACGCAGAAGATCACCAGCCCGACCACGACCGAGCCGCCCATCACGAATTCCGCCACGCCCTCGATCACCGCGCCCGCCGCGCCGGTGCCGGTGTTCCCCTCGCCGATGATGAGCTTGGTGGATGACACGTTCAGCGACAGCCGCAGCATGAGCGAGCCGAGCAGGATCGTCGGGAAAGCCGAGAAATCGAGCGGCCTTTCGATGAAGAGCGTGATGGTGAACATCAGGACCGCGAGCGCGAAGGACAGCGCGAGCCCGACATCGAGCGCCCAGGCCGGCACCGGCAGGATCATCATCACGATGACGGTCATCAGCGACAGCGCCAGCAGAACCGTCGGCCGGAAGAGGTCGGTGAGGCGGAAGGTCATCGCAGGCATTTCAGCCCTCGCCGAAAAGCGGCCGGGCGGCGCGCGGGACGAGCGGCCCGGCCGCGCCGGTATCGGGCACAAGCGACGGTCCGCGCGCCGCCGCGCGGGACTGGAGCAGCGGATAGGCATTCGTGCGCGGCAGGGCGGCGACCGTCCGCTCGGGCTGTGCGGGCGCGTCGAGATTGGCCAGATGCGCCGCGAACCGCGCGACATAGCGTTCGGCAAGGCCCGGGATTCGCGAATGGTAGGCGCCGGCTGCCCGCGTCCAGTCGCCGGTTTCGGCGTGGAGGTCGCGCAGGAAGGCCGCAGCATACCGCGCATTCGTGCCGGGATCGAGCATCGACGCGAGGCTGTCGAAGGCATGCGCGTGCCAGCGGTGGTTGATCTGGAAACAGCCGACATCGATGTTGCGCGCCCCGGTCGCCAGTGCCGCCGCGATCGCCCGCTCGGCGCTGGCGGCGTCGGGATGCCAGGTCCCGGCGCCGGCCATGTTCACGGCCCAGGGCCAGGGTGCCCAGCGGCCTGCCTGTCGTCGGCCCGATTCCGTCAGCATCACCGCCCGCAGGACATCGAGCGGCACCGACAGTGCCTCGGCGGCAGCTCGCGCCGCCGTCTCGCACAGCGCCGCGGGGTCGGTGCCCGCCGCCGCCGGGGTCGCCAGGACGAGCGAGAGAGAGAGCCGGGCGAGCGATTGGCGCGTCCTGCGCGCGGCGCTTGGCATGGTCATGCTTGCGTCCTTCTGGACAGGTCCGGGGAGGCTAGTGCCGGTTTGGTTTCCGCCTCGTTACCGCGTGTCCGGGCCGACCGGCGCGACCGAAGCCAGAAGCGCGGCGATCGCGGCACGGCGGGCTGCGGCCTCGTCGAGGATCGCGCGGCCTGCGGCGAGCGTCGCAGGGGGCGGCGGGTCGGGCGGGCCGGTCACGGTGCCGGGCGCCGGAAGCAGCGCCGCGGCGCCTTCTGGAAGCGGACCCTCGGCGGACAGGCTTTGCGCCAGCGCCCAGTCGCGACTGCGCCAGGCCACTTCAGCGGCCCGCTCGGGTTGCATCGCTTCAAGCCAGGCCGCCGCTGCCGCATCGGTCTGGCCGAGCAGGGCGAGTGCCTCGGCACGGACCGCTTCGGCCCCGGCACCCTGCAGACCCGCCGCCAGCCGCAGCGCCCCGCGCCCGTCGCGCTGAAGAAGGGCCGCCCGCGCCGCAATGAGGGCCGCGTCAGGCCCGTCCGGCTCGCCCAGCCAGGCGGTCGCCGGTTCCGGTAACGCAAGGGCGACAAAGCGTTCAGCCATGGCGATGCGGATCGCGCGGTCGATCGGCAGCGTGGGGGGCGGCGCGGCGGCAAAGCGCAGCACGGCTGCATCGTCGCCCCGCGTGGCCAGCAGCGACCAGACCGCGATCTCGGCCTGCGGCCCGACCGGGCGCGCGACGTCGAAGGCGGCCGCATGCGCGCCTGCCGCCGCAAGCGCACGGGCATGGGCGGCAGCGATGATCCGCCCCTCGTCCGTGCCGCGACGTTCGCGGGCAAGGGCCGCGATCTCGACCATCGTTGCCGGGTCGAGCACCCCGCCGCGGTCGATCACGCTGTCGGCCAGTCGCGCCAGCGCGAGCCCGGTCAGCGGCCCGTCTGCGGCGGCGATCGTCCGAAGCGCCTCTTCTGCCCCGGCGATATCGCCCGTGGCGCGGGCCACGTCGGCGTCGATCATGTCGAGCGGGGCGCCGTGATTGCCGGGCGCCCGGGCGATCGCATCGCGGATGCGGCGCGCGGTGGCGATGTCGTCGATGGCGATGAAACGCTCGGCCAACGGCAGGCCGAGGATGCGGCGCAGGTGGATCGGCAGGGCCGCGAAGGTCCGGGCGACGGCATCGCGCGCGACCGGCTGGCCCCGGCGCAGCGGCCCGCCGGTCATCACCGCCCAGAGAGCGACGGCGCCGTCGCAGACCTCCATCCCCGCGAACGGCGGATCGGGCGGGATCGGGGCATCGTCGAAGACCGCCGCGAGGGCGTCGATCCGGTCGAGCGCCGGCCCGTCGAGCCCGAAGGACCGTGCGACCGCGCGCGCCTCGGCACCGAAGCCGAGGGCGAGGAACGCCTCGGCCCGCTGCTGCGCCGTCCGGCGGTCGAGGCCGCCCGACGGTTCGCGCGGGTCTCCGGCGGGCGGGACAGGTCCGTCCGGCGCCGCGGCGAGGAAGGCGAACATCCCATCCGGCAGGCATTCGCGCCCGTCGGCGGTGAGCGTCCCGCGCCGGTCGCCCGGCTCGGCCCGAATGCGCAGGTTGTCCCCCGATGGCGCCGGCGCTGGCGCTGCTCCCTCAGGCATGGCGGTCGGCGGCATTCGCCGCTCCGGCGGCGGCGGCAGGCGGCCGGCGGGATCGACGAGCCCGCGCGCAGCCGCGTTGCTGATCTGCCGCAGGATGCTGTCGCGGAGCGCCGCGGTTTCGGCCACCATCGGAACGGCAAGGTCGGCGGCAGGCTGGCGCGGGCCGGCACCCGCATCGGCCGGAAGGGTTCGCCAGTCATAGGCGGCAACGGGCACCGCGGGTTCGGCGTGCGGTCTCGCCCGCGGCCGCAGCACCGTCCGCGCCGTCAGCGGGGGAAGCGCGCCGCCCGCCGGGTCGTCAAGCGCGGCTTCGAAGCCCGACCCACGTGGGGCAGGTCCGGGGCGGATGTCGATCACCACGATCGACGGCTGCGCGGCATAGGCGACTGCATGACAGGCGCAGCGGATCACAAGGTTGAGCGCACCCGTAGCCGGGTCGGGCCAGATCGCCGCGAGCCGCGTGCGCGGAATATAGGCGAAGACCGACGAGAGGTCGAACCGCAGGTCCGGGCGGTCGATCCGCAGCTCATACCCCTCGGCGGTCCGGCCGAATCGCCAGTTCGCCGGCGCGGGGAGCCTCAGCACCAGTCGGGAAAAGCCGTCATGTTCGCCCGAACGGACCGAGACCGGCTGCGCGCCCGCGGCCGGCGCCAGCAGGGCCAACGCGATCGCAAGACGTGCCGCCCACCTCATGCCGCGTCCTGCTTGAGCATGCGCAGCGCCGTCTCGAGGTCGCCGAAGGTGGGCCGGACGTGATGCGGGGTGTTCTGGCGCCCGACCTCGATGCAGATGTTGGCCGGGTGGCGGTGCAGGTTGGCGATCAGCACCTCGCGGATCAGGTGATAGAAATGCGCATCCTCGGCCACGACGGCGCGCACCCGCACGGCGAAGGGGCCGACGAGCCCATAGGCGAGGAACACCCCGAGAAAGGTGCCCACGAGCGCGCCGCCGATCATCTTGCCCAGAACCTCGGGCGGCTGGTCGATCGAGCCCATGGTCTTGATGACCCCCAGAACCGCCGCCACGATCCCGAGCGCCGGCAGGGCATCGGCCATCGATTGGAGCGCGTGGCTCGAATGCAGGGCATGCGCCTGATGCGCTTCCATCCGCTTGTCGAGCACCTCCTCGACCTGGTGCGGGTCGTCATAGTTCATCGACGCCGCGCGCAGCGTGTCGCAGATCAGCTCGACCGCCTCGTGGTCCGCGCGGATGCGTTCGTAGCGCGCGAAGAGCGGCGATGTCTCGGGCGCCTCGATATGCTCCTCGAGCGCGACGGGATTGGTGCGGGCGATGCGGATCAGTTCGAACAGCAGGCACAGAAGGTCCCGGTAATCGGCCGGTTTCCAGCGCGGGCCGCGGAACACCTTGCCGATGTCCCGCAGGGTCTGCCGGATCGCGCTGCGGTCGTTGCCGATCAGGAAGGCGCCGATCGCGGCCCCGGCGATCATCACGAACTCGAACGGCAGCGCCTTGAGGATGATGCCCATCTTGCCCCCGGCGGCGATATAGCCGCCGAATACCATCACGAAGATCACGCCGATGCCGAGAATGCCGAACATGTCAGCTCCGTTCCGTTGTCGCCGGGCGACTGTGGCCGCGGGAAGTTAAGGAAGCCTCGCCGGTCACTCGCGCGGCACGCGGGCGTTGCGCGCCGCGAGCAGCAGGCTCACGCGATAGGCCGCATCCGATGTCATGCCGGTCAGCACGGCCGCCGCCGCCTCGGGCCGCATGCGCCCGAGGAAGCCTGCCGCGAAATCCGGATCCATCGCCTCGAAGAGCAGCGCGGCATCCTTGGGCCGCATCGATTCGTAGACCGCCGTGAGGCGTGCCAGATCCGCCTCGGCTGCGCCGTCGGCGCGCGACAGGGTTTCGGCAAGCGCCGCCTCGGCCGCCTCGAGCCGGGCGATCTGGACCGCGGCCGCGTTCTCGGCCAGCGCCAGCGCCGCCAGCCGGTCGGCGATCGCCCCCTCGCGCGCGGCGAGCCGAGCCTCGCGCAAGGACAGTGCCGCGACCAGCGCCTCGGGGGTGGGGGTGCAGCCGGCCGGCGCTGCGGCGACCGTCGCAGCCGCTTCGGGCAAGAGCGCGCGCGCCTGCTGGACCCCCAGCCCGACCCGGATCGCACCCGACCCGCCGAGCAGCACGACCAGAAGCAGCAGCGCGCGCCGCCCCCGGCGCGGTGCACTTGCCGGGGCGGTCATTCGAGGCCCTCGCCGCGCCCGCTGCGCCGCCGGACGAACCGCATGCGCCGGTCGCCGGGATCCGCCTCTGCGGCCGCCTCCGCCGCCTCGGGCAGATCGTGCAGCGAGGCCACAAGAACATCGAGCCGCGCCGCCGCGGCCTCGGCCCGCGCGGTGATCGCCTCGAGCCGCTGGGTCGATCCCCCCGCCGTGTCTTGCGCCCGCTGCAGCGCGCGGGTCAGGTCATCAACCTGAGCCGAGAGAACGGCGATCGCGCCGCCCATGCCCGATTCGAGCCGTGTGAACCGGTTCAGCCGCCGCGAAAGCACGGCGCAATAGACCGCCGCGCCGATCGCACCGGCGGCCAGCATGACGTTGGCGACAAATTCCATCATGTTTCCCTCAGTTCAGCACGAATTCCGTCACCAGAAGGTCATTCACGCGTCCCTCGCCCGTCACCAC
>JBKBQT010000050.1:0-14185 GCA_046292445.1 Gemmobacter sp.
GGGGGGGGGGGGCGCTAGCGCAGGTAGCGGGCGAACACGCGCCCGAAGGCGTCCGGGATACCGGCGATAGTGTAACCGCCCGGTCGTTGCGAGACCGCCACGGCGATCAGCACGGCCGCGATGAGCAGCAGGATCGCGCCGGCCCGCGGCGCGCGCCCCTCGACCGCCGCCGACAGAAGCGACGGCACGGTGAGCACGCCGAGCGTCACGCCGACCACCAGCATCAGATCCGTGTCCACCGGCGCCCCTCCGCAACCCTGCGCAGAGGCTATTCCGCTTCGGCGCGGTAGATCAACCGTTCGTCGCAGGGGGCGACACGCAGGATGTTGGTCGTGCCCTGCACGTTGAAGGGCACGCCGGCGGTGACGACGACCTGATCGGTCTCGACCGCGAACCCGTCGCGCAGCGCGACCCGGACGGCGGCGATCACGGCGCCCTTGAACCGCTCCTGCGGCGGCACGAAGGCGCAATGCGCGCCCCAGGACAGGGTCATCCGCCGCGCGGTCCCGATCAGCGGCGTGAGCGCGATGATCGGCACGCGCGGCCGCTCGCGCGCAACGAGGCTTGCCGTGGTGCCGGAATGGGTGAAGCAGCAGATCGCCTTGATGTCCGTCGTCTCGGCAATCTCGCGCGCCGCCGCCACGATGCCGTCGGCCACCGTCTTGCGGTTGGCGCGGCGCGACGCCTCGATCACCTCGCGGTAAACCGGATCGCCCTCGACCTCCTCGGCCACGGCGTTCATCGTCGCCACCGCCTCGATCGGATACTGCCCGGCCGCGCTCTCGGCCGACAGCATGATGGCGTCGGCGCCCTCGTAGATCGCGGTGGCCACATCCGAAACCTCGGCCCGCGTCGGCATGGGCGAGGTGATCATCGATTCCAGCATCTGCGTCGCCACGATCACCGGCTTGGCCGCCGCCCGCGCCCCGCGCACCAGCCGCTTCTGGATCGGCGGGACGGCCTGCACCGGCAGTTCCACACCCAGATCGCCGCGGGCGACCATGATCCCGTCGGACACCGCCAGGATCGCCTCATAGGCCTTGACCGCCGCCGGCTTCTCGATCTTGGACAGGATCGCGGCGCGCCCGCGCGCCAGCGCCCGCGCCTCGGTCACATCCTCGGGCCGCTGCACGAACGACAGGGCGAGCCAGTCCACCCCGAGATCGCAGACGAATTCCAGATCGCGCCGGTCCTTGTCGCTCAGCGCCGCGAGCGGAAGCACGACATCGGGCACGTTCACGCCCTTGCGGTTCGAGATCGTGCCGCCGACGACCACCCGGCAATCGGCGAAATCGGCGCCGCAGGCCTCGACCGTCAGCCGGATCTTGCCGTCGTTCACCAGCAGCGACGAGCCCGGCTCGAGCGCCGCGAAAATCTCCGGGTGCGGCAGCGTCGCGCGCGCCGCATCGCCCTCGGCCGGATCGAGGTCGAGCCGGAAGGGTGCCCCCTCGACCAGTTCGGCGCTGCCCTCGGCAAAGGTGCCCACCCGCAGCTTGGGCCCTTGAAGATCAGCGAGGATGGCGATCGGCCGGCCCGTCTCGGCCTCGACCTGCCGGATGATCGCGTGGCGCGCGCGGATGTCGTCATGGGTGCCGTGGCTCATGTTCAGGCGGAACACATCTGCCCCGGCCTCCCAGAGCGCGCGGATCGTGGCGTGATCGGACGAGGCCGGGCCGAGCGTTGCGACGATCTTGATCTTGCGGTGACGTCTCATGTTATCCCCTCGCGGCCCAATCGCCTTATGTCCGATGCTGCGCCGCGCGGCAACTGGCGCGGGACAAGGCGGCAGGCTAGACGGAGTTGGCCCCTGGACGACGACATGATGATGACGCAGACCGAGCATGACGCCTACCGCATCATCGGCGCGGACCGCCCCGCCCGCTGGCTCGTCACCTGCGATCATGCCGAGAACCGGGTGCCCGACTGGGTCGCAGGGGGCGACCTGGGGATCGCCGCGGCGGACATGGCGCGCCACATCGCCTGGGATGTCGGCGCGGCCGGCGTTGCGCGCGCCCTTGCGGACCGGCTGGACGCGGCGGCGATCCTCGCGCGGTTCTCGCGCCTCGTGATCGACCCGAACCGCGGCGAGGACGACCCGACCCTCGTCATGCGGCTTTACGACGGCTCGATCATCCCGGCCAACCGGCACGCGGACGCGGCCGAGATTGCCCGGCGGCTCGACCGGCTGCACCGGCCCTATCACGCGGCGCTGGCCGCGCTGGCGGCGCGCCGGCCCGATACCGTGATCGTCGCCATCCATTCCTTCACGCCCTGCCTGCGCAGGCGCGCGCCGCGGCCCTGGCATGTCGGCATCCTGTCCGGGCCCGACCGCCGCCTGTCCGACCCGCTGCTGGCGCTGCTGCGGGCCGAGCCCGACCTCTGCGTCGGCGACAACGAACCCTATGACGGCCACCTGCCGGGCGACGCGATCGACCGGCATGCGCTGACCCCCGGCCGCCTCAACTCCCTGATCGAGTTGCGCAGCGATCTCATCGCCACGCCTGCGGCGCAGGCGGCCTGGGCGGCCCGCCTTGCCCCGATGCTTGAAAAGGCACTGGCGGCCGCCGATCTTTCGCAAAAGGGAGATTGACCATGGATGACGCCACCCGGACCGAGATCGAGGCCGCCGCCTTCCGCGCCCTTCTGCATCATCTGATGCAGGCCCGGCCCGATGTGCAGAACATTGACATGATGAACCTCGCCGGTTTCTGCCGCAACTGCCTCGCGCGCTGGTATCAGGAGGCCGCGAACGCCCGCGGCATCGCGATGGACAAGGACGCGGGGCGTGCCGCAATCTACGGCATGCCCTACGCCGACTGGGTGGCCCGGCACCAGACCGAGGCGGATGCGGCCAAGAAGGCCGCCTTCGACGCGGCCTTCGCGGCCAACGTTGGCCCGGGGAAAGACATGGACCCGGCGAAAGACGCCTGACGCGGCAGTTCGGAAACAATCCGGCGAAGCGGCCGGCATTGATGCGGCCTGCTTGCCGTCCAGAGCCAGAGGGTTGACTTGATGGCGCCGACACACCATGCCCTGCTTGCAGTAGGTTAAGGGTGCGTTCATGGCGATCTTGGGTCTGTTGCTCCTCATCGGTGCGGGCTTCGCGCTCAGCGGCCTTGTCGCCTCCCCGCCCGGCGAAGCGGGCGCCCGGATCGACGGGACCGAGGACGACGATGCGCTCTTCGGGACCGATGGCAACGACACGATCCGGGCCTTCGGCGGGGATGATTTCGTCAACGGCCTCGGCGGCGACGATCTCATCGACTTCGGCGCCGCCAACGACGACGGGACGGGCGGCGACGGAAACGACACCCTGTTCGGCGGAACGGGCAATGACCTTGTGGTCGGCGGCGCCGGGGATGACCGGGTGTTCCTCGGCGACGGCAACGATGCGTCATTCAACGTGGTCGATCTCGATCCGGCGCTCGACTCGGGCAATGACTTCGTGCGCGGCGGCGCCGGCAACGACCTCATCATCGACACGGCGGGGTCCGATACGCTTTACGGCGATACCGGCGACGACCGGCTCGATGCGCGCGATGTCACCGACCCGGCAGGCAATCCCGACCTGCTGTTCGGCGGTTTCGGGAACGACGCGCTGATCGGCGATGCAGGCGACACGATGACGGGCGGCACCGGGGCGGATGTCTTTGCCGCGGTCCTGACAGCCGGCGGCATCCCGATCACAGTCACCGATTTCGACGACCTCGACCGTCTGGAATTCATCTACCCCGAGGGCGATCCCCGGCCGGTGGTCACGCTGGAACAACGCGGGCCCGACATGCTGGTCCTGCTGGACGACCAGATCGCGGCCATCCGCGAACGCATCCCGCCCGAAGCCATCGGACCGGGGCAGATCGCGCTGGTCGCGGGCCGGCTCTGAGCCTCAGACCGCCGCGGCCCGCATCGCGTCGAGATAGATCTCGCGCAGCCGCGTCGCGATCCGCCCCGGCCGCCCGTCGCCGAGCACGGCGCCATCGACCTTGACCACCGGCATGACAAAGGCCGAGGCCGAGGTGACAAAGGCCTCGTCCGCCGCCTGCGCCTCGGCCAGCGTGAAGGGCCGCTCCTCGACCTCCATCTGCGCCTCGCGCGCCAGGCGCAGCACCGCGGCGCGGGTGATCCCGTGCAGGATCTCGTTCCCCAGATGCCGCGTGATGATCCGGTTGCCCTTGACGATATAGGCGTTGTTCGACGTGCCCTCGGTCACGAACCCGTCCTCGACCATCCAGGCGTCATCCGCACCCGCCGCCTTGGCCGCCATCTTGCCCATCGAGGGATAGAGCAGCTGCACCGTCTTGATGTCGCGCCGCCCCCAGCGCAGGTCGGGGATCGCGATCACCGACCAGCCTGCGCGCGCCGCCGGACTGTCGGCCAGCCCGGGCTTGGACTGCGTGAACAGCACCACCGTCGGCACGGTGTCCTTCGGCGGATAGGCGAAATCCCGGTCCCCCGGGTTGCCCCGCGTCACCTGCAGGTAAACGAGGCCATCCACGATCCCGTTGCGCGCCACCATCTCGCGGTGCAGCGCCAGCCAGGCGTCGTCGTCATGGGGGTTGGCCATGTCAAGTTCGCGCAAGGACCGGTCGAGCCGCCGGCAATGGCCGGCAAAGTCGATCAGCTTGCCGCCCAGCACGCTCGTCACCTCATAGACCCCGTCGGCCATCAGGAACCCGCGGTCGAACACCGATACCTTCGCCTGATCCTCGGGGAGCCAGTCGCCATTCACATGCACGATACGGGTCATCGGGGTCTCCTGAAACGCGCGACGCTCATGGCGCAGCACAAGGGGCAAGGTCAAGGCCGCCGGTCAACGGCCCGGCAGGCTGTAGTCATTCAGATCGACGACGAAAAACGGAAAATAGTCCGGCGTGCCGAAGTTGTTGCCGGCCTCGACATGGAACGGGACGCGAAACCCGTCAACCGCGCGCCAATCCGAAAGGACCCCGCCGAAGGGCTGTTCCCGCCAGATCCGCTCGGGATTGGCGTCCGTCCAGCGCGGGAACACGACCGCGATCAACCGCCCGTCCGGCGCGACATGCAGCTCCACGACCTGCGCGAGTCCCCCGTGCGTGACGACCGCGCGCGCCCGGTCGGGGTCTTGGCCCGCCTCCCAGGCGACCGCCGGCCCCGGCAGCAGGGCCGCGGGCGTCCAGAAGGCGGCCTCGGCGACGTAACGGCCATAGGCCGCGCGACTGTGGTCCGGCGTGCCGCCCATCCGCGCGACCGGGATCAACCCCATCATCCAGAACCGCGTCCATTGGCCGGCATCCGACCCCGAGAGCAGCATCGCGCCGCGCCGTGCCGTCATCGACCACACAAAGCCCTCCGGTGCCGCCAGCGTCTGGCGCGCCGTCATGGCCATGTATGCAGGGGCCTCGCGCGTGCCCATCGAGAACGTCCCGGTCATCGAGAACTGCGCAACGGTGTAAAGCGGCGTGCCCGGCTCGATCGCCCAGAGGAAGTAGCGCCGCGCCGCCTCCGGCAGCGCCGAGACCATCTCGGGATCGAAGCGCGCAGGGTCGGCCGGCTGCGTTGCGACCAGCCGCGCCGCCTCGGCGGCATCGGCGCGATGGTCGGACCAGCGCCAGAGCGCGAGCCCCGCCGCGCCGATCGCCAGCAGGACCGCGAGACCGATCAGCAGCACCTTGCCCATAAACTGCCCCCCGTTCGGCTCACCCCCAAAGCGCCGCCTCGGGCGGATGCACCCCCGCTTCGTCATAGCGCAAGGGATGATCGCGGTCCTCGGCCAGCAGGAGCGGGCCGTCGAGATCGACCACCGCAGCATCCTGCGCGACCAGCACCGCGGGCGCCATGGCGAGCGAGCTGCCCACCATGCAGCCGACCATCACCCCGAATCCCGCCGCCACCGCCGCATCCCGCAGCGCCAGCGCCTCGGTCAGCCCGCCGGTCTTGTCGAGCTTGATGTTGACCATGTCATACTTGCCCTTGAGACCCGCCAGTGAGGCGCGGTCATGGCAGCTCTCGTCGGCACAGACCGGCAGCGGCCGCGCGATCTCGCCCAGCATCCCGTCCTGCCCGGCCGGCAGCGGCTGCTCGACCAGCGCCACGCCGAGCCGCACCAGATGCGGCGCCAGATCGGCATAGACCTCGGCCGTCCAGCCCTCGTTGGCATCGACGATGATCCGCGTCGCCGGCGCCCCCGCCCGCACCGCCTCGAGCCGCGGCATGTCGCCCGGCGTGCCGAGCTTGATCTTCAGGAGCGGCCGGTGCGCATTGGCCGCCGCCGCCGCCCGCATCGCCTCGGGCGCATCGAGCGAAAGCGTATAGGCCGTCACCCGCGGCCCCGGCGCCGCCAGCCCCGCAATCTCCCAGACCCGCCGCCCGGCCGCCTTCGCCTCGAGATCCCAGAGCGCGCAATCGACCGCGTTGCGCGCCGCCCCGGGCGGCAGCGCATCCTGCAGCCCCGCCCGCCCGATCCCCTCGGGCAGGCCGGCGATCTGCGCCGTCACGCTCTCGAGGCTCTCGCCATACCGCGCATAGGGCACGCATTCGCCGCGCCCGGTCGCCCCGCCCCGCGCGACGGTTGCGGTCAGCACCCGCGCCTCGGTCCGGCTGCCCCGCGCGATGGTGAACACCTGCGCCAGCCGGAACGTCTCTACCCTTGCCGCAATCACAACCGCCCCCGTTTCAGGCTGGCCCAAATATCCCCGCCGGAGGCTCCCGCACGCGCCACCCGCGCGCCGCTCAGATCCGCGCCAGCGCCGCCACCAGCGGATCGGCCCCGAAACGGAAGGGATCGGTCGCCGGCAGGCCCATCCGCGCCTCGACTTCCGCAAGATAGGCGCGCGCCGCGCCTTCCGCCATGGCCTGCGTGTTGATCGACACCCCCGCCACCACGCAGGCCGGGTTGGCGATGCGCGCCATCGTCAGGCTCAGGTCACGCAGCGCCTCGAGCGTCGGCATCCCGTAATGCGGCAGGCCGCGCATGTGGCTGCGCGTCGGTTCGTGGCAGAGGATCAGCGCATCGGGCTGCCCGCCGTGGATCAGCGCCAGCGTGACCCCGGAGTAGGAGACATGGAACAGCGACCCCTGCCCCTCGATCAGGTCCCAGTGATCGGGGTCGTTGTCCGGCGTCAGCCATTCGACCGCCCCGGCCATGAAATCGGCCACAACCGCATCGAGCGGCACGCCGTCCCCGGTGATGAGGATGCCGGTCTGTCCCGTGGCGCGGAACGTCGCCTTCATCCCCTGCGCCCGCATCGCCCGTTCGACGCAGAGCGCGGTATACATCTTGCCGATCGAGCAATCCGTCCCGACCGCCAGCATCCGCTTGCCGGCCCGCTTGATCCCGTTCGCGATCGGATAATCCACCGCCGGCACGCGCACGTCGTGCAAAACGCGCCCCGTCGCCCGGGCGACCGCCGCCAGATCCTCCTCGTCGCGCAAGAGGTTGTGCAGGCCCGAGGCGAGGTCGAACCCCTCTTCCAGCGCCGCGACCAGGACCTTCTTCCACGCCGGGCTGATGATCCCGCCGCGGTTGGCCACGCCGACCACGACGGTCCTGATCCCGGCCGCCTTCGCCTCGGCCAGCGTCATGTCCGGCAAGCCCATGTCCGCCCTGCAGCCGGGCATGCGGAACTGCCCGACCGCGTATTCGGGGCGCCAGTCCCTGATGCCCTGCGCCACCTTCGCCGCCAGCGGATCGGGCGCATCGCCAAGGAACAGAAGGTAGGGCGTTTCGATCATGGCGCGGCTCCGGGCAGGCGGGGGTTGCGCCGGCAAGAATGCCCCGCATGCCCGCGAATGTCTTGGGGATGTCACGGCCCGACCGGGAGTTTCGCGCAAGATTTCTCGCCCGGGCGGCGATATCGCCGGATTTTCGTGCAGGAGGTGCCGGGTTTTCGCGGCGCGGCGGGGGGCTTGCCGCGATGGGCGCAATAATCTACGCCATCCGCGCTATAGCCCGACATATCCTGTCCCGAGGTCGCCCATGTCCTTCCGCCTCCAGCCCCCCGCCCCGTCGCGCCCCAATCGCTGCCAGCTCTTCGGCCCGGCCTCGCGCCCGACGCTCTTCGCCAAGATGGCGGCATCGGCGGCCGATGTGATCAACCTCGACCTCGAGGATTCGGTCGCTCCCACCGACAAGGACACGGCACGGGCCAATGCGGTGGCCGCAACGCATGAGGTGGATTGGGGCAGCAAGACGCTGAGCGTGCGGATCAACGGCCTCGATTCGCCCTGGTGGTATCGCGACGTGGTGGACCTGATCGAAAACGGCTCCGACCGGCTCGATCTCATCATGATCCCCAAGGCGGGCTGTGCCGAGGACATTTATGCGGTCGATGCGCTCGTGACCGCCGCCGAAAAGGCGGCCCGCCGCAAGCGGCGGCTCGGCTTCGAGGTCATCATCGAATCGGCCGCCGGCATCAGCCATGTCGAGGCCATCGCCGCCGCCAGCCCGCGCCTGCAGGCCATGAGCCTCGGGGCGGCCGATTTCGCCGCATCCATGGGCATGCAGACCACCGGCATCGGCGGCACGCAGGCCAATTACTACATGCTGCACGAGGGCGCGAAATACTGGGCCGACCCCTGGCACTGGGCGCAGGCGTCCATCGTGGCGGCCTGCCGCACGCACGGCCTGCTGCCGGTCGATGGCCCGTTCGGCGATTTCAGCGACGACGAGGGGTTCCGCGCGCAGGCACGGCGATCGGCGACGCTGGGGATGGTGGGGAAATGGGCGATCCACCCGCGGCAGGTGGCGCTTGCCAACGAGGTCTTCACCCCCTCGCCCGAAGCGGTCGCCGAGGCGCGCGAGATCCTCGCGGCGATGGAGGCGGCCAAGGCCCGCGGCGAGGGCGCGACGACCTACAAGGGCAGGCTTGTGGATATCGCCAGCATCAAGCAGGCCGAGGTCGTGGTCCGCATGGCCGAGATGACCGGGCAATAGTTCTCGGATTGCCGCCCGATTTGTCATGAATTCGTGACAATCGCCTGCGAATCGGGCACGCTGCAAACAAGCCCCACCGCCGGCTCCGGGAGAGGAGGCCCGTCCGGCGGATCAGGGGAACCGGCACGCCCCGGGGCAATGGCCCCCGGGGCGTTGCTGCGTCGGGCCGGGCGCGAAAGCCGAAGATGGGGCGAGGTTCGGGGGTTCGGGCCATTGCCCGAGTTGCAAACGCGCCATCCGCACGCGATATACCCCCGTGATATACCCCCCGTGGGGCTGGCGGAGCGCAGGATGCAGTATCTCGATTTCGAAAAACCGCTTGCCGAGATCGAGGGCAAGGCCGAGGAGCTTCGCGCGCTCGGCCGCCGCAACGCAGGCATGGAGATCGCCAAGGAGGCCGAGGCGCTCGACCGCAAGGCCGAGCAACTGCTGCGCGATCTCTACAAGGGCCTGACGCCCTGGCAGAAATGCCAGGTCGCGCGCCACCCCGAGCGGCCCCATTGCCGCGACTATGTCGAGGCGCTGTTCACCGACTGGATGCCGCTTGCGGGCGACCGGGCCTTTGCCGAGGACGTGGCGGTGATGGGCGGGCTGGCGCGGTTCGAGGACCGGCCCGTGGTGGTGATCGGACACGAGAAGGGCAACGACACCAAGAGCCGGATCGAGCGGAATTTCGGCATGGCGCGGCCCGAAGGCTATCGCAAGGCGATCCGGCTGATGGATCTGGCCCACCGCTTCCGCCTGCCGGTGGTGGCGCTGGTCGATACCCCCGGCGCCTATCCCGGCAAGGGCGCCGAAGAGCGCGGACAGGCCGAGGCGATCGCGAGGGCGACGCAGAAATGCCTCGAGATCGCGGTGCCGCTGGTCGCGGTGGTGATCGGCGAGGGCGGGTCGGGCGGGGCGGTGGCCTTTGCCACCGCGAACCGGGTGGCGATGCTGGAGCACGCGATCTATTCGGTCATCAGCCCCGAGGGTTGCGCCTCGATCCTGTGGAAGGACGCCGAGAAGATGCGCGAGGCGGCCGAGGCGCTGCGCCTGACGGCGCAGGACCTGCTTCGGCTCGGGGTGATCGACCGGATCATCCGCGAGCCCGTGGGCGGCGCGCAGCGCGACCCGCAGGCGGCCGTCGCCGCGGTCGGCGAGGCGATCCGGGGCATGCTGATGGAGCTCGACGGCATGAAGCCCGCCGCGCTCGTCCGCGACCGGCGGCGCAAGTTCCTCGACATGGGCACCAAGGGCCTCGCGGCATGAGCGCGATCGGGCCCTGGGGCCTCGTGCTGCTGGCGGGGCTCCTCGAGGTCGGCTGGGCGGTCGGGCTGAAATATTCGATGGGTTTCACGCGACCGGTCCCTACTGTGCTGACGATCGCGGGGGCGCTGGCAAGCTTCTGGCTGCTGGCGCAGGCGATGCAGGCGCTGCCGGTCGGGACGGCCTATGCCGTCTGGGTCGGTGTCGGCGCGGTCGGGACGGCGATCCTCGGGATCGTTCTGTTCGGCGAGCCGGTGAACGCGGTGCGCATCCTCGGCATCCTGCTGGTCGTGGCCGGGATCGTGGCGCTGCGGGTGGCCTGAGGCGGCGCGCCGGCCAAACGGCGCGCGGGACGGCGGGCGGCGCGTGAGTATTTGCGGAACGATGAAGTCCGGGGGCGGGAGCGGGCCGCGCTACCACATGGTGCGGGCCGCGCGGCCCGGCCAGTCGGCGTCATAGGCCGCGCCGTCGAAGCCGCCGCGCGTGATCTCGGCCAGCATGTCGCCGACGGTCGGCAGGCCTTCGGCATCGTTCCGGCCCGACCAGAGGCCGGCGCGCAGGATGGCGCGGGCGCATTGCGGATAGACCTCGGCGATGGCGATCGCGATGACGCTGCGCGGCCGCGCGCCGGCGCGATCGAACCGGGCGGTCAGGGCGGGATCGGCCGAGAGGCGGGCCCGGCCGTTCACCCGCATCGCATTCCCCGCGCCGGGGATGAGAAACAGGAGCGAGACGCGCCCGTCGCGGACGATGTTGCGCAGGCTGTCGATCCGGTCGTTGCCGCGCCAGTCGGGGAGCAGCAGCGTCGCGTCATCGGCGATCTGCACCACCGGGCCGTCATCGCCGCGTGGCGAGCCGTCGGTGCCCTCGGGGCCGACCGTGGTCAGGATGCAGAAGCGGGCGCGCGCGATCCAGGCGCGATAGGACGTGCTGAGGCGGGGCGCGACCTTGACGGTGGCCGCCGTGCCGGGGGTGCCGTAGAGCGCGGCGAGGGCGGCTTCGGTGTCAATCCACATCGGCGATCTCCGCATCCTCGAGGGTGCCGCGGCGAAAGCCGGCCTCGGTCATCAGGCGGCTCGATGCGGTTTCGATCCGGGATTCGAGGTCGGCCATGAAGGCCTCGACCGGCTGGCCGGGGGGGATGGCGTCGAGGAATTCGACCACGCCGAGGCCGGGGCGGCGCAGGATGCCGCGGCGGGGCCAGAACACGCCCACGTTGGTCGCCGCCGGGATGCAGGGCTGTCCAAGCTGGGCGTAGAGATGGCCCGTCCCGATCTTGTACGGCCGGTGCGCGCCCGGCGGAACGCGGGTTCCCTGGGGATAGATGATGAGCTGGCCGGGCAGGGCCGCGCCCCGCGCGACCCCCTCCATCATCTGGCGGATCGCGGCCGAGCGCTTGCCGCGGTCCACCGGCACGCAGCCGATGCGCAGGGCATACCAGCCGAGGATCGGGGCCCAGATCAGTTCGCGCTTCATGATGAACTTCGGCCGCGGCACTTCCGAGACGATCAGGATGATGTCGAAGAAGCTCTGGTGCTTGGCCGCGATCAGCGCCTCGCCCTGCGGGACGGTGCCGCGGACCTCGGACCTGAGGCCGAGCATGACGCGCGCCGTGAAGCGCACCCAGCGGCAATAGGTGCGCACGCCGGCGAAGGCGCCGCGGCGGTCGGCAATGGCCCAGGGGGTGAAGAACACCGCCATCAGGGCCATCATCGCATACATCTGCCCGATGAACAGCGCCGAGACGGCATAGCGCAGCGGCAGGGGCATCACGACATCTCCCGCAGGCGGCCGAGCGCGGCGGCGCGTGTGGCGAGGAAGGCGACAAGGGCGGCGAGGGGGGGCAGCAGGAGCGGGAGGAGCCAGCCCGGCCCGACGAAGGCAAGGCCGGTCAGGAACCCGCCCGCCGGCTCTGCCGAGGGCAGGAGCGCGATGCCGAGCATGCCGGCAAAGGCCCCCGCGGCCGAGCCTGCCAGCGCGCGCAGGGTGAAACGGCGGGTGAACGCGCGGGCGATATAGCCATCCTCGGCCCCCACGAGGCGCAGCACCCGGATCACCGGCGCATTGGCCGCGAGTGCCGCATTGGCCGCCAGCGTGATCATCGCCGCCATCGCCCCGCCGATCAGCACCAGCGCCGCCGCCCCGAGCAGGCGCAGCCGGTCGGCCGCGACCGCGAGCGGGCGGCGCCAGCGGGTGTGATCGTCGAGCAGGGCCGCCGGCGCCTCGGCCGCAAGGCGCAGCCGCAGGCCCTCGCTGTCATAGGACGGGCGGTCCTCGACGACCTCGACGAGCCGTGGCAGCGACAGGGCATCGACCGGCAGGTCGGGGCCGAACCACGGCTCGAGCAGGGCGCGCTGCTCGGCCAGCGTCAGGGCGCGCGCGCTGGCCACGCCCGGCGTCGTCTCGAGCACGGCGAGAACGGCGCGCAGCTGCGCGTCGGCCTGATCGGGCGGGGCGGCGATCCGGATCGTCGCGCTGCGGGCCAGCGCGCCGGACCACCGGTCGGCCAGCCGGCCTGCCGCCATCGAAAGGGCGAGCGCGAAGACGGCAAGGAAGGCCATGGCCGCGGCGGTGAACCCGGTAAGCCACGCGGTCGGCCCGGCCGGGGGCACGACGCGGTCGGCGGGGGTCACGGCGCCGGCCTCGGTCACAGGTCAGCCCCCGCCAGCGTCACCCGCCCGTCGCGGATGCGCAGCACCCGCGCGGTGACGCCCGATTTGCCCGCGGCGCGGATCAGGTTCATGTCATGCGTGGCCACCAGCACGGTCTTGCCCATCCGGTTGAGCTCGGTAAAGAGCGCGAGCAGGCGCAGCGACATGTCCCAGTCCACATTGCCCGTCGGCTCGTCGGCGAGCACGATATCGGGCGCCATGATGACGGCGCGCGCCACCGCCGCCCGCTGGCGCTCGCCGCCCGAGAGCGATGGCGGCAGGGCATCGGCAAGCGGCTTGAGCCCGACCCAGGCGAGCAGATCCTCGAGATCGGCGGTCTCGGGCGCCCGGCCCGCGACGGTGAGCGGCAGCGCGACATTGGCCGCCAGCGGCAGGTGGTCGAGGAACTGGCAATCCTGGTGGACGACTCCGATCCGGCGGCGCAGGCGCGCCACGCCGTCGCGCGGCAGGCCGCGCAATTCCTGGCCGAACACCTGCAGGCGCCCCTGCGTCGGCAGCAGCTCGGCGTAGATCAGCTTGAGCAGCGTGGTCTTGCCCGCGCCCGAGGGGCCGGTGAGGAAATGGAACGACCCGGCGGCGAGCGTGAGATCGATGTCGCTCAGCAGGGCACCGCCGCCGTAGCTGTAGCCCACCCTGTCGAACGCGATCACCGATGCCCCCCTGTCCGCTGGGCCATATCCTGACGCGAGCCTGCACCGGTTTCAATCGCCCGGGCGGGCGGCCAAGTTACAAAGACTTGGAGTGCGGCATGCTTGTTGCTACAACATGGCGCATGATCCCTCTCCCGGGGGCCGGCATAAAGGCGACGGATGCGCATCATTTGCCCGAACTGCGACGCGCAATACGAGGTCGAGGACCGGATGATCCCCGAAACCGGCCGTGACGTGCAGTGTTCCAACTGCGGCCACGGCTGGTATCAGTATCCCCCAGGGTTCGAGCCGGAAGACGAGGCCGAGGAGGACCTGCCGCCGCCGGCCGTCCCGGGCGATACGCCGCCGGCGATGGTGCGCCCGCCGCTCGATGACAGCCTGCGCGCGATCCTGCGCGAGGAGGCCGAGCGCGAGGCAAGCGCGCGGGCGGCCGAGGTCCGGGCCCGCGGGCGCGCGGCCGCCTCGGTCGCGGTGCAGCCGGATCTCGGTCTGGCGCGGCCGGCCCCGGTGCCGACGCGCCATCCGGAGACCGCGGCAGAGCCGCGCGATCCGCCGCAGGCCTCGCCGCGGACGCTGCTGCCCGATGTCGAACGGATCAATTCGACGCTCACCGCCGATGCGCCGCCTGCGGCAGGTCTCGACGCGCGGCGTGGCGGCGGCTTTTTGCAGGGCTTTGCCGCGGTTTTTCTGGTCGTCGCCGTTCT
>JBKBQT010000051.1:0-12521 GCA_046292445.1 Gemmobacter sp.
GGAGATTGCCCATGCCTGACATCACCCCCGACGCCATCACCGGCGTGGTCGGCATCCTGCCGACCCCCTCGACCCCCGATGCGGGCCACTGGTCCTGCGCGATGTCGGTGGACCTCGAGTCCACCGCGGCGATGACGGCGATGATCGCCGGGGCCGGCATCACCATCCTGATGGCGGGCGGCAGTTTCGGCGAGGGGCCGTCGCTGACGGATGACGAACATGTCGCCTTTGCCGGCTGCGTGGCCGACACGCTGGCCGGGCGCGGGCTGTTCTTTGCCGGGGCGACGACGCAGAACACCCGCGACACCATCGCCCGCGCCCGCCGCCTGATCGATGCGGGCGCGGATGGGCTGTTCCTCGGCCGGCCCTACTGGATGGCGCTGGACCAGGCGGGGATCGTGCGGTTCTACCGCGACGTGGCCGAGGCGCTGCCGGATGTGCCGGTGATCGTCTATGACAACCCCTTTGCCTTCAAGTCGCGGATCGAGAGCGACACCTATGCCGCGCTGAGCGCGATCCCCCAGATCGTCGCGACCAAGCACATCGGCGGCCCGAGCCTTGCGGCCGACATGGCGGCGGCGGGGGGCCGCATGCGTGTGCTGCCGATCGATGCGCAATGGCCGGCGCTGGCGCGGCTGCACCCGGACCTTGCGCGCGCCTGCTGGACGGGCAACTGCGCTGACGGGCCCGAGCCGCTCGTGGCGCTGGCCGCCGCGGTGGCGGCGGGCGATCTGGACCGGGCCGAGGTGATCGCCGCGCGCATGGCCTGGGCGCAGGCCCCGATGTTCCCGGGCGGCAAGCTCGAGAATTTCGTGGACTACAACATCCCCATCGCGCACGGCCGCCTGCAGGGCTCGGGCCTCGTGCGCACCGGCCCGCCGCGGCCGCCCTATACGCTGGCGCCCGAAGGCCACTGGGAGGGCGGGCGCGAGACGGGGCGCCGCTGGGCCAGCCTGCGCGCCGAGTTTCCGCTGCCCTGAGGCTTCGCGGCGCGCGCGTCCCTGCGTCAGTCGTCTACGGCGCCGCGCGCCGCCAGCGCCGCCAGCACCCGGTCGGGCGACAGCGGCAGCGCGGTGATCCGCACCCCTGCGGCATCGTCGATCGCATTGGCGATGGCCGCCGCCACTGGCAGGATCGCGCCCTCGCCCACCCCCTTCGCCCCGCCGGGCCCGGGGCCGAGGCCCTGCGCATGGGCGAGGCTGCGGAAATCCGCGGGGAGGTCCTCGGCCATGGGCATGCGGTAGCGCAGCGGGTCGATGTTCACGAGCGTCCCGCCATCCCACAGCATCCGCTCGAACAAGGCCTGCCCGAGGCCCATCAGCGCCCCGCCCTCGTCCTGCCCGCGCACCACGTCCGGGGCGAGCGCATGGCCGGCGTCCGAGGCGACGATCAGGCGGTGGACCGTGACGCGCCCCGTGCCCTCATCCACCGAAACCTCGGCCCCGGCGACCGAGACTTCCCAGAACGGGCAGGGCGATCCCATCGGGGCGGCGGGGTCATTGGGCTGTTTCCAGAACCCTTCGGCAGTGAACTCGAACCCCGTGCCGCCGAAATGGCGCAGGATCATCGGTGCCAGGGGGCGGCGTTCGTTGCCATGGGCGACGGCCCAATCGACCAGCACCAGATCCGATGCCGGCAGCCCGAGCCGCGCGGCGGCAAATTCCAGCACCTGATCGCGCAGGCCCTCGGCCGCCGCCTGCACCGCCCGCCCCATCACCGCCACCCCGGACGAGGCATTGGTGCCCTGATCGAACGGCGTATGGCGGGTGTCGATGGGCGCGACCGTCACCCGCCCCGGATCGCAGCCGAGCACGCCCGCGACCACCGCCGCCATCGCCGTCTGCGCGCCCTGCCCCATCTCGACCGACCCGCAGGCAAGCCAGACATCCCCCGCCGCATTTGCCTTCACCCGCGCCTGTGCCGGCTTGTTCACCCCGCCGCCGTCCTTGAAGCCGATCGCAAGGCCCAGCCCCCGGCCGGGCGCACGCGAGCGCCCCATCGCGTCGGCCACGAGATCCATCACCGCCGCCACATCGCTGTCGAGCGGCGTGTCGCCCGGCGCATAGGCCTCGCCGGGGGCCAGCAGGTTCTGCCGCCGCAGGTCGAGGGGATCGCGCCCGAGGCGGCGGGCGATCATGTCGATCTGGCTCTCGCCGGCCCATGTCACCTGCGTTCCGCCGAAACCCCGGAACGGGCCGGCCGGGGCGGTGTTCGTCATCACGCAGGCCGCCGCCGCTTGCACATGCGCCCAGCGATAGGGCCCCGCCGCGCGATAGGCCGCGCGTTCGGCCACCAGCGGCGAGCCATCGGCGTAGGCGCCCGCGTCGAGCAGCACCTCGGCCGACCGCGCGACGAGCGTGCCGTCGGCCATCGCGCCCGTGCGCAGGCGGATCGTTGCGGCATGCTGGGTGTTGGTGAGGAACCCCTCCTCCATCGTCAGGCAGAGGCGCACCGGCCGGCCGGTCACCTGCGCGAGCAGCGCGGCGAGCGGCTCGGTCTTGCAATTGTTCTTGGCGCCGAAGCCGCCGCCGACGAAGGGCACCCGCACCGCGATGCGGGTTTCGGGGATGCCGAAGATGCGCCCCAGCTCGCGGCGCAGGGGAAAGGGGTTCTGGTTCGATGTCTCGATCTCGAGCAGGCCGTCGGCATGCCAGCGCGCAAGGCACACGAAGGGTTCCAGATGCGCATGGGTCATGCGCGGGAAGCTGAACCGGTCCTCCCAGACGTGGTCGCAGGCGGCGAAGGCGTCGGGGGCGCCGCGGGTGTAGGTGAAATCGAAACAGACGTTGGGCACCGGGCGCAACCGCCCCGCGGCGCCCGCGCCATAGGCCGGGACGATGCCGAAAGGCGCCTCGGGAAAGAGCGCTGGCGCATCCGGGGCCAGCGCCGCCGCAATGTCGGGCACGGCGGGCAGGTCGGCATAGGTCACGCGGATCAGGCGCAGGGCGGCAAGCGCCGCCGCCTCGGTCTCGGCGGCGACGGCGGCGACCGGATCGCCGCGATAGCGGACGTGATCGGTCAGGATCGGCTGATCCTTGATGTAATATCCGTAGACCGGCATCGGCACGGGCGCGAGATCGAAGGCGGTGAGCACCGCATGCACCCCCGGCACCGCCCGCGCCGCCGCCGCATCGACCGCGATCACCCGCGCATGCACCCGCCCGGACCGCAGCAGCTTGGCGTGCAGCATGCCCGGCGCCGCGGCATCGACGGTATAGCGCGCGGTCCCGGCGACCTTGGCGGCGGCATCGGCACGGATCATGCGCGCGCCGCCCGGATCGCAGCAGCGGCGGCCAGCACCGCCTCTTCGATCACCGCATAGCCGGTGCAGCGGCAGAGGTTCGACGACAACCAGTCGCGCACCGTCGCGCGGCAGGGGTCCGGGTCGGCGCGCAGCAGCGCGGTGGCGAGCAGGATCATCCCCGGCGTGCAATAGCCGCACTGGAACGCGCTCACCGCGGCAAAGGCAGCCTGCACGGGGCTGGCGCCGCCAAGGCCCTCGATGGTCTCGACAATCGCCCCCTCGACTTCCCAGGCGAAGGTCGAGCAGGCGGCGCGGGGCTCGCCGTCCACCAGAACCGTGCAGGCACCGCAGAGACCGCGGCCGCAGGCCACGCGGGCGCCGTGGAGGCCGAAGGTTTCGGTCAGCAGGTCGGAAAGGACGCGGCTGGTCGGAACCTCGATGGTTTGCGAACGCGCGTTCAGTGTGAACCGGAGCGGGACGGGGGCGGTCATGCACCGAACCTCGCGAGATGCCGCGCCAGCATCGCCGCCCCCGCGCGGACGAGGAAGGCGCGCGATGCCGCCGGGTCTGCATAGTCGGCCGGCAGGGCGGCGAGCACCGCCGGCGGATCGGCGGGCAGCGGCACGGGCGCCGACCAGGGCACAAGATATTCTGTGGCCAGCGCCACGCGCGCGCCGGTGTCGCGCAGGCAGGTGGCAAGCGTGGCGAGCGGGCGCAGGCCCCGGTCATAGGCAAGCCGCGGCCGCCCGGCGAGCGGCACGGCGACCGACACCAGCAGGGGGTGGGAGTCGGGGGCGGCCGACCACAGGTCGGCCACCCGCAAGGTCATCTGCCCATCCGGCCCGGCCAGCGTCGCCGAGGCGTCGAGCGCCGCCAGCAGGATGGCGAGTTCATAGCGCGTCTGCCGCGCCATCAGGTTGCCGCCCAGCGTCGCCTGACCCCGGATGCGCCGGGTAGCGATGCGCGCCCAGGCCGCGGCAAGGCCCGGCACCGCGTCCAGCGCGGGATGCCCGGCGGCCGCGGCATGGGTCACACCGGCGCCGATCACGAGGGTGTCCCCCGTGCGTGTGACGGCGCGCAGTTCGGCGACCCGCGACAGGGCGACGAGCGCCGCAGGCTGCCAGCCCTCGCGCAGGCGGGCGAAGAGATCGGTCCCGCCGGCATGGAAAACGGCCGGGCGCGGTGCGGCGGCAAACGCCGCCACCGCCTCGGCCACTGTGTTCGGCCGGAAAAGCGCGAAGGGGCTCAGCGCCGACTGGGTTGCAGCGATCAGATCGCCCGACGCGGTCGTTTCCAAATCCGTCCTTCCGTTCGGCGTGTGCGCTCCGGTTTGACCACGCCCCCCACGGCAGGGCAAGCGCCACATGCCGCCGGGGCCGTGCGGAGCGGCGATTCGCGCGGGCCGGTGCGGCCGCCCCAACCGTTGGTTGATCGCGGTGCCGGCATCGCTGCGAATGGTGCCGCAACCGGCACCGCAGGGGCGAAGCGGCATGCGCCTCGCGGCGATGTGGCGGCGCGTGGGGCGAGGGGGGCGGAATCTTCTTTGCGCATCGGCCGGGGGCTGTAAACATGCGGGCGCGTCGGTTGTGGTGTGCGGCCCGTTCCGCCCCTGGCAAGGCGCCAACAGGGAGATAAAGATGACCAGATACACCAACCGCCCGACGCGCCGCGGCGTCGTCAAGTCGGGCCTCTTGCTCGGGGGTGCGGCGCTGGCCGCTCCGCTCTATGTCCGCCGGTCGCTTGCCTCGTCGGGCGAGCTCAACTGGTTCACCTGGGAAGATTACGCGCCCCAGCCGCTGGTGGACAAGTTCGAGGCCGACACCGGCATCAAGCTCAACGTCACCACGTTCTCGACCAACGAGGATCAGCTCAACAAGCTGCGCGCGGCCGGTGGCGCAGGCTGGGACATCGCATCGCCCTCGATCGCCTGGGTCGCGGCGCATCTCGAGGTCGGCAACCTTCAGGGCCTCGATTTCAGCAAGCTCAACAACCTCGGCAACGTGCCGCAGAGCTTCCTCGACGCGGCGGTGGAGCTTGAGGCGGCGCAGGGCGGCGTGTTCTACGCCATGCCCTACGACTGGGGGTCCGAGGCGATGGCCTATGACGCCAATGTGGTCAAGACCGAGTATGGCAAGCTGTCGTTCGGCGATCTCTGGGCGCCGGAATACGCCGGGCGCATGCTTGCCCGGCAGCGCTCGATCATGCTCGGCACGGGCCTCTGGATGGAGCGGACGGGCGAATTGCCTGAGGGCACGATGCGCCGCGCCTATGCCGAAGAGGCGGCGTTCGACCTCGGCTATGGCAAGGCGGCCGAATATGTCATCGCCAACAAGAAGCAGATCGTGAACTGGTGGCGCGGCACCGCGGACACGCAATCGGGCTTCATGCAGGACGGCGCCGTGATCGGCATGACCTGGGACGGGCCCATCATGCAGATGCGCGACCAGGGCATGAAAAACATGGTCTACATGGCCCCGGTCGAGGGTGCGCTGCAATGGATGGACACGGTTGCCCTGACCAAGGGCGCGGTGAACATCGAGCAGGCCTATGCCTTCATGGACTGGAGCCTTCAGCCCGAGGTGGGCGGGATGATGGCGGCGCTGACGGGGTACAACTCGGTCGTCACCGGGTTCGACGCCTTCGTGTCCGACAGCTTCCGCGAGAATTTCGCGCTGGCCTATCCGGGCGATGCGTTGCAGCGGCTCTGGCTGCAGGGCACCGAACGGCCGTGGTTCCTTGAGCGCCGGCAGGCGCTTGTGGACCGCATCTCGGCCGCCTGATCCGACACCGGCGCCGCCCCGCACGGGCGGCGCCCCTCTTGCCCGGAAGACCCGATGCCGAACGATCTGGAGTTCGCGGGCGTCGTGAAGCGTTTTGGCGACTTCACGGCGGTGCGCGATCTGAACCTGACCATCCGCGAGGGCGAATTCTTCAGCTTCCTCGGCCCCTCGGGTTGCGGCAAGACGACGATCCTGCGGATGGTGTCGGGGTTCATCGACCCGACCGAGGGGGACATCCGCCTTGGCGGCAAGAGCCTGCGGGGGGTCGGGCCGAACCGGCGGCCGACCGCGCTCATCTTCCAGAACCTCGCGCTGTTCCCGCTGATGACGGTGGCGGAAAACATCGCCTTCGGCCTGTCGGTGCGGGGCGCCTCCAGGGCCGAGCAGGCGGCGGTGGTGCAGCGGATGCTGGACCTCATCGCCCTGCCGGGGCTGGGCGAGCGGCGGATCGACGAATTGTCGGGCGGGCAGAAGCAGCGGGTGGCGATCGCCCGCGCGCTCGCGGTCGAGCCGCAGGTCCTGCTGCTGGACGAGCCGCTGTCGGCGCTCGATCTCAAGCTGCGCCAGCATATGCGGGCAGAACTGCGGGCGATCCAGAAGCGGACGGGCGTGACCTTCATCTACATCACCCACGATCAGGGAGAGGCGCTGGCCATGTCCGACCGGGTGGCGGTGATGAGCCAGGGGCAGATGGAGCAATGCGGGCCATCGGCCGAGATCTACAACCGCCCGATGACCGCGTTCGTTGCCTCCTTCGTGGGCGAGAACAATGCGATCCGGGGCCGGGTGGCCGAGACGCGGGGGGCCGAGGCGGCGGTGGACACCAGTTTCGGTCGCTTCGTCGGGCAGAACCCGCACGGCCTTGCGGCCGGAACCGAGGCCTATCTCTTCGTGCGGCCCGAAAAGCTGAAACTGACCGGCGACCAGCCGAACCGGCTGACCGCGCGGGTGAAAGGCCGGGTGTTCGAGGGAACGTCGGTGGACCTGCACCTCGACCACCCCGGCGCGCGGCCCATCCTCGTGCGGCTGCCCAACGACGACGACCTCATCGACGCCGCCGAGGGGCAGCCGCTGACGGCCGGATTTGCCCCCGCATCGGCCACCATCCTGCCCGTGGGGGAGATGGCGCGTGACTGAGGCGCTGCGCCGGTTCGGCATCGGGGGGGTGGTGCTCGTGACGGGGTCGGTCGTCGCCTGGGCGCTGATCCTGATCCTGATCCCGCATCTGATGCTGCTCGACTATGCGCTGCACGCGTCCGACAGCGCGATTGCGCGCGGGGCGCCGGCGGGCTGGACGTTCCACAGTTTCCTGCCGCTCTTCGATCCGAACGACACGCTGCTGCGGTCCACGCTAGCGCGCACGCTCGTCACATCGGGCGTCATCACGGTTCTGGCGCTGATCGTGTGCTATCCGGTCGCCTATTACCTCGCCAAGGTGGCGACACGGGGCTGGCTGTCGCTGCTGATGCTGGCGCTCTTGGTGCCGTTCTGGGTGAACGAGGTGCTGCGCGCCTATGCCTGGCGCACGCTGCTGTCGCGCAACGGCCTGATCAACCAGGTCGGGGCGGAGTTCGGCCTCGCACCCATCGAGTTCTTCAACTACCAGCTTCCGGTGATGGACGCCAACATCGCGCTGTTCATCGGCCTCGTCTATTCCTACGTCCTCTTCATGGTGTTCCCGATCTTCAACGCCATCGAAAGCCTCGATCGCAACCAGATCGAGGCGGCGCGCGACATGGGCGCGTCGTGGTGGACGATCCATCGCCGCATCGTCATTCCCCATGCCAAGCCCGGCATCGCGTCGGGCTGCATCGTGACGTTCATGCTGGTGGCGGGATCGTTCATCGTGCCGGTGCTCTTGGGCGGGCGAAGTTCGTTCTGGTTCACCCAGGCGATCGAGAGCCAGTTTTCGGTGCTCAACTGGAACGGCGGGTCGGCCTATGCGCTGATCCTCGAGCTCATCTGCCTCATCTTCGTGGTGGTCATGATGCGGGTGTTCCGCGTCAGCCTGCGCGACATCACGCGGTCCTGACGCGATGTCGGACCGGGTCATGGCATTCTTCACGCGGCTCTATCTGGGTCTGTTCTTCTTCTACCTGCTGTTCCCGCTCGGCTACATGATGCTGCTGGCGTTCAACACCAGCCGCATCCCGACGCACCGCAATTTCGACTTCACGCTGATGTGGTTCGGCGAGGCGTGGAAGAACCGGCGGATGTGGGAGGGGCTGGAAAACTCGCTGTGGATCGCGGGGCTGGTGTTGTTCATCGCGATTCCGCTGGGGCTGGCGGGGGCGGTTTTCCTGACGCGGTTCAAGGCGCCGGCCAAGCCGCTGATCTATGCCGTCCTGATCTCGCCGATCCTCGCGCCGGGGATCGTGCTCGGCATCTCGTCCTTCATCTTCTGGTCGCAGCAACTGGGGTTCCGCGCCGGGTGGTGGACGGCGGCGCTGGCGCAATCGTCGTTCATCGCGGCCTATTGCATGCTGATCTTCATGGCCCGCCTGCAACGCTTCGACCCGGCGCTGGAAGAGGCGGCGCTGGACCTCGGCGCGACGCCGCGGCAGGTGTTCCTGCGCATCACGGTGCCCTACATGCGGCCCGCGCTGTTCTCGGCCGGGGCGCTGGCGTTCCTGCAATCGTTCGAGAACTACACGACCACCTATTTCTCGATCGGGGCGGAAAGCACCTTCACCATCTTCATCGCGAACTCGGTCCGGCAGGGGGTCACGCCGGCGGTCAATGCGGTGGCCTTCGTCATCGTCGTAGCCACGGTGCTGGCGGCGGCGGGCTACGAGATCGGCCGGCGGCGCGCCGAACGGCGGCGCGACATCGCGCGGCGGGCGGCGGTGCAGGCGGAACTGGCCGAAGAGATGCTGGGCAAGCCGGCCTGAGGTCAGACGCCCACCTGCGGCCCGGGGCAGGCCATCGGCCGGTCGCTTTCGTCCACCTGGATCAGGTCGGCCCCGGCCGGATCGCCCATGAACCGCGCGCGCAGGCGGCCCGCGTCATCGAAGAACTGCCAGCACTGCGGGCCGGTGTCGTTCTCGTAGACGAAGCAGATCGTGCCGGGCTCGGGTTCCGACCAGGTGCCGAAGCGGCAAGGCTCGCCGAGAAAGGCCCAGATGACGCGGCGGCCGGGCAGGTATTGCTCGACCCCGTAGGGCGTGCTGCCGATGCCGTAGGTGAGCGTGCGGCCCCGCGTCAGCGCATCGAACGCCGCGCCCGAGAGCGGCGTTTCGGCCGCCGCCGGCGACGCGGCGGCGATGGCGAGGGCAAGGGCAAGGGCGCGCATGGGAAGCTCCGGTTGGCAGCCTGCACCTTGCCAGATGCATGCTGCGGCGGCCAGCCTCGGGCAGTCAATCCCGGGTGACCGCAGCCCGCGCCGCCGCCCGCACCCGCGCGAGGCGCCTGTCCATCACCCGGTGCCAGAGCGGCGGGACCATCGCGATCGCCCCCATCACCGGCAGGCCGTAGGGCAGCCGCGGCGCGGCGGCGGCATGTTCGAGCGCCGGGAACGGCCGCCCCGGATGGGCGTGATGGTCCGCATGCCGCCCGGCCAGCAGCAGCATGGCGCCCGACGCGGCGGCCCGCGCCTCCCAGGCGTGGGCGGGGCCGACGGGTTCCAGCCGCCCGCCGGGGAGGCGGCGGCGTTCGAGGCCGTAGTGCTGGACATAATCCGACAGCAGGATCTGCATCTGCGCATGGGCCGCGAGGGCGAGGTGGACGGCAAGCCCGGCCCAGCCGAAGGCCGCGCCGATGGCCAGCAGCGCCGCCGCCGCCCCGCCGATCCAGACAGCATAGGGATGGATGCCGCCCCGTCCGGACTGCCGCCGCAGCGCCGTCTCCATCGCCCACCCCGCGCGGAACGACCCAACCCAGGCATGCGGCAGGTAGGACCAGAACCCATCCCCCTCGACTGCCGTGTTCGGGTCGTCCAGCGTGCCGACGAAACGGTGATGGACATGCCGATGCGCCGAAGCGTGATGCCCGAACAGGAGCGCGACATAGACCGCCGCCCCGAGGCGGAACAGCCGCCGGTCGCCGCGGTGGATCAGCTCATGCGCATTGGCATGCCCGACCTGCCCGAGGTAGAGGCCGGCAGCGACGAACAGCGCCGCCCGCGCCGCCCCCGACAGCCCGCTGTCCCCCGCCACCGCCCAGACCGTCAGCGGCACCAGCGCAAGATGCAGGCAGGCCAGCGCGACCGACAGGCGGTCGGAAGCGGGAAACTCGGCCCCCGGAACGCCAGCCGCCGCTTGCGCCACCAGCCGGTCGAGCGCCGCGACGAGCGCCGTCATCGCCAGCAGCGCCGCCAGCGGCCAGAGACCGCCGAACACCGCGGCCAGCACGATCAGCGCGCCGGGGCCAAGCGTTGCGGCGGCGAAAAGCATCGGCGTGCCGGTCAGCGACCGCAAGGTAAGCGGCGGGGGGGCGATCTGGGCCATGGCGGGACGGTAGCGTGCCGGGACGGGCGCTCCAAGGCGGCATGATGGCGGATCGGTGGCTTTCCCTTCGCGGGCACATTCTGTAACGGACAGGGCGGGCCGCCCCCGCGGCCGGAACCGGCGAGGCGCGCATGTCGTTCTTCAAGAAACTCCGCGACCGGATGTTCCGCTCGTCCGAGAAACTGTCCGAAGGGCTCGATGCCGTCGTCGCAGAGGGCGAGGTGGCGGGCGGGGCAGAGGGTGGCGCCGAACCGGCGCCGCCGGCCGCGCCCGACGCGGCGGCGCGGTCCGAGGCGCCGCGCGCCGGCCTTCTGGCGCGGATCGCCGGGGGCGGCGAGGCGCGCGCCGTGTTCGACGATGCGCTGCTCGAGCGGCTGGAAGAGGTGCTCATCGGCGCCGACATGGGCGTCGATACCGCCGCGCGCGTCGCCGCGAACATCGCCGAGGGGCGGATGGGCCGGCGCATCTCTTCGGCCGACCTGCGCGCGGCACTCGCCGCCGAGGTGGCGCGCATCATGGAACCGGTCGCCCGCCCGCTGCCGATCTATCCCCGCCGTCCGCAGGTCGTGCTGGTGGTCGGCGTCAACGGCTCGGGCAAGACGACGACGATCGGCAAACTCGCCGCGCAGTTCCGCGCGGCGGGCAAATCGGTGGTGATCGCGGCCGGCGACACGTTCCGGGCGGCGGCGGTCGAGCAGCTCCAGATCTGGGGCAAGCGGGCGGGCGTGCCGGTGCTGACCGCGCCCGAGGGGTCGGACCCGGCGAGCCTTGCCTTCGATGCGCTGACGCGGGCGCAGGCCTCGGGGGCCGATCTGCTGATGATCGACACCGCCGGGCGGCTGCAGAACCGGGCCGATCTGATGGAGGAACTGGCCAAGATCGTCCGCGTGCTGCGCAAGCTGGACCCGACCACGCCGCATAACACGATCCTCGTGCTTGATGCGACCACGGGGCAGAACGCGATCAGCCAGGTCGAGATCTTTCGCAAGATCGCCGATGTCAGCGGCCTTGTCATGACCAAGCTCGACGGCACCGCGCGGGGCGGCGTCCTTGTCGCGCTGGCCGACCGGTTCGGCCTGCCCATCCATGCCATCGGCGTGGGCGAGCAGATCGACGACCTCGCCCCCTTCGACCCCGAGGATTTCGCCCGCGCGCTGGTCGGCGCCGGGCCGGCGTGACCGAGGCCATCCTCGCGCTGGCCGGCACCGAGGCGGGGCGGCAGGTCGCGCTGGCGCTGGCGGTGCTGGCGGCCTTTGCCCATGCGCTGCTCGGTGCGATGCAGAAGGGCCGGTGGGATCCCTGGATCACCCGCGGCGCGATCGACCTTGCGGCGCTGGTCGGCGCGGTGCCCGTCGCGCTGTTCCTCGTCCCGTGGCCCGAGCCGCATATGTGGCCGATCTTCGCCGGGATGGTCGCGATCCATGCCGCCTACAAGGGCGTGCAGGGCGCCGCCTATCAGCGCGGGGCCTATACGGTCGTCTATCCCGTCTCGCGCGGGAGCGCGCCGCTCTTCGCCGTGCTCGCCGCCGGGCTTGTCTTCGGCGAGGCCTTCACCCCGGGCCAGTGGGCGGGGCTGGTCTTGCTGCTGGCCGGCATCTTCGGCCTTGCGGCCTGGAACCTGCGCAGCGTCACGATGGACCGCGACACGCTCATCCCCGCGCTCGGGCTTGCCGTCACCTCGGGGGCGTTCATCGCGCTCTACACCACCTATGACGCCTGGGGCATCCGGCAGACGGCCGACCCGTTCACCTTCCTTGCCTGGTTCTTCATCCTCGACAACCTGATGCTGCCGGCCCTGAACCTGCGGCGGATCGTCCGCCTGCCGGGCCCCGAGCGGCGCGCGCTGCTGGCCAAGGGTGCACTCGGCGCGCTGGTGGCTTATGTGAGCTTTGGCTCGATCATGCTGGCGACGCGGATCGGCAATGTCGGCGAGGCGGCGGTGGTGCGCGAAACCTCGACGGTGTTCGCGGCGCTGATCGGCTGGATGGTGCTGGGCGAGCGGACGGGGCCGCGGCGGGTGGCGCTGATGGCGCTGATCGCGGCGGGGGCGGT
>JBKBQT010000052.1:0-11910 GCA_046292445.1 Gemmobacter sp.
CCGCGGCCCCCGCCCCGCAGCCCGCGCCCCCCGCCCCGCAGGCCGCGGCCCCCGCCCCGCAGCCCGACTGGGACGCGGAGGAGCCCGAGAACATCTTTTCCCTTGACGGCGATCACGCCCGCGGCCCGCTGCCGGCCGCATTCACCCGGCCCGACCCGCGCCCCGAAACCCGCCGCGTCGTGCAGCCCGCGGCCGCAAGGCCCGCCCCCTCGCGCCAGGCGCGGACCGAGGCGCAGCCGGCCCTGCGCTTCGACGACGGCCCCGGAAGCGGCTACGAACACCCGCCCCTCGCCCTCCTGCGTGCGCCCGAACCGGCGCCGCGCACCGCGCTGTCGCATGAGGCGCTCGAGGAAAACGCCCGCATGCTCGAGAACGTGCTCGACGATTACGGCGTGAAGGGCGAGATCGTGTCGGTCCGCCCCGGCCCGGTCGTGACGATGTACGAACTCGAACCCGCGCCGGGCCTCAAGGCCAGCCGCGTGATCGGCCTTGCCGACGACATCGCCCGGTCGATGTCCGCGCTCTCTGCCCGCGTCTCGACCGTCCCCGGCCGGTCGGTCATCGGGATCGAACTGCCCAATGCGACCCGCGAAAAGGTTGTGCTGCGCGAGATCCTGAGCCACCGCGATTTCGGCGACAGCCAGAGCCGCCTGCCGCTCGCGCTCGGCAAGGATATCGGCGGCGCCCCCGTGGTGGCCAATCTCGCCAAGATGCCGCACCTGCTGATCGCGGGCACCACCGGGTCGGGCAAGTCGGTGGCGATCAACACGATGATCCTGTCGCTTCTCTACAAGCTCACGCCCGAGGAATGCCGGCTCATCATGATCGACCCCAAGATGCTGGAACTCAGCGTCTATGACGGCATCCCGCACCTGCTGTCGCCGGTCGTCACCGATCCCAAGAAGGCCGTGGTGGCGCTCAAATGGGTCGTGTCCGAGATGGAGGAACGCTATCGCAAGATGTCGCGCATGGGCGTGCGCAACATCGAGGGCTATAACGGCCGCGTGCGCGAGGCGCTCGAGGCCGGCGAGATGTTCCGCCGCACCGTGCAGACGGGTTTCGACGACGAAACCGGCGATCCGGTGTTCGAGACCGAGGAATTCGAGCCCAAGGCGCTGCCCTGGATCGTGGTCGTCGTGGACGAGATGGCCGACCTGATGATGGTCGCGGGCAAGGAGATCGAGGCCTGCATCCAGCGGCTTGCCCAGATGGCCCGCGCCAGCGGCATCCACCTCATCATGGCCACGCAGCGCCCGTCTGTCGATGTCATCACCGGCACGATCAAGGCGAACTTTCCCACCCGGATTTCCTTTCAGGTGACGTCCAAGATCGACAGCCGCACGATCCTCGGCGAGCAGGGGGCCGAGCAGCTTCTGGGCATGGGCGACATGCTCTACATGGCCGGCGGATCGAAGATCACCCGCATCCACGGCCCCTTCGTGTCGGACGAGGAGGTGGAGGAGATCGTCAACCACCTCAAGAGCTTCGGCCCGCCGTCCTACATGGCGGGGGTGGTGGACGGCCCGGACGAGGACACGGCATCCGAGATCGACCAGGTTCTGGGGCTGGCGAGCGAGGGGGGCGACGATGCCCTCTACGATCAGGCGGTCGCGATCGTGGCCAAGGACCGCAAATGCTCGACCAGCTACATCCAGCGGAAACTGGGGATCGGCTACAACAAGGCGGCGCGTCTCGTCGAGCAGATGGAAGAGCAGGGGGTGGTCACCCGCGCGAACCACGTCGGGAAACGGGAGATCCTGGTGCCGGAGGCGTGAGTCGGGCGCGTCACCCCCGCGCCCCCGCCCGCATCCGCGCCAGCAGGTCCACGCCCATCTGCATGAACAGATCGAGCATGTCGAGCGGCACCCAGTTCTCGCGGATCAGCCCCTCGTGGTGCAGGTAGAAGTCCATCACCCGCATGAACACGGCGCGCCCGGTTGGCGGCATGCCGCAAAAGCCGCCCCCGCCATGCACGGCATAGACCGAGGGCCAGCCGCCGGTCACCGAATAGGGCCCGTCGCCGAGGCGGATGTAATGCCCCGCGCCATGGCGGGCGCGTTCGGCCATGACCTCTTCGATCGTGCCCTGCGGCCGCTGGAACGCGATGCGGAAGGGGAGTTGATGGCCGTCCACGAACCCCTCGAGCCCCCGCGTCGCGCCGATGCCTGCCGGCCCGTACCACATCATCCGGGGATGCCAGTGGTCGCGCTGCGGCATGGCGATCAGCGCCTCGCGCGTGAGGTTCCGGGTATCGTCATGCGCCATCAGCGTGCCGTGCATGCGCAGCGTCTGCGCGAGGCTCGCCCGGCTTTCGGCCGGGTCCGACGGCGCCAGGCGCAGCCCGTCGGCCGTGATCGGGCCGGGCCAGAGCCCCTCGACCCCGAGCGACGGTGCCAGCGGCCAGACGCCGGCCTGCCGCATCACGTCGAGCACGTCCCACAGCAAGGTCGCCTGCACCGCCCGCCCGTCCGGCCCGATCTGCCAGACCTCGCCATAGCGCAGGGTGACGGTCTTGCCGGTCGCTGGAATGCCGAGCCAGTCGCCGCGCATCGTGCCGCAATACTGGCCGAGGGCGGCGATGAAGTCGCGCCCCGCGTAGCGCCCGCCGAGCAGGATCGTGTCGCGCCGTTCCAGATCGGGCATTGCCTGCCGGAGCGGATGCCAGATCCGTGCAAGCGCGTCCGCGGTGCACGGCACAGCGTTCATCGGATGCGCGGCGCGCCAGGTGCAGGCGGGATCGGCCAGCCGGTCCAACGCCCCGGCAAGGTGCCCGGCGGGCGCCTCGGCCAGCGCGCGCAGGCGGCCCAGCACCTGTTCCCTGACCGCCGCCGGGGGCGCTGCATCCGCGTCAAAGCCGTCTGTCAACATGGTCGGTCCAGCCTGTCCCTGCCCTGCGGCCGGAAGATGCGACGGGATTGAAAACGTATGCAACATTTTCCTTGCATGCGCATGCAAATTTCGTGACGCTTCGCGCAGCGGCAGGCGGACCGCGCGGATTCGTGCTGCGCCCGGCCGGATCGGGCCGCCCAGAAAACAGGGAGAACAACCATGACATTGCTTGTCCGGGGCCTAGCCCTATCCGCCCTTCTGGGCGCCACCGCGCTGGTCCCCGGCGGGGCCCTCGCCGCAGGCGGCTGCGGCATCGACAAGGGCCGCGTGTCCATCGTCGGCAACGAATTCCCGGCGATCCAGTCGGTCGCGGCCAAGGCCGCCGAATGCGCCGGCGGCGGCGTGGAGGTGCGCGCCAACCTGACCGCCGACCACCAGAAGATCAACGTCGCTGGCATGTCGGGCAACCCGGCCGAATATACCTCGGCGATCATCGCGACATCGTCCATCGTGGCGCTGATGAACGAGGACGTGATCCGCCCGCTCGACGATCTCGTCGCCGCCTATGGTCAGGACATCCCGCGCAACCAGCTCATCACCGTTGACGGGCAGATCAAGGCCGTCGCGTTCATGGCGAATGCGCAGCATCTCGTCTATCGCGCCGATGTGCTCGAAAAGGTCGGCGTCGAGCCGCCCAAGACCTACGAGGCGCTGCTGGAGGCGGCCGAGAAGATCCGGGCGGCGGGAATCATGCCCCATCCGGTGGCGGGCACCTATATGGCCGGCTGGAACCTCGCCAATGATTTCATCAACATGTATCAGGGCTTTGGCGGCGCGTTCTTCAAGGAAGGCTCGGCCGAGACGGCGATCAACGGGCCCGAGGGCCTCGCCGCGCTCGAGATGATGAAGAAGCTCTCGGGCTACATGAACCCCGATTTCCTGACCCATGATTCCAACGCGCTGCAGGCCGAGTGGAAGGCGGGCAACGTCGCGCTGGCCAATTTCTGGGGTTCGCGCGCGATCAACCTGACGGCGGCCGAGGGCGCGGCGCCCGAGGTCTATCAGAACACCCGTGTCGGCGCGCCGATGACGGTCGGCGGCGGCAGCGTGCCGGCGGCCTCGCTCTGGTGGGATGGCTGGACGGTGGCCAAGAACATCAGCGACGCCGATGCGGTGGCGACCTTCATCGTGCTCAAGCACGCAACGGGGCCGGCGCTCTTGAACGACACCACGATGAGCCAGGCGGTCTGGATGATCCCCGGTTTCAAGCCCGGCCCGGCCAACGAGGGCGTGATGGCGGCGATGGCGATGGGCACGCGGCCCTATCCGATGCGCCCCTACATGGGCCTTCTGCATACCGCGCTGGGCGACAACCTGCCCAATTTCTTCAAGGGCAGCGCAACGGCCGCGGAAACGCTCGCGGCGGTCGAGGCGGCCTACACGGCAGCGGCGCGGGAAAAGGGTTTCATGCAGTAAACCGCAGGCCGGCGGCCGCGCGGCCGCCGGCCATGACGATCCCCGGACCTGCGCGACGGGGTGCGCTGCACCCCGCGCCGTCAAGCGGACGCTGGCATGAAACACGGCACCTTCTTCTGGTTCTTCCTGCCGACGGCGACGGCGATGCTGCTGTTCATCGCCTTTCCCATCGTGTCGGTGGTCATCCAGTCGGTCTATGCGCCCCATGCGCAGGTGGTGATCGAGGTCGAGAACTGCGGCCCCTTCGGCTGCACGCAATCCACCACGATCGACCAGGAGGCGACGCGCGCCCTGCGCGAGGCGCAGCCGCTGGGCCGGTTCGTCGGGCTCGAGATCTACCTCAACCGCGGGCATCTTGCGGTGAAGGAGATCGGCGCGCTCTGGCGGGCGGTGCCCGACCTCGGCACCTTCTTCTCGCGCCTGCTCAACCTGCCGTTCTACGGTGCGCTGGCCTTCACGCTGACCTACACGGCGCTGGTCACGCCGATGTCGATCATCCTCGGCTTTGTCATCGCCCTGTCGGTCAATGCGCTGCCGCGGGCGCTGCGGGGGCCGACGATCTTCTTCTCGCTCTTGCCGATGATCGTCACGCCGCTGATCGGGGGGCTCATCCTGTTCTGGATGATCGACAGCCGTGGCATCCTCGGCGCGTTCATCCAGTATCTCGCGGCCGATCCGGGGCTGTCGGTCAAGGCTTCGACGCCGCTGATGTGGGCGATGCTGATTGTCTACGGCATCTGGTCGAGCGCGCCCTTCGCCTTCGTCGTCTATTATGCCGGCCTGCAGACCGTGCCGCAGGACACGCTGGAATCGGCGATGATCGACGGCGCGACCCGCTGGCACCGCGTCCGCTATGTGCTGCTGCCGCATCTGCTGCCGCTGACGACGTTCATGGCGCTCATAAAGCTCATGGACAATTTCCGCGTGTTCGAGCCGATCATCAGCTTTTCCGCCCAGGCGCATGCCCAGTCGCTGAGTTTCTTCATCTATTCCGACCTCGGGGGCGAAACCCGGCTGCTGTCGTCGGCTGCGGCCACATCGGTGCTGACCATCGCCGGGATCATCGTGCTCTTGTCGCCGGTGCTGGTGCGCACCTGGCGCAGCTTCGGCAAGGCCTGAGGGGGGCGCCATGACATCCGCCGCGAACCGCCGCCCGGCATCCCTGCGCATCGTCCTGACGCTGTTCCTGATCGCCTGGCTGGTGCTGGCCGCCTTTCCGTTCCTCTGGACGCTCTGGGGCAGCTTCAAGGTCGAGGGCGATTTCTTCTCGCGCGCCGACTGGCGCAATGCCCTCTTCGGCACGCTGACCGTCGCCGAAACCGGCGCGCCCTTCACCGGGAAGGGATATCACGGCGCCTGGGTGCAGGAAGAGTTCTGGCGCGCCGCCCTCAACACCATGATCGTGGTGGTCTGCGTGGTGTGCATCTCGCTTACCTTCGGCACGCTCGGGGGCTATGCGCTTGCCCGCTCGCCCTATCGCTATGCCTTCTGGCTGCTCTTGCTGGCGCTGGTGTTCCGCGCGATGCCGCCGGTCACGCTGGTGTCGGGGTATCTGCTGCCGTTCTTCGAATGGAACCTTTGGGGCCACCTGCCGACGGCGATCATCGTGCTGGTGGCGATCAATCAGCCCTTCACGCTGTGGATGCTCACGGCTTTCTTCCGCAACATCCCCAAGGATCTCGACGAAAGCGCGATGGTCGATGGCTGCTCGCGGTTCCAGGCGTTCCGGCATGTGATCATCCCGGTGATGTGGCCGGGGGTCATCACCACGGGGCTGTTCAGCTTCCTGCTCGCCTACAACGACTTTGCCGTGACCGCGATGCTGCTGTCGAAGGACAACCAGACCATGGTGCCCAAGATCGCGAGCTTTCTCGGCACGACGCAGACCTCGGGCAACGTGATGTTCGCGGTCGCCTCGGTCGTGTCGGTCACGGCGCCGCTGTTCGTCCTCGTGATGGTGTTTCAGCGTCAGATCGTCAGCGGCCTGACCGCCGGCGCGGTGAAGGGATAGGGCATGGCGGATATCGAGCTGCGCAACCTGTCCAAGCGCTGGGGCAGTTTCGTCGGCGTGCAGACGATGAACCTGCATGTCGCGGACGGCGAATTCCTCGTGCTGCTCGGCCCGTCGGGATGCGGCAAGACGACGACGATGCGGATGATCGCGGGCCTCGAGGACGCGACCGAGGGCGACATCCTGATCGGGGGGGCGCGGGTCAACGACCGCGAGCCCAAGGACCGCGACATCGCGATGGTGTTCCAGTCCTATGGGCTTTACCCGACGATGACGGTCTACGACAACATCCGCTTCCCGCTGAAGGTGCGCAAGATCCCGGCCGCCGAGCACCACGACCGGGTGATGCGCGCCGCCGCGACGGTGGAACTGACCGATTTCCTCGACCGCAAGCCCGCCGCCCTGTCTGGCGGGCAGCGCCAGCGTGTCGCCCTTGCCCGGGCCATCGTGCGCAAGCCCAAGGTGTTCCTGATGGACGAGCCGCTGTCGAACCTCGACGCCAAGCTGCGCGTCTCGACCCGGGCGCAGATCAAGAACCTGCACCACGAGCTGCGGACGACCACGATCTATGTCACCCACGACCAGATCGAGGCGATGACGCTGGCCGACCGCGTGGTGGTGATGAAGGCCGGCGCGGTGCAGCAGGTGGGCACGCCGCTCGACATCTACGACCGGCCGGCGAACACCTTCGTCGCCGGCTTCATCGGCAATCCGGCGATGAACCTGCTCAGGGGGGCGATGAACGGCGGGGTGTTCGAGGGGCGCAACGTGCGCATCCCCGGTTTTGCGGGCGTCCCCGACGGCCCCGTGACGCTGGGCTTTCGCGCCGAGGATGCGCAGGTGGCCGAGGCGGGCGAGATCAGCGCCCCGATCTATTCGATGGAGCTTCTGGGCGACAGTTCCATGGCCACCGTGCAGGCGGGCGATGCGCTCGTCGCGATCAAGGCGGCCAAGGATTTCCACGCCGCCATCGGCGCGCCGGTCGCCGCCCGCGTGCCCGCCGCCGTCTGCCATCTGTTCGACGCCGCGACCGGCGCAAGGATCGAGCGCCCCGCGAGTGCCCGTCATGGCTGACGACCACGCCGCCCGCAGCGCCGCTACCCTCGCCGTGATCCACGCCATGGAGGCCGCGCTGGCCGCCGGATCGGACGACATGGCCGCGCATTTCCATGACGATTTCATCTGGCGCGGCAATTTCGGTTGCGGCGTCAAGCGCGGGCTGGCCGAATTCCGCCGCAACTGGCAACTGCCGCTGCGCGCCGCCTTCACCGACCGCGTCTATCGCACCGAGCGGTTCCTTGCCGATGGCGACTGGGCGGCCTGTTTCGGCGCGATCGAAGCGACCCATGCCGGCCCGTTCATGGGCATCGCGCCGACGGGGCGGCGCGTGCGCATTCCCTACATGGATTTCTGGCGCGTCGCCGACGGCCGGATCGCCGACAATCCGGTGTTCGTCGATTTCGCCGCCGTCCTTCATCAACTCGGCCGCGACGTGTTCGCCGGCGAGGGCTGGGAGGGGTTCGACAGCGGCGCGCGCGTCCCGCCCCATCCCGCGACCCAAGGAGCCTGACCCATGGCCATCGAGCATCTCAAATCCGGCAAGCCCGAGGCCGAGCGGGCCGACGACGATGCGCAGGTGCGCGCCACCGTCGAGGCGATCCTGCGCGATATCGAGACGCGCGGCGATGCCGCCGTGCGCGACCTCGCGCAGAAATTCGACCGCTATGCGCCGCCGTCCTTCCGCCTGAGCCCCTCCGAGATCGAGGCGGCGATGCAGAAGGTCGGCGCCCGCGACATGGACGACATCCGCTTTGCCCAGACCCAGATCCGCCGCTTTGCCGAGGCGCAGCGCGCCAGCATGACCGATATCGAGGTCGAGACGCTGCCGGGCGTCATCCTCGGCCATCGCAACATCCCGGTGCAGTCGGTCGGCTGCTATGTGCCCGGCGGCAAGTTCCCGATGGTGGCAAGCGCCCATATGTCGGTGCTCACCGCGCAGGTGGCGGGCGTGCCCCGGATCGTGGCAAGCGCGCCGCCGGTCAAGGGCGCGCCGCATCCGGCCATCGTCGCCGCGATGCATCTGGGCGGCGCACATGAGATCTATGTGCTCGGCGGCATCCAGGCGGTCGGCGCCATGGCCATCGGGACCGAGACCATCGCCCCCGTCCACATGCTCGTCGGCCCCGGCAATGCCTATGTCGCCGAGGCCAAGCGGCAGCTTTTCGGCCGCGTCGGGATCGACCTGTTCGCCGGGCCGACCGAGACCATGGTCATCGCCGACGACACGGTTGATGCAGAACTCGTGGCGACCGACCTTCTGGGCCAGGCCGAACACGGCTACAACTCGCCCGCCTGCCTCATCACCACGTCCCGCCGCCTCGCGGAGGCGACGCTGGCCGAGATCGACCGCTTGCTCGCGATCCTGCCGACCGCCGACACGGCGGCGGTGTCCTGGCGCGATTACGGTGATGTGATCCTCTGCGACACGCATGACGAGATGCTGCGGCTGGCCAATGACATGGCCTATGAGCATGTGCAGGTGATGACCGACCGCGACGACTGGTATCTGGAACGGATGCACAGCTACGGCGCGCTCTTCCTCGGGGCGCGGACGAATGTGGCGAACGGCGACAAGGTGATCGGCACCAACCACACCCTGCCGACGCGGCGCGCGGGGCGGTATACCGGCGGGCTCTGGGTCGGCAAGTTCCTCAAGACCCATAGCTATCAGCGGATCACGACCGATGCCGCGGCGGCTATGATCGGCGAATACGGCAGCCGGCTGTGCATGCTCGAAGGCTTCGTCGGCCATGCCGAACAGTGCAACATCCGCGTGCGCCGCCATGGCGGGCGGAACGTGCCCTATGGGGTGGCGGCGGAATGATCCTCCCTCCCGCGCCGTCCTTCCGCCTCGACGGCAAGCGCGCGCTTGTCACCGGCGCGTCGAGCGGGATCGGCCTTGGTGCTGCGGCGGCGCTGGCCGGGGCCGGGGCGGCGGTGACGCTGGTCGCGCGCGGGGCCGATGCGCTGGACGCGGTCCGGGGTGCCATCCGGTCTGCAGGCGGTCAGGCGACGGCCCTGCCGCTCGACATCACCAACCTTGCCGCAACGGCGGCGGCGGTGGCCGCGCATGGCCCGTTCGACGTGCTGGTGAACGCGGCCGGCCTCGCCCGCCACGGGCCCGCGCTCGACACCGCGCCCGACGACTATGACGCCGCGATGGCGCTCAACCTGCGCGCCGCCTTCTTCCTGACGCGGGCGGTTGCGGCGGGGCTGATTGCCGCCGGCCGGCCCGGCAGCCTCATCAACGTCTCGAGCCAGATGGGCCATGTCGGCGGGCAGGACCGGGCGGTCTATTGCGCGACCAAGCATGCGCTGGAAGGGATGACCAAGGCGATGGCGATCGAATGGGGGCCGAAGGGCGTCCGGGTCAACACGCTCTGCCCCACCTTCATCCGCACGCCGCTGGCCGAACAGACGCTGGCCGACCCGGCGCGCCGGGCCTGGGTTCTGTCGAACATCCGGCTCGGGCGGCTGGGCGAGATCACCGATATCACCGGGCCGGTGGTGTTCCTCGCCTCGGACGCATCGGCGCTGGTGACGGGCACGCATCTGCTGGTCGATGGCGGGTGGACCGCGGCATGACCGGATCGCCCGCCACCGTGACGGCGCTCGACGTGGCCCGGCTGGCGGGGGTCAGCCAGTCGGCGGTCAGCCGGGTGTTCACGCCCGGCGCCTCAGCCTCCAAGCGCACGGCGGAAAAGGTGCGCGCAGCGGCCGAGCAGCTCGGCTATCGCCCCAACCCGCTCGCCCGGGCGATGATCACGGGGCGCACGCGGATCATCGGGCTGGTGGTCGCCTATCTTGAAAACCAGTTCTACCCCGTCGCCCTCGAACGGCTGAGCCGGGCGCTGCAGGACCGCGGCTATCACATCCTCGTCTTCATGGCCGAGAACGGCACCGACAAGGTGGCCGAGGTGATGCAGGAGCTGATCGATTACCGCGTGGACGGGATCATCACCGCATCCGTCGGGATCACGAACGACCTGACGGCGCGGATGACCGCGCTGGGCATCCCGGTGGTGATGTTCAACCGCGGGCAGGACGACCCCCGGCTGGCCGAGGTGACGTCGGACAATATCGCGGGCGCGCGGCGGGCGACACGGTTCCTGATCGACGCCGGGCACCGGCGCATCGCGCATGTCATGGGCTGGCAGGGGTCATCGACCGGGCGCGACCGCGCCGCGGGGTTCCGCGCCGCGATGGCCGAGGCGGGGCTGATGCCGCATGCGATGCAGGACGGGATGTATGACCGCGACAGGGCGGCGGCGGCGGCGCGCGCGATGTTCGCGGGCGGGAACGGGCCGGATGCGATCTTCGTCGGCAACGATCACATGGCCTTTGCGGTGATGGACACGCTGCGCTTCGACCTCGGCCTTGCGGTGCCGGGCGATGTGTCGGTCATCGGCTATGACGATGTGCCCATGGCCGCCTGGCCGGCCTATGCGCTCACCACGATCCGCCAGCCGGTCAACCGCATGGTCGCGGCCACGGTCGAGGCGATCCTCGGCCAGATCGAGGGCAGCGCGACCCCGCACAAGATGCGCATCGACGGGCCGCTGATCGTCCGCGCCTCGTCCCGCATACCGCAAGGATACACGCCATGAAGGGGTTCGACCCGCGCTGGACCGACTTTCCCGATTTCATCATCGGGATCACCAAGGAGATCTGGGAGGATCGGGGCATCGCCACGCTCACCCGCCGCTACGGCGCGCAGATCCCGGTGCGCTCGCCGGCCTCGGTCGTGGTGGGCAACCGGGGCGTGATCGCCGCGACCATGGCGACGCTCGCCGAATTTCCCGACCGCACGCTCTTGGGCGAGGATGTCATCTGGTCGGGCGATCCGGACAGCGGCGCAGGCATGCTGTCGTCGCACCGCCTGCTGTCCACGGCCACCCACAGCGGCGCGGGCGCCTATGGCGCGCCGACCGGGCGGCGCCTGCGCTACCGGATCATCGCCGACTGCTTTGCCATCGACGATGCGATCACCGACGAATGGCTCATCCGCGATCAGGGTGCGATCGTGCGGCAGATGGGCTGGGATCCGCGCGATTTCGCGCGCGACCAGATCGCGCGCGAGGGCGGGCCCGAGGCTTGCGTGAAACCCTTCACGCCCGAGCGCGACGTGCCCGGCCCCTACACGGGGCGCGGCAACGACAATCTCTGGGGCGCGCGGCTGGCCGATGCGCTGAGCCGCATCATGGCCGCCGATTTCACGGTCATCCCGCAGGTCTGGGACCGGGCCGCGAACCTCTTTTATCCCGGCGGGGTCGAGGGGCAGAGCCACGGCGACGCCGACCGGTTCTGGATGGGCCTGCGCGCCGCCTTCCCTTCGGCCGCCTTTGCCATCCACCATGTCATCGGCCGCGAGGATCCGATGCTCCCGCCCCGCGCCGCCGTCCGCTGGAGCCTCGACGGCCGGCACGACGGCTGGGGCGCCTTCGGCACGCCGACCCATGCCCCGGTGCACATCATGGGCATGACCCATGTCGAATTCGGCCCCTGGGGCGGGGTGGACGGGCGCCACGGCTGGG
>JBKBQT010000053.1:0-11300 GCA_046292445.1 Gemmobacter sp.
AGGTTGAGCGTGCCGAACACGTTGTTCTGCAGGCCCTCGACCATGTTCTGTTCGACCAGCGGCATGTGCTTGTAGGCGGCGGCGTGATAGATCGTCTCGACCTCGAACTGCCGCAGCACGGTCGAGACGCGGTCGGTGTCGCCGACCGAGCCGAGCAGCGGCACGATCCGCACATCCGGCAACTCGCCCGCGGCAATGCCCGCGCGCAAATGGGTGTCGAGCTGGTAGAGCGCGAATTCGCTGATCTCGAGCAGCACGAGGATGCGCGGCCGCTGCCGCAGGATCTGCAGGCACAGCTCCGACCCGATGGAACCCCCGGCGCCGGTCACCATGACCGACTTGCCTTCGGTCGTCACCCGCATCAGCGGCCGATGCGGCGGAACCGGGTCGCGGCCCAGAAGATCCTCGACCGTCACCTCGCGAATCTCGCCGATGCGGTTGCGGCCCGACACCATGTCGGTGGTGCCCGGCACGATCTGCACCCGGACGGGGAGATGTTCGAGCCGCGCGACGATCGCCGCGCGCGCCTGCCGGCTGATCGACTGGATCGCCAGCAGCACGACGGTCACGTTGTATTCCGCGATCAGCTCGGCGAGCGCTTCGGGCGCATAGACCCGCAGGCCGTTGATCTGCGTGCCCTGAAGGTCGCGCGCATCGTCCACGAACCCGACCGGCGAATAATCCGGCCCGGACTGGAGCGACGACAGAAGCTGCCGGCCCGCCTCGCCGGCGCCGTAGATCACCACCCGCGTCTTGTCGCGGTTCACCGTGCGCGAATAGATCGCCCGGAGCAGGAAGCGCACGCCGCCCACGGTGCAGAACGCAATCAGCGCATAGATGATCGGCGCGGTTGCCGGGACCTGAAGCCCGAACAGATAGGCCGACACCACCAGCGCGATCGTCGAGACCGCCACCCCCTCGACGATCGTCAGCAGCGCCTGGCCCCCCATCGCCCGGACGACCTGGCGGTAGAAGCCGAGCCGGTAGAAGGCGGCTAGGCAGACCGGTGTCGCGGCAAGCGGCGCAAGCCAGATGCCCGGATCGGCGAGGATACCCAGATCCTCGGTCCGCAGCAGCATGGCGCCGACAAAGCTCAACGCGATCAGGACCGTGTCGGCCAGAAGCTGCAGGATCCGCTTGTAGGCGCGCGGCAAACCGAACAGCCGGACCATCAGCGCTGAAACCGCCGGTTCGATCCGGCGCCGTCGCGACCGCGATGACAGGGCCCGCAATGGCGCCATACCGATCCGTTCCTTGCCTTGCTGCGGAACAACCCGCCTTTAGTCCTGCCCTATCACAGCACCCGCAGGCGGCACGAAAAAATGCGGCATGCCCGGTTCGTCGGCAGGAGTCCGCGCAAAGATGCCGCAACAGGCTTGGGCAAAACAGCCCATTCGGGCGGCGCGCGCCGCAGGCGGCGCATTTTTGCCGCCCGCACGCGGCCCCGCGGTCCGCCGAACGATGCGCCGGGACGGCGCGCCGCGGCCTGTCGCGGCAGTGCGGCATGATTCGCGGCGCGCGGCGCCGCCGCAGTCAGCCGACGCGATAGTTCGGGCTTTCGCGGGTGATCTGCACGTCGTGGACATGGCTTTCGCGCAGGCCCGCGTTGGTGATGCGCACGAAGCGGCAATCGGTGCGCATCGCGGCGATGCTGGCGCAGCCGGTATAGCCCATCGCGGCGCGCAGCCCGCCCACCATCTGGTGCAGCACCGCCGCCACGCTGCCCTTGTAGGGCACCTGGCCCTCGATCCCCTCGGGCACCAGCTTGTCCGAGGCCGCGTCCTTCTGGAAATAGCGGTCGGCCGAGCCGCGCGCCATCGCCCCGAGCGATCCCATCCCGCGATAGGCCTTGAAGCTGCGCCCCTGGTAGAGGATCAGCTCGCCCGGCGCCTCGTCGGTGCCCGCGATCGCGCTGCCGACCATCGCGCAGGACGCGCCGGCCGCGATCGCCTTGGCGAAATCGCCCGAGAACTTGATCCCGCCATCCGCGATCACGGGCACATCGCCCGCCGCCCCGGCCGCATCCATGATCGCCGTCAGTTGCGGCACGCCGACGCCCGCGACGATCCGGGTGGTGCAGATGCTGCCCGGCCCGATCCCCACCTTGACCGCATCGGCCCCCGCGTCGATCAGCGCCCGCGTCCCCTCGGCCGTCGCCACGTTCCCCGCCACAACCTGCACCGTGTTCGACAGCCGCTTGATCCGCTCGACCGCCCGCGCGACCCCCGCGCTGTGGCCGTGGGCGGTGTCGATCACGATCAGATCGCAGCCGGCGTCGATCAGCGCCTCGCTGCGCGCAAAGCCCGCATCGCCCACCGTCGTTGCCGCCGCAACGCGCAGCCGCCCGAGATCGTCCTTGCAGGCATTGGGGTTGAGCACCGCCTTTTCGGTATCCTTCAGCGTCAGAAGGCCGGTGAGCCTGCCAGCCTCGTCCGTCACCAGCAGCTTCTCGATCCGCCGCGCCTTCATCAGGCTGATCGCCTGCGCCCGGTCCGCCGGCTCGCGCAGGATCGCGAGGTTTTCGGCCGTCATCATCACCCGCACCGGGGTCGCGTCATCCTCGGCAAAGCGCATGTCGCGGTTGGTCACGATGCCCACGACGTGCCCCCGCCCGTCCACCACCGGAAAACCCGTGACATTGTAGCGGTCCATCAGCCGCTTGGCATCGGCCAGCGTCTGGTCGGGGGTCAGCGTGATGGGGTTGTAGACGATCCCGCTCTCGAACCGCTTGACGCGCCGCACCTCGCGCGCCTGCGCCTCGGGGTCGAGGTTGCGGTGGATCACCCCGATCCCCCCGGCCTGCGCCATGGCGATCGCCATCCGCGATTCCGTGACCGTATCCATCGCCGAGGACAAAAGCGGGATCTTGAGCCGGATCGACCGCGTCACCTGCGTTGCGACATCGACATCGGCCGGCAGGACGGCGGATGCGGCCGGCACCAGCAGCACGTCGTCGAAGGTCAGCGCCTCGCGAATCTCCATAGGCTTCCCCTTGGCCGGCCCGGCTTGGCCCGTCCCCTTTTCATGCGGGCGGAAGGTTGGCAAGGGGGCGCCGGGATGGCCGCAACCGCGGCGCGGTGGTAGGCCCGGAGGGATTCGAACCCCCAACCAAGGCGTTATGAGCGCCCTGCTCTGACCGTTGAGCTACAGGCCCGGCCACGGTTTGGGTGGCAGATCGCGGCGCAGGGGTCAAGCGCGGGGGCGGCCGCGCCGGCGCGGTCGAAAGGGCGGCCGACCGGCCGGGCCATGTGCAGCGGCAGACGCGAACGGGCGGATCGAAGGCTTGCGGGCAGCCCTAGCCTGCGAGGCTGCGCGCGATGTTCGCCGTCAGCAGATCATGGTCGAAGGCATCGCGCTTGCACAGCCGCGCATGCAGGCGCACCGTCCGGTCGAGTTCCGGCAGGCTCTGGGCGCCGAGCGGGACGAAGCGGTCGGGGTCGATGGCGGCCACCTCGTCGGTGACCAGCACGGATCGGCCGAGCGTCTTGGTCAGATCGTCGATGCGCGTCACCGCGTTGACCACCTCGCCGATCGCGGTGAACACCAGCCGCTCGGCCACGCCGACATTGCCGAACTTGACCGGCCCCGAGGCGAGGATGACGGAAAACCGGATCTCGGGCGCACCCGGGGGGCGGGCCGCCTCTTCGGCATCGCCGAGGTCGAGCGCCTTTTCCATCGCCCGGATCGCGCCCCGCGCCGCCTCGGGAAAGCCGATGTCGCCGCGCACCGGAAAGATGCCGAGAACGGCATCGCCGATGAAGGCGAGAACCTCGCCCCCCTCGTCGATCACCGCCCGCGCGGTGCAGCCGTAGAACCGGCGCAGCACGTCGAGATAGGCATCCGGCTTCATCCGCGCCGACATGCGGGTGGATCCGCGCAGGTCGGAATACCACACCACCGCGTTGATCTCGGCCCCGTCTCCAAGGCGGATGTCGCCCGACAGCACGCGCTGCGCGCCCGTCGGCCCGAGAAAGGCCTCGGCCACGTTGCCCATGACGCGCACCTGCAAGGTCGCGCGGCAGGCCACGCCGAAAGCGCGCTGGATGCGGATGAGCGCGGCGATGTCGGCCTCGGAAAACCCGCTTTCGCGCTTGGTGGACCAGCTTCCCATGATGCCGATGCGGCCCTGTTCGAAGTGGTCAACCCGCGCGATGCGGAACGACGACGAGGTGATGAGGTAGTCGGTGCATCCCTGGTCGCGCAGTTCGGGCAGGATCGGGAAATCCAGCAGCGTCTCGGGCCCGGTGAGGCGCCGGCGCAGGAAGCTGAGCCCCTTCGCATGGGCGTAATAGAAAGGCGACTGCCGCCAGGCCTCGCCATTCTCCGTTCCGGCCGCGAATTGCAGCAGGTTCGGGCCCTTCGCCGCGCTCCACTCGATCAGTTCGGCGCGAAAGAGCGGATGCAGCGCCGGCCAGTTGAGCACCGCCCGTTCGAGCGGAATGCCCATACCGCGCAGGCGGTGGCAGAGGTCGTTGAAAAGCCCGGTGATGTCCACGTCGTCGAGCGCGGCGTCCATCAGCCAGTCTTCGATCTGGGATACAGTGGTCTCGTGTGCCATCGCTCCCAGATAGGGCGCCCGGGGCCGCTCGGGAAGTGACACGCGGCCAGATTGCCGCCCTGCGCCCCGGCGCAGGGTCTGTGCGGACCGGACCGCAGGCGCTCGTCAGGGAAAGAGCCCCGCAAGCGCGCTGTCGCAACGCGCGATCTGGGCGGTCAGATCGGCGCCCGACATGGCCGCCACGCTGCGATAGCCATCCTGCAGCACCGCGATTGCGCCGGCATGGTCGTCGCCCATGCGTTCGAGAAGGGCATCGCCGACCGCGAACTCCTTTTCGTCAAGGGCCGCCTCGATCTCCGACAGGCCGAGCAGGCTCGCATGGACCGATGCGATGTCATAGGCATTCAGGCAAAGGCCAAGAAAGACGGCTTCCAGCATCGCTGCCCCCGGGTTGATGTCCGCTCGCGCAGCATGGCCGAGCCGCCGGCATCCCGCAACGGTCAGCTGCGCAAGCCGGCGAACCGGGCCTGCCAGTCGGCGCGTTCCTCGTCGGTGATCTTGCGGAACAGCACCTCGGGGGTGGTGAAGGCATGGCCGGGCGGCAGGACGGTCAGCGCGGCGGCAACGTCGTCGGGCCAGGTCCAGTCATCCGTGTGCAGCGCCGCCATCATCGACGCCGCCGCATCGGGGATGAAGGGGCGCGACAGCACGGCATAGAGGCGGATGAGGTTCAGCGCGAGGCGGGTCTGCGCGGCGGCGGCCTCCGGGTCGGTCTTGACCACCGACCACGGCGCGGCGGACTGGAGGTATTCGTTGCCGAGCACCCAGATCGCCCGCAGCTCGGCCGCCGCCTTGCGGATCTCGATCGCCTCCATATGCCCCTCATAGGCGCGGATGCGCGCCGCAAGATCGGCCGTCAGCGCCGCCTCGCGCGCCCCCGGGGTGCCGCCCGCGGGAACCGCCTCGCCGAACTTGGACCGGCAGAACTTGGTCACGCGGCTCACGAGATTGCCGAGCACATCGGCCAGATCCTTGTTCGCGCCGGACTGGAAACTGTCCCAGGTGAATTCGGTGTCCGATGTCTCGGGCGCGTGGCTCAGCAGCCACCAGCGCCAGTAATCGGCCGGCAGGATCGACAGCGCCTGGTCCATGAACACGCCGCGGCCCTGGCTGGTCGAGAACTGCCCGCCGTCGTAGTTGAGGTAGTTGAAGGACTTGATGTAATCCACCAGCTTCCACGGCTCACCCGATCCGAGGATCGTGGCAGGGAACGACAGGGTGTGGAAGGGCACGTTGTCCTTGCCCATGAACTGGGTATAGCGCACGTCCGCCGCCCCTTCGTCGGTGCGCCACCAGCGGCGCCAGGCGGCATCCGGCAGGCCGTTCGCATCGGCCCATTCGGCGGTGCCGGCGATGTATTCGATGGGGGCGTCGAACCAGACGTAGAATACCTTGCCCTCCATCCCCGACCACGGCGCGCCCTCGAACTGCACAGGCACGCCCCAGGCCAGATCGCGCGTGATGCCCCGGTCCTGCAGCCCCTCGCCGTCGTCGAGCCACTTGAGCGCGATCGAGGTGGACAGGATCGGCCAGTCGGTGCGCGTGGTGATCCAGTCGCGCAGGCGGCCGCGCAGCGCGCTCTGGCGCAGGTAGAGGTGCTTGGTCTCGCGCACCTCGAGGTCGGTGGACCCCGAGATGGCGCTGCGCGGGTTGATGAGCTCGGTCGGGTCGAGCTGCTTGGTGCAGTTCTCGCACTGGTCGCCCCGGGCGGCGGTATAGCCGCAGTTGGGGCAGGTGCCGGTGATGTAGCGGTCGGGCAGGAACCGTCCGTCGGCGGGGGAATAGACCTGTTTCTCCATCACTTCCGCGATCAGCCCCGCATCCGCCAGCCGGCTGGCGAAATGCTGCGTCAGGCGGTGGTTGCGCTGGCTGGAGGAGCGGCCGAAATGGTCGAACGACAGGCGGAACCCCTCGGCGAGCGCCTTCTGGACCCCGTGCATCTCGGCGCAGTATTCGGCCACGGGCTTGCCGGCCTTGGCGGCGGCGAGTTCCGCCGGGGTCCCGTGTTCGTCGGTGGCGCAGATGAACATCACCTCGTGCCCCCGCGCCCGCAGGTAGCGGGCATAGAGATCGGCGGGAAGCTGGCTGCCGACCAGATTGCCGAGGTGCTTGATCCCGTTGATATAGGGGATCGCCGATGTGATGAGATGGCGTGCCATGATGCCCCCGCAGTCTGCGCGGCGTGTGGTAGCCGAGCCGTGCGGGGTTTGCCAGACGCTCTTGCGCGCATGGCCCGCCCTCGGACCGTTGTTCCCGGTCAACTTGGTGGACGGGGCGGCCGTTGCGCAGGGTTTCTGGCGCCGGCGTGCCGTAAGCGCTTGGTAGCGGAGCAGGTGTGTGTCACGCTTGCCCTGAGGGAGGACAAACGATGAGCTTTACGATCTCGGGCTATGTTTCGACCGCCCAGACCCTCGGAACCAACTACACCGGACGCATTCTCAGGACCGGAACACTCGCGGCGAGCGTCAACATCACCTCGTATGCGTTCCTGATTGTCGAGGGGTCGATCTCGACGCAGGGAACCGCGGTCGGAATGGCCGGTGCGCCCATCTCAGGCGAAATCATACTCTTTGTCACCGGGACCGGAACGGTCAATTCGCTCTTTAACTCCGGCATGCTTGTCAAGTCGGGCGCTTCCATCCAACTGACGAACGCGGGCGAGATCAGTGCCTTAAGTTATGGCTTCTTTGGCACTTCGTTGGGGTCCTCGACCGTTCTTGTCGCGAACAGCGGAGTGATCACTTCGCTCAGACAGGCGGGCGCGCGGCTGGATGCGGGGGCCGGCCGGGCCGAGCTCCACAATTCAGGCACCATCGCTACCGCGTCCTTTTCGAGCTACGCCGTCGAGGCATCGGGCCGTATCCTGCGCCTGTCGAACACGGGCGACATCCTCGGCGGGGTCAAGACCGCCGCGACCCTCGTTGCGGCGCTCGACAATGCCGGGCGCATCACCGGTGACGTTCTGTCGGATTCGGGGCCGCTCAACGTCCGCAACGCGGGCGTCATCACGGGTTCCGTCTTCCTCGGCGCCGCCAACGACCGCTACACCGGGACGGGGTCGGTGATCGACGGCGTTTATGGCGGCGCCGGGAACGACACGCTTTCGGGCGGCGCGCAACCCGACCTGTTTATCGGCGGCGAGGGCGACGACGTCCTGCGCGGCGGCGCAGGGGACGACACGCTCGACGGCGGGACGGGCAACGACCGCATCTTCGGCGGGTCCGGCGACGACGAGATCGCGGGCGGCGACGGCGCGGACACGATCATGGGCGGGGCGGGCGACGACACGATCGAGGGCGGCAACGGCGCCGATGTGATCGAGGGCGGCGCGGGCGATGACCGTGTCCTCGGCGGGGCGGGGAACGATTCCATCGCCGGCGGCGCGGGGGATGACACGCTGCAGGGCAACAACGGCAACGACACCCTGTTCGGCGGCAACGGCGACGACAGCCTGATCGGCAACGACAACAACGACCTGCTGTTCGGCGGCGCGGGCAACGACACGCTGCTCGGCGGAAATGGCGCCGATACGCTGGACGGCGGCGCGGGCGACGATGAGATGACGGGGGGCGGCGGGCGGGACGTGTTCGTCTTCGCCCGGGGGCACGGCAACACGGTCATCACCGACTTCGCCAATGGCGCCGATCTGCTCGACCTGTCGGGCGTCGGCTTTGCGAGTTTCGCGCAGGTCGCGGCACTGGCGAGCGCGACGCCGGGCGGCATGATCATAGACCTTGCCGCGCGCGGCGGCGGGTCGATCCTGCTGCAGGGCTTTGCCATCGGCCAGTTCGACGCGAGCGACGTGATCCTTTGAGCGGGCGGGGCGTCGGACTCAGCGCGCGCAATACCCCCCGTCCACGAGGTGATAGCTGCCCGTGATGAAGGCCGCGCGGTCCGACAGCAGGAACAGCGTCAGCGCCGCGACCTCCTCGGCGCGGCCGAGGCGGCCTACGGGGTGGGCGGCGACCAGCGCCTCCTTCGAGCCGGGCGGCAGGGCCGCGAGCAGCGGCGTGTCGATGAAGGCGGGGCCGATGGCATTCACCCGGATGCCCTGTCCTGAATATTCCAGCGCCGCCACCCGCGTGAGGCCGAGAAGCGCATGCTTGGCCGCCGTATAGGCCGAGGCCCCTTCAAAGCCGACCGACCCGAGGATCGAGGCCATGTTGACGATCGAACCGCCACCCGACGCAAGCATTGCCGGGATGGCGTAGCGCATCCCGAAGAACACCCCGTCGAGGTTGACCGCCATCACCCGCCGCCAGCCGTCGAGCGGATAGTCCCCGACCGGCAGCAGCGGCCCGGCGATGCCGGCGTTGTTCACCAGCAGATGAAGCCCCCGATCGGCCGCGATGCGCCCGATCAGCGCCTCGACGGCCGCGGCATCGGTGACGTCGAGCGCCGCCCCCTCGCCCGACCCGCCGGCGGCGGCGATGGCGGCAGCGGTGGCCCGGGCCGCGGCGGCGTCGATGTCGCTGGCCACCACATGCGCGCCCGAGGCGGCAAGCTCGATGGCGATGGCCGCGCCGATGCCCGATCCCGCGCCGGTGACAAGGGCCGTGCGGCCGTCGAAACGGATGTCCATGCCGTGATCTCCCCTCTGGATTGCCGGCGCATCCTGCCGCCCGGCGGCCGCGCCGACCATGACCGAGGTCAAGCCAGCAGGGTCGCCAGCCGCCGCAGCGCCAGAAGGTAGCCGTCCGTCCCGCAGCCCGCGATGATCCCGTCGGCGCGGGCCGAGACATGGGAATGGTGCCGGAATGCCTCGCGCCGGTGGATGTTGGAGATATGCACCTCGATCACCGGCCCCTCATAGGCCATCAGCGCATCAAGCACGGCGACCGAGGTGTGGCTGTAGGCGGCCGGGTTGATGACGATGCCCGCCGCCACCCCCCGCGCGGCCTGGATCATATCGACCAGCGCGCCCTCGTGGTTGGTCTGGCGGAACAATGTCCCGAGGCCGAGCTCGGCCGCCAGCCGGGCGCAGGCCGCCTCGACATCGGCCAGCGTCTCGCGCCCGTAGACCTCGGGCTGGCGCTGGCCCAGCAGGTTCAGGTTCGGGCCGTTTAGAATATGGACGATCTGCATGATGAACCCCTTCCGGCCTAGCCCCTGTCGTCATGGCGCCCCATCAGGCGCCCGATCAGATACGACGTGCGCGGCATGTAGACATAGCCCGTCCGCGCATCCGGGCTCGGCCGCGCCCGCATCCGCAACAGGCCGAACACCACCAGCACGCCATGCGCCGCGCCGATGAAGGCGAACATGCCGGCCGGGCCATACCATGCGATCAGCACCGAGGCGATCAGCGGGCTCGCGATGGCACCGACGCCATAGAGGAACATCAGCGCGGCCGAAAGCTCCACCCGTTCGAGCGGCTCGGCAAAGTCATGGGCATGCGCGGTCGAGACCGAATAGATCGGAAAGGTGGCGAGACCAAAGAAACCCGCCGCAAGGAACACCGCAACCGGCCCCGCCTGCCCGAGCGCCACCGTCAGGCCGCAGGCCGCCACCGATGCGGCGCCGAGCCAGATCAGCACCACCCGCCGGTCATAGCGATCGGCCAGCCAGCCCACGGGCACCTGCGCAAGGCCCCCGCCGAGCACATAGGCCGCGAGGAACAGCGCGATGAGATCGGCCGACAGACCGACCGCGAGGCCGTAGAGCGGGCCGACCATACGGAACGCTGCCCCCGTGATCCCCGACACGATCACCCCGGCCGCCGCCAGCGGCGATCGGCGCCAGGCAAGGCCGGGGCGCAGCCGCGGCGCGACCCCGGTCTCGGGCGCCTCGGCCCGCGTCAGCACCAGCGGGAACAGCGCCGAACAGGTGATCAGCGCCAGGATCGTGTAGGAGACATATTCGGCCGGCGGCAGGACCGCGATGATGAGCTGCGCCCCGAGCGAGCCGGCGATGTCCACCACCCGGTAGACCCCGGTCGCCCGGCCCCGCGTCGCATTGTTGACCTTGGCCTGCATCCACGCCTCGACGATCGTGTAGCAGCCCGCAACCGCCAGCCCTGCCGCCATCCGCATCACCGCCCAGGCGATGGCATGGGGGATGAGCATGTGGGCCATCACACCGATGGTGCCGGCTGCGATGAAGGCCGCGAAGGCGCGCGAATGGCCGACCTCGCCCATCAACCGCGGCGCCCACCAGCAGCCGACGAAGAACCCGAGGAAATGGGCCGACCCGAGCATCCCGATCTCGGCCGCCGAAAACCCGAGCGCAACGCCCGAGAGCGCATCGAGCGGCGCAACCCCGCCGAGGCCGAGCTGCAAGAGCGCGACCGACAGGAACAGCGCGGCGAAGGAGACGAGAAGGCGCATCGATCCGCCGGGCCGGGGTCGGGTCCGCCGAGGCTAGACAAAGCGGGCCGGGGCGTCCACCCCGGGCATGCCCGCCGAGGCGACGATCGCTCACACCGACATCCGGCGCTGGCCCCCGCCCCCCGGGGCGCTGCCCCGGGACCCCGGGATATTTGGGCCAGCCTGAAGTCTATGGCCCGGGAGACAGCATGACCGTCCGGAAAACCGAAAGACGGTGCGCGGCATCCTTCGACAAGATCGACGCGCGGGCAATATCGCGCTTGGCCCCGGTCACCGAGAGCGCTCGCAATCGGGCACCGACCGGACGCCTCGGTCAGCTATGGGCACCGCTACCACCCGATTCGGCTTCAGGCTGGCCCAAATATCCCGGGGTCCGGGGCAGCGCCCCGGGGGGCGGGGGCCCGCGCCGGATGTCG
>JBKBQT010000054.1:0-11091 GCA_046292445.1 Gemmobacter sp.
CGCGGCCGGCCGATCTTCTGCGTCGGATCGCCGATCATCTCCTTCCACTGCGAGATCCAGCCGACCGTGCGCGACAGCGCGAAGATCGGCGTGAACATCGCCGTCGGGAAACCCATCGCATCGAGGATGATGCCGGAATAGAAATCGACGTTGGGATAGAGCTTCTTGGAGATGAAATAGTCATCCTCGAGCGCGATGCGCTCCAGCTCCTTGGCGACCTGCAGCGTGGGGTTGTTGTGGATGCCGAGCAGGCCCAGCACCTCGTCGGCGCTTTCCTTCATCACCGTCGCGCGCGGGTCGAAGTTCTTGTAGACCCGGTGGCCGAAGCCCATCAGGCGGAACGGATCGTCCTTGTCCTTGGCGCGGGCGATGTATTCGGGGATGCGCTCCACCGATCCGATCTCGCGCAGCATCTCGAGGCAGGCCTGGTTGGCACCCCCATGCGCCGGGCCCCAGAGGCAGGCGATCCCGGCCGCGATGCAGGCGAAAGGATTGGCGCCCGACGAACCGGCAAGGCGCACCGTCGATGTCGAGGCGTTCTGTTCGTGGTCGGCGTGCAGCGTCATGATCCGGTCCATCGCCTTGGACAGGATCGGGTCGACCACATATTTCTCGCACGGCGTGGCAAAGCACATGTGCAGGAAATTGGTCGCGTAATCGAGATCGTTCTGCGGATAGATGAACGGCTGGCCGATCGAATACTTGTAGGCCCAGGCGGCGATCGTCGGCATCTTGGCGATCATGCGGATCGCGGCGACCTCGCGCTGCCAGGGATCGTTGATGTCGGTCGAATCGTGGTAGAACGCGCTCATCGCGCCGACGACGCCGACCATCGTGGCCATGGGATGCGCATCGCGCCGGAAGCCACGGAAGAAATACTGCATCTGCTCGTGCAGCATCGTGTGCCGGGTGACGCGGTTCTCGAAATCCAGCAGCTTGTCCTTGGAAGGCAGCTCTCCGTAGAGCAAGAGGAAGCAGACCTCGAGGAAATGCGACTGCGCGGCGAGCTGTTCGATCGGATAGCCGCGATAGAGCAGCTCGCCCTTGTCGCCGTCGATATAGGTGATGGTCGAATCGCAGGCGGCGGTCGAGGTGAAGCCGGGGTCGAAGGTGAAGACATCCGCCTCGGCATAAAGCTTGCGGATGTCGATCACGTTGGGGCCGATGGAGCCGGCATAGACCGGCATCTCGATCTCTTTCCCGTCATAGTGCAGCGTGGCTGTCTTGACCGGCTTTTGCATGCTCGTTCCCCTGTCTCGATGCCGCACCCTGCGGCGGAAGTCCTGCGGCCGAAAGGCGGGCGCCGTCATGCGGGCCAGTCCAGCGCCTCGCGCAGCCGTGCAATCGTCTCGTCCCGACCGATGACCAGCATCATGTCGAAGATGCTCGGGGATGTGGTGCGACCGGTCAGCGCAGCGCGGATCGGGGCGGCCAGCTTGCCGAAAGCCAGCCCCTGCGCCTCTGCGGCCGCGGTCACGCAGGCCTCCAGCGTCTCGCGCGACCACGTAGCAGTTTGCAGGCGCGGCGTCAATTCGGACAGTATGCCACGGGATACCGGATCGAGCGCGGCACGCGCCCGGGGCTCGGGGTCAAGCGGCCGTTCCGCAAGGACAAATGCCGCCTGATCGAGTAGGTCGGGCAGCGTTCGCGCCCGCTCGCGCAGGATCGGCAGCGCCCGGGCGAGCGCATCGCGCTGCGCTGCGGCAAGGGCGGGGCGCCCGGTGGCGGCGAGGAACGCATCGAGATCGTGCAGCAGCGTCTCCGCGGGCATGACCGCGATGTGCCGGCCGGACAGGTGTTCGAGCTTCTTGAAATCGAGCCGCGCCGGCGCCCGGCCGATCCCGCCGAGGTCGAACCACGCCATGGCCTGCGCATCGGTGAAGAACTCGTCATCCCCGTGGCTCCACCCCAGCCGCGCGAGATAGTTGCGCAGCGCCGCCGGCGGATAGCCGAGGGCGGCAAACTCGTGCAGGCCGACCGCGCCGTGCCGCTTGGACAGCTTCTTGCCGTCCGTGCCGTGGATCAGCGGGATATGCGCCCAGACCGGCACCGCCCAGCCCATCGCGTCATAGACCATCTGCTGGCGCGCGGCATTGTTGAGGTGATCGTCGCCGCGGATGACATGCGTCACGCCCGCGTCGTGATCGTCCACCACCACCGCGAGCATGTAGGTCGGTGTGCCGTCCGATCGCAGCACCACCATGTCGTCGAGCTGGTCGTTGCGCACCACGACGCGGCCCTGCACCGCATCGTCGATCGCCGTCTCGCCGCCCCGCGGCGCCTTCATGCGGATCGCAAAGGGCGCGTCGGGGTGGGTCGCGGGATCGGCATCCCGCCATGGGCTGTGGAACAGGGTGGACCGGCCCTCGGCCCGCGCCACCTCGCGCGCCGCCTCGATCTCTTCGGGGCGCGCGAAACACTTGTAGGCCGCGCCGCGGGCGAGCATGTCGCGCGCCACGGCGGCATGCCGGTCGCGGCGTTCGAACTGGCTGACAACGTCGCCGTCCCAGTCGAGTCCGAGCCAGCGCAACCCGTCGAGAATCGCCGCCGCGGCCTCGGGGGTGGATCGCTCGCGGTCGGTATCCTCGATGCGCAGCAGGAACCGCCCGCCCCGGCCGCGGGCGAACAACCAGTTGAACAGCGCGGTGCGCGCGCCGCCGATATGCAGATAGCCGGTCGGCGAGGGGGCGAAACGGGTGACGACGGCGGTTTCAGGCATGCGCGCTCCGGCCTTGCGGGGACGGCGGCCCGTATCGGCGGCCCCGTATCGCCGGGTCCGCTCTACGGGGCTTCGGTTAACAATTCGGAAACCATGCCGCGCCCAGGATCGGGGCATTCCTAGGGACGATCGGGGGGGGCTGCAAGTGGCGGGCCTGATGGCGGGGCAGGCGGCGGGCGTGCGGGCGGCGGGGCAGGGGACCGGACTGCGGCCCTGGCGCCTTGCGACATGGCCGCTCGACGCCGCGCTCGCCGCGCTGCTCGCCGCGCGGGGGCATCTGTTCGTCTTTGTGCCGGTGTTCCTCGGCCTCGGCATCGCGGCCTGGTTCGCCCTGCCGGCCGATCCCGCGCCGGGCACCCTGACCATGGCGGGCGGCGCGGCCGTGGCCGGCGCGCTCGCCGCCTGCGCCGGGCCGTTGCGCTGGCGGCCGATCGCCGTCGCGATCGCCCTCGTCGCCGCCGGGTTCCTCGCCGCCGAATGGCGCAGCGCCCGCGTCGCGGCGCCCGTCCTGCCCTTTCGCTACTACGGCCCGGTCGAGGGGCGCATCGTCGCCATCGACCGCAACCGCGACGACCGGATCCGCCTCACGCTCGACCGCGTGGTGCTCGACCGCGCCGGGCCGGTGCCGGCACGGGTGCGCATCGTGCTCCAGGCCGACCAGCCGCATCTGCGCCCCGAGCCGGGGCTGGTGGTCATGACAACCGCCCATCTCGCGCCGCCCGAGGCGGCGGTGGAGCCGGGGGGCTTCGACTTTCCGCGATGGGCCTGGTTCCGCAGCCTAGGCGCGGTCGGCTATACCCGCACGCCGGTGCTGGCCCGCGCGCCCCCCGCGCCGGGCGAGGCGCGGGTGAACCGCCTTCGGGCGCGGATCGCCGCGGGGCTGCGGGCGGCGATCCCCGGCGACGCGGGCGGCTTTGCGGCTGCCATCGCAACGGGCGACCGCTCGGGCCTCTCGGCGGCGGCAACGCAGAGCCTGCGCGATTCCAACCTGTCGCATATCCTGTCGATCTCGGGGATGCACATGGCGCTGCTGACGGCCTTTGTCTTTGGCGCCTTGCGCAGTGCGATAGCGCTGGTGCCGCCGCTGGCGCTGCGGGTGCCGGCCAAGAAGGTGGCGGCGATCGTCGCGCTCGGGGCGGCGACGTTCTATCTCGCGCTGTCGGGGGGCAATGTGCCGACGGTGCGGGCCTGGGTGATGGTGGCGGTGATGCTGGCGGCGGTGCTGTTCGACCGGCGGGCGATGACGCTGCGGTCGGTGGCGCTGGCGGCGGCGGCGATCCTGCTGGTCCAGCCCGAGGCGCTGGTCGATCCGGGGTTCCAGATGTCCTTTGCTGCGACGGTGGCGCTGATCGGCGGGTTCGCCGCGTTGCGCGGGCGGCTCGCCCCCGGGCGGCTGCCGGGCTGGGCGGCCTGGGGGGCGACGCTGGTGGCCTCGTCGGTGCTGGCGGGCTTTGCCTCGGCGCCCTTTGCCGCCGCGCATTTCAACCGCTTCGCCGATTACGGCCTGCTGGCCAACCTGCTTGCCGGTCCGGCGATGGGGGCGGTGGTGATGCCGGGCGTCGTCGTGGCGGCGGTGCTGGCGCCGCTCGGGCTCGCCGCCCCGGCGCTCTGGGTGATCGAGGCGGGGTGCCGCTACGTGCTGGCGGTGTCGGACTGGATCGCATCATTCGACGGGGCGGTGACGCCGGTGATCCGGCCGCCCGATGCCGTGCTGCCGCTGCTGGCCCTCGGCGGCGCATGGCTGGCGGGCTGGCGCGGGCCGGCACGGCTGGCGGGCCTCGCGCCCATGGCGGTGGCGGGCGTGCTGTGGTGGGGGGCCGAGCGGCCGGCGCTGCTGGTCTCGGCCGACGGTGCATTGCTCGGCCTGATGGGGCCGGAGGGGCGGGCGCTTTCGGCGCCGCGGGGCAACGGCTTTGCCGCGCGCAGCTGGCTCGAGGATGACGGCGACGGCGCCGATCCGTCGACGGCGGCTGCGCGGCCGGGCTTTGCCGGGCCGCGGGGCGACCGGCGGTTCGATCTCGGCGGCGTGGCGGGCGCGCATCTGACCGGCCGGGACGCCGCCGCGCGTCTGCCGGCGGCCTGCGCGGCGGCGGGGCTGGTGATCCTCGCGGCGCCCTGGGACGGCCCGCCGCCCGGGCCGTGCCGGCTGATCGACCTGCGCAAGCTGCGCGCGACAGGCGCGTTGGCGGCGACGGTCGGGGCGGACGGGACGCTGCGGATGCGCCCCACGCTCGGGGCCGCGCGGCCTTGGTCGCCCGGTGGGCAGGGGGCGCCGCGGGATGTGCGGGCCGCGGACAGACCCTAGGCTGCACGGGGCGGGCGGCGCTGCGGCCCGTCGCCCGGCCGCGCGCCGCGCAGGCGGCATAGGGACGCCACCCGTAGCGGCGGCCCTCAATAGCTGCGGATCAATCCGACGAGCCGGCCCTGCACCTTCACCAGATGGTCGGGGTAGACGCGCGTTTCATAGGCCGGGTTCGCCGCCTCGAGCGCGATCATCCCGCCGCGCCGGCGAAAACGCTTGAGCGTCGCCTCCTGATCCTCGACGAGGGCGACCACGATATCGCCGTTCTCGGCGGTGGGCTGTTCGCGGATCACCACGATGTCGCCGTCGTTGATCCCCGCCTCGATCATCGAGTCTCCCCGAACCTCGAGCGCGTAATGCGCGCCCTTGCCCGAGAGCATCGAGCCGGGCACCGCGATATGGTGCGAGACATGGCTGATCGCCTCGATCGGCACCCCGGCCGCGATCCGGCCCATCACCGGAAGCTCCATCGCGTCGACCGGCACCACCGCCATTGCCCCCGCGGGCAGGGTCGGCGGCGGCGGGGCATCGACGAGGCGCGGGCGGAACCCCGGTTTTTCCATCGCCTCGGGCAGCTTGACGATCTCGATCGCGCGGGCGCGGTGGGCAAGGCGGCGGATGAAGCCGCGTTCCTCGAGCGCGGTAATCAGGCGATGGATCCCCGATTTGGATTTCAGCTCGAGCGCCTCCTTCATCTCGTCGAACGAAGGCGGAACCCCGTCGCGGTCGAGCCGAAGGCGGATGAAGTCCAGCAGTTCCAGCTGTTTGCGGGTCAGCATGCGTCCCCCTCGCGCCTGTTCCGCTTCTGTTCTGCCAGCCGGGGGCCGTCCTGTCAACCCCTCGCTCAACCCCCGCGCGTCAGAGCGCCAGCCATTCGGCCGCGTCGCCGGCCCGCGCCGCCGGGGCGCCGGCAGGGCGGATGAGCAGCGCATCGGCCTCGGCCAGCAGCGCAAGGCGCGCGCTGTCCTGGTCGGGGTAGGGGTCAAGGCCCGGCGGGCTGCCGGGGCCGAGGCGCGCGCGCATGTAATGCGTGCGCGGCCCGTTCGGGGGCAGATCGCGCATGAGCACGCCCGATCGCGGCGGGGCGAGCGCGGGCAGGCCCTGCATCGCCCGCAGCAGCGGCACCATGAACACCGCGCCGCAGACGATGGCCGAGACCGGATTGCCCGGCAGGCCAAGGAAGGCGGCCGCGCCGAGCCGCCCGGCCTGCAGCGGTTTGCCGGGCCGCAGCGCGACGCGGTAGAACGCCCGGTCGATCCCCATCCGCTCGGTCACCGGGCGCACGAGGTCATGATCGCCGACCGAGGCGCCGCCGACCGTCACGATCAGATCGGCCCCGGCGGCAAGGCCGAGGCCGTGTTCGAGCGCCGCCGGATCGTCCCGCGCGATGGGCAGCAGCCGCGCCTCGGCGCCCTCGGCCTCGGCCATGGCGGCGAGGGCGAAGGTGTTCGAGGCGGCGATCTGGGCCGGGCCGGCGGGATCGCCGGGCATCACCAGCTCGTCCCCCGTCGGCAGGATCGCGACCACCGGGCGCCGCCGCACGCTGAGCGCGCCGACGCGCATCGCCGCGATCAGGCCGATATCGACGGGGCGCAGACGGCGGCCGGCGCTGACTGTAAACCCGGATTTGAAATCGGCGCCTTGTGGGCGAATGTTGAGAGACTGGGTGAGGTTTTCGCCGATCTGCACGATGCCGGCGGTCTCGACCGCATCCTCCTGGATGACGACCTGCACCGTCCCCGCGGGCACCGGCGCGCCGGTAAAGATGCGCACCGCCTCGCCCGGGCCGACGCGCCCGCGATAGGCTGCGCCCGCCTGCGCCGTCCCGATGACGCGCAGCCTCTCGCCGGGCCTTGCCGGGGCAGCCACGGCATAGCCGTCCATGGCCGAGGCGGCAAAGGGCGGCTGGTCGGCGCTGGCCACCACGTCGCGCGCGAGCACGCGGCCCGAGGCGCGGATGAGCGGCACCACCTCGTCCTGCGTCACCCGCGCGAGCGCGAGGACGGCCGCCTGCGCCGCCGCGACCGGGATGAGCGCCTCGGCGCTCACGCCCCGGCCTCGTAACGGCCCGACTTGCCGCCATCCTTGAAGAGAAGCCGCACCGCCTCGATCCGCATGCCGCGATCGACCGCCTTGACCATGTCATAGACCGTGAGCGCCGCGATGCTGACGGCTGTCAGCGCCTCCATCTCGACACCGGTCTGGCCGGTGGTGCGCACCTCGGCCTCGATGCGCACGCCCGGCAGGTCGATGTCCACCGTCAGATCGAGCGCGACCTTGGTCACCGGCAGCGGGTGGCACAGCGGGATGAGATCGGCGGTGCGCTTGGCGGCCATGATCCCGGCGAGCCGCGCCACGGCGAGCACGTCGCCCTTGGCCGCTCGCCCCGCGGCGATCAGGGCGGCCGTGGCCGGTTCCATCACCACGACGCCCCCGGCGCGGGCGATGCGGGCGGTCGCCGGTTTGGCGCCGACATCGACCATGACCGCGCGCCCCTCGGCGTCGAAATGCGTGAGCGGCATCATACGCCCCCTTGCGCCGTCGGCGGCGCCGCGAGCAGCGCGCGCGTTGCCGCCGCGACATCGGCCTGCCGCATCAGCGCCTCGCCGATCAGGAAGGCCCGCACGCCATACCGCGCAAGGTCGGCCAGATCCTGCGGGCTCGCAAGGCCGCTTTCCGAGACCACCAGCCGCTCCTCCGGCACCCGGCGCGCAAGATCGCGGGTGGTCTCGAGGTTGACCTCGAACGTGTGCAGGTTGCGGTTGTTGATGCCGATGAGCGGCGCGGCGAGCATGGCGGCGCGTTCAAGCTCCGCCCGGTCGTGGACCTCGAGCAGGACATCCATGCCCCAGGCGGCGGCGGCTGCCTCGAGTTCGAGCGCCTGGGCATCGGAGACGGCGGCAAGGATGACGAGGATCGCATCCGCGCCCCAGGCCCGCGCCTCGGCCACCTGCCAGGGATCGAAGAGGAAATCCTTGCGCAGGCAAGGCAGCCCGGTCGCCGCGCGGGCCGCGGTCAGGTGTTCCGGCGCGCCCTGGAACGAGGGCGCGTCGGTGAGCACCGACAGGCAGGCCGCGCCGCCCGCCTCATAGGCGGCCGCGAGCGCGGCGGGGTCGAAATCGGCGCGGATGAGGCCCTTGGAGGGCGAGGCCTTCTTGATCTCGGCGATGAGGCCATAGCCCGTGCCGGCGGCATGCGACAGCGCGCGGGCAAAGCCGCGCGGGGCCGGCGCGGCGCGGGCGGCGTCCTCGAGATCGGCGAGCGGCATGGCGGCCTTGGCGGCCGCGATCTCGTCGAGCTTGTAGGCCTTGATGCGGTCGAGGATGGTCGTCATGGGCGGTCCCCCTTTCGCTTCGGTGCTAGCGCGCGGGCGGCGGCTTGGGAAGGGGCCGCTCAGGCCGTCCAGTTGATCGGCGCCCCGCCGCGCGCGGCGAGCCAGGCGTTGACGCGGCTGAACGGACGGTGGCCGAAAAATCCCCGATGCGCGGACAGGGGCGAGGGATGCGGCGCGGTGATGACAAGATGCCGCGCGGGGTCGATCGCGGCGGCCGCCCGCTGCGCCGGCGCGCCCCAGAGCAGGAAGGCGCAGGGGCCCCGCGCGGCCTCGGCGAGGATTGCCGCCGTCAGCGCCTGCCACCCCAGCCGGGCGTGTCCGCCCGCCATCCCGGGCCCGACCGGCACGCTCAGCACCGTGTTGAGCAGCAGAACACCCTGCGCCGCCCATCCGGCCAGATCGCCATCCGCCCGCGCGATCCCGAGATCATCGTGCAACTCGCGCAGGATATTGGCCAGCGAATGGCGCGGCGGCACGCCGGGCGGATAGCCGAAGGCAAGGCCGGTCGCCCGCCCCGGCTCGTGATAGGGATCCTGCCCGAGGATCACCACCCGCACCGCGTCGGGCGGCGTCAGGTCCAGCGCGCGAAAGACAAGGCCGGGCCCCGGCGCCCAGGGGCGTGGCTCGGCCATCAGGCGGTCGCGCAAGGCGGGCCAGTGGTCGCGGAAGGCGGGCAGATGCGCCCAGGGCGCCGGCGGCGTCATCCGCCCCGCGTGATCCGGGCAAGCGCGGCGAGCGCGGCCCGCGCCGCGCCGCCGTCGATGCTGCGCGCGGCGCGCTCCGCGCCTTCGCGCAGGTCGGCCGCGCGCCCCGCCACCACCAGCGCGGCAGCGGCGTTGAGCAGCACCGCGTCGCGGTAGGCCCCGCCCGCGCCGTCGAGCATGGCGCGCAGCGCCGCCGCATTCGCCGCCGGCTCGCCGCCGAGGATCGCCTCGAACGGATGCCAGGGCAGGCCGGCCATGTCGGGCGTCACGGTGAACTCGCGCACGCTGCCGCGTTCGAGCGCGGCAACCCGGGTCGGCGCGGCGATGGAGATCTCGTCCGTCCCGTCGCCGCCATGGACGATCCATGCCGCCTCGGACCCCAGCAGGCCGAGCACCTCGGCCATCGGGCGGATCAGATCGGCCGAGAAGGCGCCCGAAAGCTGCCGCCGCACCCCGGCGGGATTGGTCAGCGGCCCGAGGATGTTGAAGATGGTGCGCGTCCCGAGCTCCAGCCGGATCGGCGCGACATGGCGCGTCGCGGGGTGGTGCATCGGCGCCATCATGAAGCCGATCCCGGCCTCGGCCAGGCACCGCTCGACCACCGCCGGGCCGACCATGACGTCAAGGCCAAGCGCGGTCAGCGCATCGGCCGCGCCCGACCGGGATGACAGGTTGCGGTTGCCGTGCTTGGCCACCGGCACGCCCGCCCCCGCCACCACCAGCGCCGCGGCGGTCGAGATGTTGAGCGTGCCCTTCCCGTCGCCGCCCGTCCCGACGATGTCGATCGCCCCCGCCGGCGCGCGGACCGGCACGCAATTGGCCCGCATCACGGCCGCGGCGGCGGCATATTCCGCCACCGTCTCGCCCCGCGTGCGCAGCGCCATCAGCAGCCCGCCCATCTGCGCCGGCGTCGCCTGCCCGGCGAAGAGGAGGGTGAAGGCCGCCTCGGCCTCGGCCCGCGTCAGCGGCCGGGTGCAGGCGGCGGCGATCAGCGGCTTGAGGTCGGTCATGCCGGCACGCCGGCCGGCGCGGCGGTGCGCGCCAGGAACGCGCCCATCAGCGCCGCGCCCTGTTCGGAGGCGATGGATTCGGGGTGGAACTGCACGCCCTCGACCGGCGCGGCGCGGTGGCGCAGGCCCATGATCGTGCCGTCCGCCGTCCAGGCCGTCACCGCGAGCGCGGGGGGGAGCGTCTGCCGATCCACCACCAGGCTGTGATAGCGCGTGGCGCGGAACGGCGCGGGCAGGCCGGCAAAGATCCCCGCGCCCGCGTGGTGGATCGCATCCGTCTTGCCGTGCACGATGGACGGCGCGCGGATGACGCGCCCGCCGAACGCTTGCCCGATGGTCTGGTGGCCGAGGCACACGCCGAGCAGCGGGATGCCCGCCTCGGCCGCCGCACGCGTGAGCGCAAGGCAGATGCCCGCCCGGTCGGGGTCGCAGGGGCCGGGCGACAGGACGATCCCCGCCGGGCGCAGCGCCAGCGCGCCCGCCACGTCAAGCGCATCGTTGCGCCGCACCGTGACCGAGGCCCCGAGCCCGCCGATCAGATGGACGAGGTTCCAGGTGAAACTGTCGTAGTTGTCGATCAGCAGGATCATGGCGCCGTCTTCCTTCCCGTCCTGCCCGCCCTTTCCCCGGGTACCCTGGTGGTGCAAGGGGGGTCGAACGCGACCGCAGGGCGCGGTATAGATGGAGCGAAGGCCGAAGCGGCGTCAAGACCGCGGGTTCGGCGAGGCAGTCGGCAAGGCAGTCGGCGGGGCGGAGCGCGAGGCGGGCATGGCAAGGGGCGTGATTGCGGGGATCATGGCGGGGGTCGGGACGGCGGCGGTGATCGCCGTCGGCCTGACGCTGGTGATGCCGCCGCCCGGCGAGGGTCCGCCCGCGCTGCGGCCGGCCCCCGTTGCCGCGCCGGCGGTGCCAGCGCCGCCGCTGGCCGCCGAACGCGCGCCGGCGACGGATGCCGCGGCGTCCGATGCCGTTGCCGTGGACAGGTCCCGCCCCGCTGCGCAGGTCGCGGCCGACGGGGCGGC
>JBKBQT010000055.1:0-10860 GCA_046292445.1 Gemmobacter sp.
CGGGCGTGTCAATGGGTCAGGTCGAGCAGGCCACGGTCCAGCTGACGCGACGGCTCAGCCAGGCCGCTTCCGGCGCGGGTCCTGCAGTGGAGGCGCTGCGCCGCCTGCGGCTCTCAGCGGAGGATCTGCAACGCCTGCCGCTCGACGCGCGCATCGCCGTGATCCAGCAGGCACTGGGGCAGTACGTGCCGGAGGCCAAGCGCGCGGCGTTCGGGCGATGGCCCTCACCCTCGCAGCTCTTCGGCGACCGCGCGGCCTTGGTGTTCACGCGCATCGACACGGCAACGCTGCGTCAGGCGACGGAGGACGTGCGGGATTTCGGGGTGGTGGTTTCGGAGCAGGACGCTCGCCAGATCGAGCGGACCAACGACGCCATCTCGCGCCTTGGGCTGATCTGGCGCGGGCTCTTGAACCAGCTGGCGGTCGCCGCCGCGCCCGCGCTGGAAGCCGTCGCCAATGCCATGGCGTCTGTCGCGCGCACTACCGGTCCCCTCGGCGTCGCCATCCGTAGGCTCTTCGAGAACATCGGTCGCCTGACGACCTATGCCGCCACCTTTACGGCCTTCCTCGCGGGCCGCTGGTTCGCCGGCATGGCCGCCGCCGCTCTCTCCGTCCGAGGCCTTGCGACGGCGCTGGTCGTCCTGCGCGGCGCACTGATCCGCACCGGCATCGGGGCGCTGATCGTCGGCGCGGGCGAGCTGGTCTACCAGTTCTCGCAAATTGTGGCCCGGGTCGGTGGTGTGGGCGAGGCGTTCCGTCTGCTCGGCGATCTCGGCCGCGAGGTCTGGTCGCGCATCGGTGTCACGCTGGACGCGGCGCTCGCGCGAATGGCGGCCGGATGGGAGGGGCTGAAGGCGGCCGGTCTCTCGGCGCTGGAAGGCACCATCGCAGGTGTGGTCAGCTTCGGCGACCGGACAGCGGCGATCTTCCAGGGCGCCTACGATGCCGCCGTGGCGATCTGGAGCCGCCTGCCAGGGGCCATCGGCGACTTCGCCTTCCAGGCCGCGAACGGGCTGATCTCGGGCGTCGAGGCGATGCTGAACGGCGTCGTCACGCGCATCAACAGCTTCATCGAGACCCTGAACGCGGCCCTCGCGCTGCTGCCGGAATGGGCGACGGGCGAAGGTGGGGTACGGATCGGCACCCTCGACCCGGTCGAACTCGGTCGCGTCGGCAATCCGTTCGAAGGCGCCGCGACCGCTGCTGGTGCCGCCGCCGCGGATGCCTTCTCCGCCGCGCTGTCGCGGACCTACCTCGAACCGCCCGACCTCGGGCTCGGCGCCATGGCCGAGGATGCCCGCGCGCGAGCCGACGGCTATCGCGAAGCGGCAGGGATGCTGGCTGACGCTGCCGGTCGGCCGCTCGCCAGTTGGCAGGCGCTGAAGGATGCCGTCACCGGCACGGGGACCGAGGCCGAGACCGCGCTGGCGGACGCCGCTGCTGCGGCCGGGGCATTGGGCGGAGAACTGGACGAAACCGGCGGGGCGGCAAGTCGCGCCGGAGCGGCCGGACGACAGGCAGGGGCTGATACTGCCGCCGGAGCCGAGCAGGCGCTGACTGGCTGGCAGGCCGTCACGGCGGCCCTCGCCGACTATGCCGCCAAGGCGCGCGACATCGGCGGGGATATCGGCAGCGCGCTGGTGGGCGCGTTCCAGAGCGCGGAGAATGCCGTCAGTGATTTCGTCAAGACCGGCAAGCTCGACTTCCGCGATCTGGTCACGTCGATGATCGCTGACCTCGCGAAGCTTGCGGCCCGGCGATTCATCCTCGGCCCCATCGCGAACGTCCTCTCCGGCGCGCTGGGCGGCGCGGGTGGGATTTTCGCCAACATCCTGCATGCGGGCGGGATGGTCGGGGCACCTGCTTCCGGCCGGATGGTCCCCGCCTTGGCCTTCGCCAATGCCACGCGCATGCACAACGGGGGCTGGGCCGGTCTGCGCCCCGACGAGGTGCCGGCGATCCTCCAGCGCGGCGAGCGGGTCCTCTCCCGCCGCGAGGCGGCAGGGTACGGCCAGGCGGGCGCCTCCACCGTCAACGTCACGATCAACGCCCGCGACGCCGAGAGCTTCCGCCAGTCCCGGACGCAGGTCGCGGCCGACATCGCCCGCGCCGTGTCGCTGGGTCGGCGTGGCATGTGAGGACCAGACATGGCATTTCACGAGGTCCGGTTTCCGGACAACATCAGCCGGGGCGCGCGCGGCGGCCCCGAGCGCCGCACCCAGATCGTCGAGATGGCAAGCGGGGCCGAAGAACGCAACGCCAGCTGGGCCAATTCCCGCCGCCGCTATGACGTGGCCTACGGCATCCGCCGCGCCGACGATCTGGCGGCGGTGGTCGCCTTTTTCGAGGCGAGGAACGGTCGCCTGCAAGGTTTTCGTTTCAAGGACTGGGCCGATTTCAAATCCTGCCTGCCATCGCAAACGCCAGGCCCGACCGATCAGTCTATCGGCACCGGCAACGGCAGCACGACCCAGTTCCAGCTCGCCAAGCGCTACACCTCGGAGGCGCAGTCCTGGACCCGAACCATCACCAAGCCCGTCGCGGGCACCGTGACCATCGCGCTGAACGGCACACCGCAGGCCTCCGGCTGGTCGGTCGCCGCCGCGACCGGCCTTGTGACCTTCACCACGGCCCCGGCCGCAGGGGTCGCCATCACCGCAGGCTTCGAATTCGACGTCCCCGTCCGCTTCGACACCGACGCCCTCGACGTCACCCTCGACCTCGAAAGTCTCGGGTCCATCACCTCGATCCCGCTTCTGGAGATCCGCACATGAATGACGAGACCGGATTTCTGGCCGCGGTGCTGCGCGAGCTCGCGGCCTCGACGGCGGTCATCCTCGCCGCATGGGGCGCGCTCGGCGGCGCGACGAACGCACTGACGACGAAGATGCGGCTGCGCGACGCGCTGCGCCACATCCTGCTTGGCGGCCTTATCGCGGCCGGAATGGGAAGTCTCTCCATGGCGCTCGTGACCGCCTGGCTCGGCCTGCCCACCGAAGCGATCCCGGCAGGAGGGGCGGCAGGGTCGGCCGCCTATCTCGTCGGCGTGTTCGGCCCCGCCTTCATCGAACTCGTCCTCGCCCGGCTGCGTGGCGCGAAGGGAGGGGCCGACGATGAATGACTTTCTCCGCCACGCGCGCGCCCTTCGCCGCGAGCCAGGCGATCCCGGACAGACGTTCTCCCACCGTCTGCGCATCGGCCTTGCCATTGCCGCGCTGATCCTCGTCCTCTCGCTCCTCAGGTAATCCCATGCACATGACCGACCGGGGCCTGCTGGCCCTCGTCCGGCACGAAGGCATCGTGCCCGGACCCTATCTCGATGTGAAGAATATCTGGACTTTCGGCATCGGTCACACGGCCGCGGCCGGGTCGCCCGATCCGGCGACCATGCCGCGCGGGATGCCCGCCGATCTCGATTCGGGGATCCGCGAGGCGTTCCGGGTCTTCCGCGCCGACCTCGCCGCCTACGAGGCCGAGGTGCGCCGCGCGGTGAAGGTGCCGCTGGAACCGCATGAGTTCGATGCGCTGGTCTCGTTCCACTTCAACACCGGCGCCATCGCCAGGGCCACGCTGACCAAGGCGCTCAACGCGGGCAATCGCGTTGCAGCCGCCGACGCGTTTCTGAACTGGCGGCGACCGGCCGCGATCATCCCGCGCCGGGAGGCCGAGCGCGACCTCTTCCGCCACGGCCGCTATCCCGGCGGAACGATCCCGGTCTGGGCCGTTGACCGCGGGGGCCGTGTCGACTTCTCGCGACCGGTCCGTCGCCTGACCGAGGCCGAGGCGCTGGACCTGCTGCGACCGACGCCTACGCTGCTGCCGTCTGTCCCGCAGCCTGCGCCCGACGCACCTGACGGCTGGCTTGCGCGGCTGACCGACATCTTCACCATTCTGATCCGGAGGGCCTGATCCCATGCGCTACATCCGCCCCAACTCGCTCACCTGGTGGGCGGGGCTGCTCGCCTTCGCCACCGGGGTCGCCTCGCTTGCGCTGCCCGCCACCGGACCGCTGGCCGATCTCGCCCGCCTCGTCGCGACGCTGGCAGGCTCAGGCGATGCATCGCCTGCCGCGCTGATCGCGCTCGGCCTCGGCCTGATCGGCCTGCGGGACCGCCTCGAACGCGGGTTCCGTGGCGATGATTGAGTTCCTCGCAGGCATGGTCGTGGGCGGAGCGATTGACATCCTGATCGTCGCTCTATGTGCGGCAGCGGCGCGGGGAGACCGGCCATGAAGTTCCTCCCGCCCGCGCTGCAAGCCCACCTCGACGAGGGCACGACGACCCTCGCCTGGTGCTGGCGCATCACCCGCGCCGATGGCGTGACCTTCGGTTTCACTGACCACGACCGGACCCTCACCTTCGACGGGACCGAGTTCGAACCGGAAAGCGGGCTGACGGCGTCCGAGGTCCGGTCGGGATCGGACCTCTCGGTCGATGCGCAGGATGCCCAAGGCGTGCTGTCCTCCGACCGGATCACCGAGACCGAAATCCTCGACGGCCGCTGGGACAATGCGGCTGTCGAGGTCTGGCGGGTGAACTGGGCGAACCCCGAGCAACGCGTGCTTCTGCGCCGAGGTGCCATCGGCCAGATCCGGCGCGGGCGACTCGCCTTCGTGGCCGAGGTGCGGAGCCTCGCCCATGTGCTGGGCCAGACGGTCGGGCGGACCTTCCAGGCAACCTGCGATGCCGCGCTGGGCGATCCCCGCTGCGGCGTGAACCTCGAGGACCCGGCTTTCAAGGGCACCGGCACAGTCATCGATGTGCTGCGGGACCGGGCGTTCACCGCTTCGGGCCTCGGCAGTTTCGCGGCAGGCTGGTTCGCCTTCGGGTTAGTGGAATGGTCGACCGGCGCGAATGCGGGGCGGCGGGTCGAGGTGCTGTCGCACGACCTCGTCGATGGCGTGGCGATCCTGACCCTGCTGGAAGCTCCGGTGCGCCAGATCGCGGCGACGGATGCCTTCGTGGTCCGGGCGGGCTGCGACAAGCGGCTGGCCACCTGCAGCGCGAAGTTCGGGAATGTCGCGAACTTCCGGGGCTTCCCGCACATCCCGGGGCAGGACGCGGTGCTGCGCTACGCGACGAAGGACGGCGGCCACGAGGGAGCGGTGCTGTGAAGACTGCCGATCCGACCCGTGTCATCGCCGCCGCCCGGTCCTGGCTTGGCACGCCCTACCACGACCAGGCGAGCCTCTGCGGGGTCGGGTGCGACTGCCTCGGCCTCGCGCGAGGCGTCTGGCGCGAGGTCGTCGGGCCTGAGCCGTTCCCGATCCCGCCCTACAGCCGGGACTGGGGCGAGACCGGGCCGCGCGAAGTTCTGGCTGACGGGGCGCGGGCGGTGATGCCGGAAATCGCACCAGCCGACGCGCCACCCGGCGCGCTGGTCCTGTTCCGGATGACGCCCCGCGCCATCGCGAAGCATGTGGGCATCCTCACCGGACCCGAGACCTTCCTTCACGCCTACGAACGCCTCGGCGTGATCGAGGAACCACTGACACCCGCTTGGGCGCGCAAGATGTCATTCGCTTTCCTGTTCCCTGCACGCTGAGATTTTCCCATGGCCACCCTTGTCCTCGGCGCCGTCGGTTCTGCCATCGGCGGGGCCTTCGGCGGCGCGATCCTCGGCTTTTCCGGGGCTGCCATCGGTGGGTTCATCGGCTCGACCGTGGGGTCGGTCGTCGACAGCTGGATCGTCTCCTCGCTGGCCCCCGCGCAGAAGATCGAGGGCCAGCGTCTCGACAGTCTTCGGATCACGTCAGCGACGGAGGGAGCGATCATTCCGCGCCTCTTTGGTCGCATGCGGATCGGCGGCAACATCGTCTGGGCCACCGACTTCCGTGAACAGACCAGGACCACCACGCAGGGTGGCGGCAAGGGCGGTGGCGGCGGGAAGGTCAGGACGACGGAGTATCTGTACTATACGTCCTTCGCGGTCGCCCTGTGCGAGGGCCCGATCACCGGCATCGGCCGCATCTGGGCCGATGGCAAGCCGCTCGACATGACCGGCATCACCTGGCGCTGGTATCCGGGGAACGAGGCGCAAGCGGCCGACCCGTTCATCTCCGCGAAGATGGGGGCGGCGAGCACGCCCGCCTATCGCGGGACGGCCTATGTCGTCTTCGAGGAACTAGCGCTTACCACCTACGGCAACCGCCTGCCGCAGCTGTCCTTCGAGGTCTTCCGGCCGCTTGCCGATCCCGACACCGCCGAGGGGCTGACCCGCGCGGTCACCATGATCCCGGCCTCGGGCGAGTTCACCTACGCCACGCAGGCGATCCGCAAAACCGATGGTGGCGCGCAGATCCCTGAGAACCTGAACGCTCTGGCAGACTCCACCGACATGGTCGAGGCGCTGGACCGGCTGCAGGCGATGGCGCCTGCGGTCGAGAGCTTCAGCCTCGTGGTGGCCTGGTTCGGCGACGACCTGCGCGCGGGATCCTGCAAGGTGCGGCCGGGCGTCGAGGTGTCGGCCAAATCCACCACGCCCGCCAGCTGGTCGGTCAATGGCGTCAGCCGCGCCAATGCCTTCCTCGTCAGCCGTGACGATCAGGACCGCCCCGTCTATGGCGGCACGCCGTCCGACTTCGCCGTGGTGCAGGCGATCCAGGAGATGAAGGCGCGCGGGCTGCGCGTGACATTCTATCCCTTCATCCTGATAGACGTGCCGCCGGGCAATACGCTGCCGAACCCCTATTCCGACAACGCCGCGGAGACGGGCCAGCCCGCATTCCCCTGGCGGGGCCGGATCACCTGTTCTCCGGCGGCAAGCTACGCCGGGACGGTGGACAAAACCGCCACTGCGGCCGCGCAGGTCGCGGCGCTGTTCGGCGCGGCGACACCCGCCAGCTTCAGCGTTTCGGGTCAGTCGGTTTCGTGGACCGGGGCGCCGGGCGACTGGGGCCTGCGCCGCATGGTGCTGCACTACGCCCATCTCTGCGCGGCGGCGGGCGGGGTCGACGCCTTCCTGGTCGGCACCGAGATGCCGGGGCTGACGACCATCCGCTCGGGCGCCAGCACCTATCCGGCAGTGCAGGCCTATCGGGACCTCCTCGCGGATGTGCGCTCGATCCTCGGGGCCGGGACGAAGATCGGCTATGCCGCCGATTGGTCGGAATACTTTGGGCATCAGCCGGGCGATGGCTCGGGCGACGTGTTCTTTCACCTCGACCCGCTCTGGGCCAATCCGGAGATCGATTTCGTCGGGATCGACAACTACATGCCGCTCTCGGACTGGCGCGACGGGTTCGAGCATCTCGATGCAGCCGAGGGCTGGCCTGCGATCTACGACCGAGCCTACCTGCAGGGGAACATTGCGGGCGGCGAAGGTTTCGACTGGTTCTATGCCAGCGCGGCCGACCGCACAGCGCAGGTCCGCACCCCGATCACCGATGGCGGCGCGGCCAAGCCATGGGTCTTCCGCTACAAGGATCTGCGCGCCTGGTGGTTGAACGCGCATTACGACCGCCCGGGCGGGGTGGAGAGCGGGACGCCGACGGCATGGGCGCCGCAGTCCAAGCCGATCTGGTTCACCGAGTTGGGCTGCCCGGCCATCGACCGCGGCACGAACCAGCCCAACGTCTTCTTCGACCCGAAGTCGTCGGAGAGTTTCACGCCGCATTTCTCGCGGGGCTGGCGCGACGACGCGATCCAGCGTGCCTATCTCGAGGCGACGTATCTCTGGTGGGGTGAGGCCGCCAACAATCCGATCTCCGGCGTCTACGGCGGCCGGATGGTGCACGTCCCCGAGTGTGCCGCCTGGACCTGGGACGCGCGGCCCTATCCGTTCTTTCCAGCACTGACCGACGTCTGGACGGACGGCGCGAACTGGCGGCTCGGGCACTGGCTGACCGGGCGGCTCGGCGCGGTGTCGCTGGCGGCGCTCGTGCGGCACCTCTGCCTGCGCGCCGGGCTGCTCGAGTCCCGGATCGACGTTTCCGGCCTCTGGGGCGCGGTCGAAGGCTATGCCATCACTGCGCTGGAAAGCCCGCGCGCCTCGATCACCACGCTGTCGCGCCACTTCGGCTTCGACGCGGTGGAGACCGAGGGCGCGATCCGCTTCCGTCTACGCGGCCGGGCCTCCGTCGCCACCCTCGCGCCCGACGATCTGGTGGCACCCCGCGAAGGCGACGTGCTGGAACTGACCCGCGGCCAGGAAACCGAACTGCCGCAGGCGCTGAAGTGGCAGGTCGCGCGGGCGGACGAGGATTACGACGCCGCCCTCGTCGAGGCCCGGCGCATCACCGTGGACACGACGCGCATCGCCTCGGAGAGCTTCCCGATGGCGGTGCCGCCCGAGGAGGCCGAGCGCCGCTGCCGCCGCGCGCTGATGGAGGCGTGGGTGGGCCGCGAGACGGCGGCGTTCCGTCTGCCGCCGTCTCGCTTGGCGCTCGATCCGGCCGATGCGATCCGGCTCGCCCATGACGGGCGGCTGGTCGATCTGCGGCTCGTCTCCATCGCCGACGCGGAGGCGCGCGGCATCGAGGCGATGCGCCAGGACCGGGCGACCTACGACCTGCCGCCCGGCGATCCCCGCGCGGCGTCGCTGACGCGCTCCGTGGTGTTCGGCGCGCCGGAGGCGGTGCTGATGGACCTGCCGCAGCTCACCGAGGACCAGCCCGCGCATCGGCCCCTGGTCGCGGCGCACACGGTTCCCTGGCCGGGCGAGATGGCGGTGTTCCGCAGCCCTTCCACCGATGGTTTCGAACTTCTGACGACGTTTGGCAGCCGCGCCCGGATCGGGATGTTGGTCTCGGACTTCTATGCTGGCCCCATGTCGCGCTTCGATCTCGGGAATGCGCTGGTGATCGATCTGCTTACCGGCACGCTGGAAAGCGTCACCGACCTGACCCTGTTCGGCGGGGCAAATGCGCTTGCCATCGAGAGCTCGCCCGGCGTCTGGGAGATCGTGCAGGCGGGCGCGGCGGAACTGCTGGCGCCGGGCCGGTATCAGCTCACCCGGCTCCTGCGTGGTCAGCGCGGCACCGAGGGCGCCATGGGCAACCCGGCGCCTGCTGGCGCGCGGGTCGTGGTGCTCGACGACAGCCTCGCAACGCTACCAATCGCCGAGGCCGACCTTGGGATCCCGTGGAACTGGCGCATCGGCCCAGCGAGCCGTTCGGTCAGCGACGAGACCTATGTCGCGCAGGCCTTCACGCCCGAGGGCATCGGACTGCGTCCGTTCTCCGTGGCCCATGTGGAGCAGCCGTGGCGCAAGCCGCGCACGCCCGGCGATCTGACCATCCGCTGGACGCGCCGGTCCCGCGCGCTTTCCGCCGACAGCTGGGGCGCGGTTGAGGTGCCTCTGACCGAGGAACTGGAAGCCTATGAGGTCGAGATCCTCGACGGCGCCACGGTGAAGCGCGTGCTGAGCACGGCCACCACCAGCGCGGTCTACACGGCCGCCCAGCAGACCGCCGACTGGGGCGCGCCGCTTGGCCCCGGCGACAACCTCACCGTCCGCATCTACCAGCTCTCCGCCCTCGTCGGGCGGGGCGCGGCCAAGACCGTCACGCTGATACTCTGAAGGCCATCCCATGTCCGACGCCACGACCCATCTCCTGTTGCCCTACATCCTCGCGGCACAGGCCCAAAAGCATGTCACCCACAACGAGGCGCTGCGGACTCTCGACGGGCTCGTCCAGCTCTCGGTCCTCGACCGGGACCTGACCGCGCCGCCCGGCAGCCCCACCGATGGCGACCGATACATCGTCGCCTCGGGCGCGACGGGCGACTGGGCGGGCTGGGACCTGAACGTGGCGCTGTTCACGGATGGGGCCTGGCTTCGCCTAGCACCCCGGACCGGCTGGCGGGCGTGGGTCGAGGACGAGAGCCTGATGCTGGTCTACGACGGCGCGGGCTGGACCGGCACCACACCCGCGGCGCTGCAGAACATGGCGCTGTTTGGTGTCGGCACCACGGCGGATGCGTCGAACCCGTTCTCGGCCAAGCTGAACGCCGCGCTCTGGACGGCGAAGACCGTGGCCGAGGGCGGCACCGGCGATCTGTTCTATACCATGAACAAGGAGGCCGCGGGTGACGATCTCGGCCTCACGCTGCAGACCGGCTTCGTGACCAAGGCGCTGGTGGGGCTGTTTGGCTCCGACAGGTTCCGGCTGGCGGTTTCGGCCGACGGCAGCACCTTCTTCGACGGGCTCAGCGTCGACAACGCCAGCGGCATCGTCGACCAGCCCCGGCTCCCGCGCTTCAAGGCCTGGACCAACTACGACAACTACGTGGGCGTCGGGACCTGGACGAAGATCGGTCTCAACAACACCGACTAGAACGATCAGGACGCCTTCGACGCCACGAACAACCACTTCGTGGCCCCGGTCGACGGCACCTACCTCTTCGGCGCAACGCTGCTCTACAAGATCAACGCCAGCACGTCCGCGCGGATGAGCGGGCGGCTGGTGCTGAACGGCACGACCGAAATCCGCGGCTCCCTCGGCGAAATCTCCGCCACCCATGTCTCCCTCGCCACCGCGATCTGGCTGCAGACCATGATGCCGCTGACCGCGGGCGATACCGTCGAGCTGCAGGGGTATTTCCGGGTCGCGGACGGCTACTTCGCCGCCGATCACACGTCTTTCTGGGGCTGCAAGATCGGCTGACCGGCGGAAGGAGGATCCGATGACTCCACCCCGATCCGAGGGCTTCGTGCGCATGCCCGACGCCGAGTTCGAGGCGATCCTGACCCGGGCCGCCGAGGGTGAGGCGGACCAGAAGAACGTCCGGTGGGGGCTATTGAAGAAGTCGTTTCAGGCCGACGCCGGATTTGGCCGGGCCGCGCGCATTTCTATGATCGAACAGAACAGAAGCATCACAGCCGCCGCCAGCTTCTTGAGGTTCATTGCGATGGCGGTCA
>JBKBQT010000056.1:0-10468 GCA_046292445.1 Gemmobacter sp.
CTGCCGGCACCGCCGGCCCGGCCCCGGCCACCGATGGCCTGCCGCCGCGCGCCGCGGTGGCCGATCCGGCGCCGGCCGGCACCCCGCCCGATACGCCCCCCGCGCCGCCTGCGGTCTCGGGCGATCCCCTGCCCGTTGCGGCGATGGCCCCGCCGCCCCCCGCGCCCGTGCCGGTGCCCGCCGCCCGGCCCGCGGCGGGGCTGCGCAGCACAGTCCCCGGTGTCGTCACTGGCGGGCTGCCGCAGGTCGGCGCGCCTGCGGCACCGCGGCCCGAGGCCGCACCGGGCGTGGTCCCAAGCGTGGTCACCGGGGTGGTCACCGGCCGCCTGCCGCAGATCGGCGCGCCCGCCGATCCGGCGTCCGTTCCGCCCGTGGCCGAGGCTGCGGCCGACGACACAGTGCCGCTGCCGGCCTGGGCCGCCCATGCGCGCGACTTCGACAACCCGTCGGGCAAGCCGCCCTTTGCGATCATCCTGCTCGACGCCGGGCAGGGGGACATCGACCGGGCGGCGCTGGCCGCCGGGCCGGTGCCGATCACGCTGGCGATCGACCCCGCTGCACCCCGCGCGCCCGAGATCGCCGCCGCCTGGCGTGCGGCGGGGCAGGAGGTGCTCATCCTCGGGGCGGCCTTGCCCGCGGCACCGCGCGCCGCCGATGCCGAGGTCGCCGTCGAGGCGCTCGCCGGGCTGATCCCGCAGGCGGTCGGCCTGATCGACGCGCCGCTCGGCGGGGTGCAGGGCGACCGGACGGTGTCGGCGATGCTGATCGGCGCGCTGGCGCCGCGGGGCCTCGGGATCGTGACATGGGACCGCGGGCTGAACTCGGCCGAGCAGATCGCCCGGCGCGAGGCGGTCCCCTCGGCGACGGTCTTCCGCGACCTCGACGGCGCCGGCGAAAGCGCCGTGACCATCCGCCGCTATCTCGACCGCGCGGCGTTCCGCGCGGCGCAGGAGGGGCGGGTGGTCGTCGCCGGGCGGCTGACCGCCGAGACGGTCGCCGCCATCGCCGCCTGGACGCTCGAGCCGCGGGCGGCGACGGTGGCGCTGGCCCCCGTCAGCGCCATCTTCGCGCTGCCCTGAGGGCGGGCCGCCGGTGCCGCCGGGCGATATCCCTACCAGTGCCCGGTGTTGGGCATGCTCGCCCAGGGTTCGGCCGGGGCGAGGGCCGGCCCGTTCTGCAGCAGTTCCACCGACACGTTGTCGGGCGAGCGGACAAAGGCCATGCGCCCGTCGCGCGGCGGGCGGTTGATCGTCACGCCATTGGCCTGCAGATGAGCGCAGACCGCATAGATGTCGTCCACCGCATAGGCAAGATGGCCGAAATGCCGGCTGTCGGACGGCAGCCCCGGATCGCCGTCCCAGTTCCACGTCAGTTCGACCGGGCATTCGGGCTGGTCGGGCGGCGCCATGAACACGAGGGTGAAGCGCCCCTGTTCGTTGTCGATCCGGCGCGTCTCGCGCAGGCCGAGCAGTTCGTAGAAGGCGCGGGATTTGTCCAGGTCGGCCACGCGGACCATGGTGTGCAGATAGCGGATCGTCATGCGGTGTCCTCCGTCGCTCGCGCCAGACATAGGCCGGCCCGCGCGGCGGCGCCAGACCTGCGCCGGTCCGACGGGGTTCAGAACACCGAGCGGAACCCGAGGCTCACCCCGAGGTCGAAGCCGTCGTAGAGCGGCACGGTGGACCCCGAGCGCACCGCGCGCAGATCGAGCACCGGGGCAAAGCCGAGGTAGTCGAGCCGCTCGAACACCAGCGACAGTTCGGCATCGAGCCGCAGGTCGCGCCGCCCGCCCGGCGCCAGCGGCACCGGGCCGTAGTCGCGCCCCTCGGCACCGAGGCCCATGGACACCCGCACCCCCATCACCGGTGCCGCCCTGTCCCAGCTTGCCCTGAGCGCGAGCGCCCCGTGGCTGACCTCGGCGCTGCGCGAGGCGGTGCTGCGCGCGGTCAGATCGAGGCGGAGCCGGTCGCCCGAGGCGAGGCGCTGCACGACGCCCGCGCGCAGGCTGAGCACCTCGGCATCGCGGATCGGATTGTCCTGCCGCCACTGCCTTTCGCCGCCGAGGCCGAGGATCAGGTGCCGCCCCCCGGCGATGGGACGGTCGAGACCCGCCTCGAGCCGCAGGTAATCGGTCAGGGGCGCGCCGCCATACCAGTTGCGCCCCGCCGTCGCGCCGAACGTGAGTTGCAGCGGCCCGGCCCCCGGGCGGCGGCGATGCGTCAGGCCGATCTCGGCCATGGCATAGGCGAAATCGGCGGCATCGACGCCCGCGCCGGCCGGGTCGGTGATCCAGACCTGCCGGATCAGCCCGGCCGCGCGCAGGTCGGTGCGCGACTGCGCGCTTTCCGCCAGCCGGTAGCCGAGCGTCGCCCCGACCGAGGCCGTCCCGCCGGCCAGCGCGCGGGCGGCGGGCGACAGGGTGAAGGGCGTGCCGAACAGGGTGATCGTGTCGAACCGGCTGCCGTTGTTGACGTTCGACGAGGGCGCGGCGGCAAAGGTCAGCTCGACGCTCAGCGGGTTGCGCATGCGCACATAGGCGAAATCCGAGGCCGCGATGGCGCGCGCCGCCGGGGTCGGCGCATCTGTCGCCGCGCGGCGCAGCCAGAACATCGCCGCCGTCCGCTGCCCGCCCGAGGCGAGCGCCTGCGCCCGGGCGAGCGCGCTGGCATAGCGATCGCGCGGGGTGGTTGAGGCGGCCCAGGCCAGCCGCGCATGCATGCGCGCGGCGGGGTAATCGGCGCGCGCGCGCGCCACGCGCGACGCAACGATCCGGGCCGCGACATCGGCCGGGTCGCGCGTCAGCAGCGCCTCGGCATAGGCGGAAGCCGCATCGAGCGCGCCGGCCTCTTCCGCCGCGAAGGCGAGGCTGCGCATCGTTTTGGCATCGAGCGTGACCGGCCCCGCCCGGACAGCGGATGCGGCAAACAGGCCCGCCAGCGCCGCCGCCAGCGCCGCCGCCCTTGCCCGGGGCCAGCGCAGGCGCATATCAGCGCCGCGTGAGGATGAACCCGCCGGTCTCGCGCACCGTCACGCCGGTGTAGCGCGGATCGCTCGCCTCGACGACGAGAACCCCGACGATCTCGCGCGCGTTGTTGCCCGAGACGACGGCGTAATACTTGCCCTCCTCGAACGGGGTGATGGCGCCGCCCGCGTTCTCCGTCCCGCTGCCGAGGTTGCCGACCAGCTCGCCATTGGCATCGAGCACGCCCGGCCCGACGTTGAACACCAGCGTCGGCAGGGCGGTCTGCGGCAGGCCGGTCTTGGCGGCCAGCGCGGCGATCACGTCGCTGGTGATGTCGCGGCCGTTGATGTCGAAGATCGCGCGGTTCGTCACGCGGCCCTGCACGGCGGCGCCGGCGTTGAAGTCGTTGAAGTCGATCGCAACCCTCATCGTGCCGGTCGCAAGCTCCATCCCGCCGCGGCCCTCGAAGTCGCGCAGGGCCGAATAGGCGCCGCGGTAGCTCGCCTGGCCGGTCGTCGGCAACTCGACGCTGCCGTTGCGCTGGTAGACAAAGCCGCCAAAACCGTAGCCGGTGTAGGCGCCGGTGCGCACGATGGCGAATTCCGTCTGGCCCGAGCGCGAGACGCCATAGATCGCACGGTGGGTGAACTGGCCGATGCCGGCCCCGGTCAGCGGATCGTTGAACACATCGGCATTCTCGTAGACCGCATAGGGGCCGAGGCTGCCGACCCGCCGGCCGCGGGTATAGGTGTTGTCGCCGTCGAAGCCGAGGTTGTCCACGGTGAACGTATCGGTCGCCGCATCATAGGACACATCGGTGACAAAGCCGTTGCCCGTGGTGTTCTCGCGCGGCTCGAACCGGGTGATCCGGGTGTCCCGCGTCGGGCTGGTGGTGCCCGGCGGCAGGGTGCGGGGGCTGGTGATGCCGCCGCCGCCCGGATCGGTCGGATCGGTCGGCGTGGTCGGCTTGGGCCCGAACGGGTTGCCGTCGCAGGCGACCAGCACGAAGGCCGCCGCGGCCAGCGGCAGAAGGGAACGGTTCATGGATGCCTGCTCGATTTGCTTGTTTTGCCGCTAGGGTGGCGAAGGGGCGGCGGCCTGTCAATCGGCGCGTCCGGGCGTGGTGCCGGCGTGATGCAAAAAGGCCGCGCGGGCCCTGCGCCCCTTGCGCGGGGGCGGCAGCATTTCGTATGGTTGGGCTGCGAGCGCCATACATCTTGTCACCCCGCCCGATTGACGGAGGATCGCGTGCCCCTGACACCTGACCAGTCGGACGAGATCGCGGCCTTGCGCGCCGCGCCGCGCCCGACACTGCGCGCCGTGTCCGAGGGGCTCGAGGCGCGGCTCTATCATGCCATGCCGGTGCTCGATCACGGGTTCGTGCGGGTGATCGACTACATGGGCGACGACGCGGCCATCGTGCAGGCGGCGCGCGTAAGCTATGGGCGCGGTACCAAGGCGGTGCAGAACGATGCCGGCCTGATCCGCTATCTGATGCGGCACTGGCATTCGACGCCCTTCGAGATGTGCGAGATCAAGCTGCATGTAAAGCTGCCGGTCTTCGTCGCGCGCCAGTGGATCCGCCACCGCACGGCGAATGTGAACGAATATTCGGCCCGCTATTCGATCCTTGACCGCGAGTTCTACATCCCCGCGCCCGAGCATCTCGCAGCGCAATCGGCGGTCAACAACCAGGGCCGCGGCGCCGCGCTCGAGGGGGAAGAGGCGGCGCGGGTGCTCGACTGGCTGCGCGAGGATGCGGCGCGCGCCTATGACCATTACGAGGCGATGCTGGGCACCGAGGGGCAGCAGGGGCTGGCGCGGGAACTGGCGCGGATGAACCTGCCGATGAACATCTACACCCAGTGGTACTGGAAGACCGATCTGCACAACCTCTTCCACTTCCTGCGGCTGCGTGCCGATGCCCATGCGCAATACGAGATCCGCGTCTATGCCGAGGCGATCTGCGCCATCGTGCGCGACTGGGTGCCGCTCGCCTGGGCGGCCTTCGAGGATTACCGGCTGGGCGGGGCGACATTGTCGGCGGCCGGGGTTTCGGTGCTCAAGCGGCGGCTGGCGGGCGAGGCGGTGACGCAGGACGGATCGGGCATGTCGGCGCGGGAATGGCGCGAGTTCGTGGCGGTCTGGGGCGAATGACCCGCCTCGCGCCCGCCGCCCTGGCCGCGCTCTTTGTTGTCCTCGCCGCGGCCTTTGCCGCGCATCAGTCGGTCTGGGTTGACGAAACCACGCAGTTGACCGGCCTTGCCATGCCCTTCGGCGAACAGCTCGCCTGGCTCACGGGGGCCCCGCGCCCGGAGACCGGCGTGCCCCCGGACCGGATGCCGCCCCTGTCCTACTGGCTGGGCGGCCTCTGGGCGGCGGTGTTCGGCCTGAGCGAGCCGGCGATGCGCCTTTTCGGGATCGCCTGCGCGGCGGCGGCGGTGCCGGCGCTTTGGCTGGCGGGCCGGCGGGTGTCCGGGGCCTGGGGCGGGGCCTTTGCGGCGGTGGCGGTGATGCTGTCGGCCAATGCGCTCGGGGCGGCCAGCGCGATCCGGGCCTATCCGCTGTTTCTGGCGCTGACGGCCTGGGCAGCGCTGGCCTATCTGCGGATCGCGCTCGACGGGGTGACAGGCGGGCGGCTTGCGGTGCTTGGCGCGCTTCTGGTCGCGGCGAGCTATGCGCATTTCTACGGCCTCGTTGCGGCCTTTGCCCTGTTCGGATCGCTCGTCCTTCTGGGCCTCGGGCGGCGCGGGCGGTCGGGGGCGGTGGTGCTCGCGGGGCTGGCGACGGGGCTGCTGGCCGTCGGGGTCGTGCCTTTCGCGACGGCGGCGGCAGGCGTGGAGGCGCCGGGCGCCGCGCCGGGGCTGCGCGAGGTTGCGGCAGGGGCCGTTCGGCTGGCCTATCGCCTGGTTGCCCATCCCGTGCATCTCGGCGCGGGCGGGCTGCAGATCGCGCATCTTGCGGCGGTCGGCGCCTGCGGGATCGCCGCGCTCTGGGCTGCGCGGGCCGCGGGGCGGATGCTCGCGGCGCTGGTGCTGCCGCTGGCGCTTGGATTTGCCGCGCTGGCAGGGGCGGCGCTGGCGGGGCCGGCCTTCGACGTCTTCGCGCCGCACTACAACCTCTGGATGCTGCCGTTCCCCGGCCTGATCCTCGCACTGGCGCTGCGCGGCGGGACGGTCGGGGCGGTCCTTGCGGCGGCGGTGGCGGCGACGACGCTCTGGGCGGCGGCAGTGCTGGTGCGGCATGCGCCGCTTTACGCGAACGGGCCGGGCGACTGGGCGGCCGCGCAGCTTGGCGCGACCGGCACGCTGGTGATCCACGACGGGGCAGGGGACTGGGCCTGGCTCTACTTCCCGCTGTTCTGGCGCAGCGGCGGCGCCATCGTTCAATGGCACGAGGCGCCCGACGGCACGCTTGCGCGCATCGTCCCCGGCGGCCTTGCGCCGATCGCGGATGCGGCGGGCGAACGGGCCGGCTATGCCGCCGTCGTCCTCGCGCGCAGCTTCAGCCTCGACAGCCGCGCGCTGGGGCAGATCGCGCGCGGGCGGGCGTCCTGTGCCGATTTCGCCGCAGCGCCGATGGCCGCCGGGCGCGCCGCGCGGTTCTGCGCCCTTGCCGGCACCACGCTGGTCTGGGAACGTCCCTGAGGGTTGCGGCCGCGTCGGGCCGCGCGGTCTGCGGCGCAAAAGGCGCAGCCGGGGTGCAGATGGCCCGCTGCGGGGGGCAGGTGGTGGCGAGGGGGGGACTCGAACCCCCGACCCCGTGATTATGAGTCACGTGCTCTAACCAGCTGAGCTACCTAGCCATGCGGGCGGCGATAGACGAGGGCGGGGCGCGCGTCAAGGGCGGCGCGGGCGGCGGGTGCCTCGCCGGCCGGCGCGCGTGCCGTCGCCCATGCCGGCCTAGCCGCGCACAAGGCGCGGGCGGCCGGTCGCGGTCACCGTCACCTCGGCCTCGATGAAGATCGCGCGTCCCTCGACGACAGTCTCGCGCAGGGCCGTTTCGGCGGTCACATGCACCGCATCGGCGCCGGCCGCCTCGGCGGCGCTGCGCGCGGCGGCCGTCAGGGCGGCCTCGGTTGCCGCAAGGGCGGCGGCGCGGTCGGCGAAATCCCGCGGTCCGCCCGGCAGATGGGCGGTATAGCGCCCCTCTGCCGGGGCGGTGACGGTGGCGCGCCGGCGCATCGCGATCTGCCCGGCCACCGCACCGATGGCATTGGCGACACCGGCATGCGCCGGCAGCACCATCCGCGTGCCGAGCCGCGCCCCGACCGCGCCGTAATAGGCCGGTGCCGAGGCGCCGAGGCCGATCACCGGCACATCGAGGCGCCCTGCGAGCCGGACGAGCCCCGCCCGCCTGTCGAGCGCGGCGCGCATCAGGGGATGCGCGGCGAGCCGTTCGGGCGCCTCGTCCCAGCCGTCCTCGGCAAAGGCGGCCTCGAGCAGGCATTGCACCGTCTGCGCCTGAAGCTGCGCGATGATCGCAGCGGCGAGCGCCGGCGCATCGGGCGCCGCCCGCTCGCCCGTGCCGGTCCGCCGCCGCGCCATCAGCGCAAGCGCCTTGGCCGCCGCCGCCCCGTCCCAGGCCGCGAGCAGCCCCGCGACATGCGCCGCATCCGACGGCGTCACCCCCGACACCAGCACCAGCCCCCGCCCCACCAGCCGGTCGAGCGCGGCGAGATCGAGCCGCGAGTGCAGGATAGCCGCCAGCGGCGCTGCCCGGCCGATGCGCGCCAGCACCGCCGCCTCGCGGTCGGGCAGCCCCGGCGCTGCGCCGAGGGCGAGCGCGAAGCGCCCGTCGCCCTCGCCCGTCACCTCGGCCGCCAGCGCCCGGTCGAGCGCGGCATGCACGACCCCTGCGTGATCGACCGCGAGCAGCGACACCGGCACCAGCCGCCGCGGGCCGAGCCGCAGGCCGCCCTCCAGTCCCGCGGTCACCACATGCACCTCGCTGTCGCCGCCAAGGCCGCTGGTGCGCATCGCCACCGCCTCGACCATGGTGCGGAAGGGGCCGACCCGCGCGCCGTCGGCGTCGATCGCCGGGCGCCCGCCGCGCAGGATCGCCACATCGGTGGTGGTGCCGCCGATGTCGGAAACCAGCGCATCGGATACATCCGTGAGCCAGCGGGCGCCGACGATGCTCGCGGCAGGGCCCGAAAGGATCGTCTCGATCGGCCGCTCGGCGGCCTGCGCGGCCGAGATCAGCGCGCCGTCCCCGCGCACCACCATGACCGGCGCGGTGATCCCGCGGGCCGCCAGATGCGCGGCGAGGGCGGCGATCAGCCGGGCGATCAGGCCCGTCAGCCGCGCGTTCAGCACCGCCGTCAACGCCCGACGCGGGCCGTTCAGCCGCGCCGAGAGGTGATGCGCACAGGTGACGGGCAGGCCGGTCGCCGCCCGGACGGCGGCGGCGGCGGCGTCTTCATGCGCCGGGTTGCGCGTGGCGAAGCGCGCGGCGACCGCCACGGCCTCGATCCCGGCCGGCAGGGCCGCAAGGCCGGCGGCCAGCGCGGCGGTATCGAGCGGCGCCACCGCGGCGCCGCCCGCGTCATGCCCCCCCGCCACGGCGATGACCGGATCGCCGCGCATCGCCTCGCCCAGCCCGGCGCGGGCCAGATCGCCCGCGTCAAAGCCGATGGCGACCAGCGCGACGCGGCCCCCCATGCCCTCGACCAGCGCGTTGGTGGCCAGCGTGGTCGAGAGCGCGACGAGCCCGACATCGCCCGGCGCCGCCCCGGCCGCCTCCAGCGCGGCGTCGATCGCCGCGGCGATCCCGCCGGCAAGGTCCGGGCGGGTGGTCAGCGCCTTGGCGCTGCCGAGCACGCAGGTCTGCGCGGCATCGAGCACCACGGCATCGGTATAAGTGCCGCCCGTGTCCACCCCGAGGGATACTGCCATCTGCCGCCCTCTCGCTGCCCCCGCCCCGCCCCGGGCCGGACCCGGCCCGGACCCGGCCCGCATCGGCGCCCGTGCCGGCCCCGCATAGACCGGCGGCCGCATCCTGCGCCAGCGCCGTCGCGCGCGCGGTGCTGCAAGAAGGCGCCCCGCCCGCCACCGCCGCCGGATCGCCGCCCGACCCTGCGGCAGGCGCCGGTGCCCCGGGCCGTCAGGCGACGATCTCGACCATCCGCGGCCCCCGTCCGGCGCGCAGCGCGGCGCCGACGGCTTCGGGCTCTGCCGCCACCCGCGCGAAGGGCAGGCCGCAGGCGGCGGCAAGATGGTGCATCGCCGGGGGCGCCGGATCGCAGCCGATGGGCGGCACGCCGGCCGCCGTCATCGCCGCGGCGATCTCGGCAAAGCCGCGGTTGTTCCAGACGAGGAAGGTCACGTCGAGCCCTTCCTGCACGGCGGTCAGCATCTCGCCCGGGCCGAACATCAGCCCGCCGTCGCCGACAAGGCAGGTCACCGCCACACCCGGCGCCGCAATCGCCGCGCCCACCGCCGCGCCGGGACCATAGCCGAGCGCGCCAAAGCCTGTCGCGGCATTGAACCAGCCGCCGGGGCGGTCGTGGTCGTGCCAGAGGTTGCCGGCATAGACCGGCTGGGTGCTGTCGCCGACCACGATCCCGCCGGGCCTTGCGTCGCGGATCGCCGCGAGGACGGCGCATTGCCGGCCCATCGCCGCCGGCAGCGCCGCCTGCGCACCATAGCGCGCGGCGGCGGCCCGCGCCGCGCCGTCGCCCGCCCCGCGCGGCGCGATGAGCGCCGCCAGCGCCGCCCCCGCATCGCCCGCCAGCGCCACCGCCGCAGGGTGCCGCGCAAGCTGCGCCGGGCAGGTGTCGATACGGATCATGCCCGCCAGATCGGGCAGGCTGCCCCCGCCATACATGTCGTAATCGGTCGGCCCGATCTCGGTGCCCACTGCCAGCAGCTGATCGGCGGCCGCAACCAGCGCCCGCACGGCATCGAGACTGGGCGAGGCGGGCACGGCCAGCGGATGCCCGTGCATCAGCCCCCGCGCGTTTACCGTGAGCACCACCGGCGCATCGAGCGCCGCGGCCAGCGCCGCCAGCGCCCCGCCGGCCCGCCGGGCGCCGCCGCCCGCAAGGATCACCACCCGCCGCGCCCGCCCGAGCCGCGCCGCCGCCGCAGCCAGCGCGCGCGCCGCCGGCAAGGGCGGCCCGGCTGGTGCCGCCGGCGGCGGCAGCGCCGGGCAGGGCAGATCCATCACATCGAGCGGCACCTCCAGATGCACCGGCCCCGGCCGCGGCCCCGCGAGGGCCGCGAAGGCCCGGTCGAGCGCGCCGGCCAGCGCCCCCGGCGCCTCGACGCGCAAGGACGGGCAGAGCGCCGCCACCAGCCCGCGCTGGTCGGGCATTTCGTGCAGATGCCCCAGGCCCCGTCCCAGCGTTGCGGTCGCATTCACCCCCGAGACGACCAGCATCGGCACGCTGTCCGCCCGCGCCTGCGCCATCGGGGTGAGGATGTTGGTCACCCCCGGCCCGGTGATGACGAAGGCGGCGCCCGGCCGGCCCGTCACCCGCGCATAGCCATCGGCCATGAAGCC
>JBKBQT010000057.1:0-10206 GCA_046292445.1 Gemmobacter sp.
GCCCCGGTCGGCGCGGCCGAGATCGAGGCCGCCCTGCGCCGGCTGCGCCTCTGGCCGCGCCTCGACGGGTATCGCGGGCGCCCGCGGGCCGATGTGGCGGCCGTGGTGGATGCCGCGCTGGCCGTTCAGGCGCTCATGCGGGTGGCTCCGCGGCTCGCCGAGGTTGAAATCAACCCGCTCATGGTGCGCGCGGCCGGCGCCGTCGCGGTCGATGCGCTCATCGCTGTGGAGGACTGAAGGATGCAGATGCGGACGGACGGCCCGGTGCGCACCCGGCGCGAGGGCGGGATACTCGAGGTGACGCTCGACCGACCCAAGGCCAATGCGATCGATCTTGCGACCAGCCGGACCATGGGCCTCGTGTTCCGCGACTTCCGCGACGACGACACGCTGCGGGTTGCGATCCTGCGCGCTTCGGGCGAGAAATTCTTCTGCGCCGGCTGGGATCTCAAGGCGGCGGCGGCAGGCGATGCGGTGGACGGCGACTATGGCGTGGGCGGCTTCGGCGGCCTGCAGAACCTGCCCAACCTCAACAAGCCGGTGATCGCAGCCGTTCAGGGCATCGCCTGCGGCGGGGGCCTCGAACTCGCACTGGCCTGCGATCTGATCCTTGCCTCGGAAACCGCAACCTTCGCCTTGCCCGAAATCCGTTCGGGCACCGTCGCCGATGCCGCCTCGATCAAGCTGCCCAAGCGGATCCCCTATCATGTCGCGATGGATCTGCTCTTGACCGGCCGCTGGTTCGATGCCGCCGAGGCGCAGCGCTGGGGCCTTCTGCGCGAAGTCTGCGCGCCGGCCGACCTGATGCCCAAGGCCTGGGCACTCGCCCGCCTGCTGGAAAGCGGCCCGCCGCTCGTCTATGCCGCGATCAAGGAAGTGGTCCGCGAGGCCGAGGCCCTGCGCTTTACCGATGCCCTCGGGCGCATCACGGGCCGGCATTTCCCGACCGTGGACCGCCTTTATGCCAGCGTGGACCAGACCGAGGGCGCGCGCGCCTTTGCCGAAAACCGCGATCCGGTCTGGCGCGGGCGGTGAGCGCGCAGGGGGGCCTTCCGCCCCCCTCTTGCCTTCGGCAATTCACCCCCCCGAGGATATTTCTGCCAGCCTGAAGCCACCCTTTCGTGTTGATCCCGGCCCGCGGCTTCAGGCTGGCCCAAATATCCCCGCCGGAGGCTCCCGCAGCCGAAGCCAGCGCGACGACCGTGCTGCGTGTGGCCGGTTCAGCGTTTGTGCAGCGGTCGCGCCTGCGGACGGGACCATGGCGGGCAGTGGGTGCCCGTGATTCGGGGCACCGGCTCTGGCAGGGTCGGGTGCGGGGGGGGGGCGGATCACCAGCCAGTCGGCGGATCGGCAGGGAGCGGGGAAAAGGCTGTAACCGGCTCGTGACGAATTGCGATCTATACTTGCCCCGGGGGCGATGGATGCCCGGATGCAACAGGGGCCGCGATGCAGTTTCTTCGTCTGTTGGTCGAGCCGCGCTACGCGCTTCTCGTGATTGCGCTTGCGGGCACGGCCGCGTTCGCTGCCGCGGCGCTGGTCCTGCCGGGCTGGGCGGCGGCGGTCGGGCTATTGGTGTTCGGCGGCCTGTCGGCGCTCGGCCTGCGCGATCTGTTCCAGACGCGGCATGCGGTGCTGCGCAACTATCCCATTGCGGCGCATCTGCGGTTCCTGCTCGAATCGATCCGGCCCGAGATGCGGCAGTATTTCTTCGAGGGCGAAAAGGACGGAACGCCGTTTCCGCGCGACAAGCGGGCGATCGTCTACCAGCGCGCCAAGCAGGCGCTCGACAAGCGGCCCTTCGGCACCCAGTACGACGTCTATGAGAACCAGTACGAATGGCTGCACCATTCGCTCGCGCCGCTCGAGCCGGCGCCGGTGGACCGGCTGCGCACCCGCGTCGGCGGGCCGGATTGCACGCTGCCCTATGATGCCTCGCTGCTCAACATCTCGGCGATGTCCTACGGAGCGCTCAGTGCCAATGCGATCCGCGCGCTCAACCGCGGCGCGGCGCGGGGCGGGTTCGCCCATGACACCGGCGAGGGCGGCGTGTCGCCCTATCACCGCGAGCACGGCGGCGATCTGATCTGGGAGATCGGGTCGGGCTATTTCGGGGCGCGCGGGCCGGATGGCGGTTTCGATCCCGACCGCTTCGCGGCGACGGCGGCGGACGGTCAGATCAGGATGGTCGAGCTCAAGCTGTCGCAGGGCGCAAAGCCCGGTCATGGCGGCGTCCTGCCCGGCGCCAAGGTGACGGCCGAGATCGCGGCGATCCGCGGCGTGCCGGTCGGGGAGGATTGCGTCTCGCCCGCGCGGCATTCGGTCTTTGCCACGCCGATGGAGCTTCTGGCGTTCATCGCGCGCATGCGCGCGCTGTCGGGCGGCAAGCCGGCGGGCTTCAAGCTCTGCATCGGCCATCCGTGGGAGTTCCTCGCGATCTGCAAGGCGATGGTGGAGACGGGGATCACCCCCGATTTCATCGTCATCGACGGCGCCGAGGGCGGCACCGGCGCGGCGCCGCTTGAGTTCATGGACCATGTCGGCATGCCGCTGCGCGACGGGCTGTCGTTTGCGCATAATGCGCTTGTGGGCATCGGCCTGCGCGACCGCATCCGGCTCGGCGCCTCGGGCAAGATCACCTCGGCCTTCGACATGGCGCGGGTGCTCGCGCTCGGGGCCGACTGGTGCAATGCCGCGCGCGGGTTCATGTTCGCCGTCGGCTGCATCCAGGCGCAGTCCTGCCACACCGGCGCCTGCCCCACGGGCGTTGCGACGCAGGATCCGGCGCGCCAGCGGGCGCTGGTGGTGCCCGACAAGGCCGAACGGGTGGCGAATTTCCACCACAACACGCTGCAGGCGCTGGGCGAGCTCGTCGCGGCGGCCGGCCTTGCCCATCCGGCCGATCTGCGCCCGCACCACTTCCTGCGCCGGGCGGGGGTGGACCGGGTCATCAGCCTGGCCGAGCAGTACGAGCAGCTCGCGCCGGGCCAGCTGCTGGCCGATCCGGGGTCCTCGCCGCGCTTTCACGCCCATTGGGCTCTGGCACAGGCGCATACCTTCGCGCGGGCCGAGATCGCGCCGCGCGCGCGGGCCGTGGCATGAGCGGTGGCGCGCGCGGCGCGAGGCCGCTGCGGCGGGCGGCCAAGGCTGCGGCCCACGCGGCCATGCCATGTGACCGCCTGACAACGGACCCTGTCGTTCAGGCCGCGTAATCCGACCCCTCCGCATCGAGGATCGCGCGCAGCTCGGCCAGGTGGGCGGCGGCGGTGGGGGGATAATCCTCCCATTCGCGGGCGGTCTTTTCCGCGACGTCGTCGGGCAGCACGCGCAGCGGGCGCCCGGTCTGGAGCGCGAGGATGTAGGTTTCGGCCGCGCGCTCGAAGTAATAGAGGCGGTCGAAGGCCTCGGCGACCGTCGCACCGATGACGAGCACGCCGTGATTGCCCATCACCATCGTGCGCATCCGCGGATCGGCCAGAAGCCGGGCGCAGCGCGCGCCCTCGGCCTCGAAAGCCATGCCGCCATAGCTGTCGTCCACCACATGGCGGCGATAGAACATCGCACTGTTCTGGTCGATCGGGGGCAACGTGCTGTCGGCGAGGCTGGCCAGAACGGTGGCATGGCGGGAATGGACATGGAGCACCGCGCGCGCATGCGGGCAGGCACGGTGGATGGCACCGTGCAGGCCCCAGGCGGTCGGATCGGGGGCATCTGGCCGGTCCATCGTGCGCGGGTCTTCTGCGTCGATCTCGATCAGGTCGGATGCCTTGAGCCGCGCGAAATGCCGCGCGCGCGGATTGATGAGGAACCGCGTGCCGGTCTCGTTCACGGCGAGCGAGAAATGATTGGCCACCGCCTCGTGCATCCCGAGGCGCGCCGTCCAGCGAAAGGCGGCGGCGAGGTCGCAGCGGTCGGTATGGTGGGTCAGGTTCGGCAAGGGGGCGTTCATGGTGCATCTCCACAGGGACTGTCGCCGCGTCCCGGCGCGGCGATCGCATCGGCGATCCGGTCAAAGCCGCCCCGCGGCCGGCCCAGGGTCGTCCGCGCGCGCAGAAACCCGTGGACGCGCCCCGGTCCCTCCGGCGCCACCGCCCGCCCGGCAGCGGCCGCAAGGCGCGCGGCATGGGCCGGGCCGTCGCCCGACGGTGGGTCGCACGGGGCGGTGACGATCACGGTCGGCGGCAGGCCGGCGAAATCGGTATCTTGCAGCAGGGCGGCGGTTGGATCACCTGCCGGCTCGTCGCGGGCGTAACGGGCCTCGACGCAGGAAAGGACATCCGCGCGCGTCTCGGCATCGAGGAGCCTGGCGAGATCCGGCATGGCGGTCCTCCTCGCGCAATCCTGAACCGGCCGGCGCTGCGCTGCAAGGCTTCGCGGCACGGGCCGGGCTGGCGCGGCGCGCGCGTGCGGCCTAATGTGGCGGGGGGCAGGATGGCGGGGTGACGATGGGCAGGATCGGGGCGGCGGTTGCCTGCATGCTGGCACTGGCCGGGCCGGCGGCGGCGCATCCGCATGTGTTCGTCGATGCCGGGGTAGAGCTTCGGTTCGACGCGGCGGGGCGGCTGGCGGCGCTGCGGATCGTCTGGGTCTATGACGATTTCACCTCGATGCTGCTGCTGGCCGACCGCGGCGTGACGCCCGGCCCGGGCGACCGGCTGGCCGAGGCTGACCGGGCCGCGCTGGCCGGGTTCGACATGAACTGGCAGGAAGGTTACGCCGGCGACACGGTGCTGATCGCGGCCGATGCGCCCGTGCCGCTCGGCCCGCCGCGCGACTGGACGGCGGACTACACGCAGGGGCGCATCGTCACGAGCCATGTGCGCAGCCTTGCCGAACCGGTCGATCCGGCGGCCGGTCCGGTGATCGTGCAGCTCTACGATCCGACCTATTACACCGCCTATACCATCGCCGCCGCGCCGGTGATCGCCGGGCGGTCGGGCTGCGCGGCCGCGGTCTATGCGCCCGACCTCGGCGCGGCCTCGGCGATGCTCGAGGCCGCGCTGCGCGAACTCGCCGGGACCGGCGGCGATGCCGAGGCCGATTTTCCCGCCGTCGGCGCCGCCTTTGCCGAGGAGGTGCGCCTGACATGCGCCGCGCCGTCCTGATCGCCGGGGCCATCGTCGCCCTTGCGGCGGCGCTGTTCTGGGCCACCGGCGGCGATGCGCTGGTCGAGGCCTGGGCGCGCGATGCGGCGCGGGCGGCACAGGACGGGCTTGCCCGGGCGCTGCGGGCGCTGCGGGCGGGCGAGCCGGGGGCGCTCGGCGGCCTTCTGGCGGTGGCCTTTGCCTATGGCGTGGCGCATGCGGCCGGGCCGGGGCATGGCAAGATGCTGATCGGCGGCTATGGCCTCGCCCGGCGGGTGCGGCCCTGGCCGCTCATGGCGGTGGCGCTGGCGGCGAGCCTGGCGCAGGCGACGGTGGCGGTGGTGCTGGTCGGGGGCGGGGCGATGCTGTTCGACCTGACGCGGGCGGAACTGGGGCGGCTGGGCGATACGGTCCTGCCGCCCTTCGGGCATGCGGCGATCGCGGCACTCGGCCTGTGGCTGGTCTGGCGCGGGGCGGCGGGACTGCGCCGGTCGGCGGCGGCGCGCCGGCACCGGGGCCGGCATCATCACGACCATCACCACGACCACGGCCCCGCCTGCACCCATCGCCACGCCCCCACCCCTGCCGAGGTCGCGGCGCTGACCGGCTGGCGCGATGCGGCGCTGCTGATCGCGGGCGTCGCGCTCCGGCCCTGCACGGGGGCGGTGTTCCTTCTGGTGCTGACGTGGCAGTTCGGGCTGATGCCGGCGGGGATCGCCGGGGCCTATGCGATGGGCCTTGGCACCGCGACGGTGACGGTCGCGGCGGCCGCGCTGTCGGTCTGGGCGCGCGAGGGGGCCTTTGCCGCGCTGCCGGGCGCGGCAGGCCTGCGCGCGGCCGTCCCGGCGATCGAGATCGCGGCGGGCCTCGCGATCGCGGCGACGGGCCTTGCGCTCTTGTCAAGGGTAGCCTGACCCGGCTTGAAGGGCCGCTGCCGCCGCGCTAGGCAGCCGCATGATCCCGCCCCTGTCCACGCCGGCCCATGCAAGGGCGATCCTCGCGCTCGGCCTGCCGCTGATCGGCTCGTCGCTGGCGCAGATTGCGCTGCATGTGACCGATACGGTCATGCTCGGCTGGTATGCGGTCGAGGCGCTGGCGGCCGGCACGCTCGGCGCATCCACCTTCTTCGTGGTCTTCGTGCTCGGCTCGGGCTTCGGCAAGGCGGTGCTGCCGCTGGTCGCCGCCGCGCGCGGGGCAGGCGACGGCGTGCAGGTCCGGCGCACGACGCGGATGGGGCTGTGGCATTCGATCCTGTTCGGCGCGGCGGTCTATCCGCTGTTCTGGTGGTCGGGGCCGATCCTGCTGGCGGCGGGGCAGGATCCGCGCATCGCCGAATTGACCGAGGGCTATCTGCGCATCGCCGGCGCCGGGATGATTCCGGCGCTGCTGGTCTTCACCTTCATCTCCTTCCTCTCGGCGCTCGAGCGCACGCAGGTCGTGCTCTGGGCGACGCTGGCGGGCGTGGCGATCAACATCGCGCTCAACTATGCGTTCATCTTCGGCAACTGGGGCGCGCCGGAACTGGGCGTCACGGGCGCCGCCGTCGCCTCGGTCGCAGTGCAGCTTGCCACCCTCTCCATCGTGGCGGGCTATGCCGCCGTGCTGCCGGGCTTGCGCGACTACCACCTGTTCCAGCGCGTCTGGCGGGCCGACTGGCAGGCCTTTGCGCAGGTCTGGCGGCTCGGCTGGCCGATCGGCATCACCGGTCTGGCCGAGGCGGGGCTGTTCCAGGCCTCGGCGCTGATGATGGGCTGGATCGGCACGGTGGAACTGGCCGCGCATGGCATCGCGCTGCAGGCCGCCTCGATCGCCTTCATGGTGCATGTCGGGCTTGCCAGCGCGGCGACGGTGCGCGCCGGGGCGGCCTTCGGTGCCGGCGACCCGCGGGCCCTGCGCGACGGCGCGCGCGTCGCCATCGCCCTCAGCCAGGCGGTCGGCCTTGCCATCATCGCCGCCTTCGTCATCTGGCCCGAGGCGATCATCGGCGCCTTCATCGACAATGCCGACCCGGACGCGGGCCGCATCGTCGCCTTCGGCACCACGCTCCTGCTGCTCGCCGCGCTGTTCCAGATCGCCGATGCCGCGCAGGTCATGGCGGTGAGCCTGCTGCGCGGCCTGCAGGACACCCGCGTGCCGATGATCCTCGCCACGCTCAGCTACTGGGCCGTCGGCATCCCGGCGAGCTACCTGCTCGCCTTCCCCGTCGGCCTCGGCGGGGTGGGCCTGTGGCTCGGCCTCGTGATCGGCCTGACCGTCGCGGCCGGCACGCTCATGCACCGGTTCTGGACCCGCGCGCCGCGCCCGTGACCGCCTGTCTTCTGCCGTCAAGGATCCGGAGGGGACGGGGGCAGCGCCCCGATCTGTTCCCCGGCCGTCAGGACCGCCCGAGCCGCTCGGCCTTCTTCCGCACGAGCACCGCGCGCAGATCGTGCATCGCCAGAAGCAGCGCATCGGTGACCGCGTCAAGCTGCTCGGGGCTGGCCTTCGACTGCGCCCATTGCGCGGTCAGGTTGAGGTGGTCGATGGTGCGCAGCAGATCGTCCACCTCGCGCCGCGCCAGCACAGCCTGCCGCTCGGCCATCCAGGCGCGGATGGCTGCCATGTCGTCCTCGGCCAGCACCCGGTCGCCATGCGGCTTGACGGTGCCGTTGCGCAGGTTCACCAGCGCGATTTCCTCGAGCTCCATCCGCCGGTTGCGGTTCTCGGCATCGACGCGGAACACCGCCGCCCCGTTCTCGCGGATGCGGAAGTAATAGGGGGGCAGCGCGTCGGTCATGCGCCGGCCCGCAGCCCCTCGCAGAACGCGGCGATCCGCCGGCAGGCCTCGGTCAGCACGTCGTCGCCCGTGGCATAGGAGATGCGGAAACAGGGCGACAGGCCGAAGGCCGCGCCGAACACGACCGCCACCCCGGTCTCCTCGAGCAGCGCCGCCGCAAAGGCCTCGTCGCTGTCGATCGCCGCGCCGCCGGCGCTGGTCTTGCCGATGCAACCCGCAATCGAGGGATAGACGTAGAACGCCCCTTCCGGCACCGGGCAGACGATGCCGGGGCAGGCGTTGAGCGCGGCCACGACCAGATCGCGCCGCCGCTGGAACGCGGCGCGGAAGGCGGGCAGGAAATCCTGCGGCCCCTCCAGCGCCTCGACCGCCGCCCATTGGCTCACCGAGCAGGGGTTCGAGGTGGACTGCGACTGCACCTTGGCCATCGCCCGGATCAGCGCCTCGGGCCCCGCGGCATAGCCGATCCGCCAGCCGGTCATCGCATAGGCCTTGCTCACCCCGTTGCAGGTCAGCGTGCGGTCGTAAAGGCCGGGTTCCACCTGTGCCGGGGTGGTGAACACGAAATCGTCGAACACGAGATGCTCATACATGTCGTCCGACATCACCCAGACCTGCGGATGGCGCATCAGCACCTCGGTCAGCCCCCGCAGTTCGTCGCGCGTGTAGCCCGCGCCGGTCGGGTTCGAGGGCGAGTTGAAGATGAACCACTTGGTGCGCGGCGTGATCGCCGCCTCGAGCTGGTCGGGCGTCAGCTTGAACCCGGTTTCAAGCGGACATTCCACTGCCACCGGCGTGCCGCCGGCCAGCAGCACCATGTCTGGGTAGCTGACCCAGTAGGGCGCCGGAATGATGACCTCGTCGCCCGGGTTCAGCGTTGCGACCAGCGCGTTGTAGAGCACCTGCTTGCCGCCCGTGCCGACAGTGACCTGCGCGGGGCTGTAGGTCAGGCCGTTTTCCCGCGCGAACTTGGCGCAGATCGCGGCCTTGAGCTCGGGGATGCCATCGACGGCCGTGTAGCGCGTCTTGCCCGCGTCGATCGCCCGCTTGGCGGCCTCGCGGATATGGGCGGGCGTGTCGAAATCGGGCTCGCCCGCGCCGAGGCCGATCACGTCGCGCCCGGCCGCCGCCAGCTCGCGCGCCTTGTTGGTCACCGCGATGGTCGGCGAGGGTTTCACCCGGTCGAGCGTGGCGGACAGGAAACCCATGGAAAGACCCCGGTTTGATCTTGGCGGCGCCCCGTCTTAGGGTGCGCCCCGAATGCGATCAAGCGCTATCGGTAAAGGAGGGGCAGCATGGCCGAGACGTCAGACGGATGGTTTGCCGAAGGCACGGCGACGCTCGGCGACCGCATCGCGGCGGCGCGCGAGGCGGCGGGCATGACGCGGGCCGAATGCGCCCGGCGCATCGGCGTGCGCCTGCCGACGCTTAAGGCCTGGGAGGACGACCAGTCCGAGCCGCGGGCAAACCGGCTCCAGATGCTGGCCGGCATGCTCGGGGTCAGCCTGCGCTGGATGATGACGGGCGAGGGCGAGGGGCCGGACGGCCCCGAGGCCGGCATCGCGCCCGACCTGCGCGCCGCCCTGGGCGAGCTGCGCAGCCTCGCCGCCGAGGCACAGCGCCTGTCCGACCGCATCGCGCGCACCGAAAAGCGCCTGCGCCGGATCATGGAACCGGCGCAATGACCGCCGGACCCGAGACGGCCGACACCCGTCTGCGGCGGATGCGGATGCGCGCCTGGCGCCGCGGCACGCGCGAGATGGACGTGGTTCTGGGCCCCTATGCCGATGCCCGCCTCGCCGCGATGGATGCCGCCGCGCTCGATGCCTTCGAGGCGCTGCTGGACGAGGCCGATCAGGATCTGATGCGCTGGGTGCTGGGGCAGGCGGCGGTTCCGGCGGTTTATGCGCCGCTGGTTGCCGATCTGTGTGCCTTTGCCCGGGCCCGTTATGCCGCAAAGGACGAACTGCCCCGCATTTGATCGAATTTCCGCGGCGCTTTACCGCTTGTTCGCGCCTTGTCCCGCATGGTCCCGCTCGGTCCGCCACAGAAGGAGGGTTTGGGCATGACGATGCAGGGCAGGCTTCCGACACCCTCGGGCCGGGTGGCGCCCGTCGGTTACCTCGAGACGCTGGCACTGGTCGAGCGGCTGCACCGGCTTCTGCTCGACGTGATCAAGGACGAGTTCGAGCGGCTGGCGGTGCTCGAGATCAATCCGGTGCAGGCGTTGATGCTGTTCAACATCGGCGACAACGAGGTGACGGCGGGCGAGCTGAAGACCCGCGGCTACTACCAGGGGTCCAACGTCAGCTACAACCTCAAGAAACTGGTCGAACTGGGCTACATGCA
>JBKBQT010000058.1:0-10191 GCA_046292445.1 Gemmobacter sp.
GCGCCGCCACCGGATCGGGAACATGTTCGAGAACCTCGGTGCACAGCACGGTGTCGAACTGCCGGTCCTCGGGGATGTCGAGCAGGTCGCAGACGATGTCGATCTGCGCGAAGGTCCAGGCACCGGTCTGCAGCCCCACCGCATCGCCCCTGCCGTCATATTGCGCGATGTCCTGCGCCACATAGTCGAGATGCGCACAGAGCGGCTTGTACTGGCATTCCCCCGCCCCGACGTCGATCAGCGACGATCCCGCCGGCAGCGCCGCCAGCGTCCGCGCAAGCCAGGCGCGCCGGAATGCCTCGTTGTTCATGGCTCCGTCCTGCTCCCGGTTGCTAGCGGCCGGCAAAGCGCGCCGGCCGCTTGGCCAGGAACGCCGCCACGCCTTCGGCGAAATCCGCGCTCGCGCCGCATGCGCCCTGAAGCTGCGCCTCGAGCGCGAGTTGCGCGTCCAGATCGTTGCCCCAGCTAGCGCGCAGCGCCTGCTTGATGCGGGCATAGGCCGCCGTCGGCCCGGCCGCAAGATGCGCCGCCCGCGCCTGCCAATGGGCGGCGAAGGCATCATCGGGCACCGCTTCCCAGATCATGCCCCAGTCGGCCGCCTGCCGCGCCCGAACCGGTTCGGCAAACAGCATCGCCCCCATCGCCCGCGCGGCGCCGATGCGGCGCGGCAGCGTCCAGGTGCCGCCTGCGTCGGGGATCAGGCCGATGCGGGCGAAGGCCTGCAGGAACACCGCGCTTTCCGCCGCGATCACCACGTCGCAGGCCAGCGCGAGGTTTGCCCCCGCCCCCGCCGCCGCGCCATTGACCGCCGCGATAGTGGGCACCGGACAATCGACGATGGCGCGCAGGAGCGGATCGTATTCCTCGCGCAGCGACCGGCCGAGGTCGCGCGGCGCATCCCCCGCGCGGTCGGTCAGATCCTGCCCCGCGCAAAAGCCCCGCCCCGCGCCGGTCAGCACGATCACCCGCGCCCGCGCGGCGAGATCGGTCAGCGCCGCCAGAAGCGCGGCCCGCATCGCCGTGTTCAGCGCATTGCGCCTATCGGGCCGGTTGAGCGTGACCGTTGCCACGCCCGCCGCCTCGGTCACGATGATCGCCGGCTCGGCCATGCCCCCCCCCTCGCCCTGATCCGCCCAGCATAGAATGCCCGGCGGCAGGCGAAAGGGGCGGGCCGGGTCAGTCGCGCAGGATCTCGGCCAGCCGTGCCCGCTCGGCCTCGGTCAGCGCCGGCGCGCCATCGGCCGCCATGCGCCGCCGCCGCAGGTAAAGCCCCGCAACCCCGAGACCGAGGATCAGCATAGCCGGCCCCGCGACCCAGAGAATCAGGTTGGACCCCGTCGCGGTCGGGCGCAGCAGGACGTATTCGCCATAGCCCGCAAAGGTTTCATCCCCGCGGACGATATAGGCGAGCACTTCCGCGTCGGTCTCGCCCAGCAGCAGCCGTTCGCGCACCAGCAGCCGCAGGTCGCGGGCGAGCGGCGCGTTGGATTCGTCAATCGATTCGTTGCGGCAGACAAGGCAGCGCAGGTTGGTCGAGATCGCCCGCGCCCGCGCCTCGAGCGCCGGGTCGGCCAGCACCTCGTCGGGCTGCACCGCATGGGCCGGCGCGGCCAGCAACGCCAGCGCCAGCGCCGCCGCGCGGATCATTCCGCCGGCACCGCCGCGCGCGGCGCCTTGCCCGCGCCGGCCGCGATCCGGTAGCGCCGGTCGGCAAGGCTCACGCAGCCGCCGAGCGCCATGATGATGCACCCGGCCCAGAGCCAGTTGGCAAAGGGCTTGATATAGCTGCGCACCGCATAGCCCCCGCCGTCCTGCGGATCGCCGAGCACGAGGTAGACATCGCGCCAGAACCCATAGTCGATCGCCGCCTCGGTCGTCGGCATGCGGGCGACCGGGTAGAAGCGCTTTTCGGGGTAGAGGGTGAAGGACCGCCGCCCGTCGTCCACGGCCATCACGCCCATGGTCGAGATGTAGTTGGGCCCCTCGACGCGGCGCACGTCCTCGAGCGTGATCGTGTAGGCGCCGATGGCGAAGCTGTCGCCGATGCGGGCGACGCGGATATCCTCGCGCTCCCAGGCGATATGGCCGGCGATGGCGAAGATGGTGATGCCGAGGCCGGCATGGGCGACCGCCTTCCCCCAGTCGGCGCGCGGCAGCCGGGCGAGGCGGCTAAGCCGGTCCGCCACGCCCTGACGCCCGGTCCGCGCCCAGAGATCGGCCCCTGCCCCGAGCACGACCCACAGACCGAGCGCCAGCCCCAGCGGGCCGAGCGCCGAGCGGCCCGTCTGCATCGCCCAGACCAGCGCCCCCGCCGCCGCAGCCAGCAGCGCCAGCCCCCGCAGCGGGCGCAGCACGCGCCCGAGGTTCCCGCGCTTCCACGGCAGCACCGATCCGATGGGCAGCAGCAGCGCGAGCGCGATCACGAAGGGGGTGAAGGCCATGTCGAAGAACGGCGGGCCGACCGACAGCTTGCGGTCCCAGACCATCTCGGCCACCAGCGGCCAGATCGTGCCGACGAAGACGACAAAGCACGACACCGCCAGAAGCACGTTGTTGAGCACCAGCGCCGATTCCCGGCTGACCGTGCCGAACACGCCCCGCGCCTCCATCGCCCCCGCCCGCGCGGCATAGAGGGTAAGCGCACCGCCCACGAAAACCGCGAAGATGAGCAGGATGAACACCCCCCGCTCGGGGTCGCTGGCAAAGGCATGCACGCTGGTGATGATCCCCGAACGCACGATGAAGGTGCCGATCAGCGAAAACCCGAAGGCCATGATCGCCAGCAGGATCGTCCAGTTCTTGAGCGCCTCGCGCTTTTCGACGACGATGGCCGAGTGCAGCAATGCGGCGGCGATCAGCCAGGGCATGAAGCTGGCGTTCTCGACCGGATCCCAGAACCAGAACCCGCCCCAGCCAAGCTCGTAATAGGCCCACCAGGACCCGAGCGCGATCCCGATCGTCAGGAACACCCAGGCCGCCAGCGTCCAGGGCCGCACCCAGCGGCCCCAGGCTGCATCGACGCGGCCCTCGATCAGCGCCGCGACGGCAAAGGAGAACGCCATCGAAAGGCCGACATAGCCGAGGTAGAGAAACGGCGGATGAAAGGCGAGCCCCGGATCCTGCAACAGCGGGTTGAGGTCGGACCCGTCCATCGGCGGCACTTCGAGCCGCAGGAACGGGTTGGAGGTCAGCAGCATGAAGAGCAGGAACGCGACCCCGATCGACCCCTGCACCGCCAGCACCCGCGCCCGGAGCGTCGCCGGCAGGTTGCCCCCGAACCAGGCCGCGCAGGCGCCGAAAAGCGCCAGGATCAGCACCCACAGCAGCAGCGATCCCTCGTGGTTCCCCCAGACCCCCGACACTTTGTAAAGCATCGGCTTGAGCGTATGGCTGTTCTGGACCACCAGCAGCAGCGAGAAATCCGAGGTGACGAAGGCATAGGTCAGCGCCGCAAAGGCAAAGCCCACCAGCAGCACCTGCGCGGTCGCCGCCGGCTCGGCCACCGCCATCCAGCCCGACCAGCGGTAATGCGCGCCGACCAGCGGCACCACGGTCTGAACCAGCGCGACGGCCAGCGCGAGGATGAGGGCGAAATGGCCAAGCTCAACGATCATCGTGTTTCCCGAACCCCCTGCAACGGGTCATCTGTGGTTGCCCGAGCACAAGATGACGATAGGACCAACGCGCCGCTGGGTGAAGCGCCTGCGCGCCGATGCCGCGGCGCCGGCCGTCTCGCGCCGGTCACGTCCGCGTCAGCCGCGCCAAACCCGCCCGTCAGGCGCGGTGGAGCGCCGCCGCCCGCGCCTCGAACGCCCGAACGATGCGCTGCATCGCCTCGTTGAACACGATGCCGACGATCCCCTGCAGGATCGCGTTGCGGAACTCGAAATCGACGAAGAACTCAACCTCGCAGCCGCCCCCGTCGAGATCGCGGAAATCCCAGGTCGACCGCATGTGCCGGAACGGGCCGTCGATGTATTCGGTCTCGATCCGCCGCCGTTCGGGCCAGAGGATCACGCGGCTGCCGAATTTCTCGCGGAACACCTTGAACGAGATCACGAGGTCGGCCTCCATCAGCTCCGCCCCGTCGCCAACGGGGCGGCGGGTGCGCACCCGCGCCGCGGCGCACCACGGGAGAAACTCGGGGTAGCGTTCCACATCCGCCACGAGCGCATACATCTCGGCGGCGCTCCAGGGCAGGCGCTTGGTTTCGCGGTGTGTCGGCATGCGTCCTTGGCAACGGGATGATGACTTGAGCGCCGGGAATGGCTAGACCGGGCGGGGAAATCAAGGGGCGGTCCTGTCGCATGAAACCCTATGTCATCGACCAGATGATCTCGGCCAAGTCCATCGCCGCCCGGGTCGAGGCACTCGCGCGCGAGATCACGGCGCATTTCGCGGGCACCGACAAGCTGGTGGTGGTCGGCCTCTTGCGCGGGTCGTTCGTGTTCATCGCCGATCTGGTGCGCGAGATCGACCTGCCGCTGGAGGTCGATTTCCTCGAGGCGTCGTCCTACGGGAACGCCACCGAATCGAGCCGCGAGGTGCGCATCCTCAAGGACTTGCGGGGCGAGATCGCGGGGCGCGACGTGCTGGTGGTCGAGGATATCGTCGATACCGGCCATACGCTCAACCATGTCATCAACCTGCTGCGCTCGCGCGGGCCGGCGCGGCTCGAGGTCTGCGCCCTGCTCGACAAGCCCTCGCGGCGCGAGGTGGACATCCGCGCGACCTGGACGGGGTTCGTCATCCCCGACGAATTCGTCGTCGGCTATGGCATCGACTATGCGCAGCGCAACCGCAACCTGCCCTATATCGGCAAGGTGCGGTTCCTCGATGCGGCGTGACGCGCGATGAACCTCGGCTGGTTCCTCCGCATGGCCCGCTGGGCGCGCAACCCGCCGTCGATGCGGGCCGTGCGGGGGCTGCTGCTCGTGATCGCCGTCTGCCTCGCGCTGGTGGGGATCGAGGCGCTCGGCCTCTGGCCGGACTGGGCGACGACCGGCGGCGGCGGGCGCGCGATGCGGCCCTGAGGGGCGCCATCACGGGGCCGTGCGCGCGGGTTGCCCTGCGCGGGGCGAGCGGCCACACTCACCCCGTGACCGGGAGGGTGCGATGCGGCGGCTGTTCTATCTGGTGATATTCGCGGGCCTCGTCGCGGCGGCGGCGGGCTGGATCCTCTCGGCCCCGCGTCCTTATGGCGCGGCGAGCTTTGCCGGCATGACCGGCAATGCCGAGCGGGGCGAGGCGGTGTTCCACGCCGCCGGCTGCGCCTCCTGCCACCATGCGCCGGGGGCGACCGGCGAGGCAAAGCTGGTGCTGGCCGGCGGGCAAAGGTTCGCGAGCGATTTCGGCACCTTCCTTGCTCCCAACATCTCCTCCGACCCGGCGCAGGGCATCGGCGCCTGGTCGGTGGCCGACCTTGGCAACGCGCTGATGGCGGGGGTGTCGCCCGAGGGGCGGCATTACTACCCGGCGTTTCCGTGGACGGCCTATGCCCGGATGCAGCCGGGCGATGTGGCCGACCTGCACGCCTATCTGATGACCTTGCCCGCCGATGCCACGCCGAGCGCGCCGCACGAACTGCCCTTCCCCTTCTCGATCCGGCGCGGCGTCGGTCTGTGGAAATGGCTCTATCTCGACCCCGCCCCGGTCGTCGGCGGCACGCTGACCGAGGCCGAGGCGCGCGGGCGCTACCTCGTCGAGGCGCTCGGGCATTGCGGCGAATGCCACACGCCGCGCGGCCCCCTCGGCGCGCTCGACACCGCACGCTGGCTGGCGGGCGCGCCGAACCCGAACGGGACCGGGCGCATCCCGAACATCACGCCCGCCGCGCTGACCTGGACCGAAGGCGAGATCGCCAATTACCTCTCGACCGGCTTCACCCCCGATTTCGACAGCGTCGGCGGACATATGGCGGCGGTGGTGGAAAACTACGCCCGCCTGCCCGAGAGCGACCGGGCGGCCGTCGCGGCCTATCTCAAGCGCGTGCCGCCGGTGCCCTGACGCCTTAACCCGCCCGTGCCGCCCGCGCCGCGCGCAGGCGCGCGAAATCCTCGCCCGCGTGATAGGACGACCGGGTGAGCGGCGTGGCCGAGACCATCAGGAACCCCTTGCCGCGCGCGGCCGTTTCATAGCCCGCGAATTCCTCGGGCGTCACGAAACGGTCCACCCGGTGATGCTTGGGTGTCGGTTGCAGATACTGCCCGATGGTCAGGAAATCGACATCGGCGCTGCGCATGTCGTCCATCACCTGCAGCACCGCCTGCCGGTCCTCGCCGAGGCCGACCATGATGCCCGATTTGGTGAACACCCGGCCGTCGATCTCCTTGGCGCGCTGGAGGAGGCGCAGCGAATGGAAATAGCGCGCGCCCGGGCGCACTTCGGGGTAGAGGCCCGGCACGGTCTCGAGGTTGTGGTTGAACACATCCGGCTGCGCCGCGATCACCGCCTCCAGCGCATCGGGGCCGCAGCGCAGGAAATCGGGCACCAGAACCTCGATGGTGGTGGCGGGGCTGCGGTGCCGGATGGCGCGGATGGTCTGGGCGAAATGCGCCGCCCCGCCGTCGGGCAGGTCGTCGCGGTCAACGCTTGTCACCACGACATGGGCAAGGCCAAGCTCGGCCACCGCATGCGCAACCCGGCCCGGCTCGAAGGCGTCGAGCGCCTGCGGCCGCCCGGTGGCCACATTGCAGAAGGTGCAGCCGCGGGTGCAGATCTCGCCCATGATCATCATGGTCGCATGGCCCTGCGCCCAGCATTCGCCGACGTTGGGGCAGCCCGCCTCCTCGCAGACGGTGGTGAGCCGCTGCGCCCGGATGATGTCGCGCGTGGCCTTGTAGCCGGGGCTCGACGGCGCCTTGACGCGGATCCAGGCCGGTTTCTTGGGCTGCGCCTGATCGGGCCGGTGGGCCTTTTCGGGGTGGCGTTCCTCGGGGATGGTCAGGTCGCGTGGGGTCATGGGGGCGTCCTTTGGCATGCTGCGACATGTAAGCCGGCGCGCCGCGCTTGTCCAACGCGGCGCGCCGGGCGCCGGCGGCCTGCGCGTTCACGCAGGTGTTAACCGACATCCATGCCGCAGACAGAGCGGTGCGGCTGATGGCGCCGCGCTGGCAGGACGCACCCGCGCTGTGCGGGACGTGTTTGCGAGGAATGACATGATTCGGAAATGGATTGCCGAGGGGCTGGGGGCGCTGGCGGGCAGCCTGCATGCGGCGGGCGTGACGCGCGCGGACTGACCCGAGGGACCCGGCGGGATCACCCGCCGGGCACCGCCGCCGCGAGCCGCAGCATCGCGGTGGCCGGCTGCACGGGGGCATGGCCGACATAGGGCTCGGCATGCAGCGCGAGGAACCAGATCGCCGCCGTCGCCGCCAGCGTGAACAGGCAAAGCGACAGCCTCCCCGCCACCGGCCGGTCGATGTGGATCGCGGCGATCGTGGCCTGCGTCATCACCGCCAGAAACAGCAGCAGCGCCCATTTGAGCGCGTCGAGATCATCGGCCCCGATCGCCAGCCGCATCGCGCGGGCGTGCTGCACATCGTCGAAATCGGACACCAGCTTGGCCAGCATCGCCTGCGGCAGGCCGGACCGCTGCGCGGCGATCAGCGCGACCCGGATCGCCTGCAACGCCTCTTCGACCGCCGGATGCGGCGCGGCATTGCCGCCGCCGGTCCATTCCGCCTGCGCGGCGACCGCGGCATAGCCGGCCAGCGCGGCCTGCAGGCGCGGCAGGTCGAGCGCCTCGGGCGCGGCCGCATGATGCATCCGCACCAGAGCCAGCGCCTCGGCCGTCGCGGCCGCGCGGGCGCGGGTCTCGGTGTTCCACACATCGGCGGCGACAAAGCCGAAGGTCAGCGCAAAGACCGCCGAAACCGGCGTGACAAAGGCCGCGACCGGCGTCGCCGCCGCCGCGCCGCGACAGGCCCGGTGGATCGCTGCCAGAAACACCAGCGCGACACCGAGCGCCAGCGCGCCGGCAACCGCCGCAAGCCCCGCCAGCGGCCACAAGGTAAGGTTCTCGATCAAGTCCAACCCGTCAATCCTTGCCAAAGCCTTCGCGCAAAGCGCGCCGGATGATCTTTCCCGTCGCCGTCATCGGCAGCGCGTCGAGCACATGGACGGCCCGCGGCGCGGCATGGGGCGACACCCGGGCCCGGACGCGGGCGATCAGCCGGGGGGCGAGGTCCGGCCCCGCCGCCGCGCCGGGGCGCAGCACGACGAATGCCGTCACCGCCTCGGTGCGCACCGGATCGGGCAGGCCGACCACGGCCGCCATGGCAACGGCGGGATCGCCCGTCAGGCAATCCTCGATCTCGGTCGGCCCGATCCGGTAGCCGGCCGAGGTGATGATGTCGTCGTCGCGCCCGAGATAGGTGAGATAGCCGGCCTCGTCCGCCACCGCCACATCGCCCGTCCGCATCCAGTCGCCCGTGAACTTCTCCGCCGTCTTGCCCGGCTGGTTCCAGTAGCCGAGGAACATCGTCGCCGCCCCGCGCCGCACCGCGATCTCGCCCGGCTTGCCCGTCGGCACCGGTTCGCCGCCGGCATCCAGCAGCGCCACGTCGAACCCCGGCAGCGGCTGGCCCATCGTGCCGGGCCGCACATCCATGAAGCCCGCCGCCTGCGTGACGCTGAGGTTGCATTCGGTCTGCCCGTATAGCTCGTTCACCGGACAGCCGAACGTCGCCCGCCCCCAGTCGAGGAGCTCGGCCCCGAGGCTTTCGCCGCCCGACGACAGGCTGCGCAGCGGCACCGGGCCCACCCCTTCGGCCCGCATCAGCCGAAGCGCGGTCGGCGGCATGAAGACGCAGCGGATGGCGTGGTCGGCGATCAGCCGGGCGGCGGCATGGGGGTCGAACTTGCGCATCCGGTGCGCCACCAGCGGCACGCCGCGGTAGAGGCAGGGCATCGCCATATCCATCAGCCCGCCGATCCAGGCCCAGTCCGCCGGCGTCCAGCCGACATCGCCGGGGCGCGGGAAGCCGTAATGCGTCAGTTCCATCGAGGGCATGTGCCCGATCAGGAACCGGTGCGCATGCAGCACCCCCTTGGGCGCGCCGGTCGTGCCCGAGGTATAGATCATCACCGCCGGATCCTCGGCCCCGACCGGCGCCGGCGCGTGCCGCGGCGATGCTGCGGCGATATCCGCCCAGAGGTCGCGCACCGGGCTGCGCGCGCCGGTCGTGGCATAGACGGCGGCGAGGTCGGGCAGGTCGGGCGCCAGCGCGAGGAGCCCCTCGAGGTTCTCGCCATCGGTCACCACGATCCGTGCACCTGCATCGCGCAGCCGGAACGCCAGCGCATCGGGACCGAACAGCGTGAAGAGCGGCAGCGCGACACCCCCCGCCTTCTGCGCCGCGAGATGCGCGAGGATCACCGCCGCCCCCTGCGGCAAGAGCACGCCCACCCGGTCCCCGCGCTGCAGGCCCGCGGCGCGAAAGGCATTGGCGAGCCGATCCGACGCTTCGCGCAGCTCACCATAGGTCCAGCACCGGATACCGCCCTCGGTCACGTCGATCAGCGCGGTGCGGCCCGGCTCTGCCCGCGCCCAGGAATCGCAGCAGGCCTCGGGAATGGTGAAGCCGGGCGCGATGGCCCAGCGGAACCCCGCGCGCAGCATCGCCCAGCCGCCGGGACGGCGGGCGCGGTCGAGCGCCGCGTCGGAAAACAGCCGTGCCCCGGTGCCGGTCACGACGACCTGCCGGCGCTGCGGCGGGCGGCGCTGCGCGCTGGGCCACCGGCCGGCCCGGCGCGCGGCGCATCGCTTGGCGCGGTGCGGCCCGCGGCCCGCGTGGCGGCGCGCACCGCCGACGGCGCTGCCCTGCACCCGCCCATCACCGCCCCACCACCGTCACGCGCGGCAGGTCGGTCAGCGCCAGCCCGAGCGCGCGATAGGCCGCGAGCGACAGTTGCGCCGCGCCGCTGCCGGGGCGCAGCTCGACCTGCACGCTCGCGCCCGAGGCCAGCCGTACCGCGCCGTCCCGCGGCGCGGTGACCAGCGCGCTGCGCAGCCAGAACCCCGGCTCGGCGGGATTGCCGAGCGCGACCGTCACCGTCCCCAGATCGGCGCCCGACGCCGGCGCGGCCACCGCGGCCGCCCGTTCGGCCGCCGTCGTGCTGTCGAGCGCGGCCGGGCTGCGTGCGGCGGCACCGCCGAAGGCCGGCGGCCGCGCGGCCGCCCGCACCACG
>JBKBQT010000059.1:0-9917 GCA_046292445.1 Gemmobacter sp.
CTTGATCTTGAGCGGGGCGGCGATCAGGATCGCGCCCTTGGGCGGCAGCTTGTCGAGATTGGCAAGGCTGGCAAGGCCATAGCGGTTGTTCTTGTGCAGAAGGTTGTGCGCCGGGAAGGGCGGGGTCATGCCGCCCGCCTGCCCCGCATCGGTGCCGATGCACTGGCTGCCCCAGCCGACGATGCCCTTGCCGATGAGGTATTCGATCACCTCGGCCGTGGGGCCCGGCGTATGCGGGCCGGTCGCGTCGGCGTTGAGAAACAGCGCCTCGTCATGGGCGCGCTTGTCCCAGTCGGTGCGCAGCACGACCCATTCGCCTGCCCCGATCTCGCCATGCGTATCCTCCCAGGCCTTCACATGGTCGATGGTCAGCAGGAAATCGGGGTTCTCGGCCGCCTCGGCCGAACAGTCGATGACATTGACCGGGGCCACGACCCGCTGCACCGGCAGGGTGTCGGTGTAGCCGTCGGCGTAATCCTTGCCGGTGATCCAGTGGTGGGGGGCGTCGAAATGGGTGCCCGAGTGTTCGCCCAGCTCCAGCCAGTTCCACGCCCAGAACGGCCCGTTCTGGTCATATTCGCTGATCTTGTGGATCACGATGGGGGGTGTGTCCTTGGCGAAATCGGGCGGCAGCTTGAGCAGAGGCGTATCCGGGCCGAGCACGCCCGAACAATCCACCACCTCGATCCCGCCCGAGGCGATCATCGCCCCCAGATCCCTCAGCACCGATGCCGCCGTCATGTCGCTGTCCCCCCGTCTGGCTGGTTGCCGCTGCGAAATGATGCTGGACATAATTGGATGCGTTTGCAAGTATCTTTCGCAGGGCGGGGGTGCGGATGGCCGAAACTGTCGATGCAGTCGTGATCGGCGCGGGGATCAACGGCCTCGCCTGTGCGCTGCATCTGGCGCACAAGGGATGGCGCGTGGCGGTGTTCGAGGGCGCGGCGGAACCGGGCGGGGCGGTAAAATCGGGCGCCTATACCCTGCCGGGATTCACCCACGACTGGGCAGCGATGAACCTCTCGCTGTTCGCGGGATCGGCGTTTTTCCGCAAGCACGGCAAGCGGTTGGAGTATCAGGATCTGACCTTTGCGCCGGCGGCGGCGTGTTTTGCATCCGTGTTCCCCGGCCGGCGATGGCTGGGCGTTTCGACCGACCTCGGCGCGACGACGGCGCGGATCGCCGCCATCAGCAAGCGGGATGCGGAAACCTGGGGGCGGCTGGCCAAGGCGTTTCCGGCCGAGGCGCCGCATCTCTTCGGGCTTCTCGGATCGCGCATGTCGATGCGTGCACTTGCATCTTTCATGTTCAAAACATGGCGCGCGAAGGGGTCGGCGGGCAGCCTCGATCTCGCCCGGTTCCTCGTGTCCTCGCCGCGCCGCTGGCTGGACGAGACTTTCGAGGCCGAGGAGATCAAGGCGCTGCTCGCCGCCTGGGGGATGCATCTCGACTTCGCGCCCGACACGGCCGGGGGCGCGGTGTTTCCCTATCTCGAAGGGATGGCGAACCAGGCTTTCGGGATGGTGATCGGCAAGGGCGGCGCGGGGGTGCTGACCGATGCGCTGGTGCGCGCGATCCGCGTCAAGGGCGGCACGGTGACCTGCAACGCGCCGGTCGCGCGGATCGTCCACCGCGGGCGGATCGCGCGGGGCGTCGTGCTCGCGGACGGGCGCGCGGTGGCGGCGACGCGGGCGGTGATCGCCAATACCGCGCCGGCGGGCCTGATGCGCCTGACGGGGGATATCGCGCCGCGCTTCGATGCGGCGATGCGGGCCTTCGACCATGCGCCGGGCACGATGATGATCCATCTGGCGATGGCCGACCTGCCCGACTGGTCGGCGGGGGCCGAGCTAAGGCGGTTCGCCTATGTCCACATCGCGCCGTCGCTGGACCAGATGGCCCGCACCTATGCGCAGGCGCGGGCGGGCCTGCTGCCCGATGCGCCGGTGCTGGTCGTCGGCCAGCCGACCGCGATCGACCCGAGCCGCGCGCCCGAGGGGCGGCATGTGCTCTGGCTCCAGGTCCGCATGGCGCCGGGGGCGATCCGGGGCGATGCGGCGGGGGCGATCGCGGCGACCGACTGGGCCGAGGCGGGCGCGCCCTTCGCCGACCGCGCGCTCGATCTGCTCGAGGCGCATGCGCCGGGGACGAAGGCGCGGATCCTCGCGCGGCGGATCGTGACGCCGGTCGAACTCGAGGCGGACAACCCCAATCTCGTCGGCGGCGACCAGATCACCGGATCGCACCATATCGCACAGAATTTCCTGTTCCGTCCGGCGCGCGGCCATGCCGACGGGTCCACGCCGATCGAGCGGCTGCACCTGACCGGCGCGGCCGTCTGGCCCGGTGCGGGGACCGGCGCCGGGTCGGGGTATCTTCTGGCGCAGAAACTGGCCGGGGCCTGAACCGCCGGCACGACACGACCAAACCAACGGGGAAAAAGATGAAACTCAACCGCCGAAGCCTTCTGAAGATGTCAGCCGCGACCTTTGCGGCGGGTTCGATCGCGCTGCCGTCGCTGGCGCGGGAAATCGACGAGCTGGTGATCGCCTACAACGTCACGCTGCCGTCCTGGGATCCGACGGTCGGCCCCTCGGCGGTAAACCCGACGATCCAGGGGCTCTACCTGTCGGTGTTCGACCGGTTCATCGACCAGAACCCGGACCTGACGCCCGCCCCCGGCCTGCTGACCGAATGGGGCTGGACGGATGACCGCACCAAGGTCCGCATGGTCGTGCGCGAGGGCGTGACCTGGCACGACGGCACGCCCTTCACGGCCGAGGACGTGGCCTGGTCGCTCGAGCGGGCGGGGCGCGATGCGACGGGCAACCCGATCCAGTTCGTCTGGTCCACGCTGACCAACTTCCGGGTCGAGGGCAATGTGGTCACGGCCGATGTCGCCCGGTTCGAGCCGACGATCTTCAAGTGGATGTATTTCCTGACCGGCTATGTCCTGCCCAAGGCCTATTACGAGAAGGTCGGCCCCGAGGGGTTCGAGGCCGCGCCCATCGGCACCGGCCCCTACATGGTCGAGGCCTTCGAGCGGAACGCCTTCGTGCGGCTCAAGGCCAATGCGGCCTACTGGGGCGGCAAGCCGGCGTTCGAGACTGTGACGATCAAGTTCGTCACCGATGCGGCGAGCCGGGTGGCCGAGGTGGAATCGGGCAACAGCCATGTCACGCTCGAGATGAGCTACGAGGAGTTCGACCGCCTTCAGGGCCGGTCCGGCCTGACGGGCACGGCCGCGCCGATTTCCGACATCGGCATGATCTTCTTCAACGACATCGACGTGATGCTGGACGAGAACGTGCGCAAGGCGGCGGTGCATGCGGTGGACAAGCAGCTGATCGTGGACCGGCTGCTGTCGGGATACGGCGTGCCGCTGCACACGCTGCAGACGCCCGAATACATCGCCTTCGATCCGACCATCACGGTCGCCCATGACCCTGAACTGGCCAAGGCACTGCTGGCGAAATCGGGCTATTCGACCGCCAATCCGGTGCGCTTCACGATCCAGACGACACGCGGGTTCAAGCCCAAGGATTACGAGATCATCCAGGCCATCGTCGGCATGTGGCGCCGGGTCGGGATCGAGGCGGAGATCGAGGTCTACGAGATCGCCAAGCATTTCGAGCTGCGCGCCGCCGACCAGCTCGCCCCGGCCGCCTTCTACAACTGGGGCAATTCGGTGGGCGATCCGACGACATCGACCGGGTTCGCGATGTTCGGCCCCTCGCCGCATTCGGTCTGGGACGGCGCCGATCTGATCGAGATGATCGGCCCGCTCTGGGGCGAGGCGGACGAGGCCAAGCGGATCGAGGGCTGGAAGGCGGTGGACCGGTATATCGCGGAAAACGCACTCGTGCTGCCGCTGCTGCAATACGTGCAGCCGATCCTGCACGATGCGCGGGTCAAGGTGGTGCCGCATGCCTCGGGCGCGCTCTTGCCGCATCTGATGACCCGCGCCTGACCGGCGCGCGGCGGCCCTGCGCGCAGGGCCGCCCCCTATCCCCGGTTTGCCCATGTTCGCCCGCCGCCTTGCCCTGCGCCTGATGACGACGGCCGTCACGCTGATCGGCGTGGCGGTGATCGTGTTCGTGGTCATCCGCGTCGTGCCGGGCAATCCGATCGCCATGATGCTGCCGCCCGGCGCGACCGAGGCCGATATCGACCGGCTGCGGGCGCTCTACGGGTTCGACCGGTCGATTGCCGAGCAGTTCGTCATCTGGGCCGGGGGCGTGCTGCAAGGCGATTTCGGCACGTCCATCACGGCGCGCCGGCCGGTGCTGGGTCTTGTGCTCGGCCGCCTTCCGGCGACGCTGGAACTGGCGAGCCTTGCGCTTCTGATTGCCGTCGTCCTCGGCGGCACGCTGGCCCTGCTCGGCACGCGCTGGCGCGATACGCGGGCGGAAGGGGCCATCGACGTGACCAACGGCATCGCCCTGTCGGTGCCCGATTTCCTCTGGGGGTTGATCCTCATCCTGCTGCTGGGGGTGGTCTGGCCGCTGTTCCCGATCTCGGGACGGATCACGCCGGCGCTGGCGCGGGAGTTTGCGACCAATTTCTACCTCATCGAATCCGTCCTGCGCCTGCGGCTGGATCTGACGCGCGTGCTGCTTGCGCATATGGCGCTGCCGGCGCTGGCGCTGGCGCTGCCGCTGGCCGCGATCATCGCGCAGCTTCTCAAACAGAGCCTCAAGGAAACCATGCATCTCGATTACGTCACGCTGGCCCGGACCAAGGGTTATGGCGAGGGGCGGGTGATCCGGGCCGAGGCGCTGCCGAACGCGGTCCTCCCGACGCTGACGCTGGTGGGGGTGCAGTTCACCTTCCTGATCGGCGGGACGGTCATCATCGAGCGGCTGTTCAGCTACGAGGGCCTCGGCAACCTCGCCATCGACGCGGTCATCAACCGCGACCTGCCGATGATCCAGGGGATCGTAATCGTGTTCGCCGCGCTGTTCACGCTCATCAATCTCGGGGTCGATCTGCTCTATGCCGCGCTGAACCCGAGGCTTCGGCATGGCTAGGGCGGCGGATGCGACCGACGGGCGGGGGGCGCTGCGGCGGCGGGCGGGGGCGCGGCTGTGGCTGTCGGCCGGGTGGCTGGGGCTGCTTGCGCTGGCCGCCGTGCTGGCGCCATGGATCGCGCCGCAGGACCCGCTGGCGCAGGATCTGTTCACATCGCGCCTGCCGCCGTTCTGGGTCGCGGGGTCGGAACCGGGCTATTGGCTGGGCACCGACAGCCTCGGGCGCGATGTGCTGTCCCGCATCCTCCACGGCGCGCGGGTGGCGCTGTTCGTGGCGCTGGTGGCGGGGACGGCGACGGCGCTGATCGGTGCGGTGCTGGGGCTGCTCGCCGGGTTCCTGCGCGGCTGGGTGGATGTCGTGATCTCGCGCCTCGTCGATATCTGGATGGCGTTTCCGCCGGTGCTGTTTGCGATCCTGCTGATCGCGGTGCTGGGCACCGGCCTGACCTCGATCATCATCGCCATCGTCGTCATCGACTGGACGCGCTTTGCTCGCGTGGTGCGGGCCGAGGCGATGGGGCAGTCGGCGATGGACTATGTCGCCTCGGCCCGGGTGGCGGGCATGGGACGGATGCGGACGCTGGCGACCGAGATCCTGCCCAACGTGCTGCCCACCATCGGGGTGCTCCTGACGCTCGAGATGGGGATCGCGGTCATCGTCGAGGCGATCCTGAGTTTCGTGAACCTGTCCATCTCGACCGACAGCCCGACCTGGGGCGGGATGATCGCCGAGGGGCGGCTGTCGATCCATCAGGCCTGGTGGGTGCTGGTGTTTCCGCTGGTCACGCTGTTCCTGACGGTGCTCGCCTTTGGCCAGCTTGGCGAGGGCCTCAAGGACCGTTTCGATCCGGTGCTGCGGTGAGTTTCCTCAGCGTCGAGAACCTGACCGCCCGCATCCGGCGCGGCCCGGTCCTGCTGCGCGGGGTGTCGCTGAGCGTCGAGGCGGGCGAGGTGCGCGGCCTCGTGGGCGAGAGCGGGGCGGGCAAGTCGATGATCGGCAAGGCGATCCTCGGCATCCTGCCGCGCGCGGTCGAGATCGTGGCGGGACGGATCGTGCTGGACGGGACAGACCTTCTGCGCCTGCCGGAGGGGGAGCGGCGGCGGATGGTCGGCCGGCTCTGCGCGCTCATCCCGCAGGATCCGCTCACCGCGCTCAACCCCGCGCGGCGGATCGGCGGGCAGATGACCGACCGGCTGATCGACCTGATGGGCTGGCCCCGCGCGCGGGCCGAGGCGCGGGCGGCCGCACTGCTGGCCGAGGTGCAGATCGACGATCCGGGGCGGGTGCTGCGCAGCTATCCGCACGAGCTTTCGGGGGGCATGCGCCAGCGCGTGCTGATCGCGGCCGCCTTTGCCGCCGAACCGAAGCTGATCGTGGCGGACGAGCCGACGACGGCGCTCGATGTGACGGTGCAGAAGGAGGTGCTGCGCCTGATCGCCGGCATGCAGGCGCGGCATGGCACGGCGCTGCTGTTCGTCACCCATGACCTCGGGGTGGTGTCCAAGGTCTGCCAGCGGCTGAGCGTGCTCTACGCCGGCAAGGTGGTGGAGGATACCGACATCCACGCCTTCTTTCGCGCGCCCGCGCATCCCTATGCGCAGGCCCTTCTCGCCGCGACGCCGCGCTACACCGACCCCGAGGGGAGCCTCACGCCCGTGCCGGCCGCGGTGATCGAGGCTGTCCGGGCCGAGGTTGCCGCTTGGGATGCCGCCAATGGCTGAGCTCTACCGCGTCACCGACCTGTGCCTTTCGCTGCCCGACCTGACGCGCAAGCCGCTGATGGGCGCGGCGCCGCGGATCGACATCCTGCACGGGCTGAGCTTTGCCCTCGCGCGCGGCGAGGTGGTGGGGATCGTCGGCGGGTCGGGGTCGGGCAAATCGACGCTGGGCCGGGCGATGGTGCGCCTGCTGGAGCCGACGGGCGGCACGATCCTCTTCGACGGGCAGGATATCACCCACCTGCCCGAGCCTGCCCTGCGCCCGCTGCGGCGGCGGTTCCAGATGATCTTTCAGGATCCGATGTCATCGCTGAACCCGCGCCAGACCGTCGGCACGATCCTGCGCGCGCCCCTCCACCTGCACGGGATCGACCCCGTGCGGGCGGCCGAGGCGCTGGACGCGGTGGGCCTGCCGCGCGCGTTCCTTGCGCGCTATCCGCACGAGTTGTCGGGCGGGCAGCGGCAGCGGGTGGGGATCGCACGGGCCATCGCGCTCAGGCCCGATTTCATCCTTGCCGACGAGATCGTGTCGGGCCTCGACGTGTCGAGCCAGGCGCAGGTTCTGGCGCTGCTCGAATCGCTGGTGCAGGCATTCGACCTCACGCTCGCGTTCATCAGCCACGATCTGTCGGTGGTGCGGCGCCTCTCATCGCGCATCATCGTGCTGCATCAGGGGCGGATCGTCGAGGATGCGCCTGCGGCGACGCTCTTTGCCGCGCCACAGGCCGCCTATACCCGCGCGCTCCTCTCCGCGATCCCGCTGCCCGATCCCGACCAGCCCTGGGATTGAGGGGCGCCCGGCGAAAGCTGCGCGCAGGCATGCCGAAAACGGCCCGTATCCGCGCCATCGGACTGGGCAAGCGCTGCAAACTTGTGCAACAAACCTCTGAAGCGCACCGTCGCACCGCGCCGCCCTCGCCTGCCGGCCCGGCGCGGCTAGGTTGATGCCTGTAAAAGAAGACTATCCAACCCGGAGGTATCCATGACCACCCGCATACTCGCCCCCCTTGCGCTGGCCGCCGCGGCGCTCGCGGCGCTGCCCGCCGCCGCACAGACCAAGGTCTCCTTCGGCACCAACTGGCTGGCCCAGGCCGAGCATGGCGGGTTCTACCAGGCGGTCGCGGACGGCACCTATGCCGCCTGCGGGCTCGATGTGACGATCCTGCCGGGCGGGCCGCAGGTGAACAACCGTGCCCTGATGCTCGCCGGCCGGGTCGATTTCCACATGGGCGGCAACCTGCTCGAGGCGTTTTCGGCCGCGGCCGAGGGCGTGCCAATCGTCGCCGTCGCGGCGATGTTCCAGAAGGAGCCGCAGGTGCTCATCACCCATCCCGGTGTCGCCTCGTCCTTCGAGGATCTCAAGAAGCTGCGCCTCCTGATCGGCGATCAGGGCTTTGCCTCCTACTACCAGTGGATGATCGCGGCCTACGGCTTTACCCCCGAACAACGCGAGGTCTATACCTTCAACCCCGCCCCGTTCCTCGCCGACAAGGGTCTGGCGATGCAGGGCTATCTGTCATCCGAGCCCTACCTGATCGAGAAGGAGGGCGGCTTCACCCCCGATGTCTGGCTCATCGCGGATGCCGGCTATTCGACCTATTCGACCCTCATCGAGACGATGCAATCGACGATCGACACCCGGCCCGAGGTGGTGAAATGCTTTGTCGAGGGGTCGATCAAGGGGTGGTACACCTATCTCTATGGTGACAACGCGGCCGCCAACGCGATGATCCAGAAGGACAACCCCGAGATGACGGACGACAAGATCGCCTTCGCCATTGCCAAGATGAAGGAAGAGGGGATCGTCGATTCCGGCGATGCGCTCGAACTCGGGATCGGCGCGATGACCGAGGACAGCGTCAGGGGTTTCTTCGACAAGATGGTCGCGGCGGGTGTCGTGGCGGCCGATCTCGACTGGTCCAGGACGGTGAACTTCAGCTTCGTCAACCAGAAGGTCGGGATGGATCTGAAGAAATGACCGGCACCGCCCCGAGGGCGGGGGCCAGATGACCCTCGCCCCCCTCGGCCAGCGCCCGCCGCTGCTCGCGATGCAGGGCGTGGACAAGACGTTCAACGGCGGCATCGTCGCGCTGCAGCGCATGGCGCTCACGGTGAACGCGGGGGATTTCGTCTCGCTGCTAGGCCCGTCCGGCTGCGGCAAGTCGACCGCGCTGCGGCTGATTGCGGGGCTGTCGCATCCGACCGCCGGTCGGATCGTCTGGGAAGGCGGGCAGCGGCAGGGCGATCTGGGCCTGGTGTTCCAGGAACCGACGCTCATGCCCTGGGCGACGGTGGCCGAGAATGTCTGGCTGCCGTTCCGTCTGCGCGGGAAGTCCTACAGGAGCGTACAGGCCGAGGTGCGTGAGGCGCTGCGGCTCGTCGGGCTCGAGACGTTCCTCAAGGCCTACCCGCGCGAATTGTCGGGGGGAATGAAGATGCGGGTCTCGATAGCCCGCGCCCTCGTCACGCGGCCCCGGCTCATCCTGATGGACGAACCCTTTGCCGCGCTCGACGAGATCACGCGCCACAGGCTCAACACCGATCTCCTGGCGCTCAAGGCCCGGATCGGCTGCACGGTGATCTTCGTCACCCATTCGGTGTTCGAAAGCGTTTTCCTGTCGGACCGCATCGTGGTCATGGCCGCCCGCCCCGGGCGGGTCATCCGCGAAGTGACGGTCGATGCGCCCTATCCGCGCGGCGAGGCGTTCCGCACCTCGCCCGAATACGCCGACCATTGCCGCGCCACATCCGCGGCGTTGCATGAAGCCATGGAAGAGGCCGCATGAGCGCGGCACCGTTGCAGGGGGGGCCGCCGGCCCCCCCCCCCCCGGGGCGGCCCCCCCCCCCGGGGTATTTTGGGGAACATGAAGCATCGCCGGCAGGATGCGCTTCCCGTGCAGCTACGGCCCGGTCCCGGCGATGCGCCGGTTCTGTGGCGCCAGGGCAGTCTTCATCGTTCCGAAAATACTCCCGGGGGGGTGAATTGCCGCAGGCAAGAGGGGGGGCAGGCGGCCCCCCCTGCATCGGTCGGAGGCGGGCCGCGCGCCCGGGGCCCCGATGACAGCCGGTCAGCCGAACGCGGGACGGATCGAGGTCCGGATCGACGCCGAGGAGGCAAGCCGGGCGCGGCTGCGCCGCATCGAGAATGTGGCGAAGTGGGTTCTGCCC
>JBKBQT010000060.1:0-9668 GCA_046292445.1 Gemmobacter sp.
CGGGCAAAACCTGATCGTGGATGGCGGGCTCGTCTCTGGCTGACTCATGGAGGTCTGTTTTCGCAACCCCTCCGATACCGCCACTCCCGCGGCGCCTCGCGCCCGCCCTCGTCGCGCCGCCGGTACCGCTCCCAGCCGTTGGCCTTGAGGTAGGCCGAGACGCGCATCTGGTCGCCGCGGGTCCAGCGGGCCGGTTCGAGCCCGATGGCCTCCTCGAGGATTTCGCCGACCGACACGTCCCGCAGCGGCTCCGGCCGCGGCACGCTCTCCGTGCGGGAGTTACCGTAGTCGGGGAAGCCGTCCGAGACGGTGCGGATCTCGTGCGTCAGCCAGTGCTCGATGATGTCGTCCCAGGCGTCGGACTGGTAGCGGCGGTCCTGTTCCTCGCGGGCTTCCGCCAGCAGCGCCGGGTCGTCGATCCACCAGATCGCGCCGGCGCGGAAGCGGTGGACGGCCTCGGCCCAGAGCTGGTCCCGGTCGCGGGCCAGCGCCGCAATGTCGATGGCGCCGCAGCGAAGCGGCCAGAAGCGGCGGTTGCCGGTCTCGTCGCGCAGATAGGTGTCGGGGTTCACGGTGCCGGCGAACACGCACTGCCGGGGCACCTCGACGGTGTAACGCCCATACGGCGGTCGGAAACGATCAGTGGTGCGGGTCAGGAACGCCTTGATGCGCGAGACCTCGGCCCGGCTGATGGCGTCGAGTTCGGCGATCTCCACGATCCAGACGCCCTGCATCTGCAGTGCTGCGTCCTTCGAGCCGAGTTCCGGCAGCTCGTCGGTGAACCATTCCTCACCGGCGAGCACCTTGATCGCGGTGGATTTGCGCGCGCCCTGCGGCCCCTCGAGGATCAGCATGTGGTCGGCCTTCACGCCGGGCCGATATATGCGGGCGACGGCCGAGATCAGCCAGAGCGCGCCGATGGTGTGGTTGAACGCTGTGGGCTCGGCGCCGAGATAGGTGCTCGTCCACGTCTCGATCCGGGGCGTGCCATCCCATTTCAGGGTGTCGAGCCAGTCGCGGACGGGATGGATGCGCAGCTCGCGGGCGACGGCGCCGACAGCGCGGCTCACGACCACCGGCGCCACGTTGATCCCGCGCAGCTGCAGCCATTCAGCGGTGCGGATGTCGTCGGCGTCTTCCCAGCGGCGCGGGAGGGAGGCGGTCGCACAATCCCACGGCAGCGGCTGGCGGACCACGATCTCCTGCCCGAACTCGTCGAAGGCGAGAACGCCGGCGAAGGCCGGATCGGAGGTCAGCGCGACGATGACGTTGGCCTCGTTGCGCTCGGGCGCACCGGCGAGGTCGAGCCGCAGGCGCCTGAACCAGGCGGGCTTGGGGATCGGCGCGTGCGGATCGCCGGTGGCGTTCACGCGGCGGCGGAGTTCGGCCAGCTGCTGGGTCAGGACCGAGATGCCGATGCCGGTCGCGGACTTGATCCGCGCGACGACCTGCCGCTCGGCCAGCGGGTCGAGTTTTGCCAGCGCGATGCGCCCCAGCAGCGTGGACAGGGCTTCGAACTCGGGCGGGTTGGTCAGGGCCTCGGCCTCGGCGATCAGCGTTGTGGGGTCGTCGGCAGAGGCGACGATGGGGGTGGCCGTCTTCGGCTCGACCGGATCTCCGGCCTGCGGCTCGGCTGCGGTATCTGTCTCGCGCGCGTAATCCTCGGCGCGGGCCCCGCGCAGAAGATCGTCGTTGAAGTCGTCGCCGTGGAGCGGCGAAACGATCTCGTTCGGGATGTCGGCCCGGTTCAGGCGGTCCGAAAGCGTCGCGGCCGCCTGGCGGCCGGCGTCTCCGGCATCGGCGTAGATGGTGACGCGCCGGATGCCATCGGGCCACTGGAACCGCGCCAGACCGTCGGCGGACAACGCCGCCCAGACCGGCGTGCCGAACAACGCATGGGCGGCGAGCGCCGTCTCGATCCCCTCGGCGACGCCGATGTGGCCGTCCTCCGGCATCGGGAAGATCCGGACCACGGCGTCCTTCACGCTGCCGAGCATCTTCTTGCCAGGAGGCGCCTTGGCGCTGCCGTCGTCGAGCAGGAAGGTACGGTGGATGCCCGGCGCGCGCTCTCCGTCCGGAAGCCGCAGGATCGCGATCAGGCCGGGCCAGCCGCGGCAACTGTCGAAGTCCGGCAGATCAGGGTGGAACAGCAGGTCGGGCGATCCGGGATCCGACAGCCCGCGACTGCGCAGGTAGGTCTCGCCCGGCGTGCCTGCGATCGGCACGGCCCCACCGACCAGACGCGCGATCTCGGCCGAATGGTCCGGGCGTGCGCGCATGGTCGACGACGGCGCTGACCGCGGTGCAGGATGGCCGATCCCCGCTAGCCGCGCCGCATCGTCGAAGAGTGCGCCGTCGCAGAGGCCGGTCGCCTGCGCGATCAGGTCGATGGGGCCGGCCCGCTCGCCGGTGGCGTAGTCGAAGCCCCAGCCGGCATAAGGCCCGTCCAGATGGATTGTGCAGGAGCCCTCCTTGCGCGGCGGACGGCCGGAGAGGTCCGCGCAGTGCAAGGAACGGCGGTCCCGCGCAAGTCGGGCCTCGGGGAAGAGCCCCGGCAGCCAGTCGGCGGCTGTGCAGGCGAGCCGCTCCTTCACTGCCGCGAGATCGTGCCGGGTCTTCGCGGCCGCGATGTCGTTGAGGTCGATCATCGCGCCCCTCAGGCCAGGAGGACGAGCCCGCGCTCGGCTCGGGTGATCGCGGTGTAGAGCCAGCGACGCCGGTCGATCTCGCTGCGACCCAGCCCGTCGTCCCAGACGATCACGTTCTCCCATTGCGAGCCCTGCGCCTTGTGCGCGGTAATCGCCCAGCCGAAGGTCGCCTCGGTCAGGAGGCGCTTCTCCTTGTAGTCGCGGTCATGGCGCTTGTCGTCGTAGGCGACGTGGTCCTCGAAATGCCCCTTGTAGATGCGCAGCCGGCCCGGACGCCCGTCCTCGTAGGGCTCGCCGATGTGGCGGCCGTCCTCGTCATGGACGACGGCGGAGAAGTAGAGGCTGCCCTCATCGACGATGTCCTCGAGCGTCACGAACATCCCGTTGATCAGCCCGAGGTCGTTCTGGTTCTTCAGGCAGATGATCTTCTCGGCCGGTCCCGTGGGCAGCCAGGTCCCGCCGAGGCCGGCGGCCGCGCGCATGGCGTTGTTGATCTGCAGCCGCGTGGCGTTCAAGCCGCAGATCAGTTGGCCGCCGCGCAGCGCCTGTTCCGGCGTGATGTCGCCCTTGCGGAGCTTGGCGACGTGATCGTCGTAGACGCCGAAGCCGATGGGCCGCCCCTCGCGCGCCATCGTGGCGAGGCGGATGATCGCGCTCTCGGCGGCCTGGCGGTGGATCTCGGTCAGCATCACGTCCGGCTCGTCGGGGGTGAAGGCGCCTTCGCCGCGGATCGGCGGCAGCTGGCCGGGATCGCCGAGCACGAGGATCGGCTTGCCGAAGCTCATCAGATCGCGCGCCATCTCCTCGCCGACCATCGACACCTCGTCGAGCACGATCAGCCGCGCGTCGGCCGCGTCGCTCTGCGGGTTCAGCGCGAAGCGCGGATGCTTCATGGCCGAGAGCCCCTGGCGCATCGCCTCGATCGCGGCGTCGGCCGTGGTGCGCGCGAACCCGGTAAGACGGAGCGCGTCGCGTTCGGCCATCGCGATCTTGCGGGCAGCCTCCTCGATTTCCTCCTCGGTCGACTCGATCACCGTGTAGATCAGGCTGTGGATGGTGCGCGCGGGCGTGCCCTTGCGGGTCAGCACCAGCGCAGCCTTGCCCGTGAAGGTGGCGGTGACGACGCCGGGGACGCAGCGGCCGCCTTTCGCGCTGCGGTGGGTCGAGAGGCCGAGTTCTTCTAGCGCGAACTTCAGGACGGTGCTCTTGCCGGACCCGGCATAGCCGAACAGGCGGAACACCTGCTGTTGTTCGCTGCGGGTCTCGAACCAGTCCCTGATCGCTGCGATGGCGGCGGCCTGTGCGGCGGAAGGGGTGAAATCGCTCATGTCGTGTGCATCTCCACTGTGTAGTCCTCGACCACGCCGCCGCGCGTCGGATCGCCGACCTCGCATTGGCGCACGAAAACGCGCCGGCCATCGGCGAGCTGCCGCCAGTGACCGCGACGCAGGTGCCAGCGGGGGCTGGCATGGCTGCCGCCCAGATCGGCCGAGGCGGCGCGGACCCGTTCGGGGTCGATGGCGACCTGCCGCCAGATCCAGCCGCGCACCCCGTCACGGGCGAACGGTGTGCGCCGGGACGGGACGATCCGGCGTTCGCTGATCTCGGCCGAGGTGGCGAGGATCGCCAGCGCGCGCCAGACGATCGCGGCGGCAGCCTCACCGCATTTCTCGGCGAAATCCGGGTCCGAGAGGGCCGGGTTGGCTTCGAACTCGGCGATGCCGCCATCGGCGATGCGAAGACAGACTTGCACATCGGTCCAACGGCGCGGTTTGCGCCACAGCGCCAGCCAGACCGCGTCGATGCCGTCGGGCCGCTGGCGGGCATGGACGATCTGGCAGCGCATGTCGGGACCGCGATCACGCAGTTCAAAGATCGTTTGCGGATGGGGAAGCCGTTGCGGGCCGGCCGCGAGGCGGCGGGCCAGCGCGTCGACGTCATCGGCATCGAACCGTTCCTGATCCTCGAAGCGCTAGACCGGTGCGAACTCGAAGCCGTCAAGCTGATCGGCGCCCCAGAACCGGCCGCGATGCGAGCGGACGAGCCGCTTGAGGGCGTAGGCATCGGGGATCATGACCGTTCCCCCCAGCACCTTCCTGCCCAGGCACAGGGCGCGTGCCACTTGCCGGCCGCCATGCCGCCGCGGCACAAAACCGCCGTGGGTTCGGCCGCGGCGCGCGGCAGCCATTCCCCGGCCTCGGAGGCCCGCACCACGGCGACGGCGCGGTCCGACATCTCCTGCGCGAGATGCGCGTCGAACGGCACGAGCTCGGCGAGCAACTCCATCGTGTCGCGGTTCAGCGCGGTGAAGAGCGCCGGCTGCGGCAGGTCCATGTAGGCCTGATAGAGGGCGATCTGCGCAGCATACACAGGGCGCGCGAGGCTGACGCCGCGCTTGACCACGTCCTTCCAGCTGGCCGCGCCGAGCGCCTTGTTCTCCCAGAGCGCGGGATAGTCCATCGCGACGGGGCCGAAGACGAAGCAGCCGTCGATATGGCCCTTGAAGCGGCCGCCGAGGGCCTCAAACCCGAACTGGCGGCCGTGCGGGCGTTCGGTGCGCAGGTCGAACCCGGCGATCCGGAACCAGCCCGCCACGATGTCCTCGGCCCGGTGGCCCGCCTCGAAGATCCGCAGCGTGCGCGGCGCGAACTCCTGGCCCTCGTCCTTGGGCACCGCGAGGAAGTCGTACTGGATCTGGCGCAGGCAGTCGCGGCCGAGACCCGAGGAACTGACATAGGTACGCGGACGCTCTGCGCGATGACGCGCGGCCAGCGCCGTGTCGATGGCGGCGGACACGGCTTGCGCGATGGGCGGACGCGGCGCGTCTGCGCCGTAGAGGAAGCCCGAGGCATGGTTCAGGTCGATCATCGCTCGCGCTCCCAGAACCCGCCGGCCTGCGCGATGCAGGTCAGCTTGTGGAACTGCGCGTCCGTCAGCCGGGCGCTTGCGCCGAACCGCGCCAGCTTCTCGCGGAGGCTGTCGCAGAACTCGATCTCGAAGTCGGTGACGGCGTTCTCGCTGGCCGCCTTGAGCAGATGCGTCCAGCTGCAGGACACGGTGTCGTCGTTCAGGTCGATCATGATGGCGCTCCTAGAATGGAATCTCGTCCGCGAGGGCCGTGCCGGTGCGCTCCGTGCGCGCGGCCTGGTCCTGCATGCTGTCGATGTAGCCGGTGACCGCCGCCTCGATCAGGCGGTCGATGTCCTCGGCGCTGCGGTGGAAGAAGGGCTCCATGAGCCCGAGGTCGGTGAGCGCTTCGGCGAAGAGCATCCGCGCATCGCGGATCGCACGGGCCTCGCGCGCGGTCTTGTCGATCATGCCGTTGTTCCTTTGAGCGATTGCGCTGCCCACGTCCTGACAGCGGCGCGAGCAGAAGCGATGATACGGATAGCGGTCGTGCTGGAGCCGGTGGACGTAGCCAAAGCCCCGGGCCTCCCGGGCGCAGACGGCGCAGAGCGCTATCCGAGCAAGAGCGTCGCGATCGGGTCGTCTCGTGGCCAGTCCTGCCGGTGAAGCCGTTCCGACTGCATCACGATCCAGCGCGAGATGGCGTTCACCGCCATGGCCTCGAGGTCGCCGAGGGTAAGGCTTGCGATGGGTTGGTGCAGTCTTCCTCGGGCCTCGAGCCATTTGCCGATCTCCAGCGCGGCGGCGCGCGTCACATGCGCCTGCCATTCGTCGGGGGTCATGGGCCGGTCGCCCGGCCCGCCCCCATCGGGCGCGGCGGTTGGGGATCGCTTCGACCCGCCCGACCGCCGTTTCCGCCGCGCCTCAGCCATTGAGCCAGGCGGGCATGGCGGGCGCGCCCGGCACGGCGGGTGCGGGGGGACTGCGGCGCGGGCGGAGCGGCCGGGGCGTTCTGCGTCCCCCAGGCGGGCGACGGTGCCGACGCGGGCTGCTGGGCGGGCGGTTGCTTTGGGGGTTGCTGCGCAGCCGGCGCCGGCGCGCCCCAGGCCGGAGCCGCCGCCGGGGCTTGCGGTTGCGCGCCCCATGCCGGCGTGGGCGCCTGCCAGCCTGCTGCCTGCGCGCTCGCGGCCTTGCGCGGCGGGGCGTTGACGGGCTCCGGGGGCACGGTTTCGCCGCGCATGATCGCGGCATGCTGCGGCTCGTCGGGCAGAACGACGTTCGCGATCCGGTTCTGGTCGCGGTATTGCGGGTTCGAGGCGGGTTCCACCATGATCCGCGCGGCGAAGACGATGCCGTCGAGATGCTTGAGCCCGGGCAGCACCCGCTTGGCCTTGGCGTCGGGGCTTTCGTCCCTGGGATCGAGCCCGAGAGCGCTGTCCACGATGGCGCGAAAGGAAGATTTCGAGATCTTCCAGCCGATGGACTGGCCTTTCTCGTCCAGCTTGCCGCCCGCCACAGTGAAGCTCTGCCAGAACTTCCGCCGGGCATGCGGCCCCTCGAGGATGGTGAACTCGCAGTCCAGCATCTTCGCGTCGCTCGATTGCGAGGCCTTCAGGAGCTTGGCGTCCATCGGCGTGGCGCCGTCGACGCCGCCGGGGCGCACGGTCAGGCGGACCTTGGCGAAGGTGCCGTCGGGGATCAGCTCGCCGATGGGGGCCATCTGCGGTTGGGCGTCGTTGAGATCGTAGCTCATGGATCGGTCCTTTGCGTCTGGATCAGGAAGGGTTGGCGGGGTGAGCGGGCGCGCGGCCACAGGTCTTGGCGATCAGCGCGCCGAGGTCGGGCGGCTCGGTCACATCGAGGCGGCCGGAACGATCCTTGGCGGGAAGGCCCCACGGGTTGCCCGACTTGCAGACGAGGCGGCGGTCGGTCGAGGGGGTCGATCTCGGCGCGGCGGTGGCGCGGCTGGCGGACGAGGGGCGTTCGTCGGCGGTGATGATGCGGAAGGCCATGGGGTTCTCCGAAACAATGAAAGGGCGCGGCGGCGGGGGTGACCGGGTGCCGAAGGGGAACCTGCCCGGCGTTGCCGCGCGGGCGTCCCGCCGCCGCGCGTCACCGGTCTCGAGCCTCGAGCCGGAAGACGGGTTTGCCGGTGGTCTCGCTGCGGGCGTCCGCAAAGCCCTCGCGCATCGCCGCGGGCCAGGCGCCGAAACGCCGCTCGGGCACGCGGTAGGCGATCTCGAGATACTCGGCCGGGTCGTCGCCGGCGGCGCGGATGCGCTCGGCCATGGCGGCAAGCCGGTCCTGATCCCAGGAGACCTTCTTCGGCAGGTCGGCGACGACCACGACGCCTTCGTCCTCGACCCGCACGGTGCCGCTGGTCTTGCCCTGCGCGGCCCGCTCGGCCGCGGCGGCGGCCTCGTAGCGCTGAGCGATCCCGGCTTCGAGCCGATCCCGCAACCGCTTTACGCGGGCGGTCTCGGCGAGCGCCGTCGTCTGCAGATCCAGCAGCATCTCGGGCGGCAGCGCCGCGATATCGCCGAGGGCGAAACGTTCGAGGTCGTCGAAACGGGGTGCATTGTCGGGGTGCGGCATGGCGGGGTCTCCATAGGAGGGAAACGGAACGGCCATCAGGCGGCCTCGGCGTTTTCGATGAGACGGGCGAGCGGCGCGGGCGTGCGGCGCGGCTTGGTCCGCGCGATGGCGAGATAGGCAAAGCGGTCCGGACCGAGCCGCACCTGGACGAGGTGGACGAGGCCGGCCTCGAAGGCCCGGTGCGCGGCGCTCGCCAGCGCGGCCAGCCTGCGGCGGTCCGGTTCCGGCAGCGTCGAGATCACGGCCGTCGTGTCGATCCCGAGGAACCCGCGGTGGTATTCCAGCCGGTCGCCGGGCATGGCCTGTCCGATCCAGGCGCAGAACTCGATGTCGGTCAGCGGCCGGGGCCGCGCCGGGGTGGAAGCGGTGGGTGGCATAACGAGCATCTCCATGTCCTCCCTCTACTCACGCGGCTCGCGAGGCGTCCCACCGCCCCCCGAGCCCGCGCATGGCGAGCTCGAGCCAGAGGCGTGCGAGGCGGCGGTTGAGGGCGGAGCGGGAGATGCCGTCGCGGCCAATCAGATCGACGACGGCGCAGGTGCCGAGCGCGGCGCAGAGCCCGCGGACGTCCTCCGGCAGGTCGGCGAGCGCCCGGGCGAGATCGTGGCGGGTCTCGACGTCCGCCGCGGCGCAACGATCCTGGCCATGCCAGGTGGCCAGCCCGTCCGTCTCCGCCAGCAGACAGCCCAGCGGCTCGGCGCTGCCGGCGACGGGCGCGTCGAGCGAAAGCACGGCGCCGCCCTGCGCCCGGCGTTGGCGATGGTGCCGGATCGCGATGCGCGAGGACTGGTTGCGCAGGACGATGTTGGCGAAGGCTCCGATGGTGCCACGCGCGGGATCATGGGCGGGCAGACGGCGCAAGAGATCGACCAGAAGGTCCTGGCCCAGATCCTCGCGGTCGCAGTGGGGCAGATTCAGCTTGCGCCACAACCGTCGCGCCGCACCGTCCGCCTCGCAGATGATGGTTTCAATGTCGTCGGGGGAAAGCTCGATCCGCATCGCTGCTTGCCTCGGTCATCGTTTCTGATGAGCCCAAGGTGCCGGATGCGGTCGACGCGCAGGTGGGAACGTGGTGGGAACGTGGTGGGGGTTTGGTGGGTTTCGATCAGCCGTCGATCTGGATGCTCGATGCAGGAACGCCGAGCCGGTAGCCCCGACCGCGCGCTGTCGCGATCAGGGTCTCCGCTTCGGCCTTCGTAAAGCCTGCCGCCACAAGGGCGGCGCGTAGCTCCCGGACCAGATCCTTCGCCTCACGCCCCGTCGTGCCCTCGACTTCGGGACCCGAAGCGACCTGATCGCGCGTTTTCGCCTTCGCCAGCAGCCGCTGGAACACCGGGAACAGCTGATGCGACAGGACGACCGACCGCCCCAGCCATTCCACTTCGGCCGATGCGCTCCGAACCCGAAGCGAACCGGGACCGGGAGGAGGGCTCAAGGTTGCAGGATCGATAGCTACGCCAAACCCGCCTGCGACGGGCACCATGACGGTGAGGCTTTCGACGACATGGAACCCGGCATCGCGCAGTCGCATCACCGCTGAGGGAGGCATGGCCGGTGCGAGAATGGTGATTTCCTGAC
>JBKBQT010000061.1:0-9516 GCA_046292445.1 Gemmobacter sp.
TCGAGCGCGACGAACACGCCGATCATCAGCGTCTCGAGCACGAGGAAGGCGATCATGTATTCCTTGACTCGGGTCTCGACCGCCCATGCGCTGGCGATGACGAGGGGCATGAGCGCGGTGGTCAGCATGACGAACAGCACCGAGATGCCGTCGACCCCGAGCTTGTAGCGCAGCCCGAGGATCCAGGTCCGGTCTTCGACGAACTGGAACCCCGGGGCGGCGGGATCGAACCCGATCAGCAGGAAGACCGAGACGACGAAGGTCGCCGATGTCGCGAGCAGCGCCAGCCATTTGGCGTTCCACCGCGCCGCCGGATCGTCGCCGCGCAGGAACAGCGCCATCACGAGGGCCGCGACAAGCGGCGTGAAGGTGATGATCGACAGAAGGTTCGCCATGCCCTATTGCCCCCCCGCCATCGTCATCCACGTGACGAGCGCGACGATCCCCAGCACCATGGCAAAGGCGTAGTGGAACACATAGCCCGACTGCGCCCGCCCCGCGAGCCGCGTGAACCACGGGATCACGCCGAGGGCAAGGCCGTTCAGCCCGCCGTCGATCACCGCGCCGTCGCCGCGCCTCCACAGCGCCCCGCCCAGCCAGCGTGCGGGACGGACGAAGAGAAAATCGTAGATCTCGTCGAAATACCACTTGTTCAGCAGGAACAGATACAGCGGCCGCTGGTTCTCGGCCAGTTTCGCCGGCCAGTCCGGGCGACGGATATACATCTGATAGGCCATCCCGAGGCCGAGCAGCATCGCAACGAAGGGCGCAAGCTTCACGCAGGTCGGCACGTAATGGGCATCGTGCAGCACCGTGTTCTCGGGATGGATGAAGATCGCCCCCCGCCCCGGCACGGTCAGGCCCGGCACCGGCTCGGCCGCATGCGCCGTGGCCGCGGCGTGATCCCCGCCCGTTCCTTGCACATCGCCAGCCGCATGCGCCTCGGCCACCGGCAGGCCGAACCATCCGCGCACGGCGTCCTCCTTGCCGAAGAACACGTTATACCACACCATCCCCGACAGCACCGCGCCGAGCGCGAGCACGCCGAGCGGGACGAGCATCGTCATCGGGCTCTCGTGCGGCGCATCGGTCTGCCCGCCATGCCCGTGCCCGTGGTCGTCATGCCCGTGGCCGTGGGCCTTCGCCCGGCTCGTCCCGAAGAAGGTCATGAACATCAGCCGCCACGAATAGAACGAGGTGAAGCAGGCCGCGACCACCAGCGCCCAGAAGGCGAAGGTCGATCCGACATAGGCGCTCTCGATCACCGCATCCTTGGACAGGAACCCGGCAAAGCCGATATGCGTCAGCGGGATGCCCACCCCGGTAATGGCCAGCGTGCCGATCATCATCGCCCAGAACGTCAGCGGGATCTGCCTTCGCAGCCCGCCGTAGTTGCGCATGTCCTGCTCGTGATGGGTGGCGTGGATGACCGACCCGGCCCCGAGGAACAGCATCGCCTTGAAGAAGGCATGGGTGAAGAGGTGGAACATCGCCACCGAATAGACCCCCACGCCCGCGGCCACGAACATGTAACCGAGCTGCGAGCAGGTCGAATAGGCGATCACCCGCTTGATGTCGTTCTGCACAAGGCCGACGGTTGCGGCAAAGAACGCCGTGCAGGCGCCGAGCACGGTGATGAAGGCCGTCGCATCCGGCGCGTATTCGTAGACCGGCGACATCCGGCAGACGAGGAACACGCCCGCCGTCACCATCGTTGCGGCATGGATCAGGGCCGAAACCGGTGTCGGCCCCTCCATCGCATCGGGGAGCCAGGTGTGCAGGAAAAGCTGCGCCGACTTGCCCATCGCCCCGATGAACAGCAGCACCCCGATCACGTTCGCCGCGTTCCAGTCGGCCCACAGGAACCGAAGCTCGGTCTCGGCCAGTTGCGGCGCGGCGGCGAAGACATCGTCGAAGCGCACCGAATCCGTCAGGTAGAACAACGCGAAAATGCCGAGCGCAAAGCCGAAGTCGCCCACCCGGTTGACCACGAAAGCCTTGATCGCCGCGGCATTCGCGCTCGCCTTGCGGTAGTAGAAGCCGATCAGCAGATAGGACGCGACCCCCACCCCTTCCCAGCCGAAGAACATCTGCACGAGGTTGTCGGAGGTCACCAGCATGAGCATGGCGAAGGTGAAGAACGACAGATAGGCGAAGAACCGCGCCTTGTAGTGCTCCCCCTCCCGCCAGTTGTCGTCATGCGCCATGTAGCCGAAGCTGTAGAGATGCACGAGCGCCGAGACGGAATTGACCACGACGAGCATGATCGCCGTCAGCCGGTCCACCCGGATCGCCCAGTCGGCGACGAAGGACCCGCTGTCGATCCAGCGCAGCAGCATCACCTGCGTCGTCACCCCGTCATGGGTCAGGAACACGATCCAGGACAGCAGCGCGCCGAGGAACACAAGGCCCGTGGCGATCACCTGCGCCGCCATCTCGCCGATGCCGCGCCAAAGGAACCCGGCAATCAGCGCGCCGACCAGCGGCGCCAGAAGGATGATCGTGGCCATGGGTTCAGCCCTTCATCACATTGACGTCTTCGACGTCGATCGTGCCCCGGTTGCGGAAGAAGGTGACAAGGATCGCAAGGCCGATCGCCGCCTCGGCCGCCGCGACCGTCAGCACGAACATCGTGAACACCTGCCCGACCAGATCGCCGAGGAAGGACGAGAAGGCGACAAGGTTGATGTTGACCGCCAGAAGCATCAGCTCGATCGACATCAGGATGACGATAATGTTCTTCCGGTTCAGGAAGATGCCGAAGATGCCGATGACGAACAGCGCCGCCGCCACCGTCAGGTAATGTTCCAGTCCCACCATCGTCCGTTCCCTCTCCCGGGTCCTTGCCTGCCCGCTGAGCCAGTTCAGTGTCTCGTGTCGCCCCGCGCGCCGAAGGGCGTCATCCCCTGCGGCCGCAGATCCGGGAACGCGGCGGCGCAGCCGCAGGTCTCGTCCGTCTCGCGCAGTTGGACCGTCCTGCCATAGACCGCGCGCACCGCCGCCGAAAGTGCGGCCTGCCCGACGCGCCGGCCGGCCTGCACCTCGGCGCGCAGATGCTCGGTCGCTGCCAGGGCTGCCGCGACGGTCTCGGGCGATTGCTGCGTGTCGATCGCATGGAACGCCCCGCTGGCGCAATGCACCACCCGCACCCCGAAGAACCCGTCGAGCGCCGGGACCGGCGCCGGCAGGGCGCGGTAGACCCCCTGCGGCGAGCCATCGGGCTGCATGTCCACCTGATACCGCTCGAGCGTGATGCCGCTCCCCCCCGTCGCGGGGTCGAGGATCGTCAGGCGATGGGTCACCATGCCCGCCTCCATCCCCTCGCAGGCGGGCGGCGGCACTTCGGCCCATGCGGCGGCGGCCGCAACGCCCAGCACGGCCGCGGCGAAGGGGGCGGCTGCGCTCACAGCCCCTGCCCCGGCTTGACGTCCCGCAACTCCATCGCCTTGGCCGGGTCGCGGTACATCTGGGCGAGAACGTTCTGCCGCTTGATCCCCACCCGGTGCCGCAGCGTCAGCGCGATCGCCCCGATCATCGCGACCAGCAGGATGAGCCCGGCGGTCTGGAACAGCAGGATATACCGGTCGTAGAGCACGAGGCCGAGCGCCCGGGTATTCTCGACCTCGGCGATATCCGGCGTCGGCGCTGCGCGCAGGCCGAGCGCACCATCCGCCTGCACCCATGCCCCGTAGGCCAGCGCGAACTGCATCAGCAGCACGACCCCCACCAGCATCGCGATGGGCATGTAGCGCGCCATCTCGCCCTTGAGGGCTGCGAAATCGACATCGAGCATCATGACCACGAACAGGAACAGGACCGCAACCGCGCCGACATAGACGATGATGAGAAGCATCGCCACGAACTCGGCCCCCAGCAGCACGAAGAGACCCGCCGCCGAAAAGAACGCGAGGATCAGCCAGAGCACCGAATGGACCGGGTTGCGCGCCACGACGACGAACAGGCCCGCCGTTACCGTCACGAGCGCAAAGGCATAGAAGGCCAGGTCAACGACGGTCATGCGCCCTTCTCCTCGTTCTGGCCGAACACGTCCTGCGCGATCTCGAGCGCCTTCTGCATCGCGGGCAGGCCGCCGAACATGCTCATCTGATAGATGACCTCGGCAATCTCGCGCCGCGTCGCCCCGGCCTCGAGCGCATGGCGGATCGACAGCTTGAGCTGCGGCTCGGCCTGCGCGCCGAGCACGGTCAGCGCGGCGATGGTCACCAGCATCCGCGTCTTGGCATCGAGCCCCTCGCGGTTGAAGGTGCGCCCGAAGGCCATTTCCATGAAATCCTTCGACATCGTCGGGATGAGATCCTCGAACCCCTTGACGCGGAAGGTTTCCAGCGCCGGGTTGAAGGCGCGCGCCATCTGCTGGCTGTTGTCCAGCATGGTCTGCATCATCTTTGTCCAGGCTTCGCTCATGCCTCGCGCTCCCCCTGCCGGACGGCGAAGGACAGCGGCCCGAAGCTGGCGCCGAAGGCGATCCAGGGGTTGCGGCCGGGGTCCATGGCGATGGCCCAGACCGGCGCGAAGGGGCCGAAAAGCGCAGCCGGCGGCGCGAAGGTCACGCGGGCGGGGCCGCAGAGACCCGGTGCCATCGCGGCCATTACCTGCCAGGGCGCGAACCAGAGCGACGGGATCATGGCGCGGCCTCATGGATGCAGAGGGTGAAACGGACATTGGCAAAGCCGGCGGTCGAGGTGGTCAACAGACCCGGATTGGCGCGCCCCTGCCCCTCGACCAGCACATAATCCGGATCCGTCAGCAGCGTCACCGCCCCGCCCGCCGGCCAAGCTGGCGGGCAGGCGTCGGGCGCACCGGCCAGCAGGATGGCCCCGGGGCCGAAGCCGCCCGCCACCGGTGCGGCGACCTCTGCCGGATCCGGGGCAGCCGGCGCCACGACCCCGGGCACGAACTGCGCCGCGAGGACCGCACCGGCCCCGACCACACCGCCGGCCAGTGTCTGCACGAAGCCCGTCATCTGTAGGGCGCGTCGAGTTCGAGGTTGCGGGCGATCTCGGCCTCCCAGCGGTCGCCGTTCGCAAGCAGGCGCTCCTTGGTATAGAACAGCTCTTCCCGCGTTTCGGTCGAGAATTCGAAATTCGGCCCCTCGACGATGGCATCGACCGGGCAGGCCTCCTGGCAAAAGCCGCAGTAGATGCACTTGGTCATGTCGATGTCGTAGCGCGTGGTCCGGCGGCTGCCGTCCTCGCGCGGCTCGGCGTCGATGGTGATCGCCTGCGCCGGGCACACCGCCTCGCACAGCTTGCAGGCGATGCAGCGTTCCTCGCCGTTGGGATAGCGGCGCAAAGCATGCTCGCCCCGGAACCGCGGCGACAGCGGGCCCTTTTCGTGCGGGTAGTTGAGCGTCGTCTTGGGCGCGAAGAAATATTTCATCCCAAGGCCGAAGCCCTTGATGAAATCCATCAGGAGGAAATAGCGGGTGGCGCGGGTCCAGTCGATCTGGGTCATCGGTCGATCCTTTGCTGCCGGGCGGGCGGTCTGCGGCGCTGCGCTCTCGGGCCCGGTCCACAGCCCCACGCAACGGTGTCTGCGGCCATCCTCATCCTCACCCCCCCACGGCCCACCGCGCCCAGAGCCCGCCCATCACCTCGAACTTGGCGAGGAACGCGATCACCACCACCCAGCCGAGCGACAGCGGCAGGAACACCTTCCAGCCGATCCGCATCAGCTGGTCGTAGCGATAGCGGGGGACGATGGCCTTCACCATGGCGAACAGGAAGAAGAAGAACGCCATCTTGACGATCATCCAATGCGCCCCGTCCGGCAGGAACGGCACCGGCGAGAGCCAGCCGCCGAAGAACAGAAGGCTCATCAGCGCGCACATCAGGAAGATGGCGATATACTCGCCCGCCATGAACAAAAGGTAGGGGGTCGAGGAATATTCGACCATGAACCCGGCGACGAGTTCCGATTCCGCCTCGGGCAGGTCGAACGGCGGGCGGTTCGTCTCGGCCAGGGCCGAGATGAAGAACAGGAACACCATCGGGAAATGCGGCAGCCAATACCAGCCGAAGAGGCCCCATCCGGTATCCTGTGCCTGCACGATGGCCGTCAGGTTCATCGACCCGGTGGAAATGATGATCCCGATGATGATGAGGCCCAGCGACACCTCGTAGGAGATCATCTGCGCCGCCGAGCGCAGCGAGCCGAGGAAGGGGTATTTCGAATTCGACGCCCATCCCCCCATGATGACGCCGTAGACCTCGAGCGAGGAGACGGCAAAGACGAAGAGGATCGCCACGTTGATATCGGCCAGCACCCAGCCCTGATCGAACGGGATCACCGCCCAGGCGAGCACCGCGAGCACGAAGGACAGGAGCGGGGCGAGGAAGAACACCGGCCGGTCGGCCCCCGCCGGCACGACGATTTCCTTGACGACATATTTCAGCGCATCGGCCACCGTCTGCAGCAGGCCCCAGGCGCCGACCACGTTCGGCCCGCGCCGCATCTGCACCGCCGCCCAGATCTTGCGGTCGCCGTAGACGAGGAAGAGCAGGCTCACCATGACAAAGCCGATGACCAGCAGGCTCTGCGCCGCAATCACCAGCGCGACCCCCGCCCCCGACTGAAGAAACCCGTCCATCCGCCCCTCACACCGTCGGTATGCCGCGCGCACCGCAGTCGCGCACCGTGACCTCTGCATCGATCGTCGCCACGCCGCGCGGCAGCGTAGGCGAGATGACGTAAACCGCATCCCCGCGCCAGAGGGAACCCGTCTGATCGACCGCCGTGCGGACATGCCGCGCGAAGCCATAGCCGCGGATGAGCGCGTATTGCGCCGCGGCACAGGCGGCATAGTCGGCCACCTGCGCCCGGTCGCGCGCGCCGCGCACGGCGACGCGGAAATTCACCAGATCGCCGTCCATCAGCCGCGTCTCGATCCCCTCGTAGGCGAGGGCGCGCGACGCGCCTTCGCTGCCGTTGCAGGCGCCGAGCATGGCGAGGGCGGCGAGCGCGACCATCCGCATCACTCCGCCGCAAGCGGCCGCGCGGCGCGGGCCGCGGCCAGCGCCGACAACTCGCCCATCAGCGCCGAGGCGCGGGCGACCGGGTTGGTCAGATAGAAATCGGCGACCGCGACCCCGAAGGCCCCCGACCCCATCTGTCCCGGGTCGAGCGGGCCGAGCATCTTGTCCGCCACATCGTCGATCCGCGCCAGATGCGGATGCGCCTTGACAAGCGCCTGGCGCAGGGCGGCAAGGCTGTCCCACGGCTGCGGGCGGCCGAGCTCGCCCGACAGCGCGCGCAGGATCGCCCAGTTCTCCTTGGCCTCGCCCGGCGGAAAGCCGGCGCGGAAGGCAAGCTGCGGGCGGCCCTCGAGATTGACGAAGAGGCCGTTCTCCTCGGTCCAGGCGGCGGCGGGCAGGATGATGTCGGCCCGGTGCGCGCCGCGGTCGCCGTGGCTGCCCTGGTAGATGACGGTCGGCCCCGCGGGCAGGTCGATCTCGTCCACGCCGAGCGCCAGAACCGCCGCCGCGCCGTCGAGCGCGCCGGCCAGCCCGCCCTCGGCGGTGCAGCCGACATCCATCGCCCCCACCCGCGAGGCGGCCGTGTGCAACACCAGCAGCCCCGCCCCGGCGCCCGCCGCATAGGCCGCTGCCTGTGCGAGCACCGCCGCGCCATCGGGCGCGGCCAGCGCGCCCATGCCGACGATGACCAGCGTGTCGGGCTTTTCCGTCACCTTGCCGACCAGATCGGCCAGCGCCGCGCGGCCGTCGCCGAAGTGGTGGTAATCATAGGTCAGATCCGCCGCCGGCCCGATCAGCCCGATCCGCGCCCCGGCGAGCCAGGCCTTGCGGATGCGCGCATTGAGCACCGGCGCCTCGAGCCGCGGGTTGGTCCCGATCAGCAGGATCGTGCGGGCGCGGTCGATATCCGCGATCCGCGCCGTGCCCGCATAGGCCCCGCGGTTGCCGGGCGGCAGCACCGCGCCGTCGGTGCGGCATTCCACCGCGCCGCCCATCCCCTCGACCAGCGCCTTGAGCGCAAACGCCGCCTCGACGGGTGCGAGATCGCCCACGAGCCCGGCGACCTTGCCCTTGCGCAGCGCATCGGCCGCTGCCGCAAGCGCCTGCGGCCAGCTCACGGCACGCAGCTTGCCGTCCATCCGCAGATAGGGCCGGTCGAGCCGCTGGCGCCTCAGCCCGTCCCAGACGAAGCGGGTCTTGTCGCTGATCCATTCCTCGTTCACGCCGTCGTGGTTGCGCGGCAGGATGCGCATCACCTCGCGCCCCTTGGTGTCCACGCGGATGCTTGCCCCCATCGCATCCATCACGTCGATGGTCTCGGTCTTGGTCAGCTCCCAGGGCCGGGCGGTAAAGGCATAGGGCTTGGAGGTCAGCGCACCGACCGGGCACAGGTCGATGATGTTGCCCTGCAGGTTGCTCGCCAGCGTCTCGTTCAGGTAGGAGGTGATCTCGGCATCCTCGCCGCGGCCCGTCTGGCCCATCTGCGTGACGCCCGCCACCTCGGTCGTGAACCGCACGCAGCGCGTGCAGGAGATGCAGCGGGTCATGTGCGTCTCGACCAGCGGGCCGAGATCGAGATCCTCGCTCGCGCGCTTGGGCTCGCGGTAGCGGCTGAAATCGACACCGTAAGCCATCGCCTGGTCCTGCAGGTCGCATTCGCCACCCTGATCGCAGATCGGGCAGTCGAGCGGATGGTTGATGAGCAGGAACTCCATCACCCCCTCGCGCGCCTTCTTGACCATGGGGGTATTGGTGAACACCTGCGGCGGCTCGCCGTTCGGCCCCGGGCGAAGGTCGCGCACCTGCATCGCGCAGGACGCGGCGGGCTTGGGCGGTCCGCCCTTCACCTCGACCAGACACATCCGGCAGTTGCCGGCGATGCTCAGCCGCTCGTGGTAGCAGAAGCGCGGGATCTCGATCCCCGCGACCTCGGCCGCCTGGATGATCGTCATCGCAGGATCGACCTCGACCACGATGCCGTCGATCGAGATGGCCTTGAGGTTAGCCATGGGCCACGTCCTTTGTCATCATCGGTTCACCACCGCCGCGCCCGACCCGCCACCGCGGCGCCGCCGATCCGGCCGGCCGCCACGAACGCCGCAGCGCAGCATCCTCATACACCCGACCGGGGCCCTTTGCCCACGCCCGATGCGCGACATCATGCCTCGGCCCGCACCGCGCCCCTAGACCCCGCCGATGCAGCGCGCGCGGAACACAAGGCGCGCGCCGTCCGCCGCATAGGCCCAATCGCCCGTGGCCGCGTCTGTCTCCCATTCGGTCTGCGAACTGCCGACCGCCGCAAGGCAATGGCGCGTGGCCTCGAAGCGCACCGATTCGCGCACCTCGTCCAGTCCTGCGCCGCGATTCTCGACCGCGATCACGATATCGCGCCGGTCCGCCTCGCGGGTCAGGCGGGTGCGATAGGGCAGCGGCGTGTCGGGGCGCGCGCCGCGCTGCGTGACCGCCTGAAGCGTATCGCAGCCCGCCAGCGTGACCGGCGACAGCGCGAGCGACAGGATCA
>JBKBQT010000062.1:0-9299 GCA_046292445.1 Gemmobacter sp.
TCGCGGCCGTGCTGATCGCCGTGGCGGTCTCGCAACGACCGGGCGGTTACACTATCGCCGGTATCCCGGACGCCTTCGGGCGCGTGTTCGCCCGCTACCTGCGCTAGCGCCCCCCCCCCCCCGCCTTCGGGCCGGGCGATCCGGTCTTGCGCCGCCGCGCCGGAGCGTGTAAGCCCCCCGTTCATCCTGCGCGGCCGGCCGATGCGGCATGCCGAGTCGCGCCTGTAACGACTGGAGATCGAAATGCCCAAGATGAAGACCAAATCGGCGGCCAAGAAGCGGTTCACCTTTACCGCCACCGGCCGGGCCAAGGCGGGCGTCGCCGGCAAGCGTCACGGCATGATCAAGCGCACGACGAAATTCGTCCGCGAGGCGACGGGCACGATGCTGCTCTCGCCGCAGGACACGAAGATCGTCAAGAAATACATGCCCTACGACCGGTAAGGAGAGCGCCCCATGTCCCGTGTCAAATCCGGCGTCGTCACCCATGCCGCCCACCGCAAGGTCATCAAGAAGGCCAAGGGCTATTATGCCGCCCGGTCCACCAACTTCCGCACCGCCACGCAGGCGGTGGACAAGGCGCAGCAATATGCCACCCGCGACCGCAAGGTGCGCAAGCGGCAGTTCCGCGCGCTGTGGATCCAGCGGATCAACGCTGCCGTCCGCGCCTTTGACCCGGCGCTGACCTATTCGCGCTTCATCAACGGCCTTGCCCTCGCCGGGATCGAGGTGGACCGCAAGGTGCTCGCCGATCTCGCTGTGCACGAGCCCGAGGCCTTCAACACGATCGCGGCGCACGCCCGCGCTGCCATCCCGGCCTGATCGGCCGGCATCTGCACGACGGCCCCGCCCGGCGACGGGCGGGGCCGGTTTCGTTCATATGCCGAGCACGGCGCAGAGCCGATCGTGCCCGGCGACCCAGCCGAGCCGCAAGAACCACGGCAGCGCCTCGAGCGGGCGGGAAAGGTCCACCCGTTCGACCGGCACCAGCGCCATCGGGCCACCGACAACAAGGCCGCTGCGCGGTTCGGGCGTAAGGTCGATGCCCGCGACGATATTTCCGTCGATCATGTCGGGGGCTGCATACCACGGGTGCCGCCCGAAGGTGGCCAGCACCGCATAGCGGCGCAGCGACAGCCACAGCGCCCCGCCCTCTTCGGTCAGGCAGGCGAGTTCCGTGGGCGCGCGGTCAGACGTTCGGCGGGCGGCGACGACGAGGCAGCCCGGCACCGTCAGCCGCAGTTCCGGCACTTGCCCTGCCTCGATCCAGACATGGGCGTTCTGCCGCGCCCCACAGGCGATGCGCGCCGCCTCGGCCTCGGTGCAGTCGAGCACGAAAGTGCTCTGCTCGGGCGGCCAGTCTCCGGCACGGGGCACGCCCCAGACCGGGCGCGTCTTGCGCCCGAGGCGGCGGATCGCCGCATGGGGGTCGTTCGGGCTGCTGCGCCCGGCGATGTCGGTCTCGCAGAAAGGGTTCTAGCCCGAGATGACGGCGTCGCAGCGGCGCAGAAGGGCGGCCGCGCCCGCGCCATCCTCGCCAATTCTCAGAACGCCCATGGGCCCGGCGGCGACCACGAAATCGGTCGCGGCATAGGCGCGCATCAGGGCCGTGTCGTGCAGCATCGTCATCTCCTTCGTTTGCGGATCAGACGATGCCTTGCGTGCCGACCCCTTGGTTGCCTTGGCGCAAGCGCGCCGCGCGGGCCGCATCCCCTTTCGGGAACCACCTTGCCGGGTCACGGCAGGTTGGCGCAGGCGGCATGGCCTGACTCCAGATGCTCCGCTCAGGGTGGCGGCGCCGACGGCGCTGCGCAAGGGGCAGCCTGTTTCGCGCACAGCAACGGTGTGTTTATCGAGGCTTGACGCCGGGCCGCGCCCATCCGATCTGCCGGGCATGTCAGACCATCCGCTCGCCGCCCGCACCGCCCTTCCCGACGCCCTGCGCGCGCTACTGGCCGAATACCCGCGCGCGGGCTGGCCGGTGCATCGGCATTTCGACGGCCTCGTGTCGTTCTGGCTCGACCGGCACCTGACCTTCCGCCGCCTCACCGCGCTGATGCGGGCCGAAACGCAGGCGCTGCTGGACGGGAGCCGCGCCGCCGACGCCTTTGCCGCGCGGCTGTCGCGCGCAGGCGGGCGTTTCGTTGCCGATCTCGAGGGGCATCATCACATCGAGGATGCGCATTACTTCCCCCTGCTCGCGGCTGCGGAACCGCGCCTTGCCGCGGGCTTCGCCCTGCTCGACCGCGACCATCAGGCGCTGGAGGGCGAGATCGCGGCCTTCGTCGCGGCGGCCAACGGCGCGCTGACCGTCTGGCGGGACGGCCCGGCCCTGCAGGATGCGGCGGGGCGGTTCCTTGCCGCTTTGGACGGAATCGAGCGGCTGCTCGACCGGCACCTGACCGACGAGGAGGACCTGGTGGTGCCCGTCGTCCTGCGGCACGGGCCGCAGGTGGCGGGCTAGGCTTGCAATGGGCATTGGCCGCCGCTAGCACGGGCGCGCATCGGCCGGAGGCGGACATGGACGGGCTCGACACCCTGCGCGCGAAGTATCTCGGCGGCATCGCCGCTGCGGCCGACGAGGCGGCGATCGAGGACATCCGCCTCGCCGCGCTCGGCAAGAAGGGCGAGATCGCGCTGATGATGCGCGAGCTTGGCCGGATGACGCCCGAGGACCGCGCGATCGCCGGCCCCGCCTACAACGCGCTCAAGGACGAGATCGACGCGGCGCTGCGGGCGCGCAAGGCAGCGCTCGCCGATGCGGCGCTCGAGGCGCGGCTGGCGTCCGAATGGCTCGACCTGACGCTGCCGGCCCGGCCGCGGCGGCAGGGCACGGTCCATCCGGTCAGCCAGGTGACCGAGGAATGCACGGCCATCTTCGCCGACATGGGGTTCCGCGTCGCCGAGGGGCCGCAGGTGGAAACCGACTGGTACAATTTCGACGCGCTCAACATCGCGCCCGAACACCCAGCGCGGCAGGAACATGACACGTTCTTCCTGCACCGCGCAGCCGGCGACGACCGCCCGCCGCATGTGCTGCGCACCCATACCTCGCCCGTCCAGATCCGCGCGATGCAGGCGCAGGGCGCGCCGATCCGGGTGATCGCGCCGGGCCGCGTCTACCGCATGGACATGGACCAGACGCATACCCCGATGTTCCACCAGATCGAGGGGCTGGCGATCGACCGCGACATCTCGATGGCGAACCTCAAGTGGGTGCTCGAGGAATTCTTCGGCGCCTATTTCGGCCGCCCGGTGCGCACCCGGTTCCGCGCCTCGCATTTCCCCTTCACCGAGCCCTCGGCCGAGGTGGACATCCAGTGTTCCTGGGTGGGCGGGCAGCTGCGCGTCGGCGAGGGCGATGGCTGGCTCGAGGTGCTGGGGTCGGGCATGGTGCATCCCAAGGTGCTCGCCGCGGGCGGGATCGACCCCGACCAGTGGCAGGGCTTTGCCTTCGGCATGGGGATCGACCGCATCGCGATGCTGAAATACGGCATCCCCGACCTGCGGGCCTTCTTTGAATCCGATGTCCGCTGGCTGCGGCACTACGGCTTTGCGGCGATCGACGCGCCGAGCCTGCACGCGGGCTGAAGCGTCGGCGCAACCGGGAATTGAAACGCACCTCGCCGCATCATTCGGCGTTGACCCGAGCACGATTGCACAGGCACCGTCGCGGCGGAAGCGAGTCACCGCTTGAAGGCCGCATAGAAATGGGGGCATTTCGATGAGCGTTACAATTTCCTTTGCCGCGACACCCGGCGTGATCGCCGTGACCGAGGCGCAGGCCTGGAGCGTCGGGGTGCCCTTCGTCGTCTCGCTGTCCGCCGCCGCGCCCGATGTGGTGAGCGTGCAGTATCGCACCCTGTCCGGCACGGCGATGGCCGGCGCGGATTTCGCGCCGCGCACCGGCACCCTGACCTTCGCGCCCGGGGAGACGTCCAAGACGATCCTCGTTCTCGGCACGTTCAACGACGCGGTGGCCGAACTCGACAAGGCGTTCCGGCTCGAACTGTTCGACCCGCAGGGCGGTGTCTTTGCCGGCAACGCCCGGGCGATCCGGGAACTGGCGTTCATCAATGACGACGATGGGGCGGGCCTCAAGCGCGGGCTCTTCGTGTCCGACCCGGTGATCGTCGAGACCGACAGCGGCCAGCGGCAGGCGGTGTTCGACATCGCGATCTCGCGCCCGGCTTCATCGACGTTGAGCTTCGATTTCGCAACGGCCGACGGCAGCGCCACGGCGGGCAGCGACTATCTCGCGCGGTCGGGCACGATCACCTTCCCGCCGGGCCAGACAAAGGCAACGGTCAGCGTTCCGATCCTCGGCGATACGGTGGTCGAGCCGTCGGAGTCGTTCTTCCTGATCGTGACGACCGACGACAGCATCGCCGACGGCGGTGCCGGATCGGTCGCCACGGGCGTGGTCTTCGACAACGACGCGGGCGGCACGCAGCCGACCATCTCGGTCCTCGGGCACAATGCGACCGAAGCCTCGGCCTGGAGCACGGGCATCACCTACGATCTGTTCCTGTCGCGCGCCTCGTTCGACAATGTGACGGTCGGCTATCGCGTCCTGTCGGGCACCGCCCTTGCGGGCGCCGATTTCGTGCCCCGGACCGGCACGATCACCTTTGCCCCCGGCACGACATCGCAGCGGCTCACCATCCCCGGCACGTTCAACGACGCCGTGGCCGAGGTGGACAAGGCGCTGGTGGTGGAATTCTTCGACCCGACGGGTGGTTCGCTGGCCGGCAATGCCGCGGTTCTGCGGGAGACGGCCTTCGTGCTCGATGACGACGGCACGAACCTCAAGCGCACGATGTTCGTGTCCTCGCCCGTGCTGCTGGAAGGCGATACGGGCCGGACCGAGGCGGTGTTCGAGATCGAGATCTCGCGCCCATCGGCGGTGCCGCTGACCTACGCCTACACCACCGCCGACGGCAGCGCCCGCGCCGGGTCCGACTATATTGCCAAATCGGGCACCGTGACCTTCGAGGCCGGCCAGACCAAGGCCGTCGTCGCGGTCGAGGTCCGCGGCGACATGCGGATCGAGCCGTCCGAGTTCTTTCATCTTGTCGTGACGCCGGACGCCAACATCGCCGGAGGCGGCGCGGGCGCGGTCGGCACGGCGACCATCCTCGACGACGATGCTGGCGGCGTGCTGCCCGTGGTGTCGATCGCCGGGCACAACACGACCGAAGGCTCGGCCTGGAGCACCGGCGTTCCCTTCACCGTGACCCTGTCGCAGGCTGCGGTCGACAATGTCACGGTCGGATACCGGACGGTTCCCGGCACCGCGGCCGCGGGCACCGACTTCACCGCCCGCACCGGCACGCTGACCTTCGCACCGGGCGAGACATCCAAGACGATCCTGATCCCCGGCGCGTTCAATGACGCCACGCCCGAGACCGACAAGGCCTTCATGGTCGAACTCTTCGATCCCGCGGGCGCTGTCTTCGCCGGGGCGGCGCGCATCCTGCGCGATGCCGCCTTCATCCTCGACGACGACGGCACGAACCTCAAGCGGTCGGTGTTCATCCATGCCTCGGACGTGGTCGAGGACGACCGCGGCCAGACGGACGCGGTGTTCGTCATCGAGATCTCGCGCCCCTTCGGCGAGGCGACGACGCTGGGCTATACCACGGCCAACGGCACCGCGAAGGCAGGGCAGGATTATGTCGCAACCTCGGGCAGCGTCACCTTCGCGCCGGGCCAGACCAAGGCCGCGGTGCTCGTGCGCACGCTGGGCGATTCCAAGGTCGAGCCGGTCGAGACGATCTTTCTCAACCTCACCGGGGCGATCCCGCCGACGCTGATCGCGCCCATCGGCGGCACCGCCGGGGTCGCGGCGATCCATGACAACGACCGCGCCGGCGGCCGGGGGGCCGACCTGATGACCGGCACCGACCTGCCCGAGGCGCTTTACGGCCGGGGCGGGCGGGACACGCTCATGGGCCTGGGCGGCAACGATACGCTCGCGGGCGGGCGCGGGCGCGATGTGCTCGACGGCGGCGACGGGAACGACCGGCTGATCGGCGGGCCGGGGAACGATCTGCTCACCGGCGGGGCGGGGCGCGATGTGTTCGTGTTCCGCGGCGATGCGGGGCGCGACGTGATCACCGATTTCACCCCGGGCGAGGACCGGCTCGACCTGCGCGGCTACGGCATCGCCTCGCTCGAGGCGCTGCGCGATGCAGGGGCGATCACGCAGGCGCGCAGGGTCGCCACGATCGACCTCGACGCATTCGGGGCCGAGACGACGATCGTCCTGCGCGGGGTGCGGCAGGGCAATCTCGACGACGCCGACTTTCTGCTCTGAGCCGGAAGGCGATGGGGCGGCCGGCCACGGCCGCCCCCGAATAGCCGTCGCCGCGCGCCGGTTTTGCGCTAGCTTCCCCACATGCGCACAAGGACCATGCTCGGGCTCGGCGCCCTCGCGGCGCTCGTGATCGGCGCCCATGTGGCACTCTGGCTGTCGCCCGACATGCCGGGCGAGATGAAGCTGCGGCTGACGCTGCTCAATGCGGCGGGCTGGGCCGTGGTCTTGATCCCGGCGCTTGCGGTGTCGATGTGGGCACGGGCGCACCGGCGATCGCCGCGCGGCAAGAGCGATCGGGCCGGGCGTGAACCGTGAGGCGGGCGGGCCCCCCGCCACGGTCGATCGGGCCGGCGCTATCGGTTGCCAGTGGCGAGGGCCTCCGGCTGGTGGCAGGGTGACCGGGCAACGAATCCGTCGAAGGGCAGGATGATGGACGATTTCCTCGGGCTGAACGCGGTCTGGCTGGTGCTGGCCGCGGTGGTGATCCTTGCGGTGTTCCTCGGCGTGCGGGTCGTGCCGCAGAGCGAGAAATATGTGGTGGAGCGGTTTGGCCGGCTGCAAAGCGTGCTGGGGCCGGGGATCAACCTGATCTTCCCCTTCATCGACACGGTGGCGCACAGGATCAGCGTGCTGGAGCGGCAGCTGCCGACCGCGAGCCAGGATGCGATCACCACCGACAACGTGCTGGTCAAGGTCGAGACGAGCGTATTCTATCGCATCACCGAGCCGGAAAAGACCGTCTATCGCATCCGGGATGTGGATGCGGCAATCGCGACCACGGTGGCGGGGATCGTGCGGTCCGAGATCGGCAAGCTCGAACTCGATCAGGTGCAGTCCAACCGCAGCCAGCTTATCGACCGGGTGCGCGAGCAGGTGTCGGCGATGGTCGATGACTGGGGGGTGGAGGTGACGCGGGCCGAGATCCTCGACGTGAACCTCGACGATGCGACGCGGGCGGCGATGCTCCAGCAGCTCAACGCGGAACGCGCGCGGCGGGCGCTGGTGACCGAGGCCGAGGGCAAGCGGCGGGCGGTCGAGCTGCAGGCGGACGGGGAGCTTTACGCCGCCGAGCAGGAGGCGAAGGCGCGCCGTGTGCTCGCCGATGCCGAGGCCTATGCCACGGGGGTGATCGCCGAGGCGATCAAGGAAAACGGGATCGAGGCGGCGCAGTATCAGGTCGCGCTCAAGCAGGTCGAGGCGCTCACCGCGGTCGGGCAGGGCGCGGGCAAGCAGACGATCATCGTGCCGGCGCAGGCGCTCGACGCCTTCGCCGATGCGTTCCGCATGCTCAAGGGCCGGCGGGAATGATCTGGTGGGGCTGGGTTGTCCTCGGGCTCGTGCTCGCGGGGCTGGAGCTGTTCGCGCCGGGGTATCTGTTCCTCGGTTTCGCGGTCGGCGGTGTGGTGACGGGCGGGCTCGTCTGGGCCGGGGTATTGGGCGCGACGCTGCCTGTCGATGCGGTGGTGTTCGCGGCGCTGTCGGTGGCGGCCTGGTTCGGGATGCGGCGCGCGCTCGGGACGCGGGCGGGGCAGGTCAAGCGGATCGACCGGGACATCAACGACAACTGAAGCGAGCCCCCGGGCCCCTCAGCCCATGCTGCCCCGCAGCGCCAGCGCCGCGCCGCGCGGATCGGCGGCGCCCCAGATCGGGCGGCCGACCACGATGTGATCGGCGCCGGCGCGCAGCGCCTCGGCCGGGGTCATGGTGCGTTTCTGGTCGCCCGCCGCGGCATCGGCGGGGCGGATGCCGGGGGTGACGATGAGCTTGCCCCGCGCCTCGGGCAGGGCTCGGATCGCCGCCGCCTCCTGTCCGCTGGCGATGACGCCGTCCGCGCCGGCCTCGAAGGCGGCGCGGGCGCGGGCGAGCACCACGTCGCCGACAGCACCGGCGCGGATGAGGTTGGCGTCGAGGTCTGCGCGGTCGAGCGAGGTGAGGACGGTGACGGCGAGGATCTTCATCCCGCCCTTGGCCTGGGCTGCGGCGCGCACGATCTGGGGATCGCCCTGCACGGTCAGGAAATCGAGATCGAAGGCCGCAAGGCCGCGCACCGCCGCCTCGACCGTCGCGCCGATGTCGAAGAGCTTGAGGTCGAGGAACACGCGCTTGCCGCGATCGTCCTTGAGTTCGCGCGCAAGGCCGAGACCGCCGGTCGTCAGCATCCCGAGGCCGATCTTGTAGAACGACACCGCATCGCCGAGCCGGTCGGCGAGGGCGAGGCCGGCGGCGGCGTGAGGGACGTCGAGGGCGACGATGAGGCGGTCTTCGGGGGCTTGCATCGGCCTATCCTTCCGTTCGGCGGCACGATGCAGCGGCCGGGCGCCGGGAGCAACCCCGGCGCGGGGCGGAGAGTGCGGGAGCCTCCGGCGGGAGTATTTCTGGAACAGTGAAGTCTGGTCGTCGGGCTGCGCGTTGCAGGGCCGGGGCATTCGCGGGACGCGGCGGAGCGCGGGGCCGGTGCGGTCTGTGACGCGGGTGGCGGAGACGGGGCGCCGGTTTCGCGGCGACGATCGGGCCGATGTGTCTTTGGCCTTGCGGGCGGGGGCTGGATTTCCCAGCATCGCGCGGCGGCGCGGGCGGTCCATCCGCTGGACAGGTCGCCGGACCGGGTGGCGGGGCAGGGAGGCTGGAGCATGGAGATTGCGGTCAATCTGGTGCGGGAGGCGGGCGATCCGAAATCCGGGCCGATCACGGTCGGCTGGTTCCGGGCGTCGGACAAGGGCGGGGTGCTCTACGATCCGCCCGAGCGGGTGAGTTTCCGCCAGACCAACCGGGCGCATGCCAAATCGGCCGCGCGGTGCCCGGCGGTGATCCAGATGGAGAGCCGGTTCTTTCTCGTCAGGTGCCCCTTCGACATGCATGTGGGCTTTGGCCGCGACAAGGACGGCAAGGCGCATCTGGTGAACCGGGCGGGGATCGCGAGCCCGATCCGCGGCTCGAAGCTGGGCGAGGTTCTGAGCCTCGTGAGCGAGGTGGAATGGCG
>JBKBQT010000063.1:0-9208 GCA_046292445.1 Gemmobacter sp.
ACGATCACCCGCTCGAACCCCCAGCCGATCGCCCCCGTCACCGCCATCGCGGCAAGAACGGCCAGCACGAGCGCGACGAGGTTGAGCGCGAGCGACGGCGCCCCGGTCATTGCAGCGAGCGCGAGCAGGACCGACACGCCGACGAAGGCCCCGAAGGACACGAAGGCGCCATGGCCGAAGTTGATGACATCCATCAGCCCGAAGATCAGCGTCATGCCGCTGGCGATGATGAAGATCATCATGCCCATGGCGAGGCCCGAGACGGTGAGCGTCAGCCAGCTTGGCGTGTTGGGGATGGCGAGGAAGCCGAGGATCACAAGCGCGGGCACCAGAAGGGCGGGCCACCAGGGCTCCATCCGCGTCGCCAGCGGCGGCCTCGCGAAGGTGGGGGCGTGTTCGGGGGCGATGTCCGTGCCGGTGCGGGGGGCGGAGGTCATCCGGGATGCTCCATCGTCAGGCCCATCAGGCGCGATTGCAGGGCGGTATCGGCGGCGAGGGTGGCCATCGGGCCGGCCCAGACGGTGCGCCCCTCGTCCATCACCGCGGCATGGTCGCCGAGTGCGCGGGCGAGGGCAAAGTTCTGCTCGACCAGGACGATGGTGGCGCCGCCCTGCTTGAGATCGCGCAGGGCGCGGGCGAGCGTGGTCACGATGGCCGGGGCGAGGCCCTTTGACGGCTCGTCGATGAGGTAGAGCCGCCGCTTTTCGATCATCGCGCGGGCGCAGGCGAGCATCTGTTTCTGCCCGCCCGACAGCGTGCCGGCGGGCGCCTTCCAGAAGGTGCGCAGCGGGGGGAAGGCGGCCTGAAGCCAGTCGAGGCGCGCCGCGTCGATCGGGCCGGACACGGCGCCGAGCACCATGTTCTCCTCGACCGTGAGGTTGGCGAAGATGCCCATGTCCTCGGGGACGAAGCCGATCCCGGCGCGGGCGATGGCGGCCGGCGTCAGCCCGGCGATGTCGCGCCCGTCGAGCACGATCCGCCCCGCCTTTGCCCGCCACAGGCCCATGATCGTGCGCAGCGTCGTCGTCTTGCCCGCGCCGTTGCGCCCGAGGATCATCGTGACGGCGCCCTCGGGGACGGCAAGGTCCACCCCGTGCAGGATGTGGTATTGCCCGATGTCGGTCACGACGCCTTCCAGTGTCAGAAGATCAGACATCGGTCAGCTCCCGCCCCAGATAGGCCTCGCGCACCACATCGCTGGCCATGACCGCGGCCGGCGGGCCGTCGGCGACCAGTGCGCCGTTGTGCAGCACCACGATGCGGTCGGCGAGGCTGCGGATCACGTCCATCTTGTGCTCGACCAGAAGGACGGTCGCGGCCGGATCGGCCTTGATCTCGGCGATCAGGCTGAGGATCACCGGCGCCTCGTCCACCGACATGCCGGCGGTCGGCTCGTCGAACATGAACACGCGCGGCCTGAGCGCCAGCATCAGCGCGACCTCGAGCTTGCGCTGGTCGCCATGGGGCAGGGCGGCGACGGGCAGATGCGCCTGCGCAGTCAGGCGCACGCGGTCCACCAGCGCCTCGGCCTCGGCCGTCAGGTCGCGGTGGCGGGCGGCGACGGTCAGGAGGTTGAACCCCCGCCCTTGCCGCGCCTGCACCACGAGGCGGACGTTCTCGAGAACGGAAAGGCCGGGGAAGAGGTTGGTCAGCTGGAACGCCCGCCCGAGGCCTGCGCGCGTGCGGGCGGGGACCGAGGCGCGGGTGATGTCCTGCCCGTTCAGCAGGACGGAGCCGGCGCTGGCGCCGAGCTGGCCCGAGATGAGGTTGAAATAGGTCGTCTTGCCCGCCCCGTTGGGTCCGACGATGGCTGTAAGCTCGCCGGGGCGGAAGGCGCAGGTGACGGCATCGACGGCAACGTGGCCGCCGAATCGCACCGTCAGGCGCCGGGTTTCGAGCGAGGGGGTCATGGGCGTGGTCCGATGGTGGGGTGTGGGCGGGAAGGCCGGGGGGCCCGCCCCCCGGACCCCCGGGAGTATTTGGAGAACGATGAAGCGGCGAGGCTGCGGCGAGGAGGTTCGCCGGCGGCAGGATCGGCGGGCCGGCCGCGGTTGCGGGCGGCCCTGCCGGCAGGGCTGCCCGCTTCGCGCTCAGCGCCGGTTGCGCACGGGCACAGGCATGTCGTCGATGCCGATGACGCGGACGAGTTCGGGGATCGCCCAGGCGACGGCGGGATCGACCTTGATGCGGAAGTGATACATTTCCTGCAGCGCCTGGTGATCCTCGGCGCGGAAGATCATCGTGCCCTTCGGCGTCTCGAACGACATCCCCTCCATCGCCGCGATCAGCGCCTCGGTGTCGGTCGTGCCGGCCTTTTTCAGCGCCTCGACCGCCGCGATCCCGGCCGCCATGCCGCCGGCGGTGAAGAAATCGGGTGGGGTGCCGAAGCGGGCCATGTGTTCCTTCACCAGCCAGTCGTTCACCGGGTTCTGCGGGATTTCGTAGTAATAGTAGGTGGCGCCCTCCATGCCGGGGAAGTCCTTGTAGGCGGCCATCGCGGCGAGGATGTTGCCGCCCGTCGCCAGTTCGATCCCGAAGCGGCCGGGATCCATCGCCTGGATCTTGCCTATCGGGTTGCCGCCGCCGGCCCAGATGACGAAGAGCTTCTTCTCGCCCTCGACATCCTTCATCGCGTTGAAGATGCGTTCGGCGAAGGCGGTGAAGTCGGTCGTGTCGGTGGGGGCGTATTCCTCGTGCACGATCTCGGCCGGGGTGCCGGCGAGCGCCTCGCGAAAGGCGGCGATGCCGTCGCGGCCGAAGGCATAGTCCTGCGCGAGCGTGGCGATCTTGACCCCCTCGCGCCCGAGCGCGATGGCGTTCGAGATCGCATCCTGCGACGAGTTGCGCCCGGTGCGGAAGATATAGCGGTTCCAGGCCGCGCCGGTGATCGAATCCGCCACCGCCGGTTCGACGATCAGGATGCGCTCGTATTCCTCGGCGACCGGCAGCATGGCGAGGGCGACGCCCGAGCCGATCGGGCCGATGGCGATATGGGCGTCGTCGTCGCCGAAGGCCTCGGCCAGCAGTGCCTTGCCCATGTCGGGCTTGAGCTGGCTGTCCTTCTCGATCACGACGATGGGCTCGCCGTTGACCGTCATGGTGCCGCCGGTCGCATATTCGAGGCCGAGCATCAGGCCGTCATGGCTCTGCTTGGCATAGGCTTCGAGGGCGCCGGTCTTGTCGTAGACATGGGCGATGCGGATCTCGGCTGCAGCCGGCAGCGCGAGGGCGATGGCGGTCAGCGCGGCCGCGATGGGTAATCTCATCTCTTCCTCCCCTGAAACATGATGGATGATTCATGTTTCACCAAGCGCTATCGGCCGGGGCGATTCGTGTCAATATCGCGGCCGCTGCTTCGGCGGCGCAGGGCCAGCCACTTGACGATTGCCGCCCCCTCGCGCAGCCAGTCGAGGGCAAGGCGCAGGCGTGATCCGGTGCTACGGCCCGGGCTTGCGGTCGTGGCGGGCAGGCCGTGGGCGCGGGCGATCAGGCGGGCGCGCGGGGCGTGGAAGCGGTCGGTCACGATCACCACGGCCGCGCCGGGGGGCAGCAGCGGCGCCGACAGGGCGATGTTCTGCGCGGTGTTGCGGGACGCCGTTTCCAGCACGATCGCCCGGTCCGGCACGCCGGCCTCGCGCAGCAGGCGGTGCATCACGGCCGCCTCGGGCACCGGATGGCGCACCGCGCCACCGGTTGCCACGATCCGCCCGACCGAACCGGCATGCCAGAGCATGGCAGCATGCGCGGTGCGGCGCAGCATCGCCGCCGAGGGGCTGCCGTCGCGGTGCAGCGCCGCGCCGAGCAGTAGCGCGACGGGTTTACCCGAAGCCGGGGGCAAGGCGCATCTCGCCGGTCGCAAGGCCGCGCCAGTTGCGGATCGGCGCGCCGAGGTAGCGCCGCGCGGCCGGATCGCCCGCGTCCAGCACCCCGAGCCGGACGAGAAGCGCGGTCACCGCCGCCTCGGCCGCCCGCGTCGCGCCATCGGCGATCTTGAGCGCGAGGCCCATGCGCCGGCCCGGCAGGATCGCGACGAACACGCCCTCGGCACCGGTCTTGACGGCGGCCTGCCCGCGCAGCGCGCGCATCAGGATCGTGCAGGCGCGTCCCTCGCCGGCGACGAGGTCGGGATGGGCCATCATCGCATCTGTCAGGCGCCGCATCGCGCGGCCGCGCGCATCGCCGTCGCCCGCGGCAGCAAAGGCGGCCATCGCGCGGGCAAGGCCGTGGACAGTTGTGGCCGGGTTGGGCGCCGAACAGCCGTCGATGCCGTAGCCCGGCGAGGCTTCGCCCGTCACCGCCTCGAACGCGGTGCGGACCGCCTGCTGCACCGGATGGTCGGGCGCGACATACTCCGGGCCCGCGCGCAGGTGCCGGGCGAGCGTGAGGAACCCCGCATGCTTGCCCGAACAGTTGTTGTGAATCTGGCAGGGGCCGGCGCCGGCGCGGATGAGGCGGTCGCGTTCGTCCCGGTCGGCCGGTTCATGCGCGCCGCAGCGCAGGTCGCCCTCGCCGAGCCCGAGATCGGCGAGCCAGCGGGCGACGGCCTCGACATGGATCGCCGCGCCCTGGTGGCTTGCGCAGGCCAGCGCGACCTGCGCGTCGCTCAGCGCCGCGCCCGCGCCGGTTTCCATCAGCGGCAGCGCCTGCACCATCTTGCAGGACGAGCGGGGAAAGATCACCGCTCCCGGGTCGCCCCAGGCCTCGACGATGCCGCCTTGCGCATCGCAGATCACCGCATGCCCGGCATGCAGGCTTTCCAGCATCCCGCCCCGCCAGAGCCCCACCATCGGAACCGCCGCCATCGCCCATCCCCATAACACATGCGCGATTTTCCGCCCTGAGGGGTTTCGCGCCAGCCCCGTTTCGCGCTAGAAGCCCTAATCGAGTTGACGCACCCCGCGCCATGGGAAAAGCACGCAGGTCAGGCGGCACCCGGGCAGGCCAGTCGGCCGGGGCATGGGCTGGAGGCACGGAACGCATGAAGCTTTGGGTCACGGGTGCAGCGGTCGCCGCGATGCTTGCCCTTACAGGGATCGCATCGGCCCAGGAATCGACCAACCGCGTCGCCACGCGCACGGACTGGAGCGTGTTCACCGAGGCGAGCCCGCGGGAATGCTGGGGTGTCTCGGCGCCCAAGCAGACGGTGAACACCCGCGACGGGCGCCCCGTTTCGGTGCGGCGCGGGGACATATTCCTTTTCGTCACCTTCCGCCCCGGCACGGGTGCGGCGGGCGAGATCAGCTTTACCGGCGGTTATCCGTTCGCGCCCAATTCCACCGTCTCGGTTCAGATCGGATCGGACCGGTTCGAGCTGTTCACGGACAACGAATGGGCCTGGCCGCAGAACGCCCAGGCCGATGCCGCGCTTCTGGCGGCGATGAAGCGGGGGACCGAGGCGGTGCTGACGGCGCGCTCGGCGCGCGGCACGCAGACGGTCGACACGTTCTCGCTGCTCGGCTTCACTGCGGCGATGACCGAGGCGGAAGCGCGCTGCAAGTGACCTGACCGGCCGGCCAGCGCGCCGGCCGCAGGCGTCTTTTCGCGGATCGCGGGTTTCGCGCGGCGGCAATCGGGCCTATATCCGCGTATCGACCCGTGAAAGCCAGAGCCGTGGACCCCGCCGCACCGATCGCCGCCCAGCCCGTGACACCCGATGTCCGCATCGTGCCGCGCCGCCTGCCGGAGGCGGGGCCGGTCAATCTGGTCGGCCTCACGCGGGACCAGCTGCGCGATGCGCTTGTGGCGGCGGGCACGCCCGAGCGGCAGGCGCGGATGCGGGTGGGGCAGATCTGGCAGTGGATCTACCACTGGGGCGTGCGCGACTTCGCGGCCATGACCAACCTTGCCAAGGATTATCGCGCGCTTCTGGCGGATCGGTTCACGCTCGCGCTGCCCGAGGTGGTCACGCGCCAGATCAGCGCCGACGGCACGCGCAAATACCTCGTGCGGATCGCGGGCGGGCATGAGGTCGAGACGGTCTACATCCCCGAGGACGGGCGCGGCACGCTGTGCATCTCGTCGCAGGTGGGCTGCACGCTCACCTGCAGCTTCTGCCATACCGGCACGCAGCGGCTAGTGCGGAACCTGACGGCGGCAGAGATCGTCGGGCAGGTGATGCTGGCGCGCGACGATCTGGGCGAATGGCCGGTGCCGGGCGCGCCCAGGCGGGAAGACCGGCTCGTCTCCAACGTCGTGCTGATGGGGATGGGCGAGCCGCTCTACAACTTCGACGCGGTGCGCGATGCGATGCGGGTGGTGATGGACGGCGAGGGGATCGCACTGGGGCGGCGGCGGATCACGCTGTCCACTTCGGGCGTGGTGCCCGAGATCGCCCGCTGCGCGACCGAGATCGGATGCCAGCTTGCGGTGTCGTTCCACGCCACCACGGATGCGGTGCGCGATGCGCTGGTGCCGATCAACCGCAAGTGGAACATCGCCGCGCTGCTTGCGGCGCTGCGCGATTATCCGCGGTTGTCGAATTCCGAGCGGATCACCTTCGAATACGTGATGCTCGACGGCGTGAACGACAGCGATGCGGATGCGCGGCGGCTGGTGCGGCTGATCGCGGGGATCCCGGCCAAGATCAACCTGATCCCGTTCAACGAATGGCCCGGCGCGCCCTATCGGCGGTCCGACTGGGCGCGGATCGAGGCCTTTGCCGACATCATCTACAAGGCCGGCTATGCCTCGCCGATCCGCACGCCGCGGGGCGAGGATATCATGGCGGCTTGCGGGCAGCTCAAGTCGGCGTCTGAAAAGGCCCGCCGCGCGCGGCCCGCCGCGGCGCAAGGGTGACGCCCGGGGTCGCTAGAAGCTGATCCAGGTGACCAGCCGCAGGCCCGTCTCGGACGGGCCGAGGATGCCGATCCGCCCGCCAAGCTCCACCTCCAGCCCACGGCGCACCTGCCATGCGACCGACGGGACGGCGACCAGCGTCCCGCCCCCGGTCGACCAGTCGCCCTGAAACTGCACCATCGCCTTGATCCGCTCGGTCGGCCGCACGCCAACCATCGCATCGGCCTTGACCGCCGCCGCCCCGCCCCGCCATTCGCCGAGCACATCGAGCCGCATCCAGCCGGGCAGGCGCCCGTCAAAGCCGCGGCCGAAGGCGAGGCCGCCGCGCAGCACGGTGTCGGCCCGGCCCCCGGGCTGGACATAGCTGCCCATCCCCAGTTCCAGCGACAGCCGGTTCGCCGCATCGGGCCGCGAAAGCGCGCGCGAGGCCAGCAGCATCCCCCGCCCGCCGCCGAACCGCCCGACCGCCCCGTCGAACCCGATCGTCCAGCCGCGCCCGAGGCCGTATTCGCCGTAAGCCAGCACCTCGCCGCGCTGCGGCGAGGCAAGGCCGCCGAAGCTGAGGAACACCGCGCCCCGGTCGCGCGGCCAGGGCCCAGCGACCGCCGGCAGGCCGGCGAGCATCAGCAGGATCACCAGAACTGCCCGCATCCTGCCCCCGTTCCCGCGCGGGCAGGGTCGCGCCACAGGGTTAACGCGGCCTTAACGGGTGGCATCGACCCCGAGTCGACGCTTGAACAGGCCGGCCTGTCACCGCCCTTTCACCCCGGCCGGTCCTCCGCTAGCGTTGCGGCGGAAGGAAGACCGCATGACCCATCCCCCCGACATCGCGGCCATCGCGGCCGCCGCCGCCCGCCTTGCCGGCCACGCCGTCCGCACGCCCCTGCTGGCATCGCCGCTGCTCGACGCGGTTGCGGGGCGCCGGGTTCTGGTCAAGGCCGAGTGCCTGCAGCTTACCGGATCGTTCAAGTTTCGCGGCGCGTGGTCCGCCGTCTCGGCGCTGCCGCCGGCGCGGCGGGCACGCGGGGTGATCGCCTATTCCTCGGGCAACCATGCACAGGGTGTGGCGCTCGCCGCGCGGCTGCATGGCGTCCCGGCGGTGATCGTGATGCCTGCGGACGCGCCGGCGGTGAAGATCGCCAATACCCGTGCCCATGGGGCCGAGATCGTGACCTATGACCGCGCCCGCGAGAGCCGCGAGGCGATCGGCGCGGCGCTGGCCGAGGCGCGCGGGCTGACACTGATCCGGCCCTATGACGAGCCGATGGTCATCGCGGGGCAGGGCACCTGCGGGCTCGAGATCGCGGCGCAGGCGGCCGAGGCGGGGCTGACGGCAGGCGATGTGATCGTGTGCTGCGGCGGCGGCGGCCTTGCCTCGGGCATCGCGCTGGCGCTGGCCGACCGCGCGCCGGGGCTGCGCGTGCGCACGGCCGAGCCCGCGGGGTTCGACGACACGGCCCGCTCGCTCGCCGCCGGGCGGCGTTTGCGCAACGCCGCCGCCGCCGGGTCGATCTGCGATGCCATCGTCACGCCCGAGCCGGGGCAGATCACCTTTGCGGTGTTGCAGGCGCTGGCCGGGCCGGGCCTCGCAGTCACCGATGACGAGGCGCTGCGGGCCATGGCGCTGGCTTTCGCGCATCTGAAGATCGTGCTGGAGCCGGGCGGGGCCGTCGCGCTGGCCGCGGCGCTGTTCCATGGCGCGGACATCGAAGGGGATGCGGTGATCGTCACCGCATCGGGCGGCAACGTCGATCCGGCGGTGTTCGCCCGCGCCTTGGCCTTTCTGGACTGAGGGGGCAAGCATGCAGGTCTGCGATCTTGGCGACATCCGCATCCACTGGCGCAGCGACGGCGATCCGGCCGGGCGGCCGATCGTGTTCCTCAACTCGCTGGGCACCGACCTGCGGCTCTGGGACAAGGTCGTGGCGGGCCTGCCGGCGGGCTGGCGCGCGATCCGCATGGACAAGCGCGGACATGGCCTGTCGGATGCCCCGCCGGCGCCCTATGCGATGGGCGCGCTGATCCACGATGCCGAACGGGTGATCGAGGCGGCCGGCGTGCGCGGCGCCGTTGTGGTGGGCTGTTCCATCGGCGGGATGATCGCGCAGGGCCTCGCGGTCAAGCGGCCCGACCTCGTGCGGGCCCTCGTGCTGTCGAACACCGCCGCGCGGATCGGCACGCCCGCGATGTGGGCCGAGCGGATCGCGGCCGTCGAGGCCGGCGGCATCGCGGCGCTGGCCGATGCGGTGATGGCGCGCTGGTTCGCCGCCCCGTTCCGCGCCACGCCCGAGGTGGCGGCCTGGCGCCACATGCTCACCCGGACACCGGCGATGGGCTATGCGGGCTGCTGCGCGGCGATCGCGGGCGCCGATTTCCTGGCCACGACGGCACGGCTGACGCTGCCCGCGCTCGC
>JBKBQT010000064.1:0-9029 GCA_046292445.1 Gemmobacter sp.
CTCAGCGCCAATGCCACGCGGCTGGCGACGATCGCCGACAACATCGCCAACTCGGGCACCTACGGCTACAAGCGGACGGTGTCCGATTTCCAGGCGATGGTGATCGACAAGCCCGGCGGGGGCGGCTTTGCGGCCAGCGGGGTGCGCGTATCGACCATGCGGATGGTGGACGAACGCGGATCGCTGATCTCGACGTCGAACGCGACCGACCTTGCGATCGACGGGCGCGGGTTCCTGCCGGTCACCTCGCTCACCGCGATGCGGGCCGGGGAGACGCCGCTGTCGCTGGTCACCACGGGATCGTTCCGGCCCGATGCCGACGGCATCCTGCGGACCGAAACCGGGCATGTCCTGCTCGGATGGCCGGCCGGACCTGACGGCAGCATCGGCACCGTGCCGCGCGACACCGTCTCGGCGCTCCAGCCGGTCCAGATCTCGCGGAGCGCGCTCGTGACCAACCCGACCACCCGCGTCGGCCTTGCCGTCAACCTGCCCTCGACGGAAACCGCCGCGACCGCCAGCGGCGACCCGCGCACCGTCGCGGTGGAATATTTCGGCAATATCGGCAATGCCGAACGGCTCGCGATCACCTTTACCCCGACGATCCCCGGCACGGGCACGTCCAACGAGTGGACCATGGTGGTGACCGACACCGCCTCGGGCAATGCGGTGGTCGGGGAATATACGGTGACCTTCGACACATCTGCCGCCAACGGCGGCACGCTGGCGAGCGTCGTCACCGTTTCGGGCGGCACCTATGACGCGGCGACCGGGCGCATCCCTCTCGCCGTCGGCGGCGGCACGATCGACCTTGCGCTCGGCAAGCCGGGCGACCGGGGCGGCATGACGCAATATGATGCCAGCTTCTCGACCGCGCAGATCGGCAAGGACGGCTCGCCCGCCGCCACGCTCAGCGCGATCGAGGTCGATGCGAACGGTTTCCTCAACGCGATCTACGACCAGGGCTTTTCGCGCCGGCTCTACCAGATCCCCGTGGTCGATGTGCCGAGCCCGAACGGGCTCGGCGCGCTCAACAACCAGGCCTATCGCGTGACCCCCGAAAGCGGCGCCTTCTTCCTGTGGGACGCGGGCACCGGGCCGACCGGCGCGATGGTCGGCTTCAGCCGCGAGGAATCGGCGACTGACGTCGCCGCCGAACTGACCCGGCTGATCCAGACCCAGCGGGCCTATTCGTCCAACGCCAAGGTCATCCAGACGGTGGACGAGATGCTGCAGGAAACGACCAACATCAAACGCTGACCCTGATCCCGGAGCGCTGGCATGACCCTTTCGGCATCCCTTGCATCGGCCCTCTCGGGCCTGAACGCCGCCGCACGCGGTGCCGAGACGGTCTCGAACAACATCGCCAACGCTACGACGCCCGGCTATGGCCGCCGCGCGGTGACGCTGGCGGCCAACACGCTGGGCGGCGCGGGGCAGGGTGTCATGGTGACCGGCGTGCTGCGGGATGTCGATACCGTTCTGCTCGGCGACCGGCGCCGCGCCGAGGCGCAAGAGGCGGCGGATGCGGCCGATGCCGCGGCCTGGCGCCGGATCGAGGCGGCACTGGGCACCGCGGGCACGGGCACATCGCTCGCCGCGCGCGTCGACCGGCTCGACGCGGCGCTCGTCACCGCGGCCGGGCGACCCGACAGCGAGGCCTATCTGGAGGGGGTGCTCGACGCGGCAGCCGGCCTCGTCGCCACCATCCGCGGCGCCGGCGCCGCCGTGCAGACCGCGCGCACGGCCGCCGACCGGGCGATCGCCGCGGACGTGGCGCTGCTCAACGCCAGCCTGTCCGAGGTCGAGCGGATCAACAGCCAGATCCGCATGATCGCCGCGACCGGGCGCGACCCTTCGGCGCTCATGGACCAGCGCCAGGCGGCGATCGACCGCATCGCCCCGATCGTGCCGATTCGGCAGGTGGAGCGGCCGTTCGGACAGGTCGCCCTGTTCACCCCGACCGGCGCTACGCTGCTTGACGGCCGCGCCGTGCCGTTCGGCTTCACGGGCGTCGGCACCGTTACCGCCACGATGACCCGCGCCGGCGGGGCGCTGTCCGCCGTGACACAGGCCGGGCTGACGCTCGAGGCCGGGCCGGGCGATCCGCTCGCCGGCGGCCGTCTCGCGGCCAATCTGGCACTGCGGGATGACGGCCTGCCGGCGGCGCAGGCCGCGCTCGACACGCTCGCGCGCGATCTGGTCGAACGGTTCTCCGACCCCGCCGCCGACCCGACCTTGCCGGCCGGGGCGCCGGGCCTCTTCACCGATGCCGGCGCCGCCTTCAATCCGGCGCTGGAGACGGGGCTGGCGCAACGCCTCGCGGTCAACAGCCTCGTCGATCCGGCCGCGGGTGGCGCCCTGTGGCGCCTGCGGGACGGGATCGGCGCGCCGGTGCCGGGGCCGGTGGGCGCATCGACCGGGCTTCTGCGCCTCGGCGACGCGATCGCCGCCTCGCGGACGGTCGGCGTGCCGCCGGTGCCGCGTGCGCTGCCGGCGCTTGCGGCCGGGGTGACGGCCGAGGTTGCAACGCGGCGGATCGCTGCCGAGGACCGCGCCGGCTTCTCCGGCGCGCTCGCCGCCGCCCTGCGCGACGAGACGGCCGCCGGGGGCGTCGATACCGACCGCGAACTGCAGGACATGCTGCGCCTCGAACGCGCCTATGCCGCCAATGCCCGCGTGCTGCAGGCCGTGGACCGGATGCTGGAAACTCTGCTGGGGATCAGAAGATGATGATGTCGATCGGCGATCTCGCCCGGGGCCTCGCGCTCCAGCGCCAGACAGGCGCGCTCAAGCGGGATGTGCAGCGCCTGACCGCCGAACTGGCCAGCGGACGGACGGCCGATCCGGCCCGGCGCGTCGGCGCCGATGTCTCGATCATCGCCGGCCTCGACAATGCCCTTGCGCGGCTTGCCGGCACGCGCGCCGCTTTGGCCGAAGCCGACCGGACGACGGCCGCGATGCAGGGCGCGCTCGCTTCGCTCGGCACCGCGGCTGAGGGCGTATTCGGGCAGATCGCGAGTCTCGGCCCTGATCCGGGCGAAAATGCGGTGGCGCGCGCCGCGCAGGAGGCTTCCGACCGTTTCGTAGCGGCCCTGGGGGCGATCAACGCCCGCGACGCTGGGCGCGCGCTTTTTGCGGGCGCCGCGCTCGATGGCGCAGCGGTCACCGATGCGGCGAGCATTTTTGCCGCGGTGCAGGCGGCAGTCGCACTGTCCGGCGCAACGACGGCGGAGGGGATCGCAGACGCGGTCGCGGACTGGTTCGACGCGCCGGCCGGCTATGCCGCGAGTGCCTATCTGGGCAGCGACGTGCCGCGCGGACCGCTGCCGGCCGGCGCCGGCGGGCCGATTAGCCTTGACCTCGACGCCCGGGACCCGGCGTTCCGGCGCACGCTTGCGGGTCTTGCGATGGCCGCGCTGGCTGGCGCGCCGCCGGCCGCCGGTGCGACCGGCGCGGCACTGCTGACCCGCGCCGCAACTGCTTTGGCCGAAGCGGCAGCTTCACGGGCCGATGCGGCCGGCCGGCTCGGCCGCATCGAGGCGCGCATCGCCGAAGCGACCGGCGCAAGCGCGGCCGAGGCGAACACGCTCGACATCGCCCGCGCACAGTTGCTCGAGGCGGACCCCTTCGCCACCGCCACGGCACTCGAAGCCGCCCAGCGGCAGATCGAGACGCTCTATGCCGTGACCGCCCGTGTCTCGCGGCTCTCGCTCGCGGATTTCCTGCGATGATCCGCGCCGTACTCGCGGCCCTCGCGCTGGCCGTCCCGCAGGCTGCCTGGACCGCCGAGATCCGGATCAAGGATCTGGTCGAATTCGATGGGGTGCGCGGTAACGACCTTGTCGGCTACGGACTCGTCGTCGGGCTGAGCGGCACGGGCGACAGCCTGCGCAACACGCCCTACACCGAGGAGATCCTCGGCAATCTGCTCGAACGGCTCGGGGTCAACATCGCCGGCGAGGCGGTGCGCCCGCGCAACGTGGCAGCGGTTTTCGTCACCGCCTCGCTCCCACCCTTCGCGCGTGCCGGCGGGCAGATCGACGTGACCGTTTCGGCCATCGGCGATGCCAAGAGCCTCCTTGGCGGAACGTTGGTGATGACGCCGCTGAACGGCGCGGACGGTCGCATCTATGCCGTCGCACAGGGCACCGTGATCGCCGGGGGCATCGCGGTCGCAGGGCAGGCGGCACAGGTGGTGCAGGGCGTGCCAACCGCCGGGTCCATTCCCTCGGGCGCGCGGGTGGAACGCGAGATCGACTTCGACTTCGGCGGCCTCTCGACGCTGCGTCTGGCCCTGCGCACGCCCGACTTCACCACTGCCGCGCGGATCGAGGGCGCGATCAACGCGGAATTCGGCCGCGCCGTCGCCGTGATGCTCGACGCGGGCACGGTTGCGCTGGACGTGACAGGCACGCGGCTCGCCTCGCCCGCCCATGCGCTGAGCCGGATCGAGAACATCACCGTCACGCCGGCGACGCGCGCCCGGGTGGTCGTCGACCAGCGGTCCGGGACGATCGTCATGGGCGCGGACGTGCGGATCGGCCGCGTGGCCGTCGCACAGGGCAACCTGACGCTGCGGATCGACGAAACGCCGGTCGTGGTGCAGCCCAATCCGTTCTCGCCCGGCGAAACGATCGTGGTTCCGCGCACGGCCGTCGCGATCGAGAAGGGCGAGGGCGGCCTTGCCGAACTGGCCGGCGAGACGAGCCTTTCGGCGGTTGTTGCAGGCCTGAACGCGCTCGGCGTCGCTCCGCGCGACATGATCGACATCCTCAAGAGCATCCATGCAGCGGGCGCATTGCACGCGGAGCTGGTGGTACGCTGATCCCGTTGAGCGCGGTCCGGATTGTTCGGGCGACTGCGCCCGGCATCACTTCAGCGCAGAATATGCGCCGTCGAAAGGCCGTCACTTGCAAAAAAAGGGCGCGGGCGAGTGGCGGGCCGCAGACAGTCGGACCCGGCGGGTTCCTCGCTGCATCGCGGCATCTTGACTTCGGCAGGACGTTGGACCGCAACATTGGCGATGACCGACTGCGGGCGTGCGCCGACAGCGAGCCGGGCGTAGCCCGGCGCAGCATGGGTTGCCGTTCCGCAATGCGCCGTCTTCGTTCATAAGCCGCGGCAGAGCGGCTGCTTCTGTCCTGCCGCGTCAGCATTTGCGGCCCTTCTTGCCCGGGATGCAGAGGGCATACACAAGCCATCCACTGCGGACGGGCCGCCCGGCTAACTGTAGCTACGAACGAGCGCGGCAGCGATCAGGTGCCAGCCGTCGGCAACAACGAAGAACGCCAGCTTGAACGGCAGCGCAACGACCGCCGGCGGGACCATCATCATCCCCATCGACATCAGGATCGCGGCGACGACAAGGTCGATGACCAGGAATGGCAGGAAGATCAGGAAGCCGATCTCGAACGCCCGCTCGATCTCGCTGAGCATGAAGGCCGGCACCAGAACGGGGAGTGGCGCCGCGGGGCCCGGTGCGATCTCGGCACCGTCCGGGCGCAGGGCGGCGAGGGCGGCGAATGTGTCGGGCGACACGCGCGCCGCCATGAAGCCGCGAAACGGCTCGAGCGCCGCGGGGATCGCCGTCTCCACCGGCAAGGTCCCGTCCGCGAGCGGCCCGAGGCCCGCCTCCCAGGCTGCGGTGAACACCGGATCCATGACGAACCAGGTCAGGAACAGCGCGAGGCTCACGATCAGCATGTTCGGCGGCGCGGCCTGCAGTCCGATCGCCTGTCGCAGGATCGAAAGCACGGTCACGACGAAGGGAAAACAGGTGATCATCACCGCAAGGCCGGGCACGAGGCTCAGGACCGAGACGAGGAGGAAAAGCTGGATCACCCGGCCCGAAAGCGGGCCGTCCTCGCCGAAATCGACCGTGAACTGCTGCGCCAGCGCCGGGGTCGCGGCGAGGGTCAGGAGTGCAGCGAGGGCGGCGAGACGTATCACAGGCCCTGCCGCAGGTTCGCGACCTCGGTCAGGCGGACGGCCAGCTGGCCGGCGTGATCGCCCTCGAGCTCCTGAAGCTCGCCGCGGGCGATCAGCCGGTCGCCGACATAGAGTTCCACCGGATCCTCGACCCGCCGGTCGAGAGGCAGCACCGAATCCTTCTGGAGCCTGAGCAGGTCGCGCACCGACGGCCGCGCGCGCCCGACCGAAATCGTGATCTCGATCGGCACCAGGCCGAAGGGGTTCGCGTGTTCCGCAGTGCCGGCGGCAAGGGCTTCATCCATCGGGTCTTTCCTTTGCGATCTGTGCGAAGAAGTCATCGGTCAGCCGGGCGATACGGGACACCGCGCCGTCGAGGTCGATCCGGGTTTCGCTGGTGCCGAGCCGGATGGTGGCCTGCCCGTGCCCGAGCGCCGGATCCTCCACGATCCGTACCGGCAGGTCCGGCCCGCGCGCGATCAGGATCGCCTCGGCCTCGGCCGCCGCCGCCGGGTTGATCCGAAGATCGACAGGCGTGTCGCCGACGATCTCGGCGAAGGGCAGCAGGGCATCCGCGATCTGCTGCGGCAGAGCGGCGCGGGCGACGGTCGGCAGGATGCGGGCCGTCATCTCCTCGATCAGCGGGCGAAGCGCCGCGAGAACATGGCGCAGCATGGCCGTCCGGTCGGCGGCGAGCGTGCCGAGGCATTGCGCAAGCGTATCCTGCGCCTGCGCGGCTGCATCGGTCTGCGCCGCGGCGGCATCGTCCCAGCCTGCGCGATAGCCCTGCTCGAAGGCCGCAAGCCGCGTATCCTCGAGCTCTTCGCCGTCGAGCACGACCACCGGGCGGGCGCCCCCCTCGTCGGTCTCGAAGACCTCGAACTTGAGCCGCTGCGTCATCCGCGCCGCTCCTCACGCTCTTCCATCCAGCTCCGCAGGATCTCGACCGATTCCGTCTGCCGCTCTGCGATGAGCTTGCGCAGCCGGTCGACCGGATCGCTTGGCGGCTGGTCGTCGGCTTCCGCGGCGATGGCGTTACGTCTTAGATCCGAGCCCGGCTCGTCGATCTCGCCGGTCAGGACGGGGATCGCCTCAGCCTGTCCCGGCAAGGCCAGTGCCGGGCGTTCGGGCTGCGGCATCCGCCGGTTGCCGGCCAGGATCGGGCGGAGCACGAAAAGGCCGAGGATCACGATAACGGCTGCGGCAACACCGAGCTGGATCAGCCGCATCGGGTCGAGGCCCGCGAAGATCGACGCCTCCGACAGGGTGCCGCGCGGCTCGACCGGCTCGAATTCCATCGAACGGATGGTGATGACATCGCCCCGCGCCTCGTCGAACCCGACGGCTGCCGCAACCAGATCGCGCAGATCCGACAGTTCGGCATCGGAACGCGCGGCCCAGACGCCGTCCGCATCCCGGCGCCCATCCACCAGAACCGCCACCGACAGGCGCTGCGTATCGCCCGGCGGGCGCTCGATCGCGCGGGTGACCTCGGACACCTCGAAATTCACCCGCTCGCGGGTCTGGGCAGCGTTGCTCCGCGTCTCGCCGCCGGCGCCGTCGCCCTCGGGCAAGTTGGAGGCGACGGTGACACCCGGCGCCGTGCCTTGCGCGGATTCCGTCTGCTCCTCGGTTTCGGTCGAGATCGCGACCCTGCCCTGCGGATCGAGCCGGCGCTCGGAGATCGATTCGCGCGCGCTGACCACATCCACCGCAACCTCGACGAGCGCGCGGCCGGGCCCGACCCGCGCGGTCAGGAGCCGCTCGACACTGGCCCGCAGCGCCGCGGCGCGGTCCTCGCCCCGGCGCGCGGGCGATCCCGGATCGTCAGAGCCCGCCACAAGTCCGCTCACCGCGTCGATGACCGCCACATCGGCCGGCCGAAGCCCCGCGACCGCGGCCGCCACGAGGTGCCGTAGCGCCCGCGCCTGATCCTCGGTGAGGGCGCCGGCCCGGCTGGTCACCGTCACCGAAGCGCTGGCCCCCGCATCGCGGCGGAACGGCTGGCCCTGGGGCACTGCGATATGGACGCGCGCCGAACGGATGGCCGGACTGGCCGCGATGGTGCGGGCCAGCTCGCCCTCCTTCGCGCGCAGATAGGCGGCGTCGAACATCTGCGCGGTGGTGCCGAAGCCGGTCAGCCGGTCGAGCAGTTCGTAGCCGGCGCCACCGACTGCGGGCAGACCTTCGGCGGCAAGGCCCATGCGCAGCGAATCGCGCGCCGCCGCATCGACCCAGATCGCATCGCCGCGCACCTCATAGGCCACGCCGCGCCGGTCGAGCGCCGCCACGACCTCCCCCGCCGCGGCGGGGTCGAGGCCGGAATAGAACAGCGCCAGCGACGGCGCCGTCGAGAAGCGGGCGAGCGCAAGCACCGCGACGAAAACCGCGACAGTTGCCCCGACCACCACGGCACGGCGCAGCGGATCGAGCCCGGACCAGAACGGCGTCAGACGTTGCACGGCGCGACCCCCAGAGAACATTCCATCAACTTGCCCTGAGCAATCCCGGATCGGGCTTAACAATCCGTTAGCCCCGACGGGTCTAGAACACGGTCAACGAGGTGGAGCGCGAGGGACCGATGACCGACATTGCCGAACCCGCGCCGGCGCGCCGGCGCAGCCTTCTGCCGCTCGTGATCGGGGTGGTTCTGGCCCTTGCGGCGGGTGCGGGCGGATATTTCGCAGTGGCCAGCGGGCTCATCCTGAAGGCGGGGCCGCCGCGCATCGCGGCCATGCAGGGTGCCTTCGTGGCCGTGCCGCCGCTCGTGATCTCGCTCGGGCCGGGCGCCCGCAGCCGGCACCTGCGCTTCACCGCGCAGCTGGAGGTTGCGCCCGGCGCCGCGGGCGAGGTCACGCGCCTCATGCCGCGAATCCTCGATGTGCTGAACGGTTATCTTCGCGCGGTCGAGCCGGCGGATTTCGACGATCCCGCAGCCTTCCCGCGGATCCGCGCGCAGATGCTGCGGCGGGTTCAGGTGGTGACGGGCGAGGGACGCGTGAATGACCTTCTGGTGACGGAATTCGTGCTGAACTGAGGGAAACATGATGGAATTTGTCGCCAACGTCATGCTGGCCGCCGGTGCGATCGGCGCGGCG
>JBKBQT010000065.1:0-8922 GCA_046292445.1 Gemmobacter sp.
CCGATCTGCCGAAACGGGTCGATTGGGATCAGGATCGCCTCGCCGCCATGGTCGAGCGCATCCGCGCCGCCGGGGACGATCCCGCCCAGTATGTCGACATCGCCTTCAAGGTGCCCGAGCGCAAATACGCCGCCTGGCCCGATGCGATCCGTGCCGGTTTCGAACCCGCGCGCACCGTCCGGCCCGGGACGCTGAAGATCGAGATCGTCCCGCAGGGAGGCGATCAATGAGCCTGCGCATCATTTCCGCCGACGACCGGCTGCGTGAGGCGCAGGGCAAAACCACCATGGCGCTGTTCGGGCCGAGCGGCGCGGGCAAGACCACGCTGCTGAAGACCCTGCCGCCCGCCGAGACGCTCTGCATCGATCTGGAGGCGGGCCTCAAGTCCGTCCAGGACTGGCCTGGCGACAGCATCCCGATCCGGCGCTTTTCCGACGCGGTCGACATTGCCTGCCTCATCGGCGGCGCGAACCCGGCCGCCCAGCCCGAGGAGCATTTCTCGGAGGCGCACCACGCGCATCTTCGGGCGCAGCATCCCCAGCTGGCCGAGAGGATGGACACTAAGCGCATCATTTTCGTCGACAGCATCACCGACCTGACGCGCCAGGCCATGGCATGGGCCAAGACCCGGCCCGAGGCGCTGTCGGAACGCACCGGCAAACCGGACACGCGCGGCGCCTACGGGCTTCTGGCGCGCGAAGTCATCGGGCTTCTCAAGCACCTTCAGCATGCGCCCGGCCGCACCGTCATCTTCGTCGGCATCCTCGAGAAGGTCGTCGACGACATGAACCGGGTGACCTGGCAGCCGCAGATGGACGGCGGAAAGGTCGCCCGCGAGCTCCCCGGCATCGTCGATCAGGTGCTGACGATGAGCCTGTTCACGCAGGATCCCGGTGCGGGCCCTGATGCGCCCCCGACTTGGCGGCACGATCCGGACAAGGGCAATGCGCGCCGCCTCGTTTGCCACTCCGGCAATCCGTTCGGCCTGCCGGCCAAGGACCGCAGCGGCAGGCTCGACCTGACCGAGCCGCCCGACCTCGGCGCGCTGCTCACCAAGATCAACCAACCTCGGAAAGGATGACGACATGACCTTCGACATGAACGACGTGGAGCCGCAGCAGTCCGGCGACCTGATCCCTGACGGCACCTTCGCCAAGCTCGTGATGACGCTACGCAAGGGCGGTACCGATGGGTCGAGCGACGTGGATCGCGGGCTGCTGAAGGCCTCGAACCAGCCCGGCAGCGACGTGCTGATGCTCGACGCCGAGTTCACCGTCGCCGAGGGCCCGCATGCCCGACGCAAGTTCTGGCAGAACTTCACCGTGCAGGGCGGCAAGCTCGACGAGCAGGGCCAGTCGATCGGCTGGAAGATCTCGAAATCGACCTTCCGCGCCATGATCGACAGCGCGCTGGGGCTGAACCCCGAGGACATGAGCGAGGCGGCGAAGGCCAAGCGGGTGCTGCGCGGGCTTGCCGATCTCGACGGGATCAGCTTCGTGGCCAAGATCCAAATCGAGCCGAGCCGCAACCCCGCCTACAAGGACGCCAACAAGCTCGACCATGTCGTGCTCCCCACCGCGCCCGAATGGCAGAAGGTGATGGCGGGCGAGCCGGTGCCAGCGCAGCCGTCGAACAAGCCCCGGCCCGCCGCCGCGCCTGCGCAGTCCGCGACCCCGGCATGGGGCCGGCCACAGGCGGCCTCCGCGCCCGCGACACCTGCCTGGGGTGCACCGTCGGCTCCCTCCCAGCCCGCCAACCAGACGCCGCCCGCCGCCAAACCCGGCAACGGCCCGGCCTGGCTGAACCCGTGAGCCCGGACGAATGGCAGGCGCATGTCACCACGGAGGCGGCACTGGCGATGGGACGCTGGCTCGAGGCGCGCGGGCGTCTCGACCGCCCCATCGCCAGCCTGACCCGGCGCGATCTGGAATGCATGGCTTCGAACGCCATCAGCCGGTTCATCGTGCTGTCCTCCGAGCGCCGGACCGCCGCGCCGGACACGGAGGAGCGCGACGCGCTGGACCTGCTGCTCATGGGGTGACGCGCGCCGATCTCGCCCGGCGCGTGCCCTGCGCCCAGTGCGGTCGCGAGGCCAGGGGCTTCGGCTACTGCCACGGCCTGCGCTGGGACCGTCACCCTCATTACCGCTTCTGCTCGATGGCTTGCCTGATGGCGGGCTCGGCCAACGCCAAAAGGAACCACGGCATGATCGACAAGACCGACATGGAGACGCGCGCCATCGTGGAGGCCCGCCGAATGCTCGCCGAGGCGCTGACGGAGATGGGCCTGATGGCGCCCTTCTTCGACCGCCCGGCCGCGGACATCGACCGCGTGATCGAGGCCTGCGTCGACGGTTTTCAGGCTTCGATGCAGCGCCAGTCCGACAATGGCGACGTGCCGTTCTGAGGGGGGTGCTGATGCTGGTCGATTTCAATCACGGATCGGGCTTTGTCTACGGCCGCGACGCCTCGGATCCCGAACCCCTCGGCGCGCGGATCAACCGCCACATCGACGCTGCGCTGGAGGCCGAACGCGAGGGCCAGCGCCCGCGCGACTATCTGGGCGCCAGCCGCATCGGCGAACCCTGCGCGCGGCGGCTGGTCTACGAGGTCACCCGCACGCCGCCCGATCCGGGCAAGGATTTCGAGGGGCGGGTTCTTCGCATCTTCGCGGCCGGGCATGTCTTCGAGGAGCTGGCCATCCGCTGGCTGCGTCAGGCCAGGTTTGATCTGCGCACGCAGACGCAAGCTGGCGGCCAGTTCGGTTTCGAGACGGCGGGCGGGCGCATTCGCGGCCATGTGGACGGCGTGATCGTCGGCGGCCCGGAGATCGGCCTCGCCTGGCCCGTTCTCTGGGAACACAAGGCGCTGAAAGCCTCGTCCTGGTCCGACACGGCGAAGAAAGGCGTGCAGCTCTCGAAGCCCGTCTATTTCGGCCAGATGCAAATCTACATGGCCTACATGGACCTCGGGTCCGCGCTTTTCACCGCGCTGAACAAGGACACCTGCGAGCTCTACCACGAGCATGTGCCGTTCGATCCGGCCGCCGCGCAGGCGCTGTCGGACAAGGCGGTCGACGTGCTGCGCGCCGCCGACGCGGGCGATCTGCTGTCCCGCATCGCGACCAGCCCTGACTTCTTCGTCTGCCGGTTCTGCCCGTTCGCAACCCGCTGCTGGGAGGACCGCGCATGACCGTCACCCTTTCTGATACCCAAGGCCGCGCCATCGCCGCCATCCGCGCCTGGTACGAGACGCGGCGGCACGAGCAGCAGATCTTCCGTCTGTTCGGTTATGCGGGAACCGGCAAGACCACGATCACCGCCGTGGCGATCGAGGCGCTGGGGCTTGAGCCTATGACACCGGGCGGGATTGGCGGGGTGCTCTTCGCCGCCTTCACCGGCAAGGCGGCGCTCGTGATGACGCGCAAGGGCACGCCCGCCCAGACCATCCACAGCCTGATCTACCGGGTTTCCGAAGCGACCCCGGAGGAGATCGCGCGCGCGACCGAGGATCTGGCAGCGCTGCGGCGAGACCTGCCGCGCATGGGCCCGGCCGAGCGGGGCTTCGCGATGACGCGCGTCGCCCAGCTCGAGCTGCGCCTCGAGGACATCCACCAGCCGAAGTTCCTGATCAACGAGCAGTCGATCCTGCGCGACGCGGATCTCCTGGTGCTCGACGAGGTGTCGATGGTGGGCAAGGACATGGCCCACGATCTCTTGGCCTTCGGCAAGCCGATCCTCGTGCTGGGCGATCCCGGCCAGCTACCGCCCGTGAAGGACACGGGCTATTTCACCGAGACCGCACCGAACGTGATGCTGACCGAGGTGCACCGCCAGGCGGGCGACAGCGCCATCCTGAGGCTCGCGACGCTGGCCCGTGAGGGGCTGCCGATCCCACCCGGCGCGCATGACGACCATGTCTGGAAGATGTCGCGCCACGAGGTCGGCCCCTCGCAGATGCTGCAGGGCGGCCAGGTGATCTGCGGCACCAACGCGACGCGGCGCTGGCTGAACACCGCGATGAAGCGCGCGGCCGGGTTCAGCGCCGATTATCCGACAGGCGGCGGCGAGAAGATCATCTGCCTCAAGAACCGCCACGATCTCGGGCTGATCAACGGCATGTTCCTGACCCTGACCGAGGTGCGGCAGGATCCGGACGACGCCTTCGCCTTCAGCGCCATGGTCGAGACCGAGGACGGGGTGAGCCTCGGCGGGCGACAGAGCTTCTGGCGCGGCGAATACACCGATCATGTCGCCTACGACCCCGAGCGCGGGCGGCGGGAATGGCAGATCCGGCGCGGGCTGATCGAGTCCAGTTGGGGCTACGCCATCACCTGCCACAAGTCGCAGGGCTCGCAATGGGAGAACGTCGTCGTGTTCGACGACGGTTTCGGGCGCAGCGCTGCCGACCGCAACCGCTGGCTCTACACCGCGATCACGCGGGCCGAGAAAGGTCTGGTGATCCTTGCTTGACCTCAACGACGCCAAACCGCTCGGCGGCGAGCCTCTGCGCTACGATCTCGATCTGGTGGTGGCGCGCCTTCGCGAGACCGCGGAAGTCTGGGTGCCACGCCTGTTTCCGCGCGGGCGCAGGTCGGGCGACGAGTGGCGGCTCGCCAACATCCGGGGCGACGCGCCGCGCAATACCGGCTCCTGCGTCATCACCTTGCGCGGCGCGCATGCCGGCGACTGGATCGATTTCGACGGTAATCAGGGCGGCGGCCCGATCAGCGCCATCGAGGAAGCGACCGGGCTCGACGGCCGGGCCCTGATCGTCGAGGCGGCCGAGATCGCAGGCATTGCGCCCGGCGCGCCGGAACGTCGCGCGCCGCCGACGCCACCCCCATTGAAGCGCGATCCCGCGCTCGAGATCGCGCACATCCTGACGGGTGCGCAGCCGATCACGGGCTCCCCGGTCGCGCGATATCTGACCGGACGCGGCCTGATGGTGCCCGAGGCCGCCGATCTGCTGTTTCACCCTGACCTGACCCATTGGGAGACGAAGACCGGCTACCCGGCCATGCTGGGACAGGTCCGCGACCGCGATGGCGCGGTCATCGGCCTGCACCGCAGCTACCTCGCCATCGAGGACGAGGCAGTCACCAAGGCGCCGCTGGACAAGGCGAAGAAGATGCTGGGCCGGGTGGCCCGTGGCGCGGTGCGTCTCGCCGATCTCGGCGACGGCGATCGGCTGGCGCTTTCCGAAGGGATCGAGACCGGCCTCGCGGTGATGACCGCATGCCCCGATCTGCCGGCCTGGGCGACGTTGTCGACATCGGGCCTCGAACAGGTCGAACTGCCGCCTGGCGTCCGGCGCGTGCTGATCCTGGCCGACAACGACGCCTCCGGGGCCGGTCTGCGGGCCGCCGAGGCCGCCGCCCGGCGCCTGCGCGCGCAAGGGCGCGACGTGGCCGTCGTCTTGCCGCCCGAGGAAGGCGAGGATTTCAACGACCTGCTGCTGCGCGAAGGGCCCGAGGCTGTCGCCGCCCTGATCGCCGATGCGGAGGCCATCACCGAGGCCGAACCCACGCTGCTGATCGGGCAGCATCGGCCGGTCAACTATCAGGGCAGCGGCGAGGCCATCCCGACCTTGCGCGCCGACGAAGGCGATCTGGCCCGCTCGGTCGAGCGGGTCTGGAGCCTGCTGATGGCCTCGAACCGGACGCCATGGGTGTTCCGGTTCGCCGGGCAGCCGACATGGGTGGTGCCCGACGACGAGGGCCGTCCGGTCGCCACCGCGATTACCGAGGAACGCTTGCGCCACATGCTGGCGCGGCTGGCGCACTGGAAGAAGCTGAACGGCAAGGGCGAGCTGGTCGCGGCCCCGCCGCCGATCGCTGTGGTCAAGTCCGTGCTGGCCACACCCGATCCGGCGCTGCCCGTGCTGGTGGGCATCGTCAACACGCCGGTCTTTGGCCGGGGCGGCACGCTGCTGACCACGCCGGGATATCATCCCGACGCGCGGCTCCTCTATGCCCCGACGCCCGGGTTTGTGGTGCCGACCATTCCGGCCAAGCCGTCAACCGCCGAGGTTGCCGCCGCCCGCAGCCTCCTGTGCGAGGATCTGCTCGGCGACTTCCCCTTCGTCGGCCCCGCCGAGATGGCGCATGTGATCGCGCTGCTGCTGCTCGGCTTCCTGCGCGGCATGATCGACGGGCCGACGCCGCTGCACCTGATCGAGAAGCCCAGCCCTGGCTCCGGCGCAACACTGATGGTCGATGCCGTGGCCACCATCCTGACTCGCTCGGGCGCGAGCGTCATGACCGAGGGGCGCGACGACGACGAATGGCGCAAGCGCGTCACCGCCAAGCTGCGCCAGATCCCCGCCATCGTGCTGATCGACAACCTGCGCGCCAAGCTCGACAGCTCCGCCGTCGCGGCAGCCCTGACGGCGCCTTTCTGGGAAGACCGCATCCTCGGCGCATCGGAAATGGCGCGGCTGCCGATCCGCTGCCTCTGGATCGCCACCGGCAACAACCCCGAGTTCTCCAACGAGATGGCGCGCCGCCTCCTGCGCATCCGGCTCGATCCACACGAGGAGCGCCCGTGGCAGCGCACCGGCTTCCGCCATCCCGATCTGATGACATGGGTGCGTGCCAACCGCCCCCGGCTGGTCGCCGCCTGCCTCACGCTCTGCCAGGCGTGGATCGCCGCCGGAAAGCCGCGCGGGGCGCGCACTATCGGCTCCTTCGAGAACTGGGCGCATGTCGTCGGTGGCGTGCTCGAGGTCGCGGGTATTCCCGGCTTCCTCGGCAATCTCGACGAGATGATGGAGGCCTCCGACAGCGAGGGCGCGGGCTGGAGCGCCTTCATCGCCGCTTGGTGGGACCGGTTCGGAACCGCCGAGGTGGGCGCGGCCGACCTCTTCGACATTGCCCTGTTCTGCGATCCCGCTCCGCCGATCACCGGCCACACGGACCGCGCGCAGAAGACCAGCTTCGGGATCGCCATCAAGAAGATGCGGGACCGCGTGTTCCGGGTGGGCGATCTGACGCTCAGGCTGGTCCAGGCGGGCACGTTTCGGCGGGCCGTCAAATGGCAGCTGAAGGTCTCCGAGCCGCCGTCGCGTCCGCAATCGGGCGCACGGGGGTCCGATGCGTGTGAACCTCGGGCCGCGAGTGTGAACCTCCAAAACCGAGGTTCACACGATCAAGCCATTGATCAGACTGACAAATGTGAACCTTGTGAACCTTGTGAACCTCTCCCAACCCTTACGCACACGCGCGCGCACGCACATGCGAAGGATGATGCCGGAAAAGGTTCACAAGGTTCGCGAGGTTCACAAAGCCCCGTGAATTCAGAGCCTTGCCGGTGTGAACCTCCGTGTGAACCTCCCGCGGCAGGTTCACGAGGTTCGCCCATCCCCGACTGGCTGAGGGAGCTCGATCCATGAGCCCCGCATGCCCCGCCGATCACCCCATCGAGCACCAAACCGGAAAGGAGCCCATCATGGCCCATGTATCTCTGACCCCGACACCCATGAACGCCCCGTTCCCGGGCGTGCCGGTCGTCCTCGCCCTCGATCTCGGCACCACGACCGGTTGGGCATTGCAGGCCGCTGACGGACTGATCACCAGCGGCACCGTGTCCTTCCGGCCCAGCCGCTACGACGGCGGGGGCATGCGCTACCTGCGGTTCCGGGGTTGGCTCGAACAGCTGGCGCACGACGCCGGAGCCATCACCGCCATCCATTTCGAGGAGGTTCGCAGGCACGTCGGGACTGACGCGGCACATGTCTATGGCGGGCTGCTGGCCACGCTGACGTCGTGGGCGGAGACCGCGGGCGTCGGCTATCAGGGCGTACCGGTCGGCACCATCAAGCGCCACGCCACCGGCAAGGGCAACGCGAACAAGGACGCAATGATGGCGGCCGCCCGCGCGCGCGGCTTCAGCCCCGCCGACGACAATGAGGCCGACGCCATCGCGATCCTGCTCTGGGCGCTGGAGACCCGGGGAGGTGTGCAATGAGCGGCATGCGGTTCACGCCCAAGGGCTACGGCGGTCACCGGCGCAACCCCGACGAGGTCAAACGCGACGGCTGGAAGGAACAAGGACTGTTGGCCGTCGCCATCGACGACGACCGCCTGACCTGGCCGGAACGGGAGATGGTCCGCCAGCTCGGCGAGCGGCTCTACGGCAAGCGGGAACGGGAGGCGCGTCATGGGTGAGTGGACCACAGCGCAGGTGCAGGATCGGCTGGAGCTTGCCGCGGGCGTCATGCGGCAGATGCCGGGCGTGATGCCACAGGGCTTCTTCAACGCTTGGCCCGAATATTTCCACAGCTTCGCCGACAAGGTCGGTCAGGAACCGCAGATGCGCCGCCCGAGGCCCAGTCCGCGACAGATCACGCAGGCCGAGGAGGCGATGCTCTGGCTGCGCTGGCTGGAGCCCGAGGATGGGCGCCTGGTCTGGGCCCGCGCAGACGGAATGGCGTGGAAGCCGATCTGCTGGCAGTTCGGCCTGTCGCGCACGGCCGCGACCAAGCGCTGGCAATACGGCCTTGCGGTGATCACCTGGCGGCTGAACGGTCGCGTGCCGTCGCCCCGGCGCTCGCAGCAGTTCGTCATCGAAAACGCCAATCGCCTGTCAAGAAAAATCGTCCTCTGAGGAAATTTTCGGGTGTACATCGCAGGGCCTTACACATTTCGACGAGGCCGTTAGAAAACCAATATGCTCGGGAGAGGAGCGCGCAGGCAGAGGCCGCGTCGCTGGCTTCCGGGGTCCAGCGAAGGGTCCGGCCGGGGTCCTATGGGCTAACCCATTGAGTTCTTGGTTCCTTCTGGGCGACATCCGTATGCTGGCGGGCGAAGCGCGGGACATCGCCAGCGACAGGGCCGGATTTTTGGGAAGCCACCCGGAAGCCGGAGCCACGCGCGCCCCGCGCAAACACCAATGAACGCTGGCCTTCCGACCGGACACCGCTG
>JBKBQT010000066.1:0-8388 GCA_046292445.1 Gemmobacter sp.
CGGCCTTTTCCTTTCCTTCGGCGATTTCCTGCTTTACACCCCCCATGTGCGGTGCGGCCCTTCGCCCCCGCGCGCACCTGTGCTAGAGCGGCCGCATGAAGCCCAGCTTTGCCCTGACCCTCTCCGCCGAGAAGATCGAGCTTCTCCACCGCACCTCGCAGGGGTGGCATCCTGTGGGCGCGGTCGCCTTCGATGACCCCGATCTCCCGGCGGCGCTTGGCTATCTGCGGGGCAGTGCGCTTGGGCTCGAACCGCAGGGCCTCGCGACCAAGCTGGTGATCCCCAATTCGGAAATCCTGTATCTTCGCATCGCCGCCCCCGGCCCCAAGGCGGCGCAGCGTCGGGGCCAGATCGCTGCCGCGCTCGACGGGCGCACGCCCTATGCGGTCGAGGATCTCGCGTTCGACTGGTCGGGCACGGGCGACGAGGTGCAGGTCGCCGTCGTGGCGCGCGAGACGCTGGCCGAGGCCGAGGCTTTTGCAGTCGAACATCGCTTCAACCCGGTGTCCTTCGTCGCCATCCCGCCGCCCGACCGGTTCGGCGCGGAACCCTGGTTCGGCACGCCCAAGGCCGCCGAGGCGTTGATCGCCTCGGGCACGCGGATCGCACGCGATCAGGACCCGATCCGCATCGTCGCGCGGGACCTTCCGCGCCCCGCCGATCCGGGGGCGGCGACCGCGCCGGCGGAGGCAGGGGCAACGGTGCCGCCAGATGCGGCGCCGGCGGCGCAGAGTGCAGGCGACGCGGCCGAGATGCCGGCACCGGGCGAGCGGCCCTCGGCCGGGATCGAGACGGCGCGGGCCGCTGGAAGCGAGACTGGCGCCGCGTCCTACGCCGTGGCGCCGGCGCCGGCGCCGGCCGACGGCCCGCCCGCCGCGGCAGAAACCGACGGACCGGCCGCAACCACGCGCCCGCAGGTCGAGACGGCAACCTCCCTGCCGGCGGCCGAAGGACCGGCCGCAACGGCGCCGGCGCAGAACCCACCGCCCCGGGAGCCGGCCGAAGCGGAGCTGTCCGCAGCAGCCCCGCCCGCCCTGCCACCGGATCCCGACACGTCGGCCACCGCCGCCGCCGCAAGCCTTGCGGCCCCGGCACCCGCGCCGGACGATCCGCCGGCCCGGCGCCCCGTCCTGCCAAGCCTCGAGACGCCATCCGCCGAGGCCGATCCGCCGCCGCGCCGCGAGGCCGAGATCCGCGTGTTGCCGCCGCGCCCGCCGATCCCCGACAAGCCGCCGGTCGTCACACCGCTCGCCCGCGGCACGCCCTCGGCCCCGCCCCGCAAGGCGGCAGCCGCCCTTCACGCCGTGAATGCGGAAACCGTCCAGCGGCCCGCCCGCAAGTTCGGCAAGCAGACGCCGCCCCCACGCGGCCCCGGCAAACCGACCCGCCCGAGCCTCGTGTCGTCGTCTCAGCCGATGCGCCCCGGCAAGGTCGCCGCCACGCTAAGTGCGGTGCCGCCGCCCGGCACGGCACCGTCGCCGACCACGGCATCGCTGGCGCCGGGCGGCGCGGCAGCCGCCGCCGATGCCGCGTTCCGCCGTGCCAAGCCGGTCCGCAGCCGGCGCTGGCCGGTCGGCCTGATCCTCACCGGGCTCCTGGTGCTGTTGCTCGCGGCCGTGGCCGTCTGGGCGGCGCTGTTCCTCGACCGCCCGCCAGAGGCGGCATCGGATGTCGATCCGGCCGCGTCCGCACCCGCGACGCTCGCCTCGTCCCCGCCCCCTGCCGCGCCAGCCGGCGACGAGGCGGCAGCCACGACCGACGCCACCGCGGAGCTTCCGCCTGCGCAAGCGGATACCGCGGCATCGGCCGTTCTTGGTGATGCACTGGACCTGCCGGCCGATGCCGTGCCGGAAGCGCCCGAGCCCCTGCCACCCGACACCCTTGTCGCGGCGCCGCCACAGCGGGCCGATACCGCGCCGATCGCACCTGCAACGCCGCCGCAGGCCGATGCGCCGGCGACGGTCGCGACGCTCGAAGCGCCGCCCAGCGTTGCGCCCCGTCCGCGCGCAGCGCCCCCTGCCGACCATGCGGCCGATGCCGCGACCGACACCGCCCCGCCCGAACCGCCCCCCGCCGCACTGCGGTCTGACACGGCCGCCGACGGATCGCGTGGCCTCGCAGCCGAGCCCTTCGAAGAGATTTTCCTGCCGTCGCCGGACCCGACGATCGCGCTGGACGCGCCGCGCCCGCTTGGGCCGCTCGCATCGCTGACGCCGGGCCCGCTCCCGGGCCCGCCGATGCCGCCGCCGCCCTTCGGAACGGTCTACAGGTTCGACGCCGACGGCCGGATCCTGCCGACCCCCGAGGGCGTCGTCACACCGGACGGCGTGCGGCTCGTGGCGGGGCGCCCGCCGCTGCTGCCGCGCCCGCGGCCCGAACCGGCAGCGGTTGCCGCCGCGCCCGCCGCGGACGAACCGGCCGCTGCGCCCGAGGCAGGCACCGCACCGGCCGCGGCAGAGGACGCGCCCGAACCCGCCGCTGCCCCGGACCCGCGGCTCGCCGGCGCCAAGCCGCGCGCAAGGCCCGAAGGCGCCGCGGCCCGCGATACGGTCGAAGAGGAAAGCGCGCTGGAAAGCCAGCCGACACCGGGGGGGGTCGTCCTCGCCAGCCTCAAGCCGCGGACCCGCGCCGCGAGCGTCGTCGCCCGGGCCGAGGCACAGCGGGCCGCTGACGCCGCGGCCGAAGCGCAGGCCGCGGCCGAGGCGGCGGCCGCAAGCCCGCTGGCGGTTGCGATCTCGCGCAAGCCGGCCGCACGCCCGGCATCCTTCGCCACGCTCGCGGTGGCCAGCCCCGCCCGGACCCCGGCGCCGGCCGCCGCAGCCGCCGCGCGGCCCGCGCCGCAGCAAGACGACGATCTCGACGACGGCGAACCGGCCGTCACCCGCGCCGCACCGGCCATTCCGACGCGCACCTCGGTCGCCCGTCAGGCCACCGTCACGAATGCGATCAACCTGTCGCGGATCAACCTGATCGGCGTCTATGGCGCGGCCAACAACCGCCATGCGCTCGTGCGCATGGCGGGCGGGGGGTTCCAGCGGGTGAAGGTCGGGGATCGGCTCGACGGCGGTCAGGTGTCGGCCATCGGCGCGAACGAGTTGCGCTATGTGAAGGGCGGCCGGACGATCACGCTCGGCATGCCGCGCGGCTGACGTGCAGCAAAACGGAAAACGGGCGGGCATGCTGGCATGCCCACCCGCAAACCGATGTGAACCGTCGCAGCCCTACCGACCGGCGAGAACGCCGCGGTCGATCTGATCCTGCTCGATCGATTCGAACAGCGCGCGGAAGTTGCCTTCGCCGAACCCGTCGTCGCCCTTGCGCTGGATGAACTCGAAGAAGATCGGGCCGATCACCGTCTTGGAGAAGATCTGCAGCAGGATGCGCGTCTCGCCCCCATCCACGACGCCCTCGCCGTCGATCAGGATGCCATGCTCCATCATGCGCTCGATCGGCTCGTCATGCCCCACCACACGGGTCTTGCTCAGGCGGTAGTAGGCCTCGGGGGGCTTGGGCATGAACTTGAGGCCGCGGGCCGCGATCGCATCGGTGGCATCGTAGATGTCATGCGCGCCGACGGCGATGTGCTGGATGCCCTCGCCGTTGTAGCGCTTGAGGTATTCCACGATCTGCCCCTTGTCCCCGCGATCCTCGTTGATCGGGATGCGGATGCGGCCGCAGGGCGAGGTGAGGGCGCGCGACAGCAGGCCGGTGAACTTGCCCTCGATGTCGAAGAACCGGATCTCCCTGAAGCCGAAGGTGTCGCCGTAAAAGCGGAACCAGCGGTCCATGTTGCCCTTGTGGACATTGTGGGTCAGATGGTCGAGGTAGTAGAAACCGACCCCTTCCGGCTTGGCCGGACCGACGAAGTCGAACTCGCCGTCATAGGGGGCGGTCTTGTCGAACCCGGGCCCGTAACGATCCGAGAAGTAGATGAGCGAGCCGCCGATTCCGACGATCGCGGGCAGGTCCATCGTCTTGCCGGGGCCGTCGTAGGACGTGGCGCCGCTGGCCACCGCATGGTCATGGGCATGCTGCGCATCGACCACGCGCCAGCACATCGAGGGCGCGCAGGGGCCGTGTTCGGCGATGAACCCGGCGGCGTGGGTATCCGGCTCGGCGTTCAGCACATAGGTGATGTCGCCCTGCTGCCACAGCTCGACCGCCTTGGTGCGGTGACGCGCGGTCAGCGCATAGCCCATGCGCGCGAAGAGGTCGCGCAGCTGCTGCGGATCGGGATGGGCGAATTCGACGAACTCGAACCCGTCGGTGCCCGCAGGGTTCTTGTCCGAGATGGTCGCGCGGGGGGCCAGATGGGGGAACGGTCCCATGGGCATCACTCCTTCCAAGGGTATCTGGGACAAAACATGCCGCCGAAATTCTGAAATCGGTGCGCGTTCTTCGGCCTGTTCTGGTATGTTGTTGCGCGAAACCCGTGCGCCCCAGCGCATTCATGCGAGAATCCCGCAGATGCTCGACCCGACCGATTCGCGCCTCCTCGCCGCGCTGCAACAGGACGCCACGCTGACCGCCGAGGCGCTCGGCGCGCGGCTGAACCTCTCGCCAAGCCAGGCGGGACGGCGGCGGCAGCGGCTCGAGGCGGCTGGCTATATCACCGGCTATGTCGCGCGCGTCGATCCGGCGCGCGTCGGGCTCAGCGTGCAGGCCTTTGTGCAGGTGCAATTCCGCGCCCATTCGCCCGAAGCCTCGCGCAGCTTCGCCAGCCTGGTGAGCGCGCGCCCCGAGGTCATCAGCGTCTGGACGCTGACCGGAGAGGCCGACTATCTGCTGCGCGTCTGGTGCGCCGATCTTTCCGCGCTCAACCGCCTGATCCACGGGGTTCTTCTGCCGCATCCGGCCGTCGCGCGGGTGCAGAGCCAGATCGTCATGGATCAGCTCAAGGCCGATGCCGGCCTGCCGGTCTGATCGTCCGCCACGAGGCGCGCGACCGCATGCGCGGCGGCATCGTCGAAAGGGGTGAGGATGATGTCGGCCCCGCGCGCGGCGAGCGCCGCCCCATCCTCGGCCCGGCCCACCGCCAGCGCGACCCGGCCGCGATAGCCCGCCGATTGCAGGCCATGGAGCAGCGCCAGCTGCGGGTCGGCCTCGGTCAGCGGGCCACGCTCGCGGCTGACGGCCGAGATCACGGCGCGCGTGCCGGCCAGCGGCAGGTGGGCGGTAAATTCCGGATCGGTCGCATCGCCGAACTGCGCATCCATCCCCAGACGACGCCAATGCGCCAGCGCCTCGGGGTCGAAATCGACGCCCAGCACCCGATACCCCTGATCGCGCAGGGCAAGGCCGATCCGGCAGCCATAGCGGCCCAGCCCGAAGATGACGAAATCGAAGGGCCGGCCGCCGCCCGAGCCGGTATCCTCGGCCATCTCGCGGTAGGGTTGCCGCCGTTCGAAGAGACCCAGCACGGGCTCGCACAGCGCGTAGAGATGATGCGACCAGGTGATCATGTAGACCGACAGCGCGATCGTCACGAGCCCCACCAGCGTGACAAGGCCGAGCGCGCTGTCATCGACATGGCCGATGCTGACCCCCATCGCCATGAAGATCAGGCTGAATTCGGAGATCTGCGCCACCGTCAGCCCGGCGAGGAACCCGGTGCGCTTGCGATACCCCATCGCACCCATGATCGCGAGCACGATCAGAGGGTTGCCGATCAGCACGAAAAGCGAGAGCACGGCGGCGGCGCCGATCTGCTCGCCCAGTTGCCCAAGGCCGAGCCCGGCCCCGAGGTTTATGAAGAAGAACAGCAGCAGGAAATCCCGCAGGCTCGCCAGGCGCGAGCCGATCGCCTCGCGGAACGGCGTCGAGGCCAGCGACACGCCGGCCAGCAGCCCCCCCAGCTCCTTGCCGAACCCGATCGCATCGCCGAGCGCCGCCAGCCCCGCCGCCCAGCCGACCGCAAAGACGACCATCAGTTCGGGCGATCGGGCGATGGCCGTCAGCAGCGGATCGGCGACATAGCGAATGAACAGCGCGACCAGCCCGACCATCGCCGCCCCGCCGGCCAGAACCAAGGCGACATCGAGCAAACCCGACCCGTCCCCCGAAACGCCGACCCCCACCGCCGACAGCACGACCATTGCGAGCACGACGAAGATATCCTGCACGATCAGGAACCCGAGCGCGATGCGGCCATGCAGCGCCTGGATTTCCTGCTTGTCCGACAGCAGCTTGACGATGATGATCGTGGACGAGAACGTGAGCGCCACCGCGATGTAGAGCGCCGTGAGCGCGTCGATCCCGAGCGCGAGGCAGATCAGAAAGCCGAACGCCGCCGTGAACAGCACCTGCCCGAGCCCGGTCGCCACCGCCACCTTGCCCAGGCTGCGCACAAGGCCGACATCAAGCTTGAGACCGACGAGGAACAGCAGGACCGCGATGGAAATCTGGCTCAGCGTCTCGATGAAGGCGGTGGACGACACGATGCCGAGCACATCGGGCCCGGCCAGCACGCCGACCGCGATGAAGGCCACGACCAGCGGCTGGCGCAGCACGAGGCCGACGAAACCCACCCCAGCCCCGAGCAGGACGAGGAGGGCGATCTCGTAGAATACCTTGTCGAACTGGAGGTCCATCGCCCACCTGCTATGGCCGGCAGGCTATCGGCAGCGGGCGCGGCGCACAACCGCAGCGCATGAAAAAGGCCGCAAGGGATGCCTGCGGCCTTTCCGGTCGGTCGGGGCGCGATCAGGCCGCCACGCGGGTTACCAGCACGGCATCGACCTGACGCGCGGCGCCGGCCTCGTCGGTTCCGGCCACCGCGGCGACCTCGCGGGTCAGACGCTCGAGCGCGGCTTCGTAAAGCTGCCGCTCGGAATAGCTCTGCTCGCGCTGGTCATCGGCCCGGTGCAGGTCGCGCACCACCTCGGCGATCGACAGAAGGTCACCCGAGTTGATCTTCTGCTCGTATTCCTGCGCCCGGCGCGACCACATCGCGCGCTTCACCCGTGCCTTGCCCTTGAGCGTCTCGAGCGCCTTGGACACGATGTCGGGCGAGGAAAGCGAGCGCATGCCGATCTCGGTCGCGCGGTGCGTCGGCACGCGCAGGGTCATCTTGTCCTTCTCGAACGAGATGACGAACAGCTCGAGCGTGAGGCCCGCGATCACCTGTTCCTCGATCGACACAATCTTGCCGACGCCATGCGCCGGGTAGACCACGAAGTCATCGGGACGGAATTCGGGCTTCTTGGACTTGGTCATTCGGGTTCTTCCTCGCGTGGCAGCATGACCCGGCGACACGCCAATCCGCCAGCAGGGTGCTGGTATCGGACAGCATGGATCGCGGGATTATTTCCCGGGTGGCAAGACCGGGGGGGTTGGTTGGGGACGAAGACACATTGTGACGGGAGTATATCACAATGCGTGCCCAATTCCAACCGTGACGCGGCTTGGCGCTAACCCGTTGATACAAGGTGCCTATCCGGCGAAACGCATTGACGTTCGCGCGAATCGGCCTCAGCCTCCCTGCCCCGGCGCCTCGGAAAACAGGGTGGCGAGCTTGCCAGCCTCGCCGTCGCGCGCCTCGGCGCCCGGCAGCGGGTCCTTTCGCGTCGTGATGACGGGCCAGCGCTCGGAATACTTGCGGTTGAACTCGACCCACCGCTCCATGTCCGGCTCGGTATCCGGGCGGATCGCGTCGGCGGGACATTCCGGCTCGCACACGCCGCAATCGATGCATTCGTCCGGGTGAATCACGAGCATGTTTTCACCCTCGTAGAAGCAGTCGACCGGACAGACCTCGACGCAGTCCGTGTATTTGCAGGCAATGCAGTTCTCGGTGACGACGTAGGTCATGGGAAGCCTCGGGCGTGTCTGAAGGACAGGTAGACCGGCGCGCGGGATCATTCAAGCGCGGCCGGCCGGTCATGCTGCGGCTGCAAAGACCCGTCGAGATCGATGTAGAGGCCCTGCGCCTCGGCGGCCGGCCCGCGCCGGTCGCCCGGTGCCAGCACCCGCACGAGCCGCACCCGGTCGCCTTGCGCGAATGTCAACACGTCGCCGGCGCGCAGGGACCGGCCGGGCTTGGTGATGCGCGTGCCGTTGACGCGGACGCGCCCCGCCTCGACCAGCGCGGCGGCCAAGGCGCGGCTGCGAAAGAACCGGGCCTGCCAGAGCCACTTGTCGATGCGGATAGCGGCATCGGCCGGCTTGGCCAATCCTCAGGTCCGATCGCGCAGCGTTGCGAGGATGGCGAAGGGGCTGTCGGGGTCGTATTTGCCCTCTCGCGTCGGGCCGGCGGCCGCGCGCACTGGCGCATCCTGCCGGCGCCCTGCGTCCTTGCCGGGCGGCTTGCCCTTGCCCTTGCCACCCGGCGCCCCGCCCTTGCCGTAGGAGCCACCCGTCTTGGCGCCGCCCTGCGCACGCTTGTCCTGC
>JBKBQT010000067.1:0-8284 GCA_046292445.1 Gemmobacter sp.
TGGGCTTTGGCCGCGACAAGGACGGCAAGGCGCATCTGGTGAACCGGGCGGGGATCGCGAGCCCGATCCGCGGCTCGAAGCTGGGCGAGGTTCTGAGCCTCGTGAGCGAGGTGGAATGGCGCTATCCGGATCGCCCGACGATCCAGCTTGTGCTGCCTTACGTGTTCATCGCGGACGAGGTGGTCTACATGACGCAGCTGGCGCCCTTTGCCCATTACCGGCCCGATCCGCTGCCGGGGACGATCTTCGGCGGGCGGTTCCCCATCAATGTCTGGCCGCGGCAGATCATGTGGGCCTTCGAATGGCACGAGCCGGCCAAGGATCTGGTGCTTCGGCGGGGCGAGCCGCTGTTCTATGTGCAGTTCGAGGGCGACGGGCCGGACCGGGCGGTGCAGATGGTCGAGGCGGAGAAGACGCCGGACCTGGCCGCCTACATGGAGCATATCGGCGGGGCGGTGAATTACGTGAACCAGACCTTTGCCCTCTTCAAGGCGGCCGGGGCGGCGCGGCCGGCATCGTTGCTGACCCCGAAGGCGCGCTAGATTTTTGCGCCTCGCCCCTTCGTGGCATTCTTGCATCAGGCGCCCGTCCCTCCCATGTCGGGGCCGAGGCCGGAGCGGGCGTGCCCATGACGGGGCGCTTGCGGGCGGTGCTGATAAAAGGAGTGACCGATGAACATCGAGAAGTTCACGGAGCGGTCGAAGGGTTTTCTGCAGGCCGCGCAGACCATCGCGATGCGGGAGAGCCACCAGCGGGTGCTGCCCGACCATCTGCTCAAAGCCTTGATGGATGACGACCAGGGGCTGGCCGCGAACCTGATCCAGCGGGCCGGGGGGGCGCCCGAGCGGGTGCGCGCGGCGATCGAGGCGTCGATCGCCAAGCTGCCGAAGGTCTCGGGCGGGGACGGGCAGGTCTATATCGACCCGAGCCTTGTGCGCGTGCTCGACGAGGCCGAGGCGGTGGCCAAGAAGGCCGGCGACAGTTTCGTGCCCGTCGAGCGGATGCTGACGGCGCTGGCGCTTGTCAATACGCGGGCCAAGGACGCGCTCGATGCGGGTGCGGTGACGGCGCAGAAGATCAATGCGGCGATCAACGATATCCGCAAGGGGCGCACGGCCGACAGCGCATCGGCCGAAGCGGGCTATGACGCGCTCAAGAAATATGCGCGCGATCTGACCGAGGCGGCGCGCGACGGCAAGATCGACCCGATCATCGGCCGCGACGAGGAGATTCGGCGCACCATGCAGGTGCTGAGCCGGCGGACCAAGAACAACCCGGTTTTGATCGGCGAGCCGGGCGTGGGCAAGACCGCCATTGCCGAGGGGCTGGCCCTGCGGATCGTCAACGGCGATGTGCCCGAAAGCCTGCGGGACAAGCGGATCCTGGCGCTCGACATGGGTGCGCTGGTGGCCGGGGCGAAGTACCGCGGCGAGTTCGAGGAAAGGCTCAAGGCGATCCTGGCCGAGATCACGGCGGCGGCGGGCGAGATCGTGCTGTTCATCGACGAGATGCACACGCTGGTCGGCGCCGGCAAGGCCGAGGGGGCGATGGATGCGGCGAACCTTCTCAAGCCCGCGCTGGCGCGGGGGGAGCTGCACTGCATCGGGGCCACGACGCTCGACGAGTATCGCAAGCATGTGGAAAAGGACGCGGCGCTGGCGCGGCGGTTCCAGGCGGTGTTCGTCAAGGAGCCCACGGTCGAGGATACGATCAGCATCCTGCGCGGCATCAAGGAGAAATACGAGCTGCACCACGGGGTGCGGATCAGCGATTCCGCGCTGGTGGCGGCGGCGACGCTGAGCCATCGCTATATCACCGACCGCTTCCTGCCCGACAAGGCGATCGACCTGATGGACGAGGCGGCGAGCCGCCTGCGGATGGAGGTGGACAGCAAGCCCGAGGAGCTGGATGCGCTCGACCGCGAGATCCTGCAAAAGCAGATCGAGGCGGAGGCTTTGCGCAAGGAGGATGATGCGGCGTCCAAGGACCGGCTCGAGACGCTCCAGCGGGAGCTGGCCGATCTGCAGCAGGCGTCGGCGGCGATGACCGCGCGGTGGCAGGCCGAGCGCGACAAGCTCGACCGCGCGCGCGACATCAAGGAGCAGCTCGACCGGGCGCGGGCGGAGCTTGAGCAGGCCAAGCGCGAGGGCGATTTCGCCAAGGCCGGCGAGCTTCAGTATGGCCGGATTCCGGGGCTGGAGAAGGCGCTCGCCGAGGCCGAGAGCCGCGAGGGCGAGGAGCTTGTGACCGAAACGGTGCGGCCCGAGCAGATCGCCGAGGTGATCGAGCGCTGGACCGGTATCCCGACCTCGAAGATGCTCGAGGGCGAGCGGGAAAAGCTCCTGAAGATGGAGGAGGAGCTGGGGCGCCGCGTCGTCGGGCAGCGCGATGCGGTTGTGGCTGTGTCGAACGCGGTGCGACGGGCGCGGGCGGGGCTCAACGACGAGGGGCGGCCGCTGGGCAGTTTCCTCTTTCTCGGGCCGACGGGCGTGGGCAAGACCGAGCTGACCAAGGCGCTGGCGGAATACCTGTTCGACGACGATCAGGCGATGGTGCGGATCGACATGTCCGAGTTCATGGAGAAGCACTCGGTCGCGCGGCTGATCGGCGCGCCGCCCGGCTATGTCGGCTATGACGAGGGCGGCGTGCTGACCGAGGCGGTGCGGCGCCGGCCCTATCAGGTCGTGCTGTTCGACGAGGTGGAGAAGGCGCATCCGGATGTGTTCAACGTCCTGCTGCAGGTGCTCGACGACGGGGTTCTGACGGACGGGCAGGGGCGGACGGTGGATTTCAAGCAGACGCTCATCGTCCTGACGTCGAACCTCGGAAGCCAGGCGCTGAGCATGCTGCCCGAGGGCACGTCGAGCGCGGCGGCCAAGGCCGAGGTGATGGCAGCGGTGCGGGCGCATTTCCGGCCCGAATTCCTCAACCGCCTGGACGACCAGATCATCTTTGACCGGCTGACGCGGGGCGACATGACGGGGATCGTCGAGATCCAGCTTGGCCGCCTGCAAAAGCGGCTGGCGGGGCGGAAGATCACGCTGGAGGTCGATGCCGATGCCAAGGCCTGGCTCGCGGATGCCGGCTATGATCCGGTGTTCGGGGCGCGGCCGCTCAAGCGGGTGATCCAGCGGCATCTGCAGGATCCGCTGGCCGAGATGATCCTCGCGGGCAGCGTGCTCGACGGTCAGACAGTGGTTGTGACCACCGGGCCGGACGGGCTGGTGGTCGGCGGACGTTCGGTCAAGCGGGCGGCGGACGGGCCGGTGGCCGTGCTGCACTGACCTTGCCGGTGGATGCGCCCGGGGCAGTGATGCCCCGGGCGCGACCCGTTCAGAACACGAAGTCGGACGCCTCGAGCGTCAGGTTGGCCACCCCGACGAAGATCACGCTGTCGCCCGCGCCGAGGTTCAGGACGGTCTTGGTCGCCCCGACGTCGATAGCGCCGGCGATGTCCGCGAAGCCGGAAAAGCCGAAGGCGCTCAGGTCGATCACGTCGCGGCCCTGCTGGAAGCGGAAAACGGTGTCCTTGCCCGTCCCGGTCTCGAACACGAAGGTGTCGGCGCCCTTGCCGCCCTTGAGCGTGTCGTCGCCCGCGCCGCCGTTCAGCGTATCGCGCCCGGCGCCGCCGATCAGCTCGTCCCGCCCGCGGCCGCCGACGAGCAGGTCGTTGCCGCGGCCGCCCACGAGCGTGTCGTTGCCGTTGCCGCCGAGGATGACGTCGCGCCCCGCGCCGCCGAAGATCAGATCGTCGCCGCCGCGCCCCGAGAAAAAGTCGTCATCCGCACCGCCGATCAGGTGATCGGCCCGCTTGCCGCCAATCTCGAAACGAACGTCGTTCGCGCCGTTCGACTGCAGCAGGTCCGCCGGGATGAGCACGCCGTCGATCACATGGACGATGCCGTTGGCCGCCTGGATGTCGAGCGTCTTGAGCGTCGGGTTCGGCAGATCAGGCTCGGCATCCACAAGCGTGGTGCCGACCCGCCCGAGGTCGATGCCGGCGAGCGTCGGGATCGTGTCGGTGGCAAGGACATTGGCCGACTGGAGCGAGCCGGGCGCGACGTGGTAGAGCAGGATGTCGGTCAGGAGCGGCACCGGATCGCCGCCGCCAGACAGCAGCGTCAGCGCCTCGACCAGATAGTCGAAAGCTGCCTTCTCGCCGCGTCCGTCGAAGCCGAGCGCGCGGGCGGCGGCGATGAAGGCGCCGTCATCGGGCGCGAAGACGGTGAGGCTGGCAGCCGGATCGTCAAGCGTGCCGGCAAGCCCGGCCGCCTGCACGGCGGCGAGCAGGATGTCGAAATCGCTGCGGTTGCCGTCGAACGTGCCGCTGGCGGCGACGATGCCGGTGATGGTCGGCGCGTCGTTGCCCTCGATATCGACCGGCAGCAGGACGCGGTCGATGACATGGACGATGCCGTTGGTTGCGGCGACGTCGGTCTGGATCAGCGTGGGGTTGAGCAGGTCAGGCTCGTTATCCACGAGCACCGGCCCGTTGGCGGTGAAGCTCGCGCCGAGAAGCGTCGTGACGGTCGGCGCGGCGGCGATACCGGCGGCGGTCAGCGAGCCGGATGCGACGTGATAGAGAAGCACGTCGCGCAGCGTCGCTGCCGGCAGGGCGCCGGCGAGAAACGCCGTGACCGCGCCTGCGTCATCCGCATCGCCGGTGAAGCCAAGATCGGTCGCGAGGCGGCCGAACGCGGTGTTGGTCGGGGCGAAGGTCGTCAGATCGGCCGTCGTATCGCCGAGGGCGGTCGCGATATTCGCGCCTGGCACATTCGCGTCGACGAAGCCGACGACTTGGACGAGGATCGAGAAGCGTGCATCGCCTGCGGCGATGTCGAGAATGCTGGGCATGTCCTTGTTCCTTCAGGCGCGCGGACATGCAGCGCCTCCGACCAGATCCGGCCGGCGTGGGACGCCGTGAAATCCGTGCGGGTTGCGGTCAGTCTGGACTGGATGCGAAGGAGGGTCGGGGGCGCGGTCGCAGGACCGCGCCCCCCTGCCGTTGTGCGCGGGCCGATTACATCGGCGGCAGGATGACCGCGTCGATGACGTGGATCACGCCGTTGTCGGCGGCGATGTCGGCGGCGACGATGTTCGCGCCGTTGACCTTCGGACCACCGTCGAGGGTGATGGTGACTTCAGCGCCCTGCACGGTCGCGGCCTTGAGCCCTTCCGACAGGTCGGTCGACATGACCTTGCCCGCGATCACGTGGTAGGTCAGCACCGCGACGAGCTGATCCTTGTTCTCGGGCTTGAGCAGGTTCTCGACGGTGCCGGCGGGCAGCGCCGCGAAGGCTTCGTCGGTCGGGGCAAAGACGGTGAACGGGCCCGGGCTCTTCAGCGTATCGACGAGGTCGGCGGCCTGGACGGCGGCAACGAGCGTGCCGAACGTGCCGGCGCCCACGGCGGTGTCGACGATGTCGGCGGCGTTCGCGGCCGTGCCGAGCGCGATTGCAGCGGTCATCGACAGAATGGTCTTGCGGATCATGTGGTGATACTCCCGTTTGATCGATGTCGGTGGTCCGACACCGCGCCATATAGGCGCGGCAGGGCCGCATCGGATGTGCCGCACAGCGGCGTGAAGCCGCCTTGAACCGGCCGCGTCGCGCGCTAAGCGCCTGTGTTACGCAGATTCCAGTCAGAATCTCGTGATCCGCCGTGACCGCCCGTCAACGGTCCGGCCGGGCTAGTCGCCCAAGGCATCCGCCACGATGCCCGAAAGCAGGTCCTGCACCGCCTGCATGGCTCCCTCAGGATAGGCGTTGAAGGCGACGGTGACCTGCCCCGGCATCTCGGGCCGCTCATAGACATAGATGCCGTAGGGGCAGAATCGCAGGTTTGCGGGATCGGCTTCCATCACGGCGCGGCTGACGGTCGCGGAGCAGAACTGATAGATCTCGGCCGCCGTGAAGAGCGTCTTGGTGCCGCCGACATCGGCCCGCGTGCGTTCGAGCATGGCGCCGACATGGCTGACGCTGTCGATGACGAGGCCGCGGCCCACGATGGCGCTCTCGACGGCAAAGGCAATGTCGGCAAAGTCCGCCTCGACCACACGGGTGATCATGTCCGCGGCCGGCGCAGCGGGCGCGGTCACGGCGAGGGCAACGAAGGCGGCGGCAAGGGTGCGGTTCATGGCGGGGCTCCTCCCGTCGCGCCGGGGCGGCGCGATACATGCGGCGCTCTGAATGTATCAGCATTCGCGTCGGGCCGGAAGCCGGATGGCACGAAACAGTGAGAAACTATTTCGATGCGTGCCGCGTATCCTCTGCGAGCCACAAAGGGGAGACGAGGATGCGCCGCCCGACCAGAACAGACCCGACATGGGCCGATGTAACGCCTCGATCCGCGTTCCTCGACCGCCGCGCGCTGCTGGCGGGGGCCGGGGCCGTCGCCTTTGCCGGCGCGGGCTGGGGCAGGGCGGCGCCGAGCCGCTTTTCCACCGACGAGACGCCGAACACCCTCGAGGACATCACGTCCTACAATAACTTCTACGAATTCGGCCTGGACAAGGGTGACCCCAAGCGCAATGCACAGAAGCTGACGGTTGACCCGTGGTCGATCGTGATCGACGGACTGGTGGATCGCCCGGGCACCTATGACCTTGCCGATGTGATGGCGGGCCAGCCGCTGGAGGAGCGCATCTACCGGCTGCGTTGCGTCGAGGCCTGGTCGATGGTGATCCCCTGGATCGGGTTCGAACTGGCCGGCCTTCTGAACCGGGTAGGGGTGCAACCTTCGGCGCAGTATGTGGCGTTCGAGACGCTGGTGCGCCCCGCCGAGATGCCCGGGGTCTCGCGCCGCGTGCTTGACTGGCCCTACCGTGAAGGGCTCCGGCTCGACGAGGCGATGCATCCGCTGACCATCCTGGCGACGGGGCTTTACGGCGATCCGATGCCGAAGCAGAACGGCGCGCCCATCCGGCTGGTGGTGCCTTGGAAATACGGCTTCAAGTCGATCAAGTCGATCGTGCGCATCACGCTGACCGACACGCAGCCCTACACGAGCTGGAATGCCGCGGCACCGCGCGAATACGGGTTCTACTCGAACGTGAACCCCGAGGTCAGCCATCCCCGCTGGAGCCAGGCGAGCGAGCGGCGCATCGGCGACGGCCTGTTCGGGCGGCGGCGCGAGACGCTGATGTTCAACGGCTATGGCGCCGAGGTGGCGGAACTCTACGCCGGTCTCGACCTCAAGGCGAACTACTGATGACGGTCAGCACCGCGATCAATGGCGCGCTGCGGCCGGTGCCGCAGTGGGCGCTCTATCTCGCCGGCGCGGCGCCCGCGGCGATCCTCGTCGTGCAGCTTTTCACCGGCGGCCTCGGCGTCGATCCGGTAAAGGCGCTGGAACACGCGCTCGGCCTCTATGCGCTGCAGTTCCTGATCGCGGGGCTGGCCATCACGCCGCTGCGGCGGCTGACGGGGATCAACCTTGTCCGGTGGCGGCGGGCGCTGGGGTTGATCGGCTTTGGCTATGTCGCGCTGCATCTTGCGGTCTGGGTGACGCTCGACCTGCAGTTCCGCTGGGGCGAGATCGGGGCGGATATCGTCAAGCGGCCCTATATCACCGTCGGCATGCTCGGTTTCGCGTTGCTGGTGCCGCTGGCCTGGACGTCGAGCGATGGCGCCATCCGGCGTTTGGGCGGCGCGGCGTGGCGCCGGCTGCATTGGTTGGTCTATCCGGCCGTGCTCGCCGGGGCGATCCACTATGTCTGGCTGGTCAAGGCCTGGCCGATCGAGCCGATTCTGTATCTCGGAACGGTGCTCGCGCTGCTCGGTCTGCGCGTCTGGTGGTGGGCGCGGCGTAGGGCCTGACGGCGGCGGCCTGTACCAGATCGCGGGTTCGGGCAACATATGGTATTGATCCGACGTGCCAGAGACCATATTTTGCGTGTCGGGAAAAAACGCATGAAGAGGTGAAAAACCCTCTTGCAGCCCGACGGCGTCGAGCCTAAATACGCCTTCACCGAAACGAAGCAGTCGATTGGTTGCGCCGGATCGGAAAAATCGTGATCAGGTGCGGTCGGTCAGGCCCCTCCACTTAGGGGACGCCGATCAGTCTGTTTCCGGGCTCTTTGACATTGATGATGATGAAGGGATATGCGGGCGGCTTGGCTGTTATCGGCGGCGAGTACGTTTGCATATCGGCCTGCTAGGGGGGCGTGAGTTCTCTGATGATGCGGGTGTCAGCTTCACTGTTTGTCGGGTGCGGCGCGAGCTGCATTGCGACGAGCAGGACTGATCTGTGCCTGAGGGTGCAGACAGATGTGCGAGGTGCTTTC
>JBKBQT010000068.1:0-7836 GCA_046292445.1 Gemmobacter sp.
GGGGCGCGCGCGCCACATCGCGCGCGCGCGTATCGCTGCCTGCATCGACACCTCGAGCTCGATCGACGACGCGACCCTTGCGCTCTTCGCCGCGCAGATCGCCGGGATCGGGCGTCGGACGGGGGCCGAAGTGCATGTCATCGCCTTCGACACCGCCGTGACCGGGCAGAGCGTGATGGACGGCACCCGTTGGGAGGCGGCGATCGCCCGCCTGCCTTTTGCCCGCGGCGGCGGCACCGACCTTGCCCCGCCGCTCGCCGCCGCCGCCGCGCTCGCCCCCTCGGCCATCGTGGTGCTGACCGATCTCGACGCCCCCGCTCCCCCGCCGCCCGGACGGATCCCGGTGATCTGGGCCGTGCCGAAGGTCGCGCCCCCGCCGGCGCCGTTCGGGCGCCTGCTCTGCCTCGGTCGCTAGCTGGCCGACGGTAGCGCGGGATGGCGGGTTCGGGAGCCTCCGGCGGGGATATTTGGGCCAGCCTGAAGGGTGTGCGGCGGTGCGGGTGCCCGGCGGCGCAAGGGTCCCGCAAGGCCGGCATGCCTATGCGCCGTCCCCCGGACTTCAGGCTGGCCCAAATATCCTCGGGGGGGTGAATGGCCGCAGGCCAGAGGGGGGCGGAAGGCCCCCCTTTTCGCCGCCCCGCGCCACCATCAGGCGCGGGCGCGCGCGAGGGCTGCGAGACGGGCGTGGGCCGACAAGCTCGCCGCATCCACCGTGACCGCGCGCAGGCCGTTGTCCTCGCTCAGGTTGATGCGGTGCAACTGGCGCGCGTCGAGGCTGCCGTCCGGGCCGGGCTCGAGCACGGCGCGGATGGTTTGCGCCTCCTCCGCCGTCAGGTCGAGCACGGCGCCGTCCTCGCCGCGCAGCGAGGCGAGCGTCAAGGGCGGCGCCGCAGCCATCAGGGACTGTTCGATCACGAGGGTCAGCGATCCCGTCGCAAGCCCTCGCCCCGCCGCGATGCGTGCCGTCGCCGCGCGCATGCGCGCGCCAAGCAGGTCAAGCCCGCGCTCGGCCTCGGCCCGGTCGATCAGGGCGCGGCGTTTCGCCGGGGTCGGCACGCTGAGCACGTTCCCCTCGACCCAGAGCACGATCAGGAACATCAGCAGCGGCGCGCCCGAGATCGGCAGGGCGAGGTTCGGCCAGATGAACATCGCGACCGGGATCGGGAAAAGGACGATGGCGTAGCGCAGCATCGGGTATTCGAGCAGCGTGCGCCAGAAGATCCGGCTGCGCGCCAGTTCGCGCGGCATGACCATCCGGGCGCGGCCCATCAGCGGCCGGCCGGGCGGCCCGGTGCCGAGGGCGGCCGGGCTGAAGACCGTCCGGGGGGTGACGACGAACATGGCGGGCCTCGCGGTCTGGCGGCAAAGAGTAGCGGGCGGCGCGCCGGGGTAAAGCCCGCTGTCATGCAGCTGTGGGCAAGACGGCGTTGGATAGCGGCGTTGCCGGCCCCGGGCCGCGCCTGATAGACAGAGGAACCCGCATGAAGGCCGCGCCGTTGATCGTCGAGAACCGCCCCTATGCCGAGCTGCGTGTCGGCGACAGTGCCGAGCTTGTGCGGCTGGTGACGCCGGACGACCTCTTTGCCTTTGCCAATGTCTCGGGCAACCACAACCCGATGCATCTGCCGGGCCTCGACGGCGACGGCGACGGCGCGCCCGAGGCGGTGGCGCCGGGGATGTTCGTGGCCGCGCTGATCTCGGCGGTCATCGGCAACCTGCTGCCCGGGCCCGGCACGCTCTACCGGCGCCAGACGCTCGCGTTCCACGCCCGGGCGATGGCAGGGGACGAGCTGGTCGCGCGGGTCAGCGTTGTCTCGATGGAAGGCGAGGGGGCGGTCCGGCTCGCGACCGAGGTGCGGCGGATCGCCGACGACGCCTGCATCCTGTCGGGCGAGGCGGTGGTCCAGGCGCCGGCGCGCAAGCTGACCTTTGCCGACATCGAGGTGCCCGGCCTCATCGTGCAGCGCCACCGGCATTTCGACGCCCTTCTGCGCCGGGCCGAGCCGCTTGCGCCGCTGGTCACCGCCGTCGTCTGCCCGGAGGAGGCGAATGCGCTGGAGGGCGCGCTTCTGTCGGCGCGCCACACGATCATCACGCCGATCCTGATCGGCGATCCGGCGCGCATCCATGCGGCTGCCGCCGCGCTCGGGGCCGATCTGGCGGGGATGGAGGTGATCGCGGCGCCGGGTCATGCCGCGGCGGCGCGGGCGGCGGTCGATCTGGTGCTGGCCGGGCGGGCCGGCGCGATCATGAAGGGGCATCTGCATACCGACGACCTCCTGCGCCCGATCGTGGACCGCGAGCGGGGGCTGCGCGCGGGGCGGCGGCTGACGCATGTGTTCGTGATGGACGTGCCGGGGGTGCCGCATCCGCTGCTCGTGACGGATGCGGCGATCAACATCGCGCCCGACCTGCCCACCAAGATGGATATCGTGCAGAACGCCATCGACCTTGCCATTTCCATCGGCATCGCGGTGCCGCGGGTGGGCATCCTGTCGGCGGTCGAGACGGTGAACCCCGCGATCCCGTCGTCGATCGATGCCGCGCTTTTGTCGAAGATGGCCGAGCGGGGGCAGATCACCGGCGGGCTGGTGGACGGGCCGCTTGCCATGGACAATGCGGTGGACATGGGCGCGGCGCGGGCCAAGGGCCTGCGCTCCGAGGTGGCCGGGCGGGCCGAGGTGCTGGTGGTGCCGGGGATCGACGCGGGCAACATGCTGGCCAAGCAGCTGAGCTACATCAGCCATGCCGAGGGCGCCGGGATCGTGCTGGGCGCGCGGGTGCCGGTCATCCTCAACTCGCGGTCCGACAGCGCGATGGCGCGGCTTGCCTCGGCCGCGATCGCCGCGATCCACCGCGCGCGGGTGGGCGGATGACCGGGGCGATCCTCACGCTCAACGCCGGGTCGTCCTCGCTCAAGCTGGCGCTTTACGATGCGGCGACGCTCGCGCGGCTTGCCGGGGCGCATGTCGATGCCATCGGGCCGCTGGCGACGCTGCGGGTGGTGGACGCGGCCGGCGCGACGGTGGCCGAGCGCGCGGGCGGGATGGAGAGCCATGCCGGCGCGCTGGCGGTCGCGCTCGATGCGCTGGCCGGGGCGGTGCCGGACCATGCGGTGCGCGCGGTCGGGCACCGGGTGGTGCATGGCGGGCCGGACCTTGCCGCGCCCGTGCGGCTCGATGACGGGCTGATCGCGCGGCTGGAGGCCTATGAAAGCTTCGCCCCGCTGCATCAGCCGCACAACATCGCCGGCATCCGGGCGGCGCGGGCGGCGTTCCCGGATGCGGTGCAGATCGCCTGTTTCGACACCGCGTTCCACCGCGACCAGCCCTTTGTCAACGATACCTTCGCCCTGCCGCGCCGGTTCCATGCCGAAGGCGTGCGCCGTTATGGCTTTCACGGGCTGAGCTATGACTTTGTCGCCGGCGAGATCGCGCGGCTGTCGCCGACGCTGGCGGCGGGGCGGGTGGTGATCGCGCATCTGGGCAACGGCGCGTCGATGTGCGCGCTGCTGGGCGGCCGGTCGGTCGCGTCCACGATGGGGTTCTCGGCGCTCGACGGGCTGCCCATGGGCACGCGCTGCGGCCAGCTCGACCCGGGCGTGGTGCTGCATCTGATGCGATCGGGGATGGATGCGGATGCGATCGAGGATCTGCTCTATCGTCGGTCGGGTCTGCTGGGCCTGTCGGGGATCAGCGGCGACATGCGCACGCTCGAGGCGTCGGATGCCGCGGCGGCGCGCGAGGCGATCGACTATTTCGTCTTTCGCATCCGGCGCGAGCTCGGCGGCCTTGCCGCTGCGCTTGGCGGACTCGATGCGCTGGTGTTCACCGGGGGGATCGGCGAGAACAGCCGGCTGATCCGGCGGCGGGTCTGCGAGGGGCTGGCCTGGATCGGGATCGACCTCGACAATGCGGCCAATGACAGCGGCGCACTGGCGATCTCGGCCGCGCTGTCGCGCACGGCGGTCCTGGTGATCCCGACGAACGAGGAAATCGTGATCGCGCGGGCGGCGCAGCGGGTGCAGGAGGCGGCATGAGAACAGCGATCAAGCCCGAGGCGGCGGCGGCGCTGATCCCCGACGGGGCGTCGGTGATGATCGGCGGGTTCATGGCGGTGGGCACGCCGCATCGGATCATCGACGCGCTGGTGGCGCGCGGGGCGCGGGGGCTGACGCTGATCGCCAACGACACCGCCATGCCGGGCAAGGGGATCGGCAAGCTGATCTCGGCCGGCTGCGTGGTGCGGCTCATCGCGAGCCACATCGGGCTGAACCCCGAAACGCAGGCGGGCATGATCGAGGGGCGCATCGCGGTCGATCTCGTGCCGCAGGGCACGCTGGTCGAGCGCATCCGCGCCGGCGGGGTCGGTCTCGGGGGTGTGCTGACGCCCACCGGCCTCGGCACGCTGGTCGAGGACGGCAAGCGGGTGATCGAGGCCGGCGGGCGGCGCTGGCTGCTCGAGGAGCCGATCCGCGCCGATTTCGCGCTGATCGCGGCCGAGCGGGCGGACTATCTCGGCAATCTCGCCTATACGCTGACCGCCACCAACTTCAATCCGGTGATGGCGATGGCCGCCGACACCGTCATCGCCGAGCCGCAGAGCATCGTCCCGGTGGGCATGATCCCGCCCGATGCGGTGCGCACGCCCGGCGTGCTGGTGGACCACCTGATCGAGAGGGCGCATCACTGATGACAGGCGCGATGGATGCCAAGGAACGGATCGCCCGCCGGGTGGCGCTGGAAATCCGGCCGGGGATGCTCGTCAACCTCGGGATCGGGCTGCCGTCGCTGGTGGCGTCGTTCGTGGCGCGGGATTCGGGCGTGTTCTTCCAGGCCGAGAACGGGGTGATCGGCCTCGGATCGCGCCCGCCCGAGGGGATGGAGGATCCCGACCTGACCGATGCGGGCGGCGGGTTCGTCACCGCCGTGCCGGGTGCGGCGACGATCGACAGCGCGATGAGTTTCGGCATCATCCGGGGCGGGCATCTCGACCTGACGGTGCTCGGCGGGCTCGAGGTGGACGGGCAGGGGCGGCTGGCCAACTGGATGGTGCCGGGGCGCATGGTGCCCGGAATGGGCGGCGCGATGGACCTTGTCGCCGGCGCCCGCCGGGTGATCGTGGCGATGCAGCATGCCGCGCGGGGGGCGTCCAAGATCGTCCCCGCCTGCACGCTGCCCCTGACCGGCGCGCGGCCGGTGGACCTTGTCGTGACGGACATGGCGGTGCTGCGCCCGTCGCCCGAGGGGCTGGTGCTGGTCGAGCGGGCCCCGGGTTTGCCGGTTGCAGACATTCTGGCCGCGACAGCGGCGCGGCTTGTCGTGCCGGACCGGGTGCCCGAGATGTCTTTGGCGCCGTGAGCGCGAGACCGGGCGCAGGACCGGCCGCAGTTCCGGGCGCGGGATTGACGGTTGACAGGGGACGGTGCGGGCGGCAACCGTGACCGGCAAGGCGGGGCTTATCCTTGCCTGTCTCAACGAAAACCTCTGGGAGGGAACCCATGCGCCTGTTTCTTGCCGCGGCCGTCGCCGCGGGTCTCGCCATTCCCGCCGCCGCCCCCGTCGCCGCGATGGACAAGACCGGCTGGCCGCGCGAGATGACCATCGGCACCGCCAGCCAGGGCGGCACCTATTTCATCTACGGCAACGGCCTTGCAAGCTTCATCACCGAGGTGACCGGCCTGAACGCGACCGGCGAGGTGACCGGCGGGCCGGTGCAGAACGTCACGCTGGTGGAAACCGGCGATCACCTGATGGGCCTTGTCACCATGGGCCCGGCCTATGACGCCTGGATGGGCAAGTCCGAGCTTGCCCCGGGGCTCGAGCACCGGTCGATCCGCGCGCTCTTCCCGATGTATCAGACCCCGTTCCAGGTCATCGCGCTGCGCCGGTCGGGGATCAATTCGGTGAGCGACCTGAACGGCAAGCGCGTGTCGGTCGGCCCCGCCGGCGGCACCCCCGGCACCTACTGGCCGCAGTTCATCGCCGCGCTCGGCGTGAGCGCGAACATCTCGAATGCCGGTGCCGCCGATGCGGCGGGGCAGCTTCAGGACGGGCTGATCGACGCCTTCGCCTTTGCCGCCGGCGTGCCGATCTCGGCCTTCGCGGAACTCGCGGCGAGCCAGGATGTGGTGATGTTCGGCTTCACCGATGAAGAACTGCCGAAGATCCTCGAGGCCTTTCCGGCCATGGCCCCGCTGACAATCCCGGCGGGCACCTATGCGGGGCACGACTATGACCAGAACACGGTCGCGCTGTGGAACTTCGCCATCGCGCATGAGGACATGCCCGAAAGCCTCGCCTACGAGATCACCAAGCTCGCGATGGACAACCCCGACCGGATGAAGTCGATCCATGCGGCGGCGGCCGAAACGCTCATCGCGAACTGGGACAAGAACACCTTCATGCCCTACCATCCGGGCGCGGTGCGGTATTTCGAGGAAAAGGGGATCACCATCCCCGATGCGCTGAAGTGACCTGACCGGAACCGACGGCGCCCGCCCGGCCGACGGGCGGGCGCGCCGCGACGCCCGGCCAACGGGCGCGAGGCCGCAGCAGGGGAGCGTGCGATGACCGCGACGGATGCCGACCGCGCGCCGCAGGGGCGCAACATCGCCGATGGCGTGGATGCCGAGATCGTCGAGTCCAACCAGCGCGCGCTCACCGGCGCGGCGGCCCTTGCTGTGGCGGCCGCCTGCACGGCCTATACCGCCTTTCACATCGGGGTGATGAACCTCTATCCGCTCGAAACCTGGACCTACCGGCTGCTGCATGTCGGCGGCGGGCTCATCCTCGGGTTCGTGCTGTTCGGGGCGGCGACCTTTCCGGCGGCGGGGGGCAGGCGGCGCATCGACGGGCCGCTCTACCAGGCGCTGCTGGCGCCGGGGATCGCGGCGATCGTGCTGGCCTTCGGCCAGGCGGTGCTGCTGGCGCTCGGCACGCCGGTCAACCAGGCGGCGGCGCGCGATGCCTATGCGCTCACCTTTGGGTTGCCGCTGTCGCTCGGCACGGCCTGGGTGATCGTGCTCGGCTGGATCGCGCCGGCGCGGGACCGCACGCGGATCGATGCCGCCGACCTCGCGCTCGCGCTCGCGGCGGCGACGGTCGCGCTCTACATCATCGTGCATGCGCCCTTCCTGCGATTGCGGGCGGGCACCGCGCTGTCCAAGGCGGCCGACATGCATGCGGCCATCGCGGGGGTGATGCTCATCCTCGAGATGACGCGGCGGCTCGCCGGCCTTGCGCTCGTCATCATCGCGGGGGTGTTCATCGCCTACAGCTTCGTCGGGCCCTGGCTGCCCGGCATCCTGCAGCATCGCGGCTACACGGCGCAGCGGTTCTTCACCTATGTCTACACCGACCAGGGGATCCTCGGGCCGACCACGGCGATCAGCTCGACCTACATCATCCTCTTCGTCGCCTTCGCCGCCTTCCTGCAGGCCAGCCGCGTGGGCGAATATTTCGTCAACTTCGCCTTCGCCGCCGCCGGCCATGCGCGCGGCGGGCCGGCCAAGGTGGCGGTCTTTGCCTCGGGCCTGATGGGGATGATCAACGGCACCTCGGCCGGCAACGTGGTGGCGACCGGATCGCTCACCATCCCGCTGATGAAGCGGGTGGGCTACAAGCCGCAGACGGCCGCGGCGGTCGAGGCGGCGGCATCCTCGGGCGGGCAGATCCTGCCGCCCATCATGGGCGCCGGCGCCTTCATCATGTCCGAGATCACCGGCATCGCCTATGCCGAGATCGTCGTCGCCGCGATCATCCCGGCCGCGCTCTATTTCGCCTGCGTCTATTTCAACGTCGATCTGGCGGCGAAGAAATACGACATGAAGGGCCT
>JBKBQT010000069.1:0-7172 GCA_046292445.1 Gemmobacter sp.
TGCTGGAGCCGGTCGAGAAGCTCCTGCAACTGGTTGCCGGTCATCTGCATGCCCTGCTGGCGTTCGGACATCTCGCCGTCGGGGTTGTCCTGCGCCTGTTCGGCAAGCTGGCGCATGTAGTTGTCGAGCGCCTCGCGCAGCTCGTCCATCAATTCGGCGATCTCGCTGTCCGACGCGCCGTCCTTCATCGCCTGGTCGAGCCGGTCCTGCGCCCGGCGCAGCCTTTCGAGCGCCGAGGCAAGATCGCCCTCTTCCACCAGAAGGGCGATCGCCCAGAGCTCCTCGGCGATCTCGTCGCGCACCGCCGGGTCGAGCGCCGGCCGGCTCGCGCCCTCGAGCTGGCGCATCGCTACACGCAGCCGCAGGAAGGCGCGTTCGTTGCGCACGAAACCCTCGGGCCGGTGGGTCACGGCCCGAAGCACCTGCGCCGTGCGGCGGGCGTTCTCGACCGACCAGAGAAGATCGCGCCGCGCCTCGATGATCGCGGCGGCGAAGGGGTCGAAGAACCGCTTGCCCGGCAGGATCGCGGCGACGGGGGCGGCGGCGCCGGTCTGGCCAAGGGCATCCTCGACCGTCAGGCTGATCGTGACGGGCAGATTGGCGAAGGGATGTTTCGACAGATCATCCACCAGCGTCTCGACGATGGTCGTCCGGTCGCCGGCGAAGGGCATCGGCAGGTCGAGCACCACCGATGGGCGCGGCTCGGGCGTCACCGCCAGACCGAAGCGCCGGTCCACCGCCGGCAGGTCGAGCGCGATCGTCGCCTGCCCGCCGGTCACGCCGTAATCGTCGGTCGCAATGAACGACAGGCCAAGCTGCCCCGCCTCTTCCCGCGTCACACCGCTCGTCGCGCGGATATCGGGGGCACGGTCGGGCAGCAGCGCGACATCCCAGGCCCGCCCGCCGGGCCCGGTGATGCCGATCCGCCCGCCCTGCGCGACATCGAAAGTGGCGCCGCCGGCCGCGTCGGGCGCGACAGGGTTGCCGGACACGGTTTCCTCGAGGCCGAGCAGCCCGGCCTCGCCATAAAACCGCAGCGTCACGCGGCTCCCCTGCGGAAGGGGAAGCGTGCCGGCGTCGATGTCGTTGAGATAGAGCGCGGGCTTGCCGGTATAGTCCGGCGGGCGCACCCAGCCTTCCCAGACCGGGCCGGCGGCCAAAGCGCTGGCCGGCTGGGCGCCGAGGCCCGGAACGTCGGTCACCCGTCCCGGAAGGCCGAACAGCAGCGCCATCAGCGCCGCGGTCAGCGCGACATAGCGCAGCGCATAGCGGTCGGCCTGCGACACGCGCAGGTCGGGCGCCGGGGCGCGGGCGGCGGCGGCGCGGGCCGCCATCCGTGCCAGATGCGCCGACCAGACGGCGCGGCTGCCCGCATCGCCGCGCCCGGTCGCTGCGGTATCGGCCAGCGCCGCGAGCGGGCGGCCGCGCAGGCCAGCATCGAGCCGGACGAGCGCTTCCGCCCGCGTCGGCCAGCGCAGGCTGCGCACACCGCGGATGAAGAGGATGATCGTGATCGCCGCCAGCGCCGCGAGGATCGCAACACCGGTCGTGCGGCCGAATGCCTCGAGAAGCCCGAAGGCGAGGGCGGCGAGCGCAGCCAGCACCACCGTCCAGCTGGGCCAGAACGCCCGCGCGAGCCGTTCGGCGGCAAGGCCGGCCCATGCCAGCCGGATCTCACCCCTGAGTGCCTGCATCGTGGCCGTGCGGAGCGCCTCTGCCCCGCCGTTACCCTGCGCCCGGCCGCTGTCCGTCTGATCCATGGCGCCCCGTTCCTGCCCGGCAGTCCCTGCCCGCCGCAACCCCGCCGCGGCCCGCCGGCAGCTAGCCGGTCCGGGCTGCCGGATCTGCCGCGAGCCACGGAGGGAGCGTATCGCGCGCCAGCATTTCGTCAAACGTCGGGCGCGCCCTTATGACCGCAAAGTGATCGTCCTTCACCAACACCTCGGGGATGAGCGGGCGCGAGTTGTATTCGCTCGCCATGACCGCGCCATAGGCACCGGCCGAGCGGAAGGCGACGAGATCGCCTGCCGCCAGCGGCGGCATCGGCCGGCCCGTGGCGAATGTATCGCCCGTCTCGCAGACCGGACCGACGATATCGACCGGGACCGGGGCGGCGGCAGTCTCGACCACCGGCACGATGTCGTGATGCGCGCCATACATCGCCGGGCGGACGAGGTCGTTCATTGCCGCGTCGAGGATGAGGAAATCCCGCCCCTCGCCGGCCTTGGTGTAGATCACCGCGGCGAGCAGGATGCCCGCATTGCCGGCGATGAGCCGCCCCGGCTCGATCTCGATCTCGCAGCCGAGGTGCCCGACGGTGCGCTTGACCATCGCGCCGTAATCGAGCGGCAGCGGCGGCGGCGCGTTCGACCGCGTATAGGGAATGCCGAGGCCGCCGCCAAGGTCGAGCCGGTCGATCGAATGACCGTCTGCGCGAAGGGCGAGCGCGAGGTCTGCGATCTTGGCATAGGCCTCCTCGAACGGGGCGAGGTCGGTGAGCTGGCTGCCAATGTGCACGTCGATGCCGGTGACGCGCAGGCCCGGCAGCGCCGCCGCCTCGGCATAGATCGCGCGGGCGCGGCCGATCGGGATGCCGAACTTGTTCTCCTTGCGGCCCGTGGCGATCTTTTCGTGGGTGCGGGCGTCCACATCGGGGTTCACCCGCAGCGCGACCGGGGCGGTGACGCCGAGGCCGGCGGCGACCGCCGACAGGGCGCGCAGCTCGGCCTCGCTCTCGACATTGAACTGGCGGATGCCGCCCTCCAGCGCGACGCGCATCTCGGCCGCCGTCTTGCCCACGCCCGAGAAGACGATGCGGCTGCCCGGCACGCCGGCGGCGCGGGCGCGGCGATACTCGCCCTCGGAGACGACATCCATGCCGGCGCCGAGATCGCCGAGCGTGCGCAGCACCGCGACATTCGAGAGCGCCTTGACCGCGAAGCAGACGAGATGCGGCAGCGGCGCGAGGGCCTCGGTGAACAGGCGGTAGTGCCTCGCGAGGGTCGCGGTCGAATAGACATAGGCCGGCGTGCCGACGGCGCCGGCGATGGCGGTCAGGGGAACGTCCTCTGCATGCAGGATGCCGTTGCGGTAGAGGAAATGATCCATGGATGGCGCCCCCGGGTGTCACGGCTGGCCTAGCGTGCGCGCCGGGCCGGCGCAACGCCCCGGCGGGATCGCGGGCGTGTCCGTGCGCCTCCGGCGGGGATATTTGGGCCAGCCTGAAGGGCGGGCGGTGCTAGCGGACCGGGGCGCTGCGCAGGAAGAGATAGAGCGGCAGGCCGCAGCTGACCCCGATGCAGAAGGTGGCGGGGATGGCGAGGAGCGCGATCCAGTTCCGGCGCATCGCGGTTTCGGCGATGATCCAGGCGGTCAGCGTGATCGCGGCGATGACGAGATCCCAGGTCAGGCCGGTGGTGGAGGCGTTGACATACCAGGCGTCGATCAGGCCGGCGAGGCCCGTCCCGGTCTCGCGCATGTGGGTGATGAACCAGTACATCGGATGGGTGGCGCCCCAGACGGCGAGGGCGAGCCAGAGCCAGCGGAGCGGGGTCACGGGAATTCCGCCGTCACGCCGAGGCGCGCATCGCCCGACAGCGTGACGCCCTGCGGCGCGCGGGCGGGCGGCTCGGGCGGGCCGTCGGCGCCGCAGGCGGCGAGGAGCAGCGCCGCGGCGATCAGCGCGGCGCGGCGACGCGGGCGCGGCGCGAGGCGCGGTGTGGTGGCGGCGGTCATCCGAGGATCTCCTTCCAGCGGGCGATCTGGCCCCGCACCCTGTCCGGGGCGGTGCCACCGTAGGATGTGCGCGAGGCGACGGAATTTTCCACCCCGAGGACGGCAAAGACATCGGCTGTGATGCCCGGATGGGCCGCCTGCATCTCGGCAAGCGTCAGGTCGGGCAGGTCGCGCCCGGTGCGTTCGGCGAGGGAGACGAGGGTTCCGGTGACATGATGGGCGTCGCGGAAGGGCAGGCCGAGGCTGCGCACCAGCCAGTCGGCAAGGTCGGTGGCGGTCGAGAAGCCGGCGGCGGCGGCGGCGCGCAGGGTGGGAGCCTCGGCGGTCATGTCGCCGACCATCCCGGTCGTGGCGGCGAGCATGAGCATGAGCGAATCGGCCGCGTCGAAGACCGCTTCCTTGTCTTCCTGCATGTCCTTGGAATAGGCGAGCGGCAGGCCCTTCATCACCGTCATCAGCGCGACCGAGGCGCCGAGGATGCGGCCCGTCTTGGCGCGGACGAGTTCGGCGGCATCGGGGTTCTTCTTCTGCGGCATGATGCTGCTGCCGGTCGTCCAGCGGTCCGAGAGGCGCACGAAGCGGAACTGGGCGGAGGACCAGATGACCACCTCTTCGGCCAGCCGCGACAGGTGCATCGCGCAGATCGACGCGGCGGCGAGGAACTCGAGCGCAAAATCGCGGTCGGCGACGGTATCGAGGCTGTTGGCCGTCGGCCGATCGAAGCCGAGCGCGGCGGCGGTGGCGTGGCGGTCGATGGGAAAAGACGTGCCGGCGAGCGCGGCGGCGCCGAGCGGGCATTCGTTCATCCGGGCGCGGGCATCGGCGAACCGGGCGCGGTCGCGGGCGAGCATCTCGACATAGGCCATCATGTGATGGCCCCAGGTCACCGGCTGCGCCGTCTGGAGGTGGGTAAAGCCGGGCATCGGCCAGTCCGCCCCCGCCTCGGCCTGGGCGAGGAAGGCGCGCATCAGGGCAGTGATCGCGTCGATGGCCGCATCGCACTGATCGCGCACCCAGAGGCGGAAATCGAGTGCGACCTGATCGTTGCGCGAGCGTGCGGTGTGCAGGCGCCGCGCGGGTTCGCCGATGAGGTCGGCCAGCCGGGCCTCGATGTTCATGTGGATGTCCTCGAGGTCGGTGCGGAAGGGGAACACGCCCGCCTCGATCTCTGACAACACGGTGAGCAGGCCTTCCCGGATCGCCGCGGCATCGGTATCTGCAATGATGCCCTGCGCGCCGAGCATCGCCGCATGGGCGCGGCTGCCCGCGATGTCCTGGGCGTAGAGCCGCCGGTCGAACCCGATCGAGGCGTTGATCGCCTCCATGATCGCGTCCGGGCCCGCGGCGAAGCGCCCGCCCCACATCGTGTTGGCTTTCGGCGTGTCGGTCATGGATGGCCTGTGGAGGTGGGACATGAGGAACTGGGTGGGCGCGGTCTATACGGCGCTGGCGGTTTTCGCCACCCCTGCCGCGGCCGATCCGCGGCTTGCCGCGCTGCTCGAGGGCGACATGCGCAAGCTGGTGCTGCACGCCGAGCCGCGCGCCGTGTCGCAGGCGGTGTTCCGCGATGCGGCGGGGGGCGAGCATCGTCTGGGTGACTGGCGCGGCAAGGTGGTGCTGGTGAATTTCTGGGCGACATGGTGCGCGCCCTGCCGGCACGAGATGCCCGCGCTCGACCGGCTGGCGGCCGAGATGGGGGGGGCGGATTTCGCCGTGCTGACCATTGCGACGGGGCGCAATGCGCTACCGGCGATCGAGGCGTTCTTTGCCGAGGCGGGGGTGCGGCACCTGCCGGTGCTGCTCGATGCGCGCTCGGCGCTGGCGCGGTCGTCAGGGGTGGCCGGGCTGCCGGGGACGCTGCTGATCGATGCCGAGGGGCGCGAGGTCGGGCGCATGCTGGGCGATGCGGACTGGGATTCGGCCTCGGCCAAGGCGGTGATCGCGGCGCTGGTCAGCGGCGATTGACGCTGCGGGCGTTGGCATCGCCCGTCACCGTGATGCGGCGCACGCCCTCAAGGCGGATGTTGCTGGCAAAGAGCGCCACCGTCACCTCGCGCGACATCGGCGTGCCGGCGGGGCGCGGGACGCGCGGCGGCTGCACGAGAAAGCGGTAGACAAGCTCGCTCGCGCCCTCCTCGGGCCGCTCGAGCACCAGCGCCGCGTCCCAGTGGCCCTGGGTCGGCGGCAGGCCGGTCGCGCGGATGATCGCGCCGCCGGGGGTCGGCTCGACCGCAAGTTCGGTCACCTGCGCGATCGGCTGGCGCGGATCGACGCGCGCCGCCGGGGCGCGGGCGACGGCGCGCGCCTCGGCCGAGCGGCCGAACCAGTTGAACGGGTTGACCCGGCTGTCGCGCACTGTGGCGCATCCTGCGACGACGAGGGTGGCGGCGAGGATGGCGACGAGGGTTCTGGACAAGGGCGGCCTCCGCGCGGACGGTCCCCCGTGGCTAGCGCATGCGGGCGGGTTTGAAAAGCCGCGAACGGGCGGGCAGCGGCTGCGGGCACTGGACGCGGGCGGGGTGCAGCCATACCTGAGGGGCCTGAGGGGAGCTTGCCATGACCACCGCCGCCTTCGACGAGATCGCCGAGACCTTTGCCTTCCTCGATGGCTGGGAGGATCGGTATCGCCATGTCATCGAGATGGGCAAGGCCATGCCCGCCATGCCCGAGGCGCTGAAGGTGCCGGCGACCAAGGTCGAGGGCTGTGCGAGCCAGGTCTGGATCCACCCCCGGATCGAGGGCGGGCGGTTCGACTTCGTGGGCGATTCCGATGCGATGATCGTGCGCGGGCTGATCGCCATCCTGCACGCGCTCTATGCCGGCCTGCCGGTGGACGAGGTGGCGCGGGTCGATGCGGCGGCGGCGCTCAAGCGGCTCGGGCTCGACGAGCATCTTTCGGCGCAGCGGTCGAACGGGGTGCGGGCGATGGTGGGGCGGATCAGGGCGGCAGCGGGGGCCTGACGGGCGGCGCGGCGCCGCATTCAGCCGCGGATCGGGCTTTGCGCACGGCCATCGCGCGCGGCGAGCGCGCCGAGCGCCGCGGCGAGGTCGCCATAGCCGGTGAAGCGGCGTTCATATGTAAGGCCGAGGCGGCGGGCGGCCTCTGCCGCGCGGGCGTCAAGGGCGGCATCGTCGGTCTGCGCGAGGTAGATCAGCCGCTCGTAATGGGCGAACATCATCGGGATCAGCTCGGGGTGGCGGTCGAACCCCATCGGGCGCCAGACGAAGGCGTCGAACTGCCGCACCAGGAAATCGGTGAGGTAGAACGCCGTCATCTCGGCATGGCCGCGCGCCGTGAACCGGTCCAGCCCGTCGAAGAAGGCATAGCAATGCGGCCCCGCGATCATCTCGACCCCGAGCGCGGCGCAGCGGGCCTGCAACAGACCGCCGGTGCCGCAATCGGCATAGACGACGAAGATGCGGGCATAGCCGGCGGC
>JBKBQT010000070.1:0-6737 GCA_046292445.1 Gemmobacter sp.
TCGCATAGCGGTCTGAAAGATCAAAGAAACCCATCTGCGCCATCACTACACCTCAGCAGCCGAATGCCCCCTGCCTTCTATCCCAGCGGCCCGGTCAAAGCAATTTTTCGAGGCGCCCTATTGTGAAGGTTGCGAACGGCCCATCGCCGAGCACCACAAGACCGAGATGCTGGCCAAGGGTGAGTGGCGGGCGCCAGCGGTTTCCAGGGATCCGAAGGCCATCGGCTTCCACCTCTCGGCGCTCTATTCACCGCTCGGGTGGAAAAGCTGGTCAGACGTCGCGCGGGAATGGCTGGCAGCCAAGGGGTCGGACGAAACGCTGCGCGCCGCGTGCAACACGCTTCTCGGCGAGACATGGGTCGAAAGCGGCGATGCGCCGGAATGGCAGCGGCTGGCAGATAGGCGGGAATCCTGGAAGCCCGGCGCCGTGCCAATGGCCGGGCTGTTCCTGACGGCCGGGGCCGACGTCCAGAAGGACCGGATCGAGGTCGACATCTGGGCTTGGGGCCGGGGCATGGAAAGCTGGCTTGTCGATCACACCGTCATTCCCGGCGGGCCTGACGATCCGGCCGCCTGGGACAAGTTGACGGAGCTGCTCGGCCGGTCGTGGCAACATGCCAACGGCGCCTTCATGACCGTGGCACGGCTTGGCGTAGATACCGGTTACGAGGCCGCGGCCGTCTATGCCTGGTCGCGGAAGGTCGGCTTCGAACAGGTGGCGCCGCTGAAGGGCCTCGAGGGGTTCAACCGAGCCGCGCCGGTCTCGGGCCCGACCTATGTCGACGCCACCATCGGCGGCAAACGCCTCCGCCGGGGCGCGCGGCTCTGGTCAGTGGCCACGGCGACGTTCAAGGCGGAAACCTACCGGTTCCTGCGGATCGAACGGCCCTCGGACGAGGACCGCACCGCCGGGGTGCTCGACGCCCCCGGCACGATCCACATCCCCGGCTGAGCGGACACCGAATGGTTGAAACAGCTGGTGGCCGAGCAGTTGGTCACGATCCGCAACAAGCGCGGCTATGCCCACCAGGAATGGCAGAAGATGCGCGAGCGGAACGAGGCGCTGGACTGCCGGGTCTACGCCCGTGCCGCTGCGTGGATCCTCGGCGCCGACCGGTGGGACGAGACCACCTGGCGGCGGCTCGAGGCGCAAGCTGGCGTGGAAACGCGCATGCCCACGGCCACTGCAACCGAAAGCGCCACACAAGACCCGGCCCAGCCCAAGGCCGGAACCCTGACCACGCCGCGCCGGAAACGGCGGGCCTACACCCCGAACTTCATGAGGGACTGATGGACCTGGAACGCATGCAGGCCCTGTTCACGGCACTGCAGGAAGCCCGCTTCGCCGGGCTGCGGAGCGTCAGCTATGACGGCAAGACCGTGACCTATGGCTCGGATACCGAACTGGCGACTGCGATCCGTGATCTGGAAGGGCGAATTGCAGCGGCCAGCGGCAACTCTTCCCGGCGCCGCCGCTGGGGCACTGTGGCCACGAAGGGTCTGTGACCATGGTTCTCGACGCCTTCCGTGCCCGCCTTGGGTCCATCATCGGCGGGTTCGACGCGGCGCAGTCGCACCGCCGCATGCGCGGCTTCCGCGCCACCCGCGCGCATGTGAACACCCTGATCGCCGCCTCGGGCGAGACGATCACCGCCCGCGCCCGCTGGCTGGTCCGGAACAACGGCTACGCGGCCAACGCGGTCGACGCCTTCGCGAACCATGTCGTCGGCGACGGCATCAAGCCCTCGTCGAAGATCGCCGATGCCGCAAAGAAGGAGGAATTGCAGAAGCTCTGGCTCGCTTGGACGGACGAGGCCGATGCCGAGGGTCTGACCGATTTCTTCGGCCTTCAGCGCCGCGCCGCACGCGAGGTGTTTCTGGCAGGCGAGGTCTTCCTGCGCATCCGCACGCGGCGTCCCGAAGATGGTCTGACGGTGCCCATGCAGCTGCAGATGCTGCCCTCGGAAATGCTGCCCCAGGACATGACCCGCGTCCTGCCCGGCGCGGGATCGATCCGGCAGGGCATCGAGTTCGATCGCCTAGGCCGCCGCGTGGCCTATCACTTCCTGCGCCGCCACCCCGGCGACATGACCGATCCAGGGCTGGCAGGGGAAACGGTGCGCGTGCCCGCGTCCGAGGTGATCCACATCCTCGACCCGGTCGAGGCTTGCCAGTTGCGCGGCGTGTCACGCTTTGCGGCGGCGGTGGTGAAGCTGTTCACCCTCGACCTCTACGATGACGCGGAACTGGAGCGGAAGAAGACCGCGGCGATGTTCGCGATGTTCATCACCTCCCCCGCCCCGGAAACCGCCCTCGATCCGGCCGAAGAGGATCTGGAGGTCGAACCGGGCCAGGTGGTGCGGCTGGACCCCGGCGAGGATGTCACCACGCCATCTACCCCGGACTCGGGCAGTACCTATGAACCCTTCCAGTACCGCACACTCCTGCAGATCGGCGCGGCGCTGGGCGTGCCCTATGGCTATCTGACGGGCGATACGGCGAAGGGGAACTTCTCGAACACGCGGATCGCCTTGGTCGACTTCCGCCGCCGCATCTCGGCCTTCCAGCATTCGGTGATGGTCTACCAGCTCTGTCGGGCGGTCTGGACGCGCTGGATGGACATGGCTGTGCTGGCGGGCGCCATCGACCTGCCGGGCTATGCCACCGACCGGCGCCACTACCTCGCCTGCGACTGGCTTCCGACCAAGTGGGACTGGATCGACCCGGCCAAGGATGCCGCAGCCGAGATCCTGCAGATCGAGGCAGGCTTGAAATCCCGCACGCAGGCCATCGCCGAACGCGGCTACGACGCCGAGCAGGTCGACCGGGAAATCTCGGCCGAACGGAAACGCGAGGCGGACCTCGGCCTCGACTTCCGGCGTCCGGGGTCGCCGGCGCAGGCGGCGGGTGGCGGCGCAGGACAGAGCGGCGCCGAAAGTCCGCAGCAAGATCAGCAGAACGCCAGTGATCAGGAAGACGATGGCGAGGACCGGGCCCCTCGGCCCGCGGAGGACGCATGATGCATCACACCCAGATCGCCCAGCGCGTCTTCAACACGCCGTTGATGGTCGATCCCGCCAAGGCGCTGGCCTTCCTGACCGGGCTGGGGCCCCGGATCACCGGGCGGGAGATCAGTGTCGAGGGGCTGGAGGTCACGACCGAGGATCAAGCCACCGCCACTCTGCCTGCCCGCGCCTCTCTCTTCGGTGATGACCTGACTGCCCGCCAGACGCGAAACGGCAGCCAGCCCTTCGCTGTCGTCGAGGGGATCGCGATCATCGAGATCGCAGGCACGCTGGTGCATCGCGGGGCCTGGATCGGGCAATCCTCCGGTCTGACCTCCTACGAGGGGATCGCGGCCCAGCTGCAGGCAGCCCTCGCCGATCCGGCCATCCGCGGTATTGCCCTCGACATCGACAGCTTTGGCGGCGAGGTGGCCGGGGCCTTTGACCAGGCGGATCGCATCCGGGCCGCCCGGACGCAGAAGCCGGTCCACGCTTTCGTCGCCGATCATGCCCTCTCGGCCGCCTATGCGCTGGCCTCCCAGGCCGACCGGATCATCCTGCCCCGAACCGGGGCCGTCGGCAGCATCGGCGTCGTGGCCATGCACAGCGACATGAGCGGGGCGCTCGACCAGAAGGGCATCGCCGTCACGCTGATCCACGCGGGCGCGCGCAAGGTCGATGCGAACCCGTATCAGCCCCTGCCCGAGGCCGTCCGCACCCGGATCGCGGGCGAGCTGGAAGACCTCCGCCAGCTCTTCGCCGAAACCGTCGCCGAAGGGCGCGGCCGCCGCCTCGACACCCTACGCGCGCTGGGCACCGAGGCCGCCGTGTTCCGCAGAGAGGCGGCGGTCTTCGCCGGTCTCGCCGACGAGGTGGCCGATCCCGTCACCGCCTTTCGCGCTTTCGCCGCCGCACCCCGCGGCACATCCACCCTCAAATCCAACCCCAAGGGAAAGGGCCCGATGATGACCACTGCCCCCGAAGACGATGCGCAGCCTGCGACTGCGCCTGCCGCCAGCACCCCGCCGGAACCGGCCCCGCCCGCGGCAAGCGCGCAGCCGCAAACCGCGGCGGCCGCCATGTCGCCCGAGGCGATCCGCGCCGAGGCGGCCGAGGTCGCGCAGGTCTGTGCGCAGGCCGCGTGCCTTGGCATCCAGATCGACGCCGCCGATGCGGTCGCCAAGGGCGTGAAGCCGGAAGCGCTGCGCGCCAAGGTCCTGGCCGATCTAGCTGCCCGAAGCGACGCCGCGGGCATCATCGCCACCGCCCAGGCCGTGGGCGCGAAGGAAAGCCCCATCGTGGCAGCCGCGAAGAAATCGGCCGCCGCCTCGCGCTGATCCCGGCACCGATCACTGCCGCGCGCGCCATCGAGCAGCGCACCCCATCCCCCGAACACCCTGGAGACTGAACCATGCCCGTCCTGACGGAACCGCCCAGCATGGGCGATGTCCTCAAATACGAGGTCAACCCGAACTACACCCGCGAGGTGATCACCCTGCAGCTTGGCCTGTCCTATCCGGCAGGGTCGGTCCTGGGGCGCATCACGGCCAGTGGCAAGTACACCCTCTCGCCCGCAACCGGAGCCGACGGTTCGCAAACCGCGGTCGCCGTCCTCCTGTACCCGGTGAATGCCACGCTCGCCGATGCTGTGGGCATCGTGGTCACTCGCGGCCCCGCCATCGTCTCGCGCGCTGGCCTCGCCTACGACGCCACCGTCGATGACACGGCTAAAATCACCACCAAGATCGGCCAGCTGGCCGCCGCAGGCATCGTCGCCCGCGACGGCGTCTGATCCCCCTCATTCCCCGGAGCCCCTCCATGACCCTCGTCCGCAATCCCTTCGACGCTGGCGGCTATTCGCTGGCCGAGATGACGCAGGCCATCAACATCCTGCCCAACCTCTACACCCGCCTCGCCCAGATCGGCCTCTTCCGCTTCGAAGGGGTCAGCCAGCGCTCGGTCATCATCGAGCAGTACGAGGGCGTCCTGAGCCTCCTGCCCTCCGTCCCCCTGGGCGGTCCCGCCACCGTCGGCACGCGCGAGGGCCGGTCCATGCGGTCCTTCGCCTTGCCGTGGATCCCGCATGATGATGTGGTCCTGCCCGCGGACATCCAGGGGCAGCCCGCGCTGGGCGGCGCCTTCGACGCCGCCGATCCGTTGGTCGAAGTGATGAACCGCAAGTTGCTCCTCATGCGGCGCAAACATGCCCAGACGCGGGAATACATGGAGATGAACGCGCTCCGCGGCATCGTGAAGGATGGCGCGGGCACGACGCTCTACAACTACTTCACCGAATTCGGCCTGGCGCAGATCTCGGTGGACTTCGTCCTTGGCACTGCCGTAACGAACGTGCAGGGCAAGGTCCGCGAGGTGCTGCGCGCCATCGAGGACAATCTACTGGGCGAGGCGATGACCAGCGTGCACGCCCTCGTCAGCCGCGAGTTCTTCGACAAGCTGATCGCCCATCCCAAGACCGAGGAGGCCTACAAGTTCTACGCCGCGACCGGTGCCCAGCCCCTGCGCGAGGATGTCCGTCGCAACTTTCCCTTCAGCGGCATCCTGTTCGAGGAATACTCGGGCACAGTCACGCTCTCGACCAAGGCCACCGAACGGCTGGTCCCGGCGAACGAAGGGATCGCCTTCCCCTTGGGCACGATGGACACCTTCACCACCTATGGCGGCCCGGCGAACCTCTTGGAAACCGCCAACACCATCGGCCTGCCGCTCTACGCCCGCCAGCATCTCGACGAAAAGGGTCGCTGGATCGACGTCATGACCGAGGCCTCGATCCTGCCGGTCAACAAGCGGCCGCGGCTGGCGATCCGCCTGCACACGTCGAACTGACGGACCAACCCATGTCCGTCTTCGCCGCCGCCATGGACCGCATCTTCACTCATGCTGCCATGGCGGCCCCGGCCCTCTGGATCTCGGCCACCACGTCCGAGGAACGCCCGATCCGCATCATCCGCCGCGCCCCGGATCGCGTCACCGACTTCGGCACGGGCCGGTTCGTCAGCGACACGACCGTGGTGGACGTCCGCGTGGCCGACCTGCCCACCCCGCGCCCGGGCGACGTGATCGTCATCGGCGCGGACAGCCATGTCATCCAAGGGGAACCCCTGCGCGACCGGGAACGGCTGATCTGGACGCTGGACCTGAGGCCCGCATGAAGCTGAAGCTGGAAATCAGCCCCGACCTCGCCGCCCTGATGCAGGCGGAAATCGCCGCGGGAGAGAAGGCTGTCACCACCGCCATGCGCGAGGCGGGCGCGGGCCTCAAATCCGCCTGGCGCGGCCAGATCACCGGCGCGGGGCTGGGCACCCGGCTGGGCAACTCGATCCGGCTGGCCACCTGGCCCAAGGGCGGCGACAGCCTGAACGCCGCGGCGTTGGTCTGGTCGAACGCCCCAGTGATAGTCGGCGCGCATGACACCGAGCCGCTGATCCGGTCGCGCAACGGGTTCTGGCTGGCCATCCCCACCCCGGCCGCGGGCAAATCCGCCCGCGGCCGCCGCATGACCCCCGGCAAATGGGAACGCCGCACGGGGTTGCGCCTGCGCTTCATCTACCGCCGCCGCGGTCCGAGCCTGCTGGTGGCCGAGGGGCGGATTAGCAGCAAGGGGCGCGCCGTTGCATCGCGAGCGAAGTCGGGCCGCGGGCTGACCACCGTGCCGATCTTTCTCCTCGTGCCGCAGGTCAAGCTGCGCAAGCGGCTCGATCTGGCGCGGGATGC
>JBKBQT010000071.1:0-6508 GCA_046292445.1 Gemmobacter sp.
GGCGCGTTGGTCAGGTCGAGCGTCAGCATTCTCAATACGCCTCGATGTCGTTGATTAGGGTTGCGGTGCACATCCGCCCGACCACGCTGTCGCGCGCCGCCTGCCAGTCGAACGTCGCCTGCACGCCCTGCGGCCCGGAAATCTCGATGCGCGGGCGCGGCAGGTAGACGGCGTGCACCGTGAAGGTGAAGCTCTCGCCCGAGGGCAGGACGTAGGCGAATTCCATCTCGCAGGCCTCGCCGTTGATGGCCTGCGTCACCAGCGTCTGGTCGGCGAACCGTACCTCGATCCGGCCGGTCAGCGCGGCGATGGACGGGTCGGCGCCGTCGATGCGGCCGTCCGAGCGAATGGTCTCGATGCGGTCCAGGTTGTTGGCATAGGTGATCTCGGCCGAAACCACATTGCCGAGGGCGGTCCCGTTCCGGGTGATCGCCCCGTTGAAATGCCCGAAGCGCTTCAGTTCCAGCGCGGCGGGTGGTGAGGCGGGTGCGCCGAACGCGCTGGTCGTCGTGCCGACCGTCTCGCCCTGCGCAATCAGCCGCGCGGTGGCCGTCAGCAGGCCCGAGCGCTGCATCTGCCAGGTGATCTGGTCGAGCACGCAGCCGGAATACATCGCGTACCGCGGCACCTCGGGCATGCCGGTCTCGATCGACATGCTGGGCAGCGTCCAGGACCCGGACTGGAACTCGTGGCTGTACGGGGCTTCCGCGCCGGTGGTCGTGGGCGTGCCGAACGCCGCCGTCAGCCAGAAGCCGAAGGCCTCCGCGTCGAGCGGCACGACGACATCGCCATCGGCCGTCACCGCGTCCTTGATCGGCGCCAGCGGATCGCGGCCGTAGCCGAGAAGCTCCGAGTTCAGTAGCGGCTGCTCAGCCCCGAGCGAGGTGCTGGCGAAGGGCATGCGGGTGAAGCCGCTGGCGGGCGGCGTTCCATAGGTCGTCTCGAACGCAAGCGCCATCAGCGCCCGCGCCCCCTGGGCTCGTGCCATGGTGTTCTCCTCGGGTTGTCGGGATCAGCCGAGCGGATCGGCCGTGGAATAGTGCAGCACTACCGGGATCACGGCGGCTTTCAGGCTCGCCGCGCCTTCGACCGGCAGGTCCACGGGCCGCGGCGCTTCCGCCTCGACCCAGTCGCAGAGCCCGCCCAGCGTTCGGTCGGTGGCGAGTGCCGCGCCGATGCTGGCGGTCAGCGTGTCGAAGGCCGCGTCACGGTCGGCGCCCTGCACGACCGCCTCGATCTCGGCGCGGTGCTGGTAGTGGTAGGCGAGCGGCGACAGAGTGACTTCGGGCTCACCCGGCTCGCCGTCGCGCAGGATCAGCAGGCCCTCGGCCGGGACGCGCTCGGGCAGAACCTCGCCGCGAAGGGCGGTAGCGGGCAGCGCCGAGAGCCGCGCGTACAGCGCGGCGAGGATGGTTTCGCGAGGGGTGGGCATCGGTCGAGTTCCGCTTCATGGCGCGCCTGGCGCGAAACGGGTCACCCATTCGCAAGTACCGCCAGCGCATGAATCTGACTAACTACATGAATGAAATGATAAAAAACAGAGATAATTGTGCCGGATCGCTTCATGGGCGATGGATGCAGCGACTTTGACAAAGGGACTCGATATGAAGCTTGCTGCCATCATTGCCGTCATGTTCCTTGTGGCCCTCGTTGCCCTGACTCTCACTGGTTACATGCTGCCCGCCACGCGCGAAGGCACCGCCACCCGGACTTTCGATGCGCCGTCTGAACTCGTTCGCAGGACGATCCTCGATATCGACAGTCAGCCATCGTGGCGCGCGCGTGTCGTCGCGATCGACCGCAGTTCCGACGATGGCTGGACAGAGGTTACCGCCGATGACGAGCGCGTTGCCTTCCGCCTTCTGGATGACGTCGACACGAAGATCACGCTCGAGTTCGCGAGTAACCGGGGCTACACTGGGCGGTGGGACGCAGACATCTCAGCGAACCCATCAGGCGAGACCACCTTGAATGTCAGGGAACAGGCAACAACGCCGTCGCCCATTGGCCGTATCCTTTCGCGGTTGTTCTTTGATCCGGAAGCCTTCGCCGCCACGTATCTTGACGAGCTGGCTGCCGAGGTCGCGCGCCGTGGCAGCGTGACGGAGTGACGCATGACGCCCAAGACCAAACGACCCAGCGACTGGAGAAAGCGCTTCGACCAGGCCAAACCGCCGAAAACCGTCATGCTGCACACGGACTTTGCCGGGATAAAGGCTGGCACGCTAATGTACATTGGCTCGCCCGGTGTTTTCGCGAACTACATTGCCCGTATCCCGTCGGGAGAGACGCGAACGATCGAGCGGATGCGCAACGAACTTGCCCGGCGCAACGATGCCGCCGCGACATGCCCGGTCACCACGGCGATCTATCTCAAGGTGGTGGCGGAGGTGGCCCTTGATGATCTCGACAAGGGCAAGTCGCTCGATAGCGTTGTGCCGTTCTGGCGTGTCGTTGAACCCGGCAGCAAGATCGCAAGACGGCTCTCCTGTGACGACGGCATGATCGCGCACTTCAGGGCATTAGAGGCAGCCCGCGACACTGGAGAACGCCCCGGCTAACGCTCGTCCACCCAGTTCGCCACGATCAACCCCGGCACGCTGTCCAATGCCCGGTCTGCATCCCGCGCGAGGTCCAGCCGCTTCGGCAGCTTGACCTGCGGCACGAGCAGGAAGATTGGCGCGGTGACCTTGCCGCGCCCGGTTTTCGACCGCGACACCACCGCCTGACCCTTCGTGTTCAGTCGTCCCTCCGCCACCAGCAGACTCGGGCCGGTGCGGCGATAGACGAAGCGCAGCCGCAGCCCGCGTCGCCGTTCCCATTCACCGGGCGTGATCCGGCCGCCGCGCAGGGATTTACCTGCGGCGGGCAGCGGGATCGCCAGCCAGAACCCGTTCTTCGAGCGGATCAGCGGGCCGGTGTCATGTGCGCCGACGATGACTGGCGCCTTCGACCAGACCAGCGCTGCGGCATCGAGGCTCTCGCCCGACCTCGGGAAGTTCTGGCTCCGGATCGAGTTGGCGAGCCGGGGCCCGAGCCCCGCGCCGGTGATCTGCAAGCGCCAGGCCGACTTCAGCCCGGTCCCGGCCTCGCGCATGGCGGCGGTGACGGCGCGTTCGCCGGCCGCGACTTCAGCCGCCATCATCGCGACAATGTCGGGATCGATGTCGAGCTTCAGTTTCACGCGGGCCTCAGATCGACGGTCCAGACCAGCCGCTCGCGGTCGCGGACGGGCTCGCCCTGAATGAGGAAGGCGTCGCCGTCGATCTCGATGCGGTCGCCGGGGCGCGGGTTCGCCACGTCGGCCACGCGCAGGTCGATTCGGGAGGTCTCGGACCAGAGCCGCGCGTCTCCGAAGTCGGTGACCGCATCGGCATGCCGAGCGACGATACGCACGAGCATCGGCGCACCGCCATCAGCGATGTAGACCGCGTCCCGCCCTATGTTCGGATCGGCGAAGAGCGCCTCAAGTGCGATAGAGAGGGCATTCGGCATGTTTGTTCTTTCCTCAGAAAGGAAGTGATACTATGTTTTCCTCAGACAGGAGAAAGCCATGACCCTTTCCCATCAGATCGCCCGAAACCCCGAGGCTGGTGCCGTGCTGACCAAGGCTGCGCTGCGGGCGGCAGACCGGCTTGGCCTGTCAGGCCGACAACTGGCCGACATCGTCGGCGTCTCCGAGGCGACCGTCTCGCGCTGGAAACGGGGCGAAAGCCTGCTCGAGCCGGGTTCGAAGCCCTTCGAGCTTGCGGCCCTTCTTGTGCGGACCTTCCGCTCGCTCGACGCGATCACCGGGGGCGACGAGGCGGTGGCGCGGCGGTGGCTGGCCGCCCCGAACACCGCGCTCGCGGCGCGGCCCGTGGAGCGGATGACGCAGGTGCAGGGGCTTGTCGATCTCACGACCTATCTGGACGCAAGACGCGCTCCGCTCTGAGGCGCGGCCCTACGCGGGCCCGGCATGGCGGTTCGTCGAGGCCCAGCATCGGGTCTCGACCCTGAAGCTTGTCGACAGCCTCGCCGAACAGGCGGCCCTCGAGGAGATCCTCGAGGGCACGAAGCCGCCCCTGCCGGAGGACTGCCGGGCGCTCGATTACCTGCTGGCCACGCCTTTCCGCTATCGCCCCTATCCGGCGGGATCGCGGTTTCGCCGCGCGGGCCTGACGCCGGGCGTCTGGTACGGGGCCGAGGCGCCCGAGACGGCGGCGGCCGAAATGGTCTTCTACCGCTTCCTGTTCTACGCCGAGAGTCCGGTGACGCCCTTTCCCGACGATGCGGCCGAATACACCGCCTTCTCGGCGGAGGTCGCAACGCCCGTGGCAGTCGACCTGACGGCCGGGGCACTGGCCACCGATCATGCTGTCTGGACCCACCTCACCGACTACGCGGCCTGCCAGGATCTGGCCGAGGAGGCCCGCGCGATCGGTGCCGAGGTGATCCGCTACGCCTCTGTCCGCGATCCTGCCCGGGGTGCGAACCTTGCCGTGCTGACCTGCCGTGCCTTTGCCGCCCCGCAGCCGATCGAACGTCAGACCTGGCGCATCCGGATCGGCCCCACCGGCGCGCAGGTGCTGCGCGAGCATCCGCGCCTCGGGCTCGAGTTCCCGAAGGACAGCTTCGCCCCGGACACACGCCTTCTCGGCATGCTCTGGGACCGCCCCCGCGCCCGGTAGGCCTTATTACGTCCGCCGCGCCGAACGCAGCACCTGCGGGCGGGTGCAGATCGGGAGCGGGTTGCTCTCGATCTCGAGCCGCACCCACTCGTCGCGATCCCGGTCGGGGATGGTGCGGGCATAGAGCGGCTGACCGAGGGTGTTCACCGTCTCGAAGGTGTCGGCGGGGGCGTAGTAGATCTCGAAGAGCCCCTCGATACCCTCGGGATAGAAGAACGCCTTGTCGGTCGGCACGCCGAAGCCCACGCCGCCCCGGTAGCGGCGGAAGGCGATACCGCCGAAGCTGACCTCGTCGGCGACGCGACCGCGCAGATCGGCCGCGGCGGCGGTGTTGAGATAGGTCTCGCGCACCTCCTTGTGGGCGACGAGATCGGCGAAGAAGGCCGAGCCGCATTCGGCGCGGACCTGCACCGCCCCGGCCGAGAGCCCGCCCATCGAGTCCTCGACGCTCTCGATCAGCGCCTGGCAGCGCTTTCGCAGCGCTCCCGAAGCGGGGCTTGCGTTGTCGAGGTCGAAGTCGATCTCGGCGGCGGGGCTGATGCCGAACTCGGTGAAGTAGTTCACGACCGTGGCGTGGTCCTTGGGGTCCTTCACGATCCCCTGGATGCCGTTCAGAAGGTGGTATTCGAAGGTGGTCTCGGCGTCCTGGCGGAGCTTGCGCAGCCGGTAGGCCGCCTTGGTCTGCACCTGCTGGGTCGCGCTTTCGGAGCCGAAGTCGCGGACGGACTGGATCTCGGAGGCCCAGAGGACGTCCTGCTTCTTGAACTGGCGGCAGACGAAGGCGCGCATCTCGCGCCGGTCGGGAACTTGGCTCTCGTAGGTCGAGCCGCGCTCGGAGAACGGGATCAGCGAGAGCGTGCCGTCCCGGCTCTCGATCATGACGGTGCGCGAGCGCACGCCGCGCGGGCTGAAGAGGTTCGATCCCGAGAGCAACGCGGGCTTGTAGGGGATGTTCTCGAGCGCTGCATGTTGCGGGCGCATTCGTGAAAGCCTACAATATCCTGATGGCACGAGGGAGCGATGAAATTCACGAAGGTCCAGATCAAGAACTTCAAGGCGATCGAGGATACGAGCCTCGATCTCGGCGATTTCACGGTCATCGTCGGGGCCAACGGGTCCGGCAAGAGTTCGGTTCTGCAGGCCTTTCACTGGATGTTGCAGTCGGCACGAAGCCGTAAAATCGAGCCGAGGGCAGACGCGACCAAGGCACGTGTCTTGTCGGAGCGGGATGCGACCTACATGCCGACGCCGCAGTATCGTTCAGCAGGATATGCTACCGATTACGGCAACAAGCAGGGGGCACCAGAGTTCCGGCTCCTCCTAACTGCCCGAGGACAAGATCAGAACGAGCAAACGGCAGAACTCTGGATCAGGTCGGCCCACAATGAAGGCATCTCGGTGCATGTGCCATCGGGCAATTCGATCACCGCGAAAATTCGCAGCCAGCGCGAGGTCAGCGCCTATATCCCCGGACTTGCGGGCATTCCTCTGCAGGAGGAGAGGCGTTCGCGCTTCGTCGTCAATCGTCAGGCGGCCGCGGGCGACGCGAACACTGTTCTTCGCAATGTGCTGCTTAACCTGAAGAATGCGCAGGCCGACGGAAAGGAAGGCCTTGCACGGGTTCAGGACTTCGTGTCGCAGGTCATGGGCCCGCTGATCCTTCGCGTAGAGTTCGATGACGCGCAGCATTCGACGATCATCGCCGAGTTCCAGACCGAGCCGATGCGTCAGGCCGATCCCAAGCGCTTCAAGCCGTTGGAGCTTGCCGGGATCGGCTTCCTCCAGGTCATCCAGATCTTCGCCTATCTCGTCTCCTTCCGCCCGGCGCTGCTTCTCGT
>JBKBQT010000072.1:0-6489 GCA_046292445.1 Gemmobacter sp.
ATCGTCAACTGGACGCGGTTCGAACTGGCGATGTCGCGGCGCAAGGCACTGGCGGCGCAGCCGAATTGGGCGCTGACCAACGGCAGCCCGAAGAACTGGAACGAGATCTTCGCCTTCCACTGGGGCCCCGAGGGGCGGCATTCGGTGCATGCGGCGCTCGAGGCCGTGCCGGGCGGGGCGGCGGTGAACGAGGCCCTCTATACCGCCCTGGCCGAGGGGCAGGTGCATCTGCTGGCCGAACGCTGGGCCGACGCCGAGGCAGCCGTCGTCGAGCGGCTGTTGCACGAAGGCGCGCTGCGGCTGTTCCACGCCGCCCTGACCGAAGCCGCCGAGGCGCAGGACGACGCGGCCCGCGCGCCGGCCGCCCTGCGTGCACGCGGGCTGTGGCTCGCCGCCGCCGAGCCGGTGCTGACGCTGGCCCCCGAGGAGGTTGCCCAGATCGAGGCGGCGGTCGCCGGAACGGGGGATGCCGCGCTTCTGCCCTTCGCGGCCGAGGCCGTCGCAGCGGTGCTCGCGCGGCTGGGCAGCTGACCGGCAAAGGGCCGGCCCGCGCCCCGGTGCAAGCCGGCCCCTCTGCGGGACCGGCAGCGCCGCCTGCGGATCATTCCGCCTGGTCGGCCGGCCTGGCGTTGAGCTGGCCGTAACGCTCGGCGCCCAGACGGTCGTGCAGGGCGATCTGGGTCTCGAGAAAGTCGATATGCCCTTCCTCGTCGGCGATTAGCTCGTCGAACAGGCCCCGGGTCACGAAATCGCCCACCGCGTCGCAGTGCCGCCGCGCCTCGATATAGAGGTTGCGCGCGTCGTGTTCGGCCGCAAGATCGCAGTCCAGCGTCTCGCGCACGGTCTGGCCGATGCGCAGCGGGTCGAGCTTCTGCAGGTTCGGATGCCCTTCGAGAAAGATCACCCGCGCGATCAGCTTGTCGGCGTGGTGCATCTCCTCGATCGATTCGGCGCGGGACTTGGCGGCGAGGTGGCCGTAGCCCCAATCCTCCTGCAGGCGATAGTGCAGCCAATACTGGTTCACCGCGGTCAGTTCCGACCGTATCGCCGCGTTGAGATAGTCGATGACCTTGGCGTCGCCCTTCATGCGCGTCCTTCCTTATCGGGTGGGGGGTGCCTGGCAGGGTCGCAGACCGCTGCTGGGTAACGCCACGATAGCCCCCTCACCCCGGCCTGTCCAGATGGGAGGCCGCCAAAGGTGCGCGTTCTCAATATCTTACAGTTTTACTCGGAAACCGCGGCCGCTGGTCGGGCCGGGCGCAGGATCGGGGGATCCGCTGCGGACTCTGTTGCGCGCGGCACTGCAAAGCCAGGGCTTGTGCGCATCGCCTCGACGAACAGCGGCAGGCAGCCGCCGCAATCGGCCCGCTTGCCGAGCGCGCGGTAGATCCTGCCCGCCGTCACGATGGTCTCGGGGTCGGCGGCGCGCATCCAGGCGACCGCTGCGCGGATGTCGGCATCGCTGATCGCAAGGCACTGGCAGACGATCATCGCCCCCTCCTATTTTGTCAGGATCAGCTTGCCCTGACGCGTGATGCGCAACTGATAGACGCTGGCGCCCAGCCGGATCAGAGCGATCCTGCTGCCTCCCAGCAAACACTCCGCGTCATGGATTGGCGGCATGGCGCTGTCCGACGCGCGCGCCTGCCCCGTGTCGCAGGCGCGTGGACCGGGCGGACAGGAACAAGGCTCGGACGTTTCGCGCGACATCAGGGCACCCGTCTTGATGCCCCGCACATTCCGACAGTTTTAGTCGGATGTAAAGCCGAGTGTTATTGTCGGTAATCGGGGGCTCTGGCAGTGGCTCAGGACACGACGCTTTGCCTTGCGCGAAGCTCGAAAGGGGTCGATCGGGCGTGCCACGCATCGATCGGCGCCACACCTTGGCCCGCCCCCGCGGCGGCCGTATCCGCCTGCCGTTTAGGCCAGTCGATCAGGATGATCGCGGGATTGGTGATCCTGCCCCTCGCTACGGCCTTCGCCAGGTCGCCTAGCTGGCAGGTCATGTGGCGTTCCTGCCGGGTCGAAGCATGGCTGACGATCTGGACCGGCAGCGTCATCGGGATGCCGGCAGCGCGCAGGCTGTCCACGATCCCTGCGGTTTTTGCCACCCCCATATAGATCGCAAGCGTCGTGCCCGGTCGCAGCATCGTGGCCCAATCGGGATCGGGGTCGCCCGGCCGGCAGGCGGCGGTGGCCAGCATCAGCCGGTCGGTGGCGCCGCGCTCGGTCAGCCCGCGCCCAAGGCTGGCGGCGGCGGCGCTGACTGCAGTGACGCCCGGCACGATCTCGACCGGGATGCCGGCGGCGCGGGCCGCGTCGAGCTCTTCGGCCAGACGCCCGAAGATCCCCGGGTCGCCCGATTTCAGTCGCACGACGCGTCGGCCCTGTCGCGCTGCGGCCACGATCACCGCGTTGATGCGATCCTGCGGCCAGCCGCAGCCGCCGACCGCCTTGCCGACGAAGACCCGTTCGGCATCGCGCCGCGCAAGGTCCGGCACGGCCGGATCCACCAGCCGGTCGTAGAAGACCACATCGGCCTCCTGAAGCAGGCGCAGCGCGCGCAGGGTCAGCAGGTCGGCTGCCCCGGGCCCCGCGCCAACCAGCGCGATCGAGCCCCGCACCGGCCCCGCACCGCCCTCGGCCAGCGCCTGTTTGACCAGCGCCGCGGCCTCCCGGCCGGCGCCGCGCGCCATCGCCTGCCGGGGTGGGCCGTTGAACACCCAGTCCCAGAAGAAGCGCCGCTCGCGTTGCGGGATGCGTTGCGCCACCGCCGGGCGCAGCCGGCCTGCCAGCGACGCAAGCTCGCCGAGCGCCGGTTCGAGCAGCGTCTCGATGCGCGACCGAAGCTGCCGGGCGAGCACCGGCGCCGTCCCCTCGGTCGAGATCGCCACCACGACCGGATCGCGATCCATGAGAGAGGGGGTGACGGCATCACAGAGTGCGGGGCGGTCCACCACATTGACCAGCGCGCCGGCCGCCTTGGCGAGGGCATGGGCGCAGGTGTCGAGTGCGATGCAACCGGTGGCGACGAACACCAGCGCCGCGCCTCGGAACAGATCGACCGACAAATCCGCGACCTGCTGCGCGCGCCCCTGCGTCACCAGCACGGCCAGTTCGGGGTCGAGTTCGGCTGCGGCCAGCACGATCCGGGCCTCGGTCTTGATCATCGGCCGCGCCTTCTGCGCCGCCTGTTCGCCCCCGCCCACGATCACGACATGGCGGCCGGCCATCTGAAGGAACATCGGAAAGGTCTTCATGGGTGGCACTCCGTCGGGTGGACGGGATGGATGCGGGCAGCCGGGGCCGTCATTCGGCGGCCTCCAGCCGGCGGGCCAGCAGCGCGGCCAGCTCAGGGCGGCACGAGCCGCAATTGGTGCCTGCCCGCAGCGCGGCGCCGATCTGATCGAACGTGCAGAGGCCGTGATCGGCCACCGCGGCGAGGATCGTGTTCAGACCGACGCCGAAACAGGCGCAGACCGTCGGCCCGGGGTCTGGCCGGGCTGCCCCGGGGCGCCCGGCCAGAAGCTCGGGCCCGGCCGTGCCCACTTCGGCGGCCAGGTGTTCGCGGGCCAGCATGACCGGTTCGGGGGCCACGAAGAGCGCCGCCTGCACCCGGTTCCGGTGCAACAGCGCCAGCCGCCACGTTCCGCGGAGCCGGTCTGTCACGCTCAGGCAGTCGGCCTCGGGCTGCCCGAACAGGGCGCGCGCATAGGCCTCCCAGTCGGCCGGGGCCTCCAACCCGGCCAGTTCGCAGCGCCAGCCCCCGGCGTGCCGGGCGCGCGCCCAGTAGTCGGCCCGCGGCGCAACCGGGCCGGTCGAGACGGCAAAGCCGTACCAGGCCGGGGCGAAGGGCGCGACCGAGACCGCCGCCGCCTTGCTTTCCGGCTGGCCCGAGAGGGGGTCGGTCACGGGCGGCACCAGCGCGTCGATCCGGGCCGCAGGCGCGGTCTCGCCCGTCCAGTGGATCGGTGCAAAGACCTGGCCAGGCTGCACCCTGTCGGTCACGCAGGCGCGCAGGATGGCGCGGCCCGTGTCGCTTTCGACCCGGACCAGCGTCGCCGGGCCGATGCCGAGGGCGGCCGCGTCCTGCGGGTGGATCTCGAGAAACGGCTCGGCGATATGGGCGTTCAGGCTCGGGGCGAGCGCCGTGCGCGTCATCGTGTGCCAATGGTCGCGCACCCGGCCGGTGTTCAGCCGGAAGGGGCGCGCGGGCGTGGTGGCCGCAGCGGGCCCGCGCGGGGTGACGGGCTGCATCCGCGCCCGGCCGTCCGGCGTGAAGAACCCGCCCGCGGCAAAGAACCGCCCGCCTCGGCGGGCCTTTGTCACCGGCCAGCGGGTGGGGGGCAGCGCGTCGTAATCCGCCCCCGCAAGGCCCGAGATGTCGAAGTCGCGCCCCAGCGCGCCGGCCACCCCGGACAGGCGGGCGTGTTGGGCAAAGACCTCGGCGGCGCTGTCCCAGGCGAAGGCGCGGGCCCATCCCATGCGGGCGGCCACCTGCGCCAGCATCCGCCAGTCGTCCCGCGCCTGCCCGGGGGCGGGGCGAAAGGCGCGCTGGCGGCTGATCGTGCGGTCGGAATTGGTGACGGTGCCGGATTTCTCGCCCCAGGCCGTCGCGGGCAGCACCACGTCCGCCAGCCGGGTGGTGTCGGTCGTGGTCACGTCGCTGACCGCGACGAAATCGCAGGCTGCGATCGCGCGGGCCACCGCATCGGCCTCGGGCAACGAGACGGCGGGGTTGGTGTGCACGATCCACAGCGCCCGGATCCGCCCCTCGGCCAAAGCGCGGAACATGTCCACGGCCTTCAGGCCGGGGCGGCCCGCGATGCGCGGGCTGGCCCAGAACCGCTGCACGGCGGCGCGATGGTCGGGGTTCTCGAGCTCGAGATGGCAGGCCAGCGTGTTGGCCAGCCCCCCCACCTCGCGCCCGCCCATGGCATTGGGCTGGCCGGTGACGCTGAAGGGGCCCATGCCGGGCCGGCCGATCCGGCCGCTGGCGAGGTGGCAGTTCAGGATCGCCGAGACCTTGTCGGTGCCGCTGGCCGACTGGTTGATGCCCTGCGAGAACACCGTGACCACCCGCTCGGTCGCCACGAACAGGTCGAGAAAGCGGCCAAGCGCCTCGGCCGGCAGGCCGGTCGTGCCGGGGTCCGAGGCCCGCGCGGCGGCAAGCGCCGTGGCAAAGCCCGCCACATGCGCCGCGACATAGGCCGCATCCACTGCCCCGCGGTCGGCCAGCGCCACCAGCACCGCGTTGAACAGCGCCGCATCGCTGCCGGGGGTCAGTGCCAGGTGTAGGTCGGCGATGTCGCAGGTTGCGGTGCGGCGTGGATCGACCATCACCACGCGCGTGCCGCGCGACGCCCGTGCCGCCGCCAGCCGCTGATAGAGCACCGGGTGGCACCAGGCGAGGTTGCTGCCCACCAGCACCACGAGGTCGGCCTCCTCGAGGTCGTCGTGGATGCCGGGCACGGTGTCGGTGCCGAAGGCGCGGCGGTGGCCGGCCACGGTCGAGGCCATGCAGAGCCGCGAGTTGGTGTCCACGTTCGCCGTGCCGAAGAAGCCCTTGGCGCGGCCCTCCAGTCGGTGAACGACCGGCTCCCCCGGCGCGACCGGCCCCTGTCCTCGGCAGAGCTTGCGGCCGCACTGGTCGGGGAGGAGACGCGGGCCGTGCAGGCCGCAATCGCCGCCATCCGCCACTCCGTGCAGTCCGCGATCAACGCCAACCGGGCGCTTGAAGTGGGCCGGGCCAACCCGGTTGACCGCGTCAAGCTCGCCCTCCGTCAACCCAAGGAGACCACCTGATGCCCCTCTACCTGATCAGCCGCCCGCGCAGCCCCGAGGGCGAGGCGTTCCGCAACCACGCGGGCGTCCATGCCGCCCTCATCAGCGCCGCGTCCCCCGCCGCCGCCGTCACCGCCGCTAATGCGCTGGCGGCTGCCCGGGGCGTCAACGTCGCCTTCTCCACCGACTGGACCGCGACCGACATTGCCACCACCCCGGGCGGGCTGCACCGTGACACCCTGTTCGATGGTGACGCCATCACCATCCGGGGCGTGGACCGTGGGGGGAACCCCGCATGACGAACGGCGAGCGCAGCGCCCGTGACCGCCGCATCGCGGCAGGCTACGGCACCCTCATGTCGCCCGAGCTTCGCCTTGCGCATCAGGCGCTGCTCGCTTGGGCAAACGAGGTGGAACCGGACGGCTGGCCCAGGCGTTTCGTCGCAGCGGCCAGCGCCACGAAGGACTCGTCCATTCCGAGCCAGCGACGGCCAAGTTGATCGGCTGCATCCAAGGTCGTGCCTGATCCGCAGAAAGGATCAACGACGAGATCGCCGGGATTGCTGCTCGCGCCCACGATCATCTTGAGGGCACCTCGATTTTTCACCGTTTTCTGCTGTTCTGGGCCGGCTCGGCGGCCTGAAGACTGCATGAAACGGCTCGGCGGGGTGCTTCGGGTTGGGTTCGGGGGCTATTCAGCCCGGTT
>JBKBQT010000073.1:0-6444 GCA_046292445.1 Gemmobacter sp.
GCGGCGGCGCGCGCGGCCGCCGGCTGGACGCTGCCGCCCTTCGCGGTGCCCGAGGCGGCGCGCGCCGCCTGGGCGGCCGTCGCCGCCCGCGGGGCCGCCGCCCGCGCGGCCTGGGCCGGCCGCCTCGCCGCCAGCCCCCGGCGCGCCGCCTTCGAGGCCGCGCAGGCCGGTCCCGACCTTGCCGCGGCGCAGGCGGCACTGGCCGCGCACAAAGCGGCGCTGATCGAGAAACGGCCCTCGGTCGCCACCCGCAAGGCCTCGGAAATGGCGCTCGACTCGCTCGCGCCGGTGCTGCCGACGCTGGTCGGCGGGTCGGCCGACCTTACCGGCTCGAACCTCACCCGCGCCAAGGGTCAGGCGCCGGTCACGCCGGGGGACTACGCCGGCAGCTACATCCATTACGGGATCCGCGAGCATGGCATGGCGGCGGCGATGAACGGCATCGCGCTGCATGGCGGCTTCGTGCCTTACGGCGGCACGTTCCTCGTCTTTGCCGATTACGCCCGCCCGGCGATCCGGCTGGCCGCGCTGATGGGGCTGCGCGTCATCCATGTGATGACGCATGATTCCATCGGCCTTGGCGAGGATGGCCCGACCCACCAGCCGGTCGAGACGCTGGCGAGCCTGCGGGCGATGCCCAACCTTCTGGTGTTCCGCCCCTGCGACGCGGTCGAGACGGCCGAGGCCTGGGATTGTGCGCTGGCGCAGGCGGCGACGCCTTCGGTCCTTGCCCTGTCGCGGCAGAACCTGCCGACGCTGCGCGCGGACGCGGCCGGGAACCTGACCGCCCGCGGCGCCTATGTGCTGCGCGAGGCGGCGGGCCCGCGGGATGCAACGCTGATCGCCACCGGATCGGAGGTCGAGATCGCGCTGGCCGCCGCCGATCTGCTCGCGGCCGAGGGCATCCGCGCCGCTGTCGTGTCCGCCCCGTGTTTCGCGCTGTTCGACGCACAGCCCGACGACTGGCGGGCGGCGGTGCTCGGCACCGCCCCCCGCGTCGGTATCGAGGCGGCGGTGCGTCAGGGCTGGGACGCCCTGCTGGGCGAACGCGGCGCCTTCGTCGGCATGACGGGCTTCGGCGCCTCGGCACCCGCCCCCGCGCTCTACCGCCATTTCGGGATCACCGCCGAAGCCGCAGCCGAGGCCGCCCGCCGCCTGATCGGCTGACCCATCCAAGGAGACCGCCCATGGCCCGCATCACCCTGCGCCAACTGCTCGATCACGCCGCCGAACACGGCTACGGCGTGCCCGCCTTCAACATCAACAACATGGAACAGGGCCTTGCGATCATGGAGGCAGCGCGGGCGACCGACGCCCCGGTGATCCTCCAGGCCAGCCGCGGCGCGCGCAGCTATGCGGGCGATGTGATGCTGGCCAAGATGATGGAGGCGCTCGAGGCGATGTATCCCGGCATCCCGCTGTGCATCCACCAGGATCACGGCAACAACACCGCCACCTGCCTGTCGGCGATCCAGCACGGCTTCACCTCGGTGATGATGGACGGCTCGCTCAGGGACGATGCCAGGACGCCCGCCGATTACGCCTATAACGCTGCCGTCACCGCCGAGGTCGCGCGGCTGGCCCATATGGTCGGCGTGTCGGTCGAGGGGGAGCTTGGCTGTCTCGGCAGCCTCGAGACCGGACATGGCGAGGCCGAGGACGGTCACGGCTTCGAGGGCGCGCTCGACCGCGCCATGCTGCTGACCGATCCCGACGAGGCGGCGCGCTTCGTCGCCGAGACCCGGGTGGACGCGCTGGCGGTGGCGATCGGGACCAGCCACGGCGCCTACAAGTTCACCCGCAGGCCCACCGGCGACGTGCTCGCGATGGACGTGATCGAGCGGCTGCACGCCCGCCTGCCCGACACGCATCTGGTGATGCACGGATCCTCGAGCGTCCCCGAGGAATGGCAGGCGGTCTTCAACGACAACGGCGGCGCGATGCGCGAAACCTATGGCGTGCCGGTCGAGGAGATCGTGCGCGGCATCCGCCACGGCGTGCGCAAGGTCAACATCGACACCGACCTGCGGCTGGCCGCCACCGCCGAATTCCGCCGCGTGGCGAACCAGAAGCGCGACGAATTCGACCCGCGCAAGTTCCTCAAGCCGGCGATGGACGCGATGGCGGCCGTCTGCCGCGCCCGCTTCGAGGCCTTCGGCACTGCCGGACAAGCCGCGAAGATCAAGCCGATCCCGATGAGCGACATGGCGCGCCGCTACGCCGCCGGCACGCTCGACCCCAAGCCCGCCGCGGCCCGCGCCGCCTGACCCTTCCGAGGAGAGGACCATGAACGAACATAGCAAGACAGCCCTGAAGGGCGCCGAACGCTATCGCGCCGGCGTGCTGAAATACGCCCAGATGGGTTACTGGGACGGCGACTATCAGCCCAAGGATACCGATATCCTCGCGCTCTTCCGCATCACGCCGCAGGACGGGGTGGACCCGATCGAGGCCGCGGCGGCGGTGGCCGGCGAAAGCTCCACCGCGACCTGGACAGTGGTCTGGACCGACCGGCTGACCGCCTGCGACCAGTATCGCGCCAAGGCTTACCGCGTCGATCCGGTGCCGAACCGCCCCGGCGAATATTTCGTCTGGATCGCCTACGACCTGATCCTGTTCGAACCCGGCTCGATCGCCAACCTCACGGCGAGCGTCATCGGCAACGTGTTCAGCTTCAAGCCGCTCAAGGCCGCCCGGCTCGAGGACATGCGCTTTCCGGTCGCCTATGTGAAGACCTACAAGGGCCCGCCGACCGGGATCGTGGTCGAGCGCGAACGGCTCGACAAGTTCGGCCGCCCGCTGCTGGGTGCCACGACCAAGCCCAAGCTCGGGCTGTCGGGCAAGAACTATGGCCGCGTCGTCTACGAAGGGCTCAAGGGCGGGCTCGACTTCATGAAGGACGACGAGAACATCAACAGCCAGCCCTTCATGCACTGGCGCGACCGGTTCCTCTACGTGATGGAGGCGGTCAATCTCGCCGCCGCCCAGACCGGCGAGGTCAAGGGCCACTACCTCAACATCACCGCCGGCACGATGGAGGAGATGTATCGGCGGGCCGAGCTCGCCAAGGAACTGGGGTCGGTGATCGTGATGATCGACCTTGTCATCGGCTATACCGCGATCCAGTCGATCGGCGAATGGTGCAGGCAGAACGACATGATCCTGCACCTGCACCGCGCCGGCCATGGCACCTACACGCGGCAGAAGAACCACGGCGTCAGCTTCCGCGTCATCGCCAAGTGGATGCGGATGGCGGGGGTGGACCACATCCATGCCGGCACCGCCGTCGGCAAGCTCGAGGGCGATCCGCCGACCGTGCAGGGCTATTACAACGTCTGCCGCGAGCTCAGGAACGCGGTGGACCTGCCGCGCGGCCTCTTCTTCGAGCAGGACTGGGCCGACATGCTCAAGGTCATGCCGGTCGCCTCGGGCGGGATCCATGCCGGGCAGATGCACCAGCTGCTGGACCTTTTCGGCGACGATGTGGTGCTGCAGTTCGGCGGCGGCACGATCGGGCACCCGATGGGCATCCAGGCCGGCGCCACCGCCAACCGCGTCGCGCTCGAGGCGATGGTGCTGGCGCGCAACGAGGGGCGCAACATCGCCGTCGAGGGCCCCGAAATCCTGCGCGCCGCTGCCAAGTGGTGCAAGCCGCTCGAGGCCGCGCTCGATGTCTGGGGCGATATCACCTTCAACTACACCTCCACCGACACGTCGGACTTCGTGCCGACCGCCAGCGTTTCGTAAAGGGAGAGCCGCAATGCGCGTGACGCAAGGAACCTTCAGCTTCCTGCCCGACCTGACCGACGAGCAGATCAGCGCGCAGGTGGAATACTGCCTGCGCAACGAATGGGCGGTCGGGGTGGAATTCACCGACGATCCGCACCCCCGCAATACCTACTGGGAAATGTGGGGCAATCCGATGTTCGACCTCAGGGACGCCAAAGGCGTGATGATGGAGGTCGATGCCTGCCGCAAGGCGCATCCCGATGCCTATATCCGCCTGAACGCGTTCGATTCCACCCGCGGCTGGGAAACGGTGCGCCTGTCGTTCATCGTCAACCGCCCGAAGGTCGAGCCGACCTTCACCCTCACCCGGACCGAGGTGCGGGGCCGGACGCAGACCTACAGCCTCGCCACCACCCGCTGACGCGCCCCGCCGCCCCTGCCCCGCCGGGGCGGCACCATCACCCGGAGTTGCCGATGCCCGACGACACGCCCGCCGCCACCGTCGATCTTGCCGCCGAATACCGCACATCCGGCGTCGCCGATGTGCTCGAGGAGCTTGACCGCGAACTCATCGGCCTCGCCCCGGTCAAGGCCCGCATCCGCGAGACGGCGGCGCTGCTGCTGGTGGACCGCGCGCGCCGCTCGCTCGGCCTGACGCAGGAGACGCCGACCCTGCACATGTCTTTCACCGGCAATCCCGGCACCGGCAAGACCACGGTCGCGCTCAAGATGGCGGGGCTCCTGAAGCGGCTGGGCTATGTGCGCAAGGGCCATCTGGTCAGCGTGACGCGCGACGACCTTGTCGGGCAATACATCGGCCATACCGCGCCCAAGACCCGCGAGGTGCTCAAGAAGGCGATGGGGGGCGTCCTCTTCATCGACGAGGCCTATTACCTCTACCGTCCCGACAACGAACGCGACTACGGGCAGGAGGCGATCGAGATCCTGCTGCAGGTGATGGAGAACAACCGCGACGACCTCGTGGTGATCCTTGCCGGCTATGCCGACCGGATGGACCGGTTCTTCCAGTCCAACCCCGGCTTCCGGTCGCGCATCGCCCATCACATCGAGTTTCCCGACTACACCGATGCCGAACTGCTGCGCATTGCGGGCGCGATGCTCGATGCACAGCACTACCGCCTGACCCCGGCGGCCGAGGCGGCGATGCGCGACTATATCGCCGCCCGCCGCATGCAGCCGCATTTCGCCAATGCCCGGTCCATCCGCAACGCGCTCGACCGTGCGCGATTGCGGCAGGCCAACCGGCTGTTCTCGGCCGCGACGGGCCCCATCGACGCGGCGGCCCTGTCCACGATAGAGGAGGCCGACATCCGGGCGAGCCGCGTGTTCCAGGGCGGCCTTCTGCACGAAAGGACGAACCCATGACCTTCGACCGCCGCATCCGCATCGCGCCGTCGATCCTCTCGGCCGATTTCGCCGATTTCGGGCGCGAGATCCGCGCCGTCGAGGATCAGGGCGCCGACTGGGTGCATGTCGATGTGATGGACGGGCATTTCGTGCCCAACCTCACCTTCGGGCCGCCCGCCGTTGCCGCGTTCCGCCGGCATGTGAAGACGGTGATGGACGTGCATCTGATGATCGCCCCGGTCGACCCCTATATCGACGCCTTCGCCCGGGCCGGGGCCGACATCCTGACCGCCCATGTCGAGGCCGGCCCGCACATTCACCGCACGGTGCAGGCGATCCGGGCGGCGGGGATGCGCCCCGGCGTCGCGCTCAACCCCGGCACGCCGGCCGAGGCGGTGGCGCATGTGCTTGACCTCGTGGACCTCGTCTGCGTGATGACGGTCAACCCCGGATTCGGCGGGCAGGGCTTCATCGACATGACCGCCAAGGTGCGGGCGCTGCGTGGAATGATCGGCGACCGCCCCGTGCACATCGAGATCGACGGCGGCGTGACGCCCGCCACCGCGCCGCTGGTCGCGCGCGCCGGGGCGGATGTGCTCGTTGCCGGATCGGCGGTGTTCAAGGGCGGCTCGGCCGACGACCCCGCGCCCTACGGCGCCAACATCGCCGCTATCCGCGCGGCGGCCGAAGCGGCGGCCGGGACGACGCTGGCATGACGCTGTCGGCGGCGGTGTTCGACCTCGACGGCACGCTGATCCATTCGGCGCCCGACATCCATGCCGCAGCAATGGTCGCGCTGGCGGCGATCGGCCGGCCGGCGCTAAGCCTCGAGACCGTGACCGGCTTTGTCGGCAATGGCGTGGCGGTGCTGATGCGGCGCTGCCTCGATGCGACGGGGGGCGGGGATGATGCGCTGCACGCGGCGGCGCTGGCGCGGTTCATGGCCGCCTATGACGCCGATCCGGCCACGCTCACCCGCCCCTATCCGGGCGTTCCCGCCGCGCTGGCCGCGCTTGCGGCGGCGGGCGTGCCGATGGCGGTCTGCACCAACAAGCCGCAGGATTTCGCCGCCGCGATCCTGCGCGACCTCGGGATGGCCGGGCATTTCCCGGTGCTGGTCGGCGGCGGGGCGGGCCATCCGATGAAGCCCGATCCGGCTGGCCTCTTCGACTGCCTGCGCCGGCTCGGCGCCGATCCGGGCCGCGCGCTCTACATCGGCGACAGCGAGACTGACGCGGCCACCGCCCGCAATGCCGGCCTGCGCTTCGCCCTCTTCACCGGCGGCTACCGGCATGCCCCTGCGGAAAGCCTCGGCGCGGACCTGTTGTTCGACCGGTTCGACGACCT
>JBKBQT010000074.1:0-6433 GCA_046292445.1 Gemmobacter sp.
GGGATCACCGGCCACGGCCGGCGCCGGCAGGGCGCCCGGCGCCGGCGGTGCGGCCGGTGGCGGTGCCGCGACCGGTGGCGGTGCGGGCCGCCCGCCAGCCGGACCGGGGCCCTCGGCCGCAGCGGGCGCAGCGGGCGCATCGCCGCCCACGGCCGGCGGCGCGTCCCAGCCGGCCAGCGTTTCGGCAAGGCCGGGCGGGATGGCCGCGAGCGTCACTTGCCCTGCCCCGCCGTCACCGGCACCGCCCGCGCCCGTCGTCGCCCCGATCTGCCAGAGCGCGGCCGCATGCAGCACAAGCGCCGCCGCAAGCGCCGCCGCGGCCTCGGCCCAGCCCCTCACGGCGCAACCGTCACGAGCTCGACCGCCTCCGCCCCCGCCGCTGCGAGATGCGGGAGAAGCGCCGCCAGCACCGCCGCCGGCATCGCCGCATCGGCGCGCAGCACCACCGGCGCGGCGCATCCCCCCGCCGCGCAGGCCGCCGCCAGCGCGGCCAGCGCCGCCGCGCCCGTCTCGCCGCCCAAGACCGGCACGCCGTCCGCGCCGACCAGCAGCGTGACGCGCCCCGTCACCGCCGCGCCGCCCGGCGCCTGCGGCAGCGTCACCGGCACCGCATCGGGGGGGGCCAGCTGCGCCACCACCAGCACGAAGATCAAAAGCAGGAAGATCACGTTGATGAGGCCCAGCAGCGGCTCGGGCGCGGCGCGGCGGGGCGGGCCGGGAAAGCGCATCGGTCAGTCCGCCAGCATCAGCCGGGTGATCCCCGCCGCCCGCAAGCCGGACACCACATCGACCAGCCGCTGCACTGTCGCCCCGCCCCCTGCCCGGATCGCCACCGGATCGTCCGGCCCCTGCATCAGCGCCGCGAGCGCCGGGGCGAGCGCGTCCTCGGCCAGTTCCACGCCATTGAGGCGCAGCGCATCGGGGGCGACGGTGACAAGGCGCGGCGGGCCGGTCCAACGCTCGGCACCGCCGCCGCCCGGCGCCAGCGGCAGCGCGCCGGTCGCCTCGAACCGCGCCGCAAGGAGGAAGAACACCACGAGCAGGAACAGCACATCCACCATGGGCGTGAGGTTGGCGCGCCGCACGCGGCGCGCCGCCTCGGGGGTGAAGCGCGGTCCGGCATCCCCGGCGGCGGGCTGCATGGCCGCGCCCTACCGGCCCACGGCCGCGAGGCGCAGGCCCGCCCCGGCGCCGGGATGGCGCAGGAAGATGCGCGTCGCCGCATCCTCCATGTCGTGGCGCAGACGCTCCACCACCCCCTCGAACCAGGCGAGGGCGACCGAGGCGGGGATCGCCACGGCGATCCCGGCGGCGGTGGTCAGCAGCGCCTCCCAGATCCCGCCTGCAAGGATCGCGGGATCGGCGCGCGCGCCGCTGCCCTCGAGCGCAGCGAAGGCGGCGATCATGCCGAGGACGGTGCCAAAGAGGCCCATCAGCGGCGCGATGAGCGCGATCAGCTCCAGCGGCCGCAGGCCCGCCCGCGCCTCGGCCAGGAGGGCGCGGGCGACGCGGCCTGTCTCGGCCTCGGCCGCCGCGGTGGTCAGCGTCGCATCGGACCGCGCCGCCATCGCCGCCCGTGCCAGCCGCGCGCGATAGGACCGACGCCCGGCCAGCGCGGCCTGCGCCGCCTCCGCCTTGCCCTCGGACCAGAGCGCGACCGCCCGGCCCGTCACCACGCCGCCCGACCACGCGCCGCCCGCGAAAAGCCGCGCCGCCTTCCACAGGACGAGCGCCAGCATGACGACCGATACGGCGAGGATCGCCCACATGGCGGGGCCGCCGCGGTCGAGAATGGCAAGGGCGGATTCGACGGCACTGGCCGTGGACATGGCGACTCACGCGGCTGGACAGGTTGGAGCGCCAGTCTAGCAGGCCCCGCCGCCGCCCGCACGCATCCGAAACCGGCAAGGCGCCGGGCCGCAGCGACACGGCCGCCCCGGCGGGGCCGCAGCCGGCGGGCGCAGGACGAACCGCCGCCGTGCCGGGCGATCGCCATCGCGGGCAGGGCCGCAGCCCGCCTGGCCGGTCAGACGCGCTGGGCCGGTGCCCCGCCCTCGAAGCGGTTGCCGTGGCGATGATCGCAGGGCGCCTCCTGCATCTCGAGGTGCAGGCGCGTGCCGGTCCATGGATGGGCGCGGGCGAGCGCCTCGTCGATCTCGATGCCGAGGCCGGGCGCCTCGGGCGCGATGATATAGCCGTCCTCCCAGGTGATCGCGTTGCGGATGAGGGCGAGGTGGAAGGCGCCCCCTGTCTGGATCGTCTCGGCCAGCAGCAGGTTGGGAATCGAGGCGGCAAGATGGATGTTGGCGGCCCATTCGACCGGGCCGGCGTAGAGATGGGGCGCCATCTCGGCGTTGAACACCTCGGCCATGGCCGCGATCTTCTTGGCCTCCCAGATGCCGCCCACACGGCCGAGCGCGGGCTGCAGGATCTTGACCCCGCCGAGCCGCAGGAGGGTGCCGAATTCGGCCTTGGTCGTCAGCCGCTCGCCCGTGGCCAGCGGCACGCGGACGTGGGCCGCGACCTCGGCGAATTCGGGCAGCATGTCGGGCGGGATGGGTTCCTCATACCAGAGCGGGCCGTAGGGTTCGAGCGCCTGGCCGAGACGGATCGCGCCGGGGGTGTTGAACTGCCCGTGCGTGCCGAACAGCAGGTCCGCCCGGTCGCCGACCGCCTCGCGGATGCGGGCGCAGAAGGCCACGCTGCGGGTGATGTCGCTCATCGCCGGATGATGCCCGCCGCGGATCGTGTAGGGGCCGGCCGGGTCGAACTTGACGGCCGTGAAGCCCTGCGCCACCGCTTCGGCCGCCTTTTCGGCGTTCATGTCCGGGCTGACCCAGAATTCGGCGTGATCGTCGCCGGGTCCGGGATAGAGATAGGTATAGGACCGGATGCGCCGGTTCATCATCCCGCCCAGCAGCGCCCAGACCGGCCGGCCCCGCGCCTTGCCGAGGATGTCCCAGCAGGCGATCTCGAGCCCCGAGAAGGCGCCGATCACCGTCGGGTCGGGCCGCTGCGTGAAGCCCGACGAATAGGCGCGGCGGAACATCATCTCGATATTCTCTGGGCTCTCCCCCTCCATGTGCCGCGCGAACACGTCCTCGATCACCGCCGTCATCGCCTTGGCGCCTACGGTTGATACATAGCATTCGCCCCAGCCGTGGATGCCGTCGTCGGTGGTGACCTTGACCAGCGTCCAGTAGCGCCCGCCCCAGCCGGGCGGCGGCGGGGCGACGTGGAGGATCTCGACATCCTTGAGGCGCATGGGCTTCTCCGGGCATGATGGGTGGATGAACGGTATCGTCATCAGGCGGCTCATTCCAGCGGACGGCGACCTTGTATTGTCCGCGGGCGACGATGTGTTCGACGACCGGCCGCGGCCGGACTGGACGGCGGCGGCGCTGGCCGATCCGGCGCAGCGGATCGTGGGGGCGCTGGCGGGGCGGCGGCTGATCGGTTTTGCCGCCGGGGCGGTGGTGCGACAGCCCGACAAGCCGCCCGCGTTCTACCTCAACGAGATCGGCGTGGCCGAAGGGTTCAGGCGCCGCGGGGTGGCGACGGCGCTGATGCGGGCGGTCATGGACGCGGCGCGGGACATGGGCTGCGCCAGCCTTTTCGTTCTGGCCGAGGCCGAGGACGATCAGGCGAACGATTTCTACCGCGCGATCGGTGCCGACGGGGCCGTGCCGGCGACGGTCTGGGAATTCTCCGTCTGATCGAGGACGATCACGCTGCGCCGGGCGCGGCCGGCGCGGGTTTCCGCGATCGCCTCGTTGATCGCTTCGAGCGGCCAGCGGCCCGTCACCAGCGGCTCGAGCTGCAGCCGCCCCTGCCGCCAGAGGTCGATGAGCCACGGGATATCACGGTGCGGCACCACATCGCCCATCAGCGAGCCGGTTAGCGACTGGCCCAGCGCGGCGAGGATCACCGGCTCGACCGCCACGGTCGCGCCCGAGGGCGGCATGCCGACGGCGACGATCCGGCCGCGCCGGGCGGCGAGGCGGGCGGCCACCTGATGCGCCGCGATCGCGCCGGTGCAGACCAGAACTGCATCGGCCCCGCGGCCATCCGTCAGCGCCTGCACCGCCTTCCATGGCCGGGGATCGCCGGCATCGAGCGCATGCGTCGCGCCGAAGGCCAGCGCATCGGCGCGCTTGGCCTCGGACAGATCGAGCGCGATCACCCGCGCCGCCCCCGCGATCCGCGCGCCCTGGATGGCGTTGAGGCCGACCCCCCCCGCGCCGATCACCACCACCGTCTCGCCGGGGCGCACGCGGGCACTGTGCACCGCCGCGCCGACGCCGGTGATGACGCCGCAGGCCAGCAGGCACGCGGCCTCGGGGGGCAGGTCTTCGGGCACCGGGATCACCTGGCTGGCATCGACCACCACCGCCTCGGCAAAGGCGCCGCAGTTCAGGCCGTGCTCGACCACCGTGCCATCGGCGAGGTGCAGGGGACCCGTGCGCCGGTCATAGGGCGTCTCGCAATGGACCGGCGCGGCGTCCCGGCAGGCCGGGCAGGTGCCGCATTGCCGGATCAGCGTCACGATGACATCCTGCCCGACCGCAAGCCCCGTCACCCCGGCGCCGAGGGCGCGCACCCGCCCCGCCGCCTCGTGCCCATAGACCGCCGGCAGGTGCCCGCCCCAGATGCCATCGACAAAGCCGATGTCGGAATGGCACACCGCCACCGCGCGCAGCGTCACCGCGACCTGCCCCGGACCGGGGGGATCGAGCAGCACCGTCTCGATGCGCAAGGGTTCGCCGAAGGCGCGGGCGAGGGCAGCGCGGATGGGCATTGCGGTCATGGGGCGGCTCCGATCAGGGCGCGGGGCTGGGCGGCGAGGATGGCGGCGCTGACCAGCATCAGCACGGCCGAGACGAGAAAGGCCGCACCGGGAAGGTAGACCGGCGCGGCCGGTCCGGTGAAGGCAAAGAATGCCCCCGTCATCACGAAGGGCGAAGCGATCAGCGCCAGCGCCCGCAGCGAGGCCAGCAGCCCCTGCAGCTCGCCCTGCCGGCTGTCGGGCGTGGCGCGCGACATGATCCCCTGCAGGGGCGGCATCACGCAGGCGCCGAGCGCGCAGAGCGGCGTGAGCGCGAGCATGACCGGGCCCGAGGTGACGAAGGCGAGCACGACGAATGTGACCACATTCATCGCCAGCCCGAACCAGATCGTCCCCCGATCCCCCAGCCAGCGCAGGAACAACCGGATCAGCCCGCCCTGCATCACCGCGAACGAGATGCCGAACAGCGCGAGCGACGCGCCGATGGTCGCGGGCGACCAGCCGAAGCGGGCAGTGGTGAAATAGGCCCAGGTGGCCGGATAGACGATCTGCGCGAATTCGTAGAGAAAGAACACCGCCAGTGGCGCGCGCAGGCCCGCCAGCCGGCCGATGGCAGAGAAGGCGGCAAAGGGGTTGGCGCGGGCGAGGCTGAACGGGCGGCGGATGCGATCCGTGACCGTCTCGGGCAGCACCAGCAGGCCGAAGGCGCAGTTGGCCGCTGCCAGCGCGGCGGCGGCATAGAAGGGCGCGCGGGTGCCGAATTCGGCCAGCAGCCCGCCGATCACCGGGCCGAGCACGAAACCGGTGCCGAAGGCCGCCCCGATCAGACCGAAATTCGCCGCCTTCTTGTCGGGTGCCGAGATGTCGGCGATGAAGGCGGCGGCGGTCGCATGGGTCGCGGCCGTGATCCCGCCCACGATCCGCCCGGCCAGGAGCAGCCAGATCGACCCCGCCAGCGCCATCACGAGGTAATCGAGCGCCATCACCCCGAGCGAGATCAACAGGACCGGGCGCCGCCCGAACCTGTCCGACAGGCTGCCGATCAGCGGGCCGAACAGAAACTGCATCACCGCGAAGGATGTGGTGAGAACCCCGCCCCAGAGCGCAGCATCGGCCAGCGTGCCGGTCGTGACCGACCCGATGAGCTGCGGCATCACCGGCAGGATCAGCCCGATCCCGATGGCGTCGAGCATCAGCGTGACGAGGATGAACACGAAGGGAAGGCGGCTTTGCATGGCGGTGTCCGTTGGCCGGGGCGGCCGCTGCCCTCAGGGATACGCGGGCGGGTCCGGCTTGGCCAGCGGGCGGGCGGTCCTGCGCACGGCGTCAGTCGCGCGCGCCATCCCCCGCGTCAGTCGGGCAACGAGTCGAGGAACGGCAGCAGCGCCACAAGGAACGCCCCCGGCGCTTCCACGCAAGGCAGGTGCCCTGCGCCGCGGATCAGATGGAAGCGGCTGCCGGCGATGAGACCGGCCGTCTCGCGCACGAGGTCGGGCGGGGTCGATCCGTCCTCCGACCCCGCAATGGCGAGCGCGGGCAGCGTCAGCCGTGCCGTCGTGGCCAGGAAATCGGCGCCCGCGATCGCCGCGCAGCAGCCCGCATAGCCCATCGCCGGTGTCCGGGTGAGCATGTGGCGCCAGGCCGCCA
>JBKBQT010000075.1:0-5864 GCA_046292445.1 Gemmobacter sp.
GGCGCGGGCGGCGCGGCTCGACAGCCTCGCCTGGGGCCGCTATGGGTTCGGCGCCGAGGCGGCGGTGCGCGCGCGCGCGGCCGAGATCGCGGCGCTGGTGCCGCGGGCGGCACAGACGGTGGCCGGGCCGGTTCGGCCCGCGCTGGGGGCCACCGGCGGCTGACGCTGCGGCAGGCGGGAAGCGGCAGGCGGGAAGCGGCAGGCGGGAAGCGGCAGGCGGGGGACATCAGGCGGATGATCGTGATCGCGGGGGCATTGGGCGGCGCGCTCTGGGGCGGGTATCTGGCGCGGGCGCGCAAGGGCGCGCGGGCGGATATCGCGCAATATGCCATCGGCTTTGCCATTGCCGGCGCGCTCCTGGGCCTGTTCGCGACCATCGCGGTCGAGCGGATGCTGTGACGGGCTTGCAGCCCGGCCCGCGGCGCGGCAGGCTGGCAGGGCGAGGTGCCCGATGTTCCAGCCCTTTCTCGAAACCCTGCGCGCCAGCGGCGTGCCGGTCAGCGTCCGCGAATACCTGACCTTCCTCGAGGCGGTGCAATCGGGCCTTGTCACCTATGACGTCGAGGGGTTCTACTGGCTCGCGCGGCTTGCGATGGTCAAGGACGAGCGGCACATCGACCGGTTCGACCTGGCCTTTGCGCGGGCGTTCCGGGGCCTCGAGGCGATCACGCCCGAGGCGGTGCTCGCGGCGCTGAACCTGCCCGCCGACTGGCTCGAGAAGCTGGCCGAGAAGCACCTGTCGCCCGAGGAGCGCGCCGCGATCGCGGCGCTCGGCGGGTTCGACGCGCTGATGGAGACGCTGCGCAAACGGCTCGCGGAACAGAAGGGGCGCCACCAGGGCGGATCGAAATGGATCGGCACCGCCGGCACCTCGCCTTTCGGCGCCCATGGCTACAACCCCGAAGGCGTGCGGATCGGGCAAGAGACGAGCCGCCACCAGCGGGCCGTCAAGGTCTGGGACCGGCGCGAGTTCCGCGATTTCGACGACGAGGTGGAACTGGGCACCCGGTCGATCAAGGTCGCGCTCAAGCGCCTTCGCCGATGGGCCCGCGACGGGGCGGCCGAGGAGCTCGACCTCGACGGCACGATCCGGGCCACGGCCGAGCACGGCTATCTCGACGTGCAGACCCGGCCCGAGCGGCGCAATGCGGTCAAGGTGATCCTGCTGCTCGACGTCGGCGGCAGCATGGATGCCCATGTGCAGCTGGTCGAGGCGTTGTTCAGCGCGGCGCGGGCCGAGTTCAGGAACCTCGAGCATTTCTATTTCCACAACTGCGTCTACGAGGGCCTGTGGCGCGACAATCGCCGCCGCTGGGACGCGCAGGTGCCGACGGCCGAGGTTCTGCGCACCTATGGCGCGGACTGGAAATGCATCCTCGTCGGCGATGCGACGATGAGCCCTTACGAGGTGCTGCACGCGGGCGGCGCGTCCGAGCACTGGAACGCCGAGGCCGGCTCGGTCTGGCTGACGCGGCTGGTGCAGCACTGGCCGGCGCATCTGTGGATCAACCCGGTGCCAGAGCGGTTCTGGGACCATACGCAGTCGATCCGGCTGATCCGCGAGATCGTCGCCGCCGACCGGATGGTGCCGATGACGCTCGACGGGATCGCGCGGGGGGTGCGGGTGCTGGGGCGCTGATCCGGGCGGGATCGCGGGGCGGCGGGGTGCGCCTCCGGCGGGAGTATTTGCGGAACGATGAAGCCGGGGGGGCCAGCTCGGGGGGGGGGCGCCGGGCTGATGTCGGCGGGTGGCCGCGGCCCGGCCGGGCTGCGTCGGGCGCGCCGGGCGGCTGGATCGGGGTGCAGGATCGGGGCAGCCGGAGCGGGGCGGCGGCTGTTGCACGACCGATACCGGGGCAGTCTATCGCTGCGCGACGAGGATCGGGCGGGCGGGGGAGCGATGAGCCCTGCGGGCGGGGAATTTCTGAGCGAATACGGCCCGCTGGCCCTTGGCCTCTGGGTCGCGCTCGGCTGTGCGGCGGTGCCGGTGCCGGTCTGGCCGCTGCTGCTGCTGGCCGGGGCGCTGGCCTCGGCCGGGCAGATCGAGGCCGGGCCGCTGGCGCTGGCGGCGCTGGCCGGGGCGATGGCGGGGGACGGGGCGGGCTATCTGCTCGGGCGCGGCGGCGGCGGGCTTCGCGCAAGGCTGGCCGCGCGGCCGCGGATCGCGCCGGTGCTGGCGGCGGCCGAGGCGCGGCTGGAGGCCAATGCGGCGGCGGCGGTGTTCCTGACCCGCTGGCTGGTCGCGCCGCTCGGGCCCTATGTGAACATCGCGGCGGGGATGGCCGGGCTCGCGGTCTGGCGTGTGCTGCCGCCGGCGCTGGCCGGGCGGGGGCTGTGGATCGGCGGGTATCTGGTTCTCGGCTGGGTGTTTGCCGATGCGCTCGAGGCGGCGCAGGCGACGGTGGGGGCGATCATCCGCTGGGTGCTGGCGGTCGGGGCGGTGGGAACGGCCCTGTGGCTGCTGCGGGCGCGCTGGCGGATGCGTCAGCGCAGGGCGGCGGTTTCGGCGGCAAGCCAGGACCGGAAGGCGGCGAGCGGGGCAGAGGCCTCGCGCGTTTCGGGCCAGACGAGCCAGTAGGCGCCGACCCCGGCCACCGCGCCGCCCTGCGCCGGGGCAAGGCGGCCTTCGGCGATCTCGGGCGCGGCGAGGAATTCGGGCAGGAGCGCGACGCCGAGGCCGGCGATGGCGGCTTCGGTCATCGGGGCGAACTGGTCGAAGAGCATGCCGCGCGGGGTGGCCGGCGGGGCGCCCCGGGCGGCGAACCAGGCGGCCCAGGCGGTCGGGCGCGTCTCGATCTGGAGGAGCGGCAGGCGGGCGAGGTCGGCGGCGGTTCCGATGCGGTGGGCGGCGAGGAAGGCGGGCGCGGCACAGGCGACGAGGCGTTCGTCGAAAAGGTGCAGGTGGCCCGCGTCGCGCCAGTCGGGGGCGCCGAAATGGATTGCGGCATCGAAGGGTTCGGCGGCGAAGTTGAAGCGCTTGAGGCGGGTGGCGAGGTTGATCGTGACGCCGGGATGGGCGCGCAGGAAGGCCGGCAGGCGCGGGGCGAGCCAGCGGCTGCCGAAGGCGGGCAGGATCGCGAGGCTGATGACGCCGCCGCCGGGATTGGCGGCCAGTTCCATCGAGGCGCGCTCGATCAGGTCCAGCGCGCGGGTGACGTCGCGCCCGTAGGCGCGGGCCGCATCCGTCGGCACGAGGCGGCCGCGCCGGCGCTCGAAGAGCGGGCGGCCGAGCTGCCCTTCGAGCGTGGAGACGAGGCGGCTGACCGCGCCCTGCGTGAGGGCAAGGTCGCGCGCGGCGGCGGCGGTGGAGCCGGTTCGCAGCACCGCCTCGAAGGCGGCGAGCAGCGAGAGCGAGGGCAGGAAGCGGCGGGTGCGGGGCATGGGTATGCCTATAACGCATGGGGCAGGGTCAAACGAGCGTTTTCCGCATGGGCCGAAAGCCTGTATGAGAGTGCAGACCCGAGGGAGGACACCATGCCCGATACCGTTCAGACCCATGCCCCGACGCTCAAGGCCAAGGATGCGCCCGATCTGGGCCGGTTCGACTGGGCCGATCCGTTCCGGCTCGAGGATCAGCTGACCGAGGACGAGCGGATGATCCGCGACAGCGCGCGGGCCTATGCGGCCGAGAAGCTGATGCCGCGCGTCACCGCCGCCTACCGCGACGAGACGACCGATCCGGGGATCTTCCGCGAGATGGGGGCGATGGGCCTTCTGGGCGTGACGATCCCGGAGGCCTATGGCGGGCTCGGCGGGTCCTATGTCGCCTATGGCCTTGTCGCGCGCGAGGTCGAGCGGGTGGATTCGGGCTACCGGTCGATGATGTCGGTGCAATCCTCGCTCGTGATGTATCCGATCTATGCCTATGGGTCGGAGGCGCAGCGGACGCGCTATCTGCCGCGGCTCGCGAGCGGCGAATGGATCGGCTGTTTCGGGCTGACCGAGCCCGATGCCGGGTCCGATCCGGCGGGGATGAAGACCGTCGCGCGCAAGGTCGATGGCGGCTATGTTCTGTCGGGATCGAAGATGTGGATCTCGAACGCGCCGATCGCGGATGTCTTCGTGGTCTGGGCCAAGTCCGAGGCGCATGGCGGCAAGATCCGCGGCTTCGTGCTCGAGAAGGGCATGGCGGGGCTGTCGGCGCCGAAGATCGGCGGCAAGCTGTCCTTGCGGGCCTCGATCACCGGCGAGATCGTGATGAAGGACGTGGCGGTCGGCGAGGATGCGATCCTGCCGCATGTCGAGGGCCTCAAGGGGCCGTTCGGTTGCCTCAACCGGGCGCGCTACGGCATTTCCTGGGGGGTGATGGGGGCGGCCGAGTTCTGCCTGCATGCCGCGCGGCAGTATGGCCTCGACCGCAGGCAGTTCGGCAAGCCGCTGGCGCAGACGCAGCTCTACCAGAAGAAGCTGGCCGACATGATGAGCGACATCGCCCTCGGCCTGCAGGGCAGCCTGCAGGTCGGCCGGCTGATGGATGCGGCCAATGCCGCGCCCGAGATGATCTCGATCGTCAAGCGCAACAACTGCGGCCGCGCGCTCGACATCGCGCGGATGGCGCGGGACATGCATGGCGGCAACGGGATCCAGGAAGATTACCATGTCATGCGGGTGGCGGCGAACCTCGAGACGGTGAACACCTACGAGGGCACGCATGACGTGCATGCGCTGATCCTCGGGCGGGCCGTGACGGGGTTGCAGGCGTTCTTCTGAGCGGGGCGCGGGCGGGCGGCCCCGGGGCGCTGCCCCGGACCCCGGAGTATTTCGGGAACGATGAAGCGGCGCCGGTGCGGGCGGCGGATCGGGCGGCGGGCCTGCGCGGGAGGGGAGAGCGAGCGTGGATCCGGCAGAGCGCGTGCATCAGGCGTTCCTGCGGCGCGTGACGGCGCGGGATTTCCCGCCCGGCGCGTCGCCGGCCCCCGGGCTGGCGGCGGCCGAGGCGGCGGCGCTGTTCCGGGCGCAGTGCCTGAGCCGGCAGCTCGACCGGCAGGCGCGGGTGATGCGGCGGGCGGGCCGGGGGTTCCATACCATCGGCTCGTCGGGGCACGAGGGGATAGCGGCGGTCGCCGCGGCCCTGCGGCCGGGCGACATGGCGTTCTTGCATTACCGGGACGCGGCGTTCCAGATCGCGCGGGCCATGCAGCTGCCGGGGCAGGATCCCCTGCGCGACATGATGCTGTCCTTTGCCGCGGCGGCGGAGGATCCGATCTGCGGCGGGCGCCACAAGGTGCCGGGCTCGCGCGCGCTGATGATCCCGCCGCAGGGCTCGACCATCGCGAGCCTTCTGCCCAGGGCGGCCTGGAGCATCGGCGCGGCGCGGCGTTTGCGGCCCGGGCATGCGCTGCTGGCCGATGACGCGGTGGTGCTGGCCAGTTTCGGCGATGCGAGTGTCAATCACGCGACCGCGCAGGCGGCGTTCGACACCGCCGGCTGGCCTGCCTATCAGGGCCTGCCGCTGCCGATCCTCTTCGTCTGCGAGGACAACAGGATCGGGATTTCGGTGCGCACCCCGCCGGGCTGGATCGCGGCGGTCTTCGCCGGGCGGCCGGGGCTGCGCTGCATCGCCGCCGACGGCTGCGATCTCTATGCCGCGCATGCGGCGGCGCGGGAGGCGGCGGACTGGGTGCGGGCGCGGCGGCGGCCGGTGGTCCTGCATCTGCGGATGGTGCGGCTTTACGGCCATGCCGGCGCGGATGTGGAGGCGGCCTATCGCAGCCGGGCCGAGATCGAGGCGGCCGGGGCGGAGGATCCGTTGCTGCAGTCCGTGCGGCTGATGGCCGAGGCGGGGACGAAGGACCCGGATGCGGCGCTGGCGGTCTATGCGGCGGTCGGCGAGGCGGTGGCGGCCGAGGCGGCGCGGGCGGCGG
>JBKBQT010000076.1:0-5398 GCA_046292445.1 Gemmobacter sp.
CTCGCATAGCGGTCTGAAAGATCAAAGAAACCCATCTGCGCCATCACTACACCTCAGCAGCCGAATGCCCCCTGCCTTCTATCCCAGCGGCCCGGTCAAAGCAATTTTTCGAGGCGCCCATTTGGCGGCTCTGATGACGCTTTGTCGTCGGTCGTTGATTCGCCGGTCTGCGCGCTGCCGGTCTTGGTGACGCGGCGTGGGTCGCTGTCGAGCACCAGCCCCAGCGCGTCGAGCTTGGCGTTGGTCGCGGCGATCTCGGCCAGCACCGCGTCGGGGTTCCGGCCCTGCCGGGCGATCACCTCGGCCAGCGTCATGGTGCCCGAACGGATCGACAACAGGTCGGCCATCGCATCCTTCTGCGGATCGACCGCCTCGAACTTCGGCGGCGACCATTCGACCGGGACGATCGGCGACGGGATCTGCCCCGCCGCCCATGCAGCTTCCGTGAACCACCGCCAGACCGGTGCGCAGAGCATCGGGACGAAGAGCTGCCATTGGACGGCGTCGATCATGCGGCGGAACTCGACCAGCCCCGCCCGGATCGAGGAATAGTTGACCTGGCTGAGATCGCCGGTCAGCAGCTCGTAGGGCACCCGGAACCCGGCCGAGATCGTGTTCAGGCTAGCCCGCTTGTATTCGCCGTAGCCGCCCGTCGCGGCCGGCTGGTTGAAGCGGATGTCCTTGCCGCCCCTCGCATAGGCGATCAGCCCCGGTTCGAACTGCTCGACCCTGTTGCCGTCGGCATCGACCACGGATGGCGCGATGCCCTGCTGCGCCTCGTCGTCGCCGAAGACGATGGCGGTCACGCAGGCCTCGGTCTTCTTGCGGACCAGTTCGGCCACTTCATAGTCATCGAGATCGCGCAAGGACCGGATCACCGGCGCGCCCCAGGGAACGCCGCGCGCCTGCGTGCGCTGCTTCTCGTAGACATGGGCGATCTCGGTCGCCGGGACCGGGCGGCTCTGCAGGCCGTTCTGCAGGCTCCCGTAGGCGTCGCCCGGATGTTCGGCATGGAGCCAGTAGGCCCGGCGCTTGCCGACCGGGTCGAACTCGATCCCCTGCACGAGGCGGCCTGCTCCGAGGGTGCCGGACTTCGTGGCGTCGAGGAAGTCGGCCTCCAGCACCTGCAATTGCAGCGGCACCGGCAGTCCGTCGCTCGCGCGTCGAAGGCGGCGGCGCACCAGGACTTCGCCCGCCTCGACCATCTCGCGGCAGATCAGCGTCTGCAGCCCGTAGAAGTCGAGCTGTCCGTCGGCATCGCAGTCCGCCGTCCAGCGCTCGAAGAGCGCATCGACCTGGCGGTCGAGCCTGTCGTCGCCGCTGGCGGCGCGCGGCATGATCCCCGCGCCGATGATGTTGTTGACCAACACCGCCACGGCCTTGGCCGCATGCGGGTTGTTGCGCACGAGATCCCGCATCCGGTCGCGCAGGAGCGCCCCGGCGACGCCGATCTCGGTGTCGGCCGAGGATCCCGGCGCGCGCCAGCCCTCGGTCCGCCGTCCGCGCGCGGCGCCGTCGTAGCCCCGCGTCAGGGTCTCGAACGCCTGACGCGCCATCACGCGGCGCGCGGCCATGCGCGGCGCCACCGTGGCGATGGCATGATCGAACCAGGTCGCCGACATCAACGGTCCCCGCGCGAGAAGCCCGCGAGCCCGGCCACCGGCAGCGGCCGCGTCGTTCCCGCGATGGCGCGCTCGATGGTCCGGATGCGGGCGAGCAGATCCTCGGCCGAGCCGTAGTCGACGGACTTGCCGTCATAGCTCACCCGGGTCGCGCCGCTGGCATAGGCCCGGCGCAGCGCCGAGAGCTCGGTTTCCGTCCAGTCGGTCATCTTCAGAACCATCCTCCGCGCCGTCCGAGCCAGTCGGAGCGGCGCTTGCCCTGCGGGGCCTGTCCCGGCCGGTTGATCTGCCCGGCGGGATCGCTGTCGGTGGGAGCGGCCCCGAGCTGATCCTCGAGGTCGCGCCATTTCTCGTCGGGCCAGCGGTCCGCGCCGGCGATCCAGGCGGCGGCGCGGGCATAGACCCGGCAATCCAGCGCCTCGTTGCGTTCCCGCAGCTTCTGCCATTCCAGCCGGGCGAAGCCGCGCTTCGTGCGCACCGTCACCAGCTGTTCGGCCACGAACTGCTTCAGCCATTCGTTCTCGACCCAATGCGGCAGATGCACCGAGCCGGGCGGGAACGCCGCTCCGTCGGCGTTCGGCCGGCTTACGCCGCGCCACTGGCGCGACGGTCCGGCCTCACCCTCCTCGGTCGGGCGCGCCAGCCGCAGGAAGCGGTAGGTCTCGGCCTTGAAGGTCGACACCGCCACGGTCCAGAGCCGCGCCCCGCGCCGGAGGCGTTTGCCGCCCTCGGTCGCGTCGACGAAGGTTGGCCCCGACACCGGGCTCGAGCGGTTGAACCCCTCGACGCCCTTCACCGGCGACACCTGCGCGAAGCCTTGCGCCCGCGACCAGGAATAGACCGCCGGGGCCTCGTAGCCTGTGTCGATGGCAAGCCGCGCAATGCGCAGATGCGCGCCGCGTTCATGCGGCCAGCTTCGGTCGAGCAGCGCGGTCAGCTCCGACCACGCGTCATGCCGATCCGGCCCGCCCTCGATCACGACGTGATCGACGAGCCAGGACTCCAAGCCACGACCCCAAGCCCAGACGTCAATCTCGATCCGGTCCTTCTGCACGTCGGCACCGGCGGTCAGGAACAGCCCGCCCGCAGGCACGGTGCCGGATTTCCAGCGCTCGCGCCGGTCGTAGAGCCTTTGCCAGTCAGGGGCTTCCCCGGTTTCGACCCAAGTTTCGCCAAGGATGGTGTTGCGGAACGCCTTGATCGCCTCGTCCGACCCTTGGGCCGCCTCCCATGACCGCACGATCCGCTCCCAGCTCAGCCAGCCGATCGGCGAATAGAGTGCGGAGAGGTGATACCCGACCGTGGTCGGATCGGCGGCAATGCCGGTCGCCCGCCATTCGCCGCCCTCCAGCATCGCCGTCTTGTGGTGCTCCGCGATTGCCGCGTCGCAGCCCTCGCAGTGATATTCCGCCGTCTCCGGGCGGCCCTTCTGCCAGCGCAGCCGGTCGAACTTCAGCCATTGCGCATGGCCACAGTGCGGGCACGGCACGAAGAACCGGCGCTGGTCCGATGCCTCGTATTCCCGCTCGATGCGCGACAGCCCCCGGATCGTCGGGGTCGAGACCAGCAGCACCTTGCGCCGGTGGGCGAAGGTGAGAGACCGCGCCTCGGCCAGCGTGACCGGATCGCCTTCCTCGTCGGCCGACGCCGGATAGGCGTCGACCTCGTCGAGGAAGATGTAACGCGCTGGGGTGGACCGCAGCCCCACCGCCGAGTTCGCGCCCGTCATGATCAGGATGCCGCCCGCGAACTCCTTGGACAGCATCGTGTTGCCCGCGTCGCGAGACCGGGCCGGTTTGACCCGCTCCCGCAGCTCCGGGCTCTCGTCGATCAGCGGGTCGATCCGCTGCCGCGAATTGCGCTTGGCCAGTTCCACGGTCGGCTGGACCGCGAGCATCGGCCCTGGTGCCTGGTGGATGGCAAAGCCGATCCAGTTGTTCCCCGCCTCGGTCGCGCCCACCTGTGCCGCCTTCATGAAGACGATGCGCTGCACCACATCACCGGGCGACAGCCGATCCATGATTTCGCGCATGTAAGGCGTGCGGGCCGTCCGATACCGCCCGGGTTCCGCCGAGGCGCGGCCGGACAGCATCCGGTGCTTGTCTGCCCACTGCGAAACGGTCAGATCGGGATCGGGCGTCAGCCCCGCGCCCCAGGTGCGCAGGATTTCCGCAGCGCCATCGAAGTCGGTCAGGGCATCATCGTCACCGGAAATCAGGCCGGACCTCGGCAAGTTCGTCGAGGTGGGCGCGTACATGTTTTTCCAAGGCCTTCTGCATCGCGGCCGGTTCCACGCCCAGATCCGCCGCCATCAGTGCCGATGACCGCGCGGGCCAGTTCACCCATGCGTCCCGCACCTCCCGCGCCAGCCGGAACACCAGCGCCAGCGCGCGGGCCCGCTCGATCAACTCCCCCTTCAGCTTCTGCAGACGGATGCGCCGCTCCTGCGCCTTCAGCACCTCGTTCGCCGTCTTCGCCTGCAGGAACGTCGTGCCGCCGCCGACGGCCGGGACCGACAGACCCTGTTCGCGGAGCGTGTCGCCGACTGCGGCCACCGCCGCCTCGGGGACGGGCTTCAGCTTCGGCGCGGGCGGCTTGCGGGTCTTGGACGGGTCCGTCGTTTCCGCCCGCCGCGCGTCGCTGGCGGCCGCGTTGATGCTGCCGTCGGGATAGAGGACCAGCCGCTCGGCGGCCTTCGCCTTCTGGATCGCACCGCGCGACAGCCCGACATGGGCGGCGTACTGGCGCTCGCTCAGGCCCTGCATTGGCGCCTCCGATTATCATTCAAGATCATGTGCTTATCGAGTTGATAAGCGTGCCGGAGAGAGCGAACGTCACTCCAACGAAGCGATGCAACTCACCAAGGAGCCACTCCGATGACCACCCGCCTGAACCCGATCACCACCCCGCGCCACGAACTCCGCGCCGAGAAGGCGCGCCGGAACAAGGGTGAGCCCGGTTCCGCCACCGGTTCGAGGAACCGGGCGAACGCGCTCGCCGCCTTCATCGGCAAGAAGGCCGAGATCGACGAGATGCTCGCCCGCCTGCAGGCGCTCAGCGACGACCATTTCAACTGCGCCCCCGACGAGGCGGGCTGGGCCATGGTCGGCACCCTCGAACACTACGCAAGTCTCCTGAAGCGCATCACCGACAGCGCCTTCGGCGAGGGCGAGCACGCCCGCTGATCTCCGGCGCTGCCGGAACTCCTGCCGCGCGCCCTGCGCGGTGAGCCCGAACCGTGGCCCCAGTGGGGCCGCGTAAGTCGGGCGAACGGGTCGTAGAAGGCGCCGCATGACGCGGGCCTCGAGCAAGGAGACGACCCCATGACCCAGATTCAGCTTTCCGACGCCCAAGCCGTCATCCTGTCCACCGCCTGCGCGCGCGAGGACGGGGCAGTCTTCCCCGTCACCGCCAGCCTCAAGGGCGGCGCCGTCGGCAACGTCTGCAAGAGCCTCCTGAAGCAGGGCCTAATCGAGGAAATCGCCGCGACGGATCTAAACACGGTCTGGCGGCACGACGAGGAGCGCGGCCCGATCACGCTGCGCGCCACCCCTCTGGCCTACAGCACCCTCGGGATCACGGACGAGCAGACCGAAACGCCGCAGGCCGAAACGCCGTCCGCCCCGGCCCAGCACCGGAAGGGCACCAAGCAGGCGACCCTGATCGAGATGCTCCGCGCCGAGGGCGGCGCGACCATCGACGAGATCGTCGCCGAAACGGGCTGGCTGAGTCATACAGTCAGAGGAGCGATGTCCGGCGCCCTGAAAAAGAAGCTC
>JBKBQT010000077.1:0-5361 GCA_046292445.1 Gemmobacter sp.
GCTTGCCCGCGACGGTCGCATCGACATAGGTCGGCCCCGCCACCGGGCTCGTTCGCGTGAACCCCTCGGCGCCCTTCACCGGCGCCACCTGCGCAAAGCCCACCTGGCGCGACCAGGCATAAACCGCGCTGGTCTCATACCCCGTATCGATGGCGAGCCGGGCAAGCGTCATCCGCTGGCCGGACCCATGCGCCCATGTTCGCCCGAGCAGGTCGGTCAGCTGCTGCCAGCAGGCCGGATCGCCGGGCCCGCCTTCGAGCACGACGTGATCGACGAGCCAGCTTTCCAGGCCGCGGCCCCAGGCCCAGACATCGACCTCGATCCGGTCCTTCTGCACATCGGCCCCGGCGGTCAGGAACAACCCGCCCGCGGGCACCGTGCCGGATGTCCAGCGCTCGCGCCTGTCGTAGAGCCGCTGCCAGTCCGGCGCTTCGCCTGTCTCGACCCATGTCTCGCCGAGGATGGTGTTGCGGAACGCCTTGATCGCCTCGTCCGAGCCCTGTGCCGCGTCCCATGCCCGCACGATCCGCTCCCAGCTCAGCCAGCCGATCGGCGAATAGAGCGCCGACAGGTGGTAGCCGACCGTCGCCGGATCGGCGGCCGTGGCGGTCGGACGCCATTCGCCCGCCTCCAGCATCGCCGACTTGTGGTGCTCCGCGATGGGCGTCTCGCAGCCCTCGCAGTGATACTCCGCCGTCTCCGGGCGGCCCTTCTGCCAGCGCAGCCGGTCGAACTTCAGCCATTGCATCGCGCCGCAATGCGGGCACGGCACGAAGAACCGCCGCTGGTCGCTCGCCTCGTATTCGCGCTCGATCCGGCTCAGCCCCCGGATGGTGGGCGTCGAGACCAGGAACACCTTGCGCCGGTGGGCGAAGGTCAGCGATCGCGCCTCGGCCAGCGTGACCGGATCGCCTTCCTCGTCGGCAGAGGCCGGATAGGCGTCGACCTCGTCGAGGAAGATGTAGCGCGCCGGAGTGGACCGCAGTCCGACCGCCGAGTTCGCGCCCGTCATGATCAGGATGCCGCCGGCAAACTCCTTCGACAGCATCGTGTTGCCCGCATCCCGCGAGCGGGCGGGCTTCACCCGCTCGCGCAGCTCGGGGCTCTCGTCGATCAGCGGGTCGATCCGCTGGCGCGAGTTCCGTTTGGCCAGTTCCACAGTCGGCTGGACCGCCAGCATCGGGCCCGGCGCCTGATGGATGGCAAAGCCGATCCAGTTGTTGCCTGCTTCGGTGTTGTGCGTCGGGATCCAGCCCTTCCCGCACAGAAACAGGTGGCTCGGCGAGTCCACCTCGATGCAGCGCACCGGCACGCTCGGCACCGGCCGGATCGCGACGATGCGCCGGCGACGGCTTTTCCACGGTCGCCCGGACTCGATCGAGCGCATCCGGGCTCGCTTGCGCGAAAGCCGGAACATCGGCTCCTCGGCATAGGCCGTCCACGACACGCGCCAGTATTCGGCGGACGTTTGCGCGCGGCCGTCCCGCCCGAAGACCTTGCGACGCGACCGCCCATGATAGATCGCGGGCTTGTAGCCGAGCCCGCGGAGCAGCTCGACCATCGCATCAACGAGGCCCCGGTCGGCGTTCGAGAACTCGCAGCGCTTGCCATCGGGCGTGATCGTGCCGTCGGAGTCCATCAGCCCGCGCACGAGTTCGAGCCGCTGCCATCGGCTCGATCGCATGTAGGCGAGCGGCACGTGCTTGTTGTCGAGTACGTCCAGCTGCCTCAGCCGCGTCACGAAGCGCGACCGGAAGCAGTTCGCGAGCGAGGCGCCGTCCTCGCGCCGCATTCGAAACGTCGGGTCGATCACCACATTGGCGAGCCTGCCCTTGCGCCAGTGCGGCAGCCGGAACTCCGCCTCGACGCCGCAGGCGCGCAGGTGCTCGACAATCTCGGCGTCCTCCTCGTGCACCGAGACGTGGTTCATGATCGACGAGCCGTCTCCGAGCCAGAGCCCGAGCACGTAAGGGTGCAGGATCAGATCCTGGTCCGGCATGTCGACCGGATCGCAGCAGTCGATGGCATAGCGCCGCCGCTTGGCCCCTGCACCAATGATCGCCCGCCCGGCCATCTCCGCCGTGGTGAGCGTGCGCGCGGCGGGCCGGTCGTTCGTGAAATCCCAGACCGGCCAGCGATGCTCGCCGTCCGCGACGATACGTTCGCCGTCGTCGAATGCCACCTCGAAGCATGGCCGCTCGTCGAACACCGGCGACAGGCCGGTGACCCGGCAGATGCGCCCGCACTCGTCGTAGAGCAGATCGCCCTCGGCGACCTCGCCCATGGTCGTCCAGCCGAGGGGCGTCGGCACCGGGGTTTCGAGCGCGAGCGGCGCGCCGACCTGCGCGGCTTTCATGAACACGACCCGCTGGGCCGGATCGCCCGGGCTCAGCCGGTCCATGATCTCGCGCATGTAGGGCGTGCGCGCAGAGCGATACCGGCCGGGTTCCGCCGAGGCCCGCGAACCCAGCCGCCGATGCCGGTCGGCCCATTGCGAGACCGTCAGGTCCGGATCGGGACGGATGCCGCTGCGCCACGCCCGAAGAAGTCCCTCCGCTCCGTCGAAGTCGACCGCACTCTCATCCGAGCCTCGGCCGGACATCGGCGAGGCTGTCGAGCTGGGCGCGGACATGTGTTTCGAGCAGTCTCTGGATCAGTGCGGTCGTCACCGCCGCTTTAGAGGCGCCGCTCTTGGCGGTATCCGGGTGTTCGAGTGCGGCATCGAGTTCCGATGCCATCTGCGCGGCTACCCGCGCAGGCCATGTCACCCATGCGTCGCGTTCCTCGCGCGCAAGCCGGAACACGAGCATTTCGGCGCGATTGCGATCGACGAGTTCGCCCTTCTGCTTCTGGAGCCGGAGCTTCCGCTCCTGCGCCTTCATGATCTCGTTGGCCGTCCTGGCCTTCATGAAGGTCGCGCCTTCGCCGACCTCCGGGACGTTGACGCCGCTCTCGCGAAGCGCCTCGCCGACGGCCGCGATGGCCGCCGCCGGCACGGGCTTCATGCCGCCGGAGCCGGCTGCGGCCTTCGGCCTGCTCTTCGACAGGTCCGTCGTCTCGGCACGCCGGGCGTCGCTGGCGGCCGTGTCGATGCTGCCATCTTCATGCAGCACGAGCCGGCCGGCGGTCTTCGCCTTCTGGATCGCGCCGCGCGACAGCCCGACACGGGCGGCGTACTGGCGCTCGCTCATGCCCTGCATCGACGGCTCCGATTATCATTCAGTTTCATGTGCTTATCGAGTTGATAAGCCGAGCGCGTGGAGCGAACGTCCATCCTGCAAGGACGATGCAACTCACCCGGAGCCACCACGATGACAACCCGCCTGAACCCGATCACCACCCCGCGCTTTGAGCCCCGCGCCGAGAAGGCGCGCCGGAACAAGGGTGAGCCCGGTTCCGCCACCGGTTCGAGGAACCGGGCGAGCGCGCTCGCCGCCTTCATCGGCAAGAAGACCGAGATCGACGAGATGCTCGCCCGGCTGCAGGCGCTCAGCGACGACCATTTCAACTGCCACCCCGACGAAGTCGGTTGGGCCATGGTCGGCACCCTCGAACACTACGCCAGCCTCCTGAGACGCATCACCGACAGCGCCTTCGGCGAGGGCGCGCACGCCCGCTGATCTCCGGCGCTGCCGGAACTCCCGCCGCGCGCTCTGCGCGGTGAGCCCGAACCGTGGCCCCAGAGGGGCAGCGCAAGTCGGGCGAACGGGTCGTAGAAGGCGCCGCATGACGCGGGCCTCGAACACGGAGACGCCAGATGACCAAGCTTTCCGACACCCAAGCCATCATCCTCAGCGCCGCCGCGCAGCGCGACGACCGCAACCGCCTGCCGCTGCCCGGGTCCCTGCGCGGCGGCGCCGCGGTCAAGGTCGTCGGCGCGCTTCTCGCGCGCGGACTCGCTGCGGAGATCGTCACCGACAGCCGGACGAAGGCCGATGCCGCCCTCAACCGCTTCTGGCGCAACGACGCGGACGGCCGCGCCACCCTGCTGCGCATCACCGACGAGGGCCTCGCCGCCGTCGGCATCGATCCCGCGGACGCGAACACCGCGCCCACGAGCATCGACGAACCGCCGAGCGACGCGCCCGCGCCCAACGCTCCCACCGGGACCGAGCCCGCGCCCAAGGCGCGCACGCTGCGCGAGGGCACCAAGCAGGCCACCCTGATCGCCATGCTGCGCGCGCCGGACGGGGCTACCATCGAGGAGATCATGGCCGCCACGGGCTGGCAGTCGCACACCGTGCGCGGCGCGATGGCCGGAGCGCTGAAGAAGAAGCTCGGGCTCGAGGTGACCTCGGAGAAGGTCGAGGGGCGCGGGCGTGTGTACAAGTTATGCTGAGCTCAGCATAACTTGTAATATGCGGAGCATCGCACGCTCAACCCTCTGATAAAACGAGGCCTCTATGACCGTCGCCGCATAACCATCCGCTCCGCATATTACAAGCTCCCTGCCGCCTGACGCGCCGAACCTCGACAAGCTGATGGCCGCCGTCCCTCCGGGGCGGCGGTCGATCATTCGGCGCTCCGCATCCGGATGGCCTCGAACAGCCGCCGCAGCAGGTAGCCCCGCGCCAGCGAGACGCCGACGAAGGCGAGGCCGATGGTCAGATGCTCCGCGAGCCCCGTCTCGATCCCGAACCACGGGAACACGACGATCTGCGTGGCGATGGCCAAAACGTAGCCAACGACAACGTTTGCCGTGGCCTCGAGCATCGACATGGTCCGGCTCTGCTTCATCGCAGGCTCTCCATGAAAGCCATCACGAACTCCGCCGCGAGCGGCGGCACGATCGCATTGCCGTAGCCCCGCAGGAGCCCCATGCGGGCGGATATCCCATCAGCCAGCGGGAATGTTCCGGGCTCAACGGGCCGCCAGCGGTCATCGCGGCAAAGGAGCCAGTCCGGATCTCGCCAAACGCCGTCCGTCGCATCGGCCCCGGCAGGGTCGGCGCCTTCGACCAGTCCACCAGCTTCACCGTCCTGCGGCTCGCATCGGTGTTGCCGGCCGCGTTGTACGCTGCCGTCGCGGGCGAGCCCGCCATCGCCGTCGGCCAGCCCGCCAACCAGACCTGCCGGCCGAGCAGCGCATTGATCGGGACCGCTCGGCATTCCGATCCGTCCTTGTGATCCCGCGCCGAGGCGGTGGCCCAGCCCGCCCGGCCCCAAGGCGACGGCGCCGAAGAACAGGCGCTGGCGGATGTGCGGCGCGCGTTCTCGGGGGAAACGGTCCACCAGGGGCTGTTGAAGAAGTCGTTTCAGGCCGACGCCGGATTTGGCCGGGCCGCGCGCATTTCTATGATCGAACAGAACAGAAGCATCACAGCCGCCGCCAGCTTCTTGAGGTTCATTGCGATGGCGGTCA
>JBKBQT010000078.1:0-5312 GCA_046292445.1 Gemmobacter sp.
GAGGGGCGCCGGACCCCGTCCGAGGCGGCGACGGCGATGCTGGCCGCGCTTGACGCGGAGCCCGATTCCCCCTAAGCGGCGGGGATCGCATTCGGCACGGCCCCGGGCTGCGCCATTGATATATGTGGCCGCAAGGGCCCAACAAGGAACGAGACCCATGTCGCGCGTGTGTGAACTCAGTGGCAAGGCCCCGATGAGCGGGCACAAGATCAGCCACGCCAACAACAAGTCCAAGCGCCGGTTCCTGCCGAACCTCAACGAGGTGACTCTGATCTCGGACATCCTCGGCCAGTCGTTCCGGCTGCGCATCTCGGCCCATGCGCTGCGGTCGGTCGATCATCGCGGCGGGTTCGACGCCTTCCTCGCGAAGGCCAAGGACTCCGAGCTGTCGGACCGCGCGATCAAGATCAAGCGCGAGATCGAAAAGGCCGCCCCGGCGGCCTGATACCGTTCGGCATCCGCGACGATGTCAGGCCCCGCCGTGGCGGGGCCTTTTGCTGTGCGCCGCGGCGAAGCGTCCGGTTGCGCGGAACGGCGTTTTGTGGTCTCCCACCCGCGATGTCCCGGCTGGTCCTTGCCTCGCTCGCGCTGATCCTCGCGGTCACCTCGGTGGCCTTTGCCGTTGCGCGCGGCACGCCGCTGCCTGCGGCAATGGTCGAGTTGTGCAGCGGCTCCGGCCCGGTGATGATCGCGCTCGACGACAAGGGGCGGCCGTCCGGTCCCGCGCATCTGTGCCCTGACGGTGCGATCTTCGTCGCCGAGGGCGCTGCGCCGCCCGCGGTGGTCCGGCCGCCCAGCCGCATTGCTGCCGCCACCGCCGCGTCGTCGGCCCTGCCGCAGGGCCGGCCGCATCCGTCTGCGCGCGCGCGCGACCCGCCGCCCGCGGTCTGATCCCGCTGCCTTCCATCCAGATCAGATCCCACGGAGAATCCCATGCTTGGCATGTTCATTCGCGCGGCCATTGCCGCAACCCTCGTCGCCGCGCCGGCCCTCGCCCATGACGGGGTGCATATCGTCGATCCCTATGCCCGGGTCTCGGGCCCCTCGGCCCAATCGGGCGCGGTGTTCCTCGTGATCGAGAACCATGGCGCCGCCGACGACCGGCTGATCGCCGCCAGCTCGGACGTCGCGGCCCGGGTCGAGTTGCACACCCACCGCGAGGATTCCAAGGGCGTGATGCAGATGGTCGAGGTCGAGGATGGCTTTGTCATCCCGGCGGGCGGCACCCATGCGCTGGAGCGGGGCGGCGACCATGTCATGCTCATGGGCCTCAACCGCAGCCTCAAGCACGGCGATGTGGTCACGCTCACGCTGACCTTCGAGCGCGGCGAGGTGATCACGCTGGACGTGCCGGTCGACCTCGAGCGCAAGCCGAGGCAAGGCATGGGCCATGACCACGGCCACGGCCACGGCCACGGCCACGGGCACAAGCACGGCGGCTGACGAAAGGCGGGGCGGCCTGGCCCTCGGGGCCGCCCGCGAGCCCTACCGAGGCCCGAGGGACGCGACCCAGGCGGGCACCGCCCGGGTCGCCGGACCGAGAAGGCGGTCGTCGAAGGCACCGGCCCGGTCGGAGGGGACGAGGTTGATCTCGAGCGTCCGCGCCCCCGCGCTGCGAGCCAGGTCCACGAAACCGGCCGCCGGCCAGACGCTCCCCGACGTGCCGATGGCGACGAAGAGATCGCAGGCCGCCAGCGCGGCCTCGATCCTGTCCATGTGGCGCGGCAGCTCGCCGAACCAGACGACATCGGGCCGCGTCGCGGGCGCTGCGCAGGCGGGACAGGGATCGGCCGGGTGCATCACCGCCGGCGCATCCCAGCGATGCCCGCAGGCGGCGCATCGCGCGCGGTCGATCGCGCCATGCATGTGGATCACGTCGCGCGCCCCGGCCCGTTCGTGCAGGTCGTCGATGTTCTGCGTGACGAGCGTCACCGCATCGCCCCCGCCCTCGGTCAGCGCGGCGAGCGCGCGATGGGCCGCGTTCGGCGCTGCGGCGCGGGCATCGGCCCGGCGCGCATTGTAGAAATCATGCACGAGCGCAGGGTCGCGCGCGAAACCTTCGGGCGTCGCCAGATCGGCGAGGTCATGGCGCGCCCAGAGGCCGCCGGCATCGCGAAACGTGCCCAGCCCGGATTCCGCCGACACCCCCGCGCCGGTGAGCACGAGGATGCGCATCTCAGCCGGCGCAGCGCGCCTCGGCCAGTTGACCGAAGGTCACGTAACGCTGCCAGAAGGCGTTGTCGGCGGCGCTGGTCGAGGCCCGCACCGTCTGCGCCTGGTGCGGGTCGCGAAAGAACCGCGCCGCGCGCCGCTGCTCGCCCCGGTTCAGCGTCGCATCCGCCGCCGCCTGGATGCAGCGGCAGAGCGCGGCATTCCCCCGCGACCGGTCGGAGGCGATGCAGGCGTTGCCGATCGGCCCCGCCGCGGCAAGGCCGGGTGCGAGCGTCGCGGCGGCGAGCGCTGCGGCAAAAAGGGTGATGCGCATGGGCTGCTCTCTCTGGCTCGGGCCGACGGGCGACCGGTTTCTTGCCCGGGTGTCCCCCCGGGTGGCTCCCTGCGTTATCGCAGAACATGGCTGATTCATCAATCCCGTCATGGGTTTGCAGCGTGGAATTGAGATTACAACCGGTTGCGCCGTGGAGCGGGCGCGCCACAAGATCGTCCAGCGCGCACCAAGCCGGCGCGCCGGTGTCCGGCGGGCCATTGACCGCCCCCGGTTTCCCCCGCATATCCCCGCCATGACCGAGCTCTCGCGCATCCGCAACTTCTCCATCGTGGCGCATATCGACCACGGCAAATCCACGCTGGCCGACCGGCTGATCCAGTCGACCGGCACCGTGGCGAGCCGCGACATGAAGGAACAGTTGCTCGATTCGATGGATATCGAGCGCGAGCGGGGCATCACGATCAAGGCCAATACCGTCCGCATCGAATACACCGCAAGGGACGGGCATACCTATATCCTCAACCTGATCGACACCCCCGGCCATGTCGATTTCGCCTATGAGGTGTCGCGGTCGATGCGGGCCGTCGAGGGCTCGCTTCTCGTGGTCGATGCCTCGCAGGGGGTCGAGGCGCAGACGCTCGCGAACGTCTATCAGGCGATCGACGCGGGGCACGAGATCGTGCCGGTGCTCAACAAGATCGACCTGCCGGCGGCCGAGCCCGAGCGCGTGAAGGAACAGATCGAGGATGTGATCGGCCTCGATGCGCAGGATGCGCTGCTGATCTCGGCCAAGAGCGGCCTCGGCATCCCCGATGTGCTCGAGGCGATCGTCACGCGCCTGCCCGCGCCCAAGGGCGATGCTGCCGCGCCGCTCAAGGCGATGCTGGTCGATTCGTGGTATGACGCCTACCTTGGCGTCGTCGTGATGATCCGCGTGATGGACGGGGTGATCCGCAAGGGCGACCGGATCAAGATGATGCAGACCGGCGCGGTTTACGGGATCGACCGTCTCGCGGTGCTCAGGCCGCAGATGGTCGAGATCGGCGAGCTTGGCCCAGGCGAGATCGGCGTGCTCACCGCCTCGATCAAGCAGGTCCGCGACACCCGCGTGGGCGATACGATCACCCACGAGCGCAAGCCCTGCGCCGAGGCGCTGCCGGGCTTCAAGCCGGCGCAGCCGGTGGTGTTCTGCGGCCTCTTTCCGGTCGATGCCGCCGATTTCGAGGCGCTGCGCGATGCGATCGAGAAACTGGCGCTGAACGATGCATCCTTCACGTCCGAGATGGAAACATCGGCCGCGCTCGGCTTCGGCTTTCGCTGCGGGTTTCTCGGCCTTCTCCATCTCGAGGTGATCCGCGACCGGCTGGAGCGGGAATACAACCTCGACCTCATCACCACCGCGCCCTCGGTCGTCTACCACCTGCACATGAAGGACGGGACGGTGAAGGAGCTTCACAACCCCGCCGACATGCCCGACCTGACGCATGTGGATCACATCGAGGAGCCGCGCATCAAGGCGACGATCCTTGTCCCCGACGAATACCTCGGCGATGTGCTCAAGCTCTGCCAGGACCGGCGCGGCGAGCAGACGGAGCTGACCTATGCCGGCAACCGCGCGATGGTCGTCTATGACCTGCCGCTGAACGAGGTGGTGTTCGATTTCTACGACCGGCTGAAATCGGTGACTAAGGGCTATGCGTCCTTCGACTATGCGATCACCGGGTATCGCGAGGATGTGCTGGTCAAGATGTCGGTTCTGGTGAACGACGAGCCGGTCGATGCGCTCTCCATGATGGTCCACCGCGACCGGGCCGAGCTGCGCGGGCGCGCGATGGTCGAGAAGCTCAAGGATCTCATCCCCCGCCACATGTTCAAGATCCCCGTGCAGGCGGCGATCGGCGGCCGGGTCATCGCGCGCGAGACCATTGCCGCGCTGCGCAAGGACGTGACCGCCAAGTGCTATGGCGGGGACGCGACGCGCAAGAAGAAGCTGCTCGAAAAGCAGAAGGCGGGCAAGAAGAAGATGCGGCAGTTCGGCAAGGTCGAGATACCCCAGACGGCGTTCATCTCGGCGTTGAAGATGGATGGCTGACGGCCGGGCGGCGCGGCGCGGGGTCTCGGCGGATCGCGCGGGGGCGCCGCGAGACAATCGGGGGCCGCGCCGTTACTCGCTTGCGCGCCATGCCGCGCGCCGGACTTGGGTGGGCGACGACGGTCCTTGACGCTGCACGCGGCACGTCACGCGCGCGCCATGGGGCGGCGGACCACCCCGGGCATGGCCGCTTCGCCTGCAGGGCGCGGACAGGAAGCGACAGTCCGCGCGGCGTTTGCTCCACGCCGCAAGTTTGCGGACGGCCAGGCGACCGAACCCCGCAGCACTTGCCCTTGCGCGCAAAACCCGACAATGGTGCCCAGAAGAGGACTCGAACCTCCACGCCTTGCGGCACTGGTACCTGAAACCAGCGCGTCTACCAATTCCGCCATCTGGGCCGATCGCGTGACGGCGGGCGTATCCGGGGCCCGGGGCGGTGTCAACGGCGGCCGTTGTGCGCGATCCGCGGCGGCGGGCTGTCGTCCGATGCTCCCGACCTGTCTCGATCGTCCGAATCGATCCGCGGCCGCACAATTCGCAAAAACCAGAAAACCAGCAGGGAGGATTGAATGTAAAAGAATCTCGAAGTCACAGAGGCTTCGCTCATCCGCCGTGTGCTGCGCGGCGAGCTTGGGCGGCGCGATCTGTTCCGCGTGAGCTGGCCCCTTTTTCCCTGGACATCCATTTGTCGAAGGACGCCCGAGGATGGATGCTTCCGAGATGCCGCAGCGAGAGATGAACGAAAGGGTTGATGGTGATGATGCGCCTGTGGGC
>JBKBQT010000079.1:0-5059 GCA_046292445.1 Gemmobacter sp.
CGGGCTGGCGCGCGGGCGCGGCGGCCGCGCTCTGCGGGGCGGCGGCGGCGCTCGGGCAGGCGCCATGGGGCCTTTGGCCGCTGACGCTGGCCGGGCTTGCAGGCGGGGCGGCGCTTGTTGCGGCGGCGCGGGGCGGGCGGGCGGCGGCCCTTGCGGCATGGGCGCTCGGCGCGGGGCATTTCGCGGTCGCGCTGCACTGGATCGTCGAGCCGTTCCTGGTCGAGCCCGACCGCCACGGCTGGATGGCGCCCTTCGCGCTGGTGCTGATGGCGGGCGGGCTGGCGCTGTTCTGGGCGGCGGCGGGCTGGGCGACGGGGCGCTGGCGCCTCGGTGCGGTCGGCTTTGCCGTGATGCTCGCCGGGGCCGAGGCGCTGCGCGGGACGGTGCTGACCGGCTTTCCCTGGGCCCTGCCGGGGCATGTCTGGATCGGGACGGCGGCCGGGCAGGTCGCGGCGCTCGGCGGGGCGGGGCTGCTGACGCTGGCGACGCTGGTGGTCGCGGCGCTCCCCGTCGCGGCGGCGCGGTCCGGCACGATCGGGGCGGCGGCGTTGCTGGCGGCGCTCTGGGGCACGGGGGCCTGGTGGGCGGCGGGGCCGCTGCCGGCGCCGGCGGGGCCGGTCGTCCGGGTGGTGCAGCCGGACGCGAAACAGCACCTCAAGTGGGATCCGGCCTGGAGCGCGGTGTTCTTCGACCGCCAGCTCGACGCGACCGCGGCCGGGCCGCGGCCCGACCTGATCGTCTGGCCCGAAACGGCGGTCGATTTCCTGCTGAACCGCCCCGGGATCGGGGTGGACCTCATCGCCGCAGCCGCGCGGGGCGTGCCGGTCGCCTTCGGCGCGCAACGGACCGCGGGCTGGCAGGGCTACAATGCCCTCGCGCTGCTGGACCCCGAGGGGCGGGTCGCGGCAGTCTATGACAAGCACCACCTCGTGCCCTTCGGCGAATACATGCCGGGGGGCGATCTGCTCTACGACCTCTTCGGCATCGCCGCCTTCGCGGCGCAGGAGGGGCGCGGCTATTCCGCCGGGCCGGGGCCGGCGACGATGCCGGTGCCGGGCGTCGGCCTCGCCGTGCCGCTGATCTGCTACGAGGCAGTGTTTCCGCGCCTGATCCGGCGGGCGCAGCGCGAACGGGCCGATTTCCTGCTGCATGTGACCAACGACGCCTGGTTCGGGACGCAGAGCGGACCCTACCAGCATCTCGCACTGGCGCGGCTGCGGGCGATCGAGTTCGGCTTGCCGGTCGTCCGCGCGGCCAATACCGGCGTATCGGCGGTGATCGACGCCCGCGGCGGCATCGCCCTGTCGCTTGCGCTCAACACCCATGGCCATGCCGATGCCGCCCTGCCCGCGGCGCTGCCGCCGACACCCTATGCGCGGCTCGGCGAGGCGCCGTTCCTGATCGCCCTGTTCGCCGCGGCCGCGGCGGCGCTGTGGCGCCGCCGGCACAGCGCCCCTTGACCTGCCCCTGCGCCGGGCTTAGGGGCGGCGAACCGTCACAACGGCTTCCTGGCGTGGCGGGTCACATCAATGGAGCACTCTCCCATGCCGCGCGAAAACTACACGTTCACCTCCGAGTCCGTGTCCGAGGGGCATCCCGACAAGCTGTGCGACCGGATTTCGGATGCCGTGCTCGACTACCTGCTGGCAATCGAGCCGCAGGCGCGCGTGGCCTGCGAGACCTTCGCAACCTCGAGCCTTGTGGTGATCGGTGGCGAGATCGGGCTCGCGGACCAGGAGCGGCTCAAGGACGTGATGGGCCGCATCCCCCAGATCGCGCGCGACTGCATCCGCGACATCGGCTACGAGCAGGAGAAGTTCCACTGGAACACCTGCCATGTGCTGAATTTCCTGCACGAACAGTCCGCCCATATCGCCATGGGCGTGGATCGCGACGGGGCGGGCGACCAGGGCATCATGTTCGGCTATGCGGTGGACGAGACACCGGAACTCATGCCGGCGCCGATCCAGTATGCCCATGCGATCCTGCGCCGCCTTGCCGCGGCGCGCAAGTCGGGGGCCGAGCCGCTGCTGGGCCCGGACGCCAAGTCGCAGCTGTCGGTGCGCTACGAGGCCGGCAAGCCGGTCGAGGTGACGCAGATCGTCGTGTCGCACCAGCACCTCGATGCCAAGATGACGAGCGGCGATGTGCGCGCGATCATCGAGCCCTATGTGCGTGAGGTGATCCCCGAGGCCTGGCTGACGCCGGACACGGTCTGGCACATCAACCCCACGGGCGCCTTCGTGATCGGCGGGCCGGACGGCGACGCGGGGCTTACGGGGCGCAAGATCATCGTGGACACCTATGGCGGCGCGGCGCCGCATGGTGGCGGCGCGTTTTCGGGCAAGGATCCGACGAAGGTGGACCGGTCGGCCGCCTATGCTGCGCGCTATCTTGCCAAGAACGTCGTCGCGGCGGGGCTTGCCCGGCGCTGCACGCTGCAGGTGTCCTATGCGATCGGTGTGGCGCGGCCGCTCTCGATCTATGTCGATACCCATGGCACGGGGCAGGTCGATGACGCGGCGATCGAGCGGGCGGTGGCCGAGGTGATGGACCTCACCCCGCGCGGCATCCGCCTGCACCTCGGCCTCAACCGGCCGATCTACGCCCGCACCGCATCCTACGGGCATTTCGGCCGCGCGCCCGATGCCGACGGCGGGTTTTCCTGGGAGCAGACGGATCTGGTCGAGGCGCTCCGCAAGGCGGTCTGAGAGGGGCGGGCGGCCCCGGGGGTTTCACACCCCCGGACCCCCGTGGGATATTTGAGCCAGCCTGAAAGCCCGTCGAGGACAAACGTGGCGGCAGGCGGGCCGGTGCCGTGGAACTTCTACGGGCGCCGGTCCGGCAAGACGCTGCGCGGCGCGCAGAAGGTCGCGCTGGCCGAGGATCTCGACGCGCTGCGGCTTGCCGGGGTCGAGGGACCGGGCGGCCAGGCGGCGCTGATGGACTGGGTGGCAGGGCGGCCGCTCTGGCTCGAGGTCGGGTTCGGCGGGGGCGAGCATCTGGTGGCGGTGGCGGCGGCCAATCCGGGGGTCGCGCTGGTGGGGGTCGAGCCGTTCGTGAACGGGGTGGCGATGCTGCTGCGGCGGCTGAGGGCGCTGCCGGTGGCGAATGTGGCGATCCATCCGGGCGATGTGCGCGCGGTGTTTCCGGTCTTGCCGGACGGGTCGGTGGCGCGGGTGTTCCTCAACTATCCCGACCCATGGCCCAAGGTGCGCCATCACCGGCGGCGGTTCGTGACGCCGGAATATCTGATACCGCTGGCGCGGGTCATGGCGCCGGGGGCGCTGTTGCATATCGCGACCGACATTGCGAGCTATGCCCGGCAGGCGCGCGCGGAGGTGCCGCGCGCGGGGTTCGCGCCGGTGGCCGACGGACCCGAGCCCTGGGACGGCTGGGTTTCCACACGCTATGAAGCCAAGGCGCTGCGCGCCGGGCGGGCGCCGGTATACCTCGTCTATCGCCGGCTGTAACGCGCGGCCGGCCTTGCCGGCCTTGGCGCTGCGCCGGTATCCTGGGCGCGGCGGCGGGCGCGGCGGGCCGTGTGTCCTCTGGCGGGGCGGCAGGCAGGCGGGTGGAGATGGACCGCATACTCGGGATCGATGTCGGCACCACGGCGTTCAAGGCCGGCGTGATCGGGACCGACGGCGCGCTGCAGGCGAGCTTTGCCGAGCCGGTGCCGACCGCCCGCCCCGCGCCGGGCTGGGCCGAGCAGGATCCGGCCGACTGGACCGGCCGGCTCGACGCGGCGCTGGCCGCGCTCTGCGCCGCCGGGCCGGTGGCCGCCGTCGGGCTGACCAGCCAGGTGAATACGCATGTTTTCCTCGATGCCGATTTCCGCCCGCTGATGCCCGCGATCCTCTGGCAGGACGTGCGCGCGGCGGCCGAGGCGGCGGCGCTCGACGCGGGCGTGAGCGCGGCGCAGAAGATCGCCTGGTGGGGCGCGCCGATGCCGATCGACGCGAGCCATGCGCTCGCCCGGATGCTCTGGGTCTCGCGCCACCGGCCCGAGGTCTGGGCGCGCACGCGGTGGGTCGTGCTGCCCAAGGATTACTGCCTGTGGCATCTGACGGGCCGCCTTTTGACGGATCCGGTCTCGAACATCGGGCTGGCCGGGCCGGGCGGCTGGATCGAGGGCGCGCTGGCGCTGGTGCCGGGGGCGGCGGCGCGGGTGGCGCCGCTGGCGGGGGCGGTCGATGTGGCGGCGCGGGTGCTGGGCGGGGGGTTCGCCGAGGTGCCCGCCGTCACGGCGACGATGGACGGCTGGTGCGCGCTGTTCGGCGCAGGCGGCGGGCGCGACGGGGCGGGCGTGCATGTCAGCGGGACGAGCGAGGTTCTGGGCATCGTGTCGGGCCGCGTGGTGCCGACGCCGGGTGCCATCGTGTTCCCGCCGCTGGACGGGGTGCGCCTGCATGCCGGGCCGACGCAGGCGGGCGGGGCGGCGCTGGCCTGGGTGGCCGGCCTGCTGGGCCTGACGCCGGATGCTGCTGTGGCGCAGGCGATGGCGGCGCCGCGCAAGCCGCTCACCCCGCTGTTCTTGCCCCATCTTCAGGGCGAGCGCGCGCCGCTGTGGGACCCCGCCCTGCGCGGGGTGTTCGCGGGGCTCGACGCGGGCGCCGATGCGGGCGATCTGATCCGCGCGGTGCTCGAAGGGGTGGCGCTTTCGGCGCGCCATGTGCTCTGCGTGCTCGAGGCCTCGGCGGGGGTGCGGGCGGGGCTGATGCGCTGCGGCGGGGGCGGGTTCCGGTCGGATGCGTGGCTGCGGATCAAGGCCGACGTGCTCGGCCGCCCGATGGCGCGGATGGCGGTGAACGAACCGGGCCTGATCGGCGCGGCGGCGCTGGCGGCACGGGGGGCGGGGCTGTTTGCCACGCTGGCGGCGGCGCAGGAGGCGCTGGTGCGGTATGAGCCGGCGGTGGAGCCGGACCGGGCGATGCGCGGGTTCTACGACGACCTCTTCGGCCTTTACACGCAGGCGATTGCCGCGAATGCGCCTGTCAACGCCGGGCTTCTGCAGCTTGGGCGATGATCGTGCGAAGGCCCCGTTCCGCTTCGCTTT
>JBKBQT010000080.1:0-4954 GCA_046292445.1 Gemmobacter sp.
GGCGGCGCGACGAGGGCGGGCGCGAGGCGCCGCGGGAGTGGCGGTATCGGAGGGGTTGCGAAAACAGACCTCCATGAGTCAGCCAGAGACGAGCCCGCCATCCACGATCAGGTTTTGCCCGGTCACCGCCCGCGCCCACGGCGACGCGAAGAGGATGACGGCGTCCGCCAATTCTTCGGGTGTGGTCACATGGCCGAGCGGTGTCTGGGCGGCGATCAGGTCGAAGACCGTATCGGGCGTGGCGGCGCTGGCGTCGGTCACGCGCAGCAGCCCGCCCGAGACCATGTTGACCGTCACACCCAGTGGGCCCAGTTCGCGCGCGGCGGTTCGGGTCAGGGCCAGCAGTGCGCCTTTGGCCGCGATGTAGTCGTGATAGGGCACGACCGGGTTCTGGAAAAGGTTCGTGCCGATCGTGATGACCCGCCCGAAGCGCTGCGCCTCGAAATGCGGATGCAGGGCCTGGATGCCGTTCAGCACCCCCGCCACGGCGGTCTGCGTCTGGCGCGCGATGTCGGACCAGCCGAGCGCAGGCAGCCTCGTGCGCGCATCGCCGTTGAACGCATAATCGGCGAGGGCGTTGTGTACGAACACATCCGGCGCACGGCCGAAGCGTTCCGCGATGTCGCGGATCATCCTTTGCACCTGCGCGGCATCGGTCACGTCGGCGGCAAAGGCTGCGGCGCGCGGGCCGAGTTCGGCAGCAACCGCTTCGGCCGCGGCCTGGCTGCGGCGATAGTTGAGCGCAACGGTTGCGCGTTCGCGGGCAAAGGCACGGGCGATCGCGGCGCCGAGGCCGCGACCGGCGCCGGTGACGAGAACGCAGAGGTCGGAAACCGGTCGGATCATGCGATGAAACCCTCGGGAAGACGGTGGAAATGGTGCACGGGCCCATGGCCCGATCCGACGGTCAGCGCGTCGGCTTCGGCGATGGCGCCGGCAAGCCAGGCTTTGGCGCGACGGGCCGCCTCTTCGAGCGGTATCGCGCGGGCAAGCAGGGTCGCAAGCGCCGACGACAGGCTGCAGCCGGTGCCATGGGTGTTGCGCGTCGCGTGACGCGGGCCTGGGAGCCAGACCGCGCCCGTCGCGGTGCACAGAAGATCGGGGCTGTCCGCGCTGCCGAGATGCCCGCCCTTCAGCAGCACGGCCTGCGGGCCGAGCGCGCGCAGCGCTTGCGCCTGAAGCTCCATCGCGGTGCGGTCCCGCGCCGGTGCGGCACCAAGGAGATCGGCCGCCTCGAGCAGGTTCGGGGTGATCAGCGTCGCCCGGCGCAGAAAGCCGCGCAAGGCCGCCGCGGCATCGGGCGCCAGCAGCCTGTCGCCCCCTTTGGCCACCATGACCGGATCGAGGACGACGGGTGCTTCGAGCCCCCCAAGGGCCTCAGCCACGGCCGCGATCACCGCGGCGCTGCCCAGCATCCCGATCTTGACCGCGTGGATCACGATATCCTCGCGGATCGCGCGAATTTGCGCGGCCACGAACTCGGGCGCCACCATCTGCACGCCCTGCACGCCGCGGGTGTTCTGCGCCGTCAGCGCGGTGATCGCGGCCATGGCATAGCCGCCGCAGGCCGAGATCGCCTTGATATCGGCCTGAATTCCCGCCCCACCCGAGGGGTCGGAGCCGGCGATGGACAGGACGTTGGGGATCATGCCTGCCTCCATGCCTGCACGAGGGCGCGGGTCGCGGCCTCCGGATCGGGGCTGCGGACCACGGCCGAGACGACGGCAAGGCCGGCGGCGCCGATGCGCCTGACCGCTGCCGCATCGCCGGGCCCAAGCCCGCCGATCGCCACGACCGGGACGGGCGCGCGGGCGATGATCCGCGCGAGACCCTCGAAGCCGATCGGCGGCGCGTGGTCGGGCTTGGTCGGGGTCGCCCGCACCGGCCCTGCGCCGATGTAATCCACACCGGCCGGGATCGCGGCGCATTGGTCGGGATGCTCGACCGATAGGCCCAGGATTCTGCCCGGCCCAAGCCGGGCGCGCATCGCCGCCGGGTCGCCGTCGCCCTGGCCGATGTGCAACCCGTCAGCGCCGGCCGCCAGCGCCACCTCGAGCCGGTCGTTGACGATGAGCTTCACGCCCAGCGGCTGCAACTCGGCGACGAGCGCCCGGGCGAGACCGGCCAAGGCCGCATCCGGCATGGTCTTGTCGCGCAGTTGCACGGCCCAGGCGCCGCCGCGCGCGGCCGCGCGCGCCTGGTCGATCACGGGCAGGGGCGCGCCCGGATCCGTGATCACATAGACCGCGCCGATCATGCTGGGCGCACCCGGGCGCCGGCCGTCACGTCCTCGGGCGTGAGCGCTGCGAGCGCATCGAGGAAAGCAACCGCAAAACTGCCGGGGCCGGTCGCGGCCAGGGCCGCGCGTTCGCCCGCAAGCCCGAAGCAGACCATCGCCGCCGCCGTGGCGCCCAGCCTCTCCTGCCCGGCGCAGAAGGCGGCGATGACGCCATTGAGCGAACATCCCAGCGCCGTGACGCGGGTCATCAGCGGGTGGCCGTTGCTCACGCGCCAGCCCTGCATCCCGTCGGTGACGTAATCAACCGGCCCGGAGACGGCGATCACGCCACCTGTCTCCTGCGCGAGATGCCGTGCCGCGTCGATTGCCGCCTCGACGCTGTCGCCCGCATCGGCTCCGCGCGCCTTCCCCTCAAGCCCGGCAAGCGCCCGGATCTCCGAGGCGTTGCCGCGCACGACCGCCGGCTTCAGCGCCAGCAGCCGTCGCGCAAGCTCCTGCCGGAAGCGCGTAGCTCCAACCCCGACCGGATCGAACACCCAGGGCCTGCCGGCCGCGTTCATCGCGGCTGTCGCCTCTTCCATCGCGGCTCCCCAGACGGGATCGGCAGTCCCGATGTTCACGGTCAGCGCCTGCGCGAGGGCGGCGAATTCCGCCGCTTCCTCGCGCGCATGCACCATGGCGGGCGAGGCGCCGACGGCCAGCAGCACATTCGCCATCACGTTCATGGCGACGAAATTGGTTATGTTGTGCACAAGTGGTGCGGCCTGCCGCATGCGCGCAAGATACGCCCCGGTTTCGTCCATCGCTCTTCCCTCTCGAGCGAGGGAGCAGCGACGCTTGCGGCACACCAGCCACGCCCCGAGGGCAGCGCATCGCGGAACTCCCTACGCCAGCATGATCTGGTTCAGGTTCGAAGGGTGCTTCTCAGCCTGCGATAATCAGCAGACGCCCCTGTCCGATGGTCGGAGGGTGGTTTCTGGCGCGGGCAATGTCAATCCGTGTGCTCTCGATCTTTGCAACACGGTCAGGACATGGATGCGCGCTGTCCCAACCTCTCTGGTGGTCCCAACCCTGTCCCAACCTCCCGAGGTGGTTGGGGACACGAAAAGCCGTTCAAAAACAACGGTGTCCCCAACCTCACCCTGTGGTCCCAACCTTTTGCTACACATTCATGTGGGAAAACGGAAAAGGTCGGGAACATCTTTTTCTATAAGAAAAGAGAAGGACCCCCGTTGGGGACACCGAGGTTGGGACCACATCCGGTCAAGCCATTGGAGTGAAACGATAAAAGGCTGTCCCAACCCCCTCGAAGGTTGGGACCACGCGTTCGGAGGTTGGGACCGGGACGTGCCGAGCGTCGATCACTGCCCGCCGCCGCGGCCATGGTCGTTTTCGCTTTGGTCGAGGACCGCCGGATGCTAAATCTTGCGGCGACCAAAGCCGAAGGCACACAGCTTGTGAGCCTTCACGATGAACACACCGATCCCCGCGCAGGACATTCGCCCCGAGCCGGGCGCGATCAGCCGGTCCTGCATCCTCGCCCTCGATCTCGGCACCACGACCGGCTGGGCGCTCCGCAGCCATGACGGACTTATCACCAGCGGCGCGGTCAGCTTCCGGCCCGGACGCTTCGACGGTGGCGGCATGCGCTACCTGCGCTTCACCAACTGGCTGACCGAGATCGATCGGCTGTCGGGTCCAGTCGCCGCGATCTGGTTCGAGGAGGCAAGAGCTCATAGGGGCGTGGACGCGAGCCACGTCTATGGAGGGCTGATGGCAACCCTGACCGCTTGGGCGGAGCTGCGCGGCGTTCCTTACGAGGGCGTTCCGGTCGGCACGATCAAGCGCCACGCCACCGGCAAGGGCAACGCGCCCAAGGTGGCGATGATCGCCGCGGCGCGAGCACGAGGGTTCTCGCCCGCCGACGACAACGAGGCCGACGCCATCGCCATCCTGCACTGGGCGCTCGAGACGGACGGGGGCCTGGGATGAGGTGGTACCCGAAAGGCTACGGCGGCACGCGTCGGGATCCGACCAGGTGAAGCGCGATGGCTGGCATGACGAGGGTGTGCTCGCCGTCTCCGTCGATGACCACCGCCTGACCTGGCCGGAGCGTGAGCTGGTGCGTCAGCTCGGTGACAAGCTCTACGGCAAGTTTCTTACGGTCCGTGAGGTGCGCCATGACTGAGTGGACCACCGCCCGTGTCGAGGAACGCCTCGAACTCGCCGCCGATGTCTTCGCGCAGTTGCCCAGCGTCAAGCCGATCGGGTATTTCAACGCTTGGCCAGAATACTTCCACACATTTGCGGATCAGGTTGGCCAGGAACCGCAGATGCGTCGGCCACGCCCGAGCCCGCGGCAGATCACTGAGGCCGAGGAGACCATGCTCTGGCTGCGCTGGTTGGAGCGTGACGACGCTCGAATCCTGTGGCTGCGCGCCAATCGGCAGCCGTGGAAGAAGATCGGCTGGGAGATCGGGCTGAGCCGCCCGGCCGCCAATCGCCACTGGCAATACGGCATCGCCCTGATCACGTGGCGGCTCAATGGCCGCGTGCCGTCCGCGAAACGGTCGCGGCGCTTCATCGTCGAGAAGGCCGACCGGCTGTCAAGAAAAATCGTCCGGTGAGACAATTTTCGGAGAGACATCGCAGAGGGTTCACCGCACCCCGGCTGAGAGCTACAAACCGGATATACTCGGGAGAGGCGCGCGCGGG
>JBKBQT010000081.1:0-4855 GCA_046292445.1 Gemmobacter sp.
GGGGCGGGGGCCCGCGCCGGATGTCGGGACTTGTGCGCCATGCCTGCAGGGGGCGGCGGCAGATCGAACGCCGCCACCGGCGCCATGCGGGCGCGCAGGCGGCGCAGGTGCCACCCCCCCCCGGGGCGGGGGGCGGCGTGCCAGCGGCTTTCCACCCCCGGCGCGCCCCCCTCGCCCGGGGTCAGCAGGAACCCGGTCGCTCGCCCGCCCCCCGCCTCGGCCGCCAGTTGCAGCCGCCGCAGGGGGGTGAGGCCCGGCGGTTCGCCCAGTTCCGCCACCACCGCCCCGACCGCGCCCGAGCGCAGCGCCTCCTCCGCCGTCCAGAGCAGGTCGAGCGCCGCCGGGCAGGCGGCGAGGATCAGCCGGGCGGGGTCGAGCAGCGGGGCAAGACCGGCCGGGCAAAGCGCCTCGCGGCTCCAGCCCGGATGGGCCCAGATCACCGGGCCGGCGGTGAGCTGTGCCAGCATCGCGGCCAGGCTGCGGCGGGCGGGGCCGCAGATCTCGTGCACGCGGCCCTGCACGAGCGCGATCGCGGCGCCGTCGGCAGAGGTCAGCGCCAGCATCGGGCGGGAGCGGGATTCGACATGGCGGAAAGGTAGGATGTTCATTTCATGTTCTCAAGCCTGCCCCTTGCCCCCCGGGCCGGGGCAGGTAGTGTCGCGCGTGGAAACCGGACAGGCGAACAGGACAGGGGAAGCGCGATGGAGCGCGTGACGCTCGGCCGCACCGGCATTGCCGTGTCGGCCTTCTGCCTCGGCACGATGACCTGGGGCAACCAGAACACCGAGGCCGAGGGGCATGCGCAGATCGACATGGCGCTCGATCACGGCGTGGATTTCCTCGACACGGCCGAGATGTATCCGACCCAGCCGGTGCGGGCCGAGACGGTCGGGCGGACCGAGGAGATCATCGGCACCTGGCTGGCCCGCACCGGGCGGCGGGGCGATGTGGTGATCGCGACCAAGATCACCGGCGCGGGCAATCCGCATGTGCGGGCCGGCGCGCCGATCACACCCGGCACATTGCGCGCGGCTTGCGAGGCGTCGCTGCGGCGGCTGCGGACGGATGTGATCGACCTCTACCAGCTGCACTGGCCCAACCGGGGCAGCTATCACTTCCGCCAGCACTGGGATTTCAACCCCGCGCGGCAGGACCGGGCGGCGGCGCAGGCGCATTTCGCCGAGGTGACCGAGGCAGCGGGCCGCCTGGTGGCCGAGGGCAAGATCCGCGCCTTCGGCCTGTCGAACGAGAGCGCCTGGGGCACCGCGGAGTGGCTGCGCCATGCCGGACGGTCGGGCGGGCCGCGGGTGGCGAGCGTGCAGAACGAATATTCGCTGCTCTGCCGGCAGTGGGACACCGACCTTGCCGAGCTGTGCCACCACGAGGAGGTGACGCTGCTCGCCTTCTCGCCGCTCGCCGCCGGGCTTCTGTCGGGCAAATATGCCGGCGACGTGACGCCCGAGGGCACGCGGCGCGCGCTCACGCCCGACCTTGGCGGGCGGATCACGCCGGCGGTCTTCCCGGCGGTTGCGGCCTATCTCGGGGTGGCGGCGCGGCACGGGCTCGACCCCTGCCAGATGGCGCTGGCCTGGTGCCGCACGCGGCCCGTCCCGGTGATCCCGATCATCGGCGCAACGAGCCTCGAGCAACTCCGCCGCAATCTGGGGGCGGCGGCGGTGACGCTCGGCGCCGAGGTGCTGGAAGAGATCGAGGCGGTGCGGCGCCTGCATCCGATGCCGTTCTGATGCGGATCGGCGCGGCCCTGCTGCTGCTTGCGCTGGCGCTGGCCGCCTGCCGCGAAGCGGCGCGGGACCCGCCGCTGGAGCCGGTCGGCGCGGCGCGCATCGAGGCCGAGCGGGCAGGCTGCACGCGGCTGGGCGGGACGCTGCAGGAAACGCCGAGCGGGCGGCTCGCCTGCGTGCGCAGCCTGCCCGATGCCGGCAAGCAGTGCCGGGCGGCAGGCGACTGCGCCGGCGCCTGCCTTGCCCGGTCGGGCACCTGCGCGCCGTTCACGCCGCTGTTCGGCTGCCACGAGGTGCTCACCCCGGGCGGGGCGCGGATCACCGAATGCCTCGATTGATCCTGCTGCTGGCCGCGCTGGTTGCAGCCTGCGCGCCCGCTGCCCCGCCGACCGCGGCGTTCCGCGACCCGGGCGCGCCGATCTGGTCGGCCGCCGCGCTCGATCCGGCGCGTCTTGCGGGGGCCTGGCGGCAGGTCGCCGATTTCGCCGCGCCCGGCGCCCCGCCCTGCCCGGGCGGCGCGATCACCTTCGCGCCCGGCGGCGACAGCGTTTCGGGCATGCTCTGCACCGGCGGCGCGCCGCGACGGGTGGCGGGTGCCGTGCGGCTGGTGGCGCCGGGGCGGCTGGCGGTCGCCGGCGAGGCGGCGCCGTGGTGGGTGCTGTGGCTGGACGCCGATGCGCGCACGGCGGTGATCGGCACGCCGGGCGGGTCGTTCGGCCTCGTCCTCGACCGCGGCACGATCCCGGCCGACCGGCTGGCGGCGGCGCGCGATGTGCTGGCCTGGAACGGCTATGACCTCGGGCGGCTCAGGCGTCAGCCCTGAACGGTGCGGCGCAGGCTGCGCAGGTGATCGGGCAGGCCGCGGGCATCGACCGATGCCTCGCGCACGAGCGAATCGAAGTGCAGCGTGAACCCGTCCACCCGCACCGTGTCGCGGAACGCCACATAATGCCGGCCGAGGTAGAGCACGGCGAGCAGCGGGCCGAAAACCGTGATCGGCGCCGAGAAGATGCGGCGTGCATCGAAGAGATAGACCCGCAGCGAGGGATAGAGCTGTTCGGCGAGCGCGATCAGATGCTCGATCTGGCCCGCCCGCGTGACGGTATCGAGCCCGGCGTAATAGCCGCACCCTGCGGCGAGGCTGTCGAGTTCGTGCAGCGGCAGCGCGATTTCGTAATCCGACCGGGCCGCGCGCATCCAGGCGAGCCGATCCTCGGAGGCGCCGATCGCCTGATCGACGGTCTTGCCCAGATGCGGCTCATACTCCCACCGCAGCATGGCGCGGGTCTTGAGCATGTCCGGCAGCGTCGCAGGCACATGCCGGATCTTGTAGCCCGCCGCCTCGCGGTGCCAGGCAAAGATCGTCTCGTCGATCAGCGCGCGCGGTGCCTCGGTCATGGTGATCGAGGCGGCAAGGAGCTCGGCCGTCCGTTCGCGCCGGTCGGTCAGGCCCAGCAGCCAGTCGGCCGACACGCCGAGCGCCTGGGCGCATTCGGCCGCGACCTGCGCGTTGGGCAGGCGGGTCGAGCTGCCCGACAGAAGCTGCGAGATGGTCGAACGATCCACCCCCGCGGCGCGGGCGAGGGCAGACTGGCTCATCCGTGCATCCTCGACTGCGCGGGCGAGGCGCTGGCGGAAGAGGGCAGCGCGATCACGTTTGTCGTGTTCAGTCAACGATGCAGCCTTTCTTAAACAGCCGTGACCGTCGGTTGCGTAGATACAGGATAACGCAACAGGCGGTGTGTGGCTATTGTCGCGCGGGTTGGATCGGCGATGCGGAAAGGGCCGCGATGGACAGGGCAGGATGTGGCAGTTGCGGGGATGGGCGATGACGGTTCACCCGGCCCGGACGCTGCCCGCCGCAAGCGTGGAATGGCCGACGCTCGCGCTGTTGCTTGCGACCTACGGCCTGTTTGCCGTCGGCACGACGCTGGCCGCGGCGCTCTGGCTGCCGTTCGGGATCGTGCTGACGGGCATCGCGATCGCGCAATTCTCGTCGCTCCAGCACGAGGTGCTGCATGGCCATCCCTTCGCCGACCCGCGGCTGAACGAGGCGCTGGTGTTTCCCGCCCTGGCCCTCACGGTGCCCTACCGGCGGTTCCGCGACACCCACCTCGCGCATCACCACGACCCGATCCTGACCGATCCCTACGACGATCCCGAGACCAACTATCTCGACCCCGCCGTCTGGGCCCTCCTGCCGCGCTGGCAGAAATGGGTGCTGCGGGCGAACAACACGCTCGTCGGGCGGGTGGCGATCGGGCCGGTCATCGGCAATGCGCTCTGGCTGGCGGGCGAGGCGCGGCTGTGGCGCGCGGACGCGCCGGGGGTGCGGCGGGCCTGGGCGCTGCATGCGGGGGGGCTGGCGGTGGTCGCGGCCTGGCTCTGGCTGACGGGCATGCCGGTCTGGGCCTATCTCGCGGCGGCCTATATCGGGCATGCGCTGCTCAAGATCCGCACGTTCCTCGAACACCGGGCGCATGAGGCGGCGCGTGCGCGCACTGTCATCGTCGAGGACCGCGGGCCGCTCGCGCTGCTGTTCCTGAACAACAACCTGCATGTGGTGCATCACATGCATCCGAACGTGCCCTGGTATCGGCTGCCCGCGCTCTATGCCGCCAACCGGGCGCATTACCTGCGGCGCAACGACGGCTATGTCTATCGCAGCTATGCCGAGGTGTTTGGCCGCTATGCGCTGCGCGCCAAGGATCCGGTCGCCCACCCGCTTTATCCCTGGCCGGATCGCAGCGGGCAGCAGGCGGGCCTCGGTTATCCGGTTCAGTAGATATAGCGGATCTGGTCGGTCCAGAACCGTTCGACCCGGCGCAACGTGCCGTTGGCATCCTCGAGCACGGCGGGCGTGGCGATGGTGCGTGTCGCCATAACCTCGGCATGGCGGGCGAAGAGATCGGCGAGGATGGCGCGGATGCGGCGGCCCTTGTCGGTCAGGCGCACGCGCACCGACCGGCGGTCGATCTCGGACCGCTGGTGGTGCATGTAGCCCAGTTCGACCAGTTTCTTGAGGTTGTAGCTGACGTTGGACCCCTGGTAGTAGCCGCGGGTCTTCAGCTCGCCCGCCGTCACCTCGTTGTCGCCGATGTTGAACAGCATCA
>JBKBQT010000082.1:0-4508 GCA_046292445.1 Gemmobacter sp.
CGCGCGCCAGCCCGGCCGCGCCGCCGCGTGCCACGGGGCGGCGCGCAACGCCTCTCAGCCCGCCGCAGCGTTCGGCACCGGTGCCGCCACCGCCCGCGCCGGCGCCCCCGGCAGACGCACGCGCAGCCGCTTGATCCGGCGCGGATCGGCGTCCAGAACCTCGAATTCGGCGCCGCTTTCATGCGGCACGATCTCGCCCCGCGCCGGCACCCGGCCAGCCCGCAGGAACACCAGGCCGCCGAGGGTGTCGATATCCTCGTCATCCTCGCCGTTGCGCAGGCGCAGGCCGATCTCGGCCTCGAACGCCGCGAGCGGGGCGCGCGCCTGGGCCATGAACACGCCCGGCTTTTCCTCGGTCCAGAAGGCGCCTTCCTCGGTGTCGTGTTCGTCCGAGATGTCGCCCACCACGGTTTCGAGCAGGTCCTCGATCGTCACCAGCCCGTCCACGCCGCCGTATTCGTCGATCACCAGCGCCATATGCACCCGTTCCGCCTGCATCTTCTGCAACAGGATGGCGAGCGGCATCGACGGCGGGGCATAGAGCACGGGGCGGATCAGCTTGCGCAGGCTGAACTTGCCCGACGACGCGCCGAACCCGCAGGTCAGCGCGAAATCCTTGAGCATCACGAGGCCCTGCGGCTTGTCGAGCGTGCCCTTGTAGACCGGCAGGCGCGAGAACCCGTGTTCGCGGAATACTTCGGCGAGCGAATCGCGGTCTATGTCGATCGGCACCGCCACGATCTCGGCCTTGGGCACGGCCACGTCGTAGACGCGAAGCCGGCGGAGGTTGCCAAGGCCCGGCAGCATCGCGGGCTGTTCCGGGGCACGGTTCGCGGCCGGCTCTGCCGCTGTCTCGGAGGCCACCGGCGAAAGCGCGCCGAAGAGGCGTCCCAGAAAGCCGCGCGGCGCCTGGTCGCCTGGGTCTGACCCGTCCGCATCCAATGCGGCCGCCGACCCGTCATGACTACTGCCCATCGTTCCTTTCCGAACTGGCGACGCGCCGAGGGGGCGCGGTAAACGCGATGCGCCTTGCGGCGCGATCACAGATATGGGTTCCCCACCCCCAGAGTGGCAAGGGCGCGCACCTCGATCACCTCCATCAGCGTGGCATCCGCGTCGTGCTCGTGGTCATAGCCCAGAAGGTGCAGGATACCATGCACGATCAGATGCGTCACGTGATGGACCATCGGCTTGCCGGCCGCCTCGGCCTCGGCTGCGCAGGTCTCCCAGGCGATGGCGACGTCGCCCAGTTCGGCCGGATCGCCCGGTTCGCCCGGCCGGGGCAGGGCGGGGGCGGTGCCGGGCAATGCCGCGCCCCGTTCCTCCGACGGCCAGGACAGCACGTTGGTCGGCTGCGGCTTGCCCCGGAAATCGGCGTTGAGGGCGGCGATCCGGGCATCGTCGCAGCCCATCACCACGATGGCAAAACCGGACGGGCCCAGACCGAGCGCGGCGAGCGTTGCCAGCCCCGCCGCCTCGGCGCAGGCGTCGAGCCCGAAGCCCTCCCAGCGGGCATCCTCGATGACCGTATCAACCAGCGACACCATCGGCGCGGTCATAAGCCTCGATGATGCGGGCGACAAGCGGGTGGCGCACGACATCGCCGGCGGTGAAATAGTTGAAGCTGACACCCGGCACGCCGCTGAGGATGCGTTCGGCATCGGCCAGGCCCGACGCCACGCCCCGCGGCAGGTCGATCTGGGTGCGGTCGCCCGTCACCACCATCCGGCTTCCTTCGCCGAGGCGGGTCAGGAACATCTTCATCTGCATCGTGGTCGCGTTCTGCGCCTCGTCGAGCACGACGAAGGCGCCCGCCAGCGTGCGCCCGCGCATGAAGGCCAGCGGCGCGATCTCGATGCGCTTTTCCTCGATGAGCTTCTGAACCTGCTTTTGCGGCAGGAAATCGTTCAGCGCATCGTAGAGCGGCTGCATGTAGGGATCGACCTTCTCCTTCATGTCGCCGGGCAGGAAGCCGAGCCGCTCGCCCGCCTCGACGGCGGGTCGGCTCAGCACGATCCGGTCAACCTGGCCGCCGATCAGCATCGTCACGCCGACGGCAACGGCGAGATAGGTCTTGCCGGTGCCGGCCGGGCCGATGCCGAAGGCCAGCTCATGCGCGAAGAGGTTGGCGACATAGGCGCGCTGCGCCGCGGTCCGCGGTTCGACCGGTTTCTTGCGGGTGCGGATCTCGACCCCGCCCTGGAACATCTCGAGCTGGTCGCCCGCCGCGACGGGGGCGGCCGGCGCGGGGCGCATCCTGAGCGCGCCGTCCACATCCCCCGCGCCGACCGTGCGCCCGCCCTCGAGCCGGGCGTAGAGGCCGCGCAGCACCGCGGCGGCCTCGGCCCGGGCCACGCCTTCGCCGACGACGGCAAGCCGGTTGCCACGCCGCAGGATATGCACGCCAAGCGCATGTTCCACCTGGGCGAGGTTCCGGTCGAACTCGCCGCAGAGCTCAATCAGAAGGCGGTTGTCGGGAAATTCCAGAAGCGTCTCGATCACGTCTTCCGGGCGGGGCGGGGTCGTCAGCGCGCTGATTCCCAATTGCGTTCCTTGTCGCTGGGGTTGCGGGTCACGTCAGAGGCCGGTGGTCCAAGACTGCGCCCGGCCTCGGGCGCTGGCAAGCCTTGCGTCACCGCGACCACAGCATCGTGCGGAAACGTGCCGTTTGCATGACAAGCCGCCGCGCGGATGTGGAAAGCAAAAGGGCCGCAGCGGTCGCTGCGGCCCTTGCGGATGGTCCGATGCCCGATGCACCGCGCTATTGCACGATGCGCGCCTGCCGCGTGGGCACCCAGTCCTGGAACGGGCCCTGACGGTATTCCTTGACCACCGTTCCCGGCGGGAACTGGTTGTTGCAGACCGGAAGGCCCGAGCGCGGATCGCGGCGGCGGCTCGCATAGCCTTCGGCACCGTCGTCGATCAGCCAGTTCTGGCAGCCGTCGGGGTCGTAGGCGATGGCGGCCTGCTGCTGCTTGATGCTGGACGAATCGAAGCCGGAGTCGTTGGCGACGGCGATCACCGGCAACTCGCCGTTCGGCCCGACGCCCGGATAGGGCTGCAGGCAGCCCGCCAGCGCGGTGACGACGACAAGGCCCAGCCCGAGGGATGCGTGTTTTCTCATCTCACCACCTGTAGCAGACGATCTCGACCCGGCGATTTTTCTGCATGCCGGCCGCGGTTGCATTCGAGGCAATCGGCTGGCGTTCGCCATAGCCGATCTCGCGCTCGACGGCCGCGCCGACCGACCGCGCCACGGTGGCCACCGCCGCCGCGCGTCGCTGCGACAGCCGCATGTTGTATTCGTCCGAGGCGCGGCTGTCGGTATGCCCGTAGATCGCATAGCCGAAGGCGCCTGCGCTGCGAAAGAAATGCTCGAGCCGCGCCCGCCCGTTTGCAGTCAGCCGGGCGCTGTCGGTCGCGAAGAGCACATCGGTGTTCTCGACCGCGCAAAGCTCAAGCTTGAGGCAGACCGGCTTGCCGGTCCTGGGGTTCACCCGATCCACCATGTAGCCTTCTAGGCCACCGTCCGCCCACCAGTGCATGCAGCCGTCGGGGTCGATCCAGATGCCCCACTCGATGAACCCGGTCGCCTGCGGCCGTGCCGGCGTCTGCGCATGGACGGCACCCGCCAGTCCGACCGCGACCGCTGCAACCGCAAGGGCGCCCCGGATGGCCAAGCCCACTTGCTTCGTCACCGCCGCGACCCTCCCTGGATGGATGCCTATATATCCGCAAGCGGATTATTGCTTCTACAAGATCGTGAAGTCTAGCAGAATTTGTGGGGATGAGCGGTCCACCGGCGCAACCTGTTGCGTCGGGGGCGATTTTGGTGAGCGTCCAGCGTGCCGAAGCGGCGCCGGCAACCGGTCAGCCCGGAATGCGCGTGCCCGCCAGCGAATTCGCCGCCGCCGCGGTGATGCGGACCTGCACGATCTCGCCCGGCCGGCCTGCGGGGTCATCGACATGCACGGCCATCAGATGCGGGGTCTTGCCGCCCATCTGCCCGGCCATCCGCCCCGGCTTTTCATAGAGCACCGCGGTGACCTGCCCCACCATCGCCGCCTGTGCCGCGCGCTGCTGCGCGGTCACGAGCGCCTGGAGCGTCTGCAGCCGCTCGTCTGCGACCGCATCGGGCACGCCGGCGCGTCCGGCGGCCGGGGTGCCGGGCCGGGCCGAATAGCGGAATGTGAAGGCCGCGCCGAAACCGATGTCGCGCACCAGATCGAGCGTCGCGGTGAAATCGGCGTCCGTCTCGCCCGGGAAGCCGACGATGAAATCCGAACTGAGCAGGATATCGGGCCGCGACGCCCGCAGCCGGTCCACGATCCGGCGATAGTCATCGGCCGTGTGGCGGCGGTTCATCGCCTTCAGCACCCGGTCCGACCCCGACTGCACCGGCAGGTGCAGATAGGGCATCAGGGCCGGCACCGCGCCATGCGCCGCGATCAGGTCGTCCGACATGTCGTTGGGGTGGCTCGTCGTGTAGCGGATGCGTGCGAGCCCCT
>JBKBQT010000083.1:0-4459 GCA_046292445.1 Gemmobacter sp.
GATCCGTTGCTGCAGTCCGTGCGGCTGATGGCCGAGGCGGGGACGAAGGACCCGGATGCGGCGCTGGCGGTCTATGCGGCGGTCGGCGAGGCGGTGGCGGCCGAGGCGGCGCGGGCGGCGGGGCGGCCGCGGCTGGCCACGGCCGAGGCGGTGATGGCGGCCATCGTTCCGCCGCCGCGGCCGGTGCGGGCGGTCAACGGGCCGCGGCCGGAGGCGCGGGCGGCCTGTTTCGGGCCCGATATCGCCGCGATGGCCGAGCCGCAGCCGATGGCGCGGCTGATCGGCTGGGCGCTGGCGGACCTCATGCTCGCCCATCCCGAGATCGTGGTGATGGGCGAGGATGTGGGGGCCAAGGGCGGGGTCTACGGCGTCACGCAGCGCCTTGTGGCGCGGTTCGGGGCCGGGCAGGTGATTGACACGCTGCTGGACGAGACATCCATCCTCGGCCTTGCCATCGGGATGGCGCATAACGGGTTCGTGCCGGTGCCGGAGATCCAGTTCCTCGCCTATCTGCACAATGCCGCCGACCAGATCCGGGGCGCGGCGGCGACGCTGCCGTTCTTCTCGAACGGGCAGTTCGTCAACCCGATGGTCGTGCGGATCGCGGGGCTGGGCCATCGGACGGGGTTCGGCGGGCAATTCCACAACGACCATGCCATCGCCGCGCTGCGCGACATTCCGGGGCTGATCCTGTGCTGTCCCTCCGACCCGGCGAAGGCGGCGATGCTTTTGCGCGAATGCGTCCGGCTGGCGCGGGAGGAGGCGCGCGTGGTGGTGTTCCTCGAGCCGATCGCGCTTTATGCCCAGCGCGACCTGATGGCCGAGAGGGATGGCGGCTGGGCGCGGGCCTATCCGGCGCCGGACCGCGTTCTGGCCTTCGGGGCGGTCGCGGTGCATGGGGCGGGGGCCGATCTGGGGGCGGGGACCGATCTGGCCATCGTGAGCTATGGCCACGGGCATGACCTGAGCCGGCAGGCGCAGGCGGACCTTGCGGCGGCCGGTGTTGCGGCGCGGGTGATCGACCTGCGCTGGCCGGTGCCGCTGCCGGCGATGCTGGCGGCGGTGGCGGGCTGCGGCGCGGTGCTGGTGGTGGACGAGTGCCGCCGGTCGGGCGGTCCGGCCGAGGCGCTGATGGCCGCGCTGGCCGAGGCGGGCGCGCCGCGGGCGGCGCGGCTGACGGCGGCGGATTCGTTCATCGCCACCGGGCCGGCCCATGCCGCGACCCTGCCGGGCCGGGCGGGGATCCTGGCGGCGGCGCCTGGTTGCCGGGGCGGTGACCCGCGCGGCCGGGCAGGTGTCGGCCGGGGAGCCTCCGGCGGGGATATTTGGGCCAGCCTGAAGCCGGGGCGCGGGGCGGGGCGGCGGCGCGGCGACTTGAACCGGGGCGGGTTCCGGGGGAGAGATGGCCGAGCGCCGCAGGCTGCGGGCCGATGCGACCGCGGCAAGCGGCACGCCGCGGGGTTGCGCCGGGAAGAGGGAGACGGAGGATGCGGACTGCTGCCGAGATACTCGCCGCGAACGGGCTGGCCGGGCTGGCGGGCGACTGGGCGGTGCGCTCGCCGATCGACGGGGCGGAGGTGGCGCGCGTGCCGCGCATGCCGCCGGCGGCGGTGCCCGAGGTGATCGCGCGGGCCGGGGCGGCCTTTGGCGCCTGGCGGGCGGTGCCGGCGCCGCGGCGGGGCGAGCTTGTGCGGCTCTTGGGCGAGGAACTGCGGGCGGCCAAGGCCGATCTCGGCGCGCTGGTGACGCTCGAGGCGGGCAAGATCGCCTCGGAGGGTCTCGGCGAGGTGCAGGAGATGATCGACATCCGCGATTTCGCGGTCGGCCTTGCGCGCCAGCTTCACGGCCTGACCATCGCCTCGGAGCGGCCCGGCCACACGATGCGCGAGACCTGGCATCCGATGGGGCCCTGCGCGGTGATCACGGCGTTCAACTTTCCGGTCGCGGTCTGGTCCTGGAACGCGGCGCTGGCGCTGGTCTGCGGCGATCCGGTGATCTGGAAGCCGTCGGAAAAGACGCCGCTGACCGCGCTGGCAACGATGGCGATCATGGGAAGGGCGCTGGTGCGGTTCGGCGATGCGCCCGAGGGCCTTGTGCAATGCGTGATCGGCGGCGCGGATGTCGGCGCGGCGCTGGTCGAGGATCCGGGGGTGGCGATCGTGTCGGCCACGGGCTCGACCCGGATGGGGCGGATCGTGGCGCCGAAGGTCGCGGCGCGGTTCGGGCGGGCGATCCTGGAGCTCGGGGGGAACAACGCGATGATCGTCGCGCCTTCGGCCGATCTCGACATGGCGGTGCGGGCGATCGTGTTCTCGGCCGTCGGCACGGCCGGGCAGCGCTGCACCTCGCTGCGGCGGCTGATCGTGCATGCGGACGTGCGGGCCGATCTCGTGGCGCGGCTGGTCGCGGCCTATGCGACGCTGCCGGTGGGCGATCCGCGCGATCCGGGCACGCTCGTCGGCCCGCTGATCGACGCGGGCGCGCGCGCGGAGATGATGGCGGCGCTCGACCGGGCGCGGGCCGAGGGGGGGATCGTGCATGGCGGCGTGCCGGTCGACCGGCCGGGCGCCTATGTCACGCCCGCCATCGTCGAGATGCCGGCGCAGACTGCCATCGTGCGGGAAGAGACCTTTGCCCCGATCCTCTACGTCATGGGCTATGCCGATTTCGCCGCGGCGGTGGCGATGCAGAACGATGTGCCGCAGGGTCTGAGTTCGTGCATCTTCACGCTGAACCTGCGCGAGGCGGAGGCGTTCCTCGGCCCCGAGGGGTCCGATTGCGGGATCGCCAACGTCAACATCGGCCCGTCGGGCGCCGAGATCGGCGGCGCCTTCGGCGGCGAGAAGGAGACGGGCGGCGGGCGCGAATCCGGGTCGGACGCCTGGAAGGGCTACATGCGGCGGCAGACGGCGACGGTGAACCATTCGGCCGCGCTTCCCCTGGCGCAGGGGGTGCGGTTCGAGATCTGAAGCGGATTGACGCAACGTCATCCTTGCGGCAGGGGTTTCGAGCGTTGTGTTCCCGAGCTATGTTTACATTGGCAACGGAGGGACGGATGGCGATCACGCTCAGCGTCAACGGGACCGAACATCGGCTCGACGTCGATCCCGACATGCCTCTGCTGTGGGTACTGCGCGACGAGCTCGGCCTGACGGGGACCAAGTTCGGTTGCGGTGCGGCGCTCTGCGGGGCCTGCACGGTGCATCTGGACGGCGCGCCCGCGCGGGCCTGCCAGACGCCGGTGGGCGATCTGGAGGGGGTGGCGGTCACCACGATCGAGGGGCTCGGGCGGCCCGGTGCGCTGCATGCCGTTCAGGCGGCCTGGATCGCGGCGCAGGTAGCACAATGCGGCTACTGCCAGTCGGGGCAGATCATGGCGGCGGCGGCGCTGCTGGCGGCGAACCCCGACCCCGACGATGATGCCATCGACGATGCGATGGACGCCAACCTCTGCCGCTGCGGCACCTATCCGCGCATCCGCGCGGCGGTCAAGGCGGCCGCGGCCGCGATGCGGGGGACCTGAGCCATGGCCCGTCTGGGACGCATCCTTCGCCGGACCTTCCTGATCGGATCGGTCGCCGTGGCCGGCGGCGTCGCCTTCGGTGTCTACACCGTGCGGCGCGACCCGGCGAACCCGCTGCTGGCGGACCTGCCGCCGGGATCGGCGGCGATCAACCCCTTCGTGCGGATCGACGCGGATGGCGTGACGCTGATCGCGCCGCGGGCCGAGGTGGGCCAGGGGGTGGCGCATGTGCAGGCGCTGCTGATCGCCGAGGAGCTCGACATCCGGCTCGACCAGGTGCGGGTGGAGCCCGGGCCGCCCGCCGCCGCCTACTGGAACGGCAAGGTCGCGGCCGAGGGCATGCCCTTTGCCGCAATCGACGACGGCCTTCTGGCGCGCGGGGCGCGCGGCGCGGGCGAGGCGGTAGGCAAGGTGCTGGGGCTGCAACTGACGGGCGGATCGACCACCGTGCCCGACCTCTTCGACCGGCTGCGCGAGGCCGGGGCGGTCGCGCGCGAGACGCTCAAGGCGGCGGCGGCGCAGGAAACGGGCGTGGCGGCGGCGCGGTTGCGCACGGCCGACGGTGCGGTGATCCTGCCGGACGGGCGGGCGATCCCCTATCCCGCGCTCGCCGCGACGGCGGCCGGGATGGCGCCGGTCACGCGCGTGGCGCTGCGCACGCCGGACCAGTGGCGGATGATCGGCAAGCCGGGCCAGCGGATCGACATTCCCGCGAAATCCACGGGGACCGAGGTCTACGGCATCGACCTGCGCCTGCCCGGCATGGCCTTTGCCACCGTGCGCACCAATCCGCGGATCGGCGGCGCGCTGCGCGGGTTCGACGCGAGCGCGGCCGAGGGGATGGACGGGGTGCTGCGCATCCTGCCCGTGAAGGGCGGGGCGGCGGTCGTCGCCACCAACACCTGGTATGCCTTCCGCGCGGCCGAGGCGATCGCC
>JBKBQT010000084.1:0-4406 GCA_046292445.1 Gemmobacter sp.
GCCTGGACCTTCGCGCAGATCGACATCGTCTGCGACCTGCTCGACATCCCCGAGGACCGGCAGTTCGACACCGTGCTGTGCACCGAGGTTCTCGAACATGTTCCCGATCCGGTGGCGGCGCTGGCCAAGCTCGCGCGGCTGGTGCGGCCGGGCGGGCAGGTCATCGTCACCGCGCCGTTCAACAGCCTGACGCATTTCGCGCCCTACCACTATGCCACGGGCCTGTCGCGGTATTTCTACGAATGGCACCTGCCGCGGCTCGGGCTGACCATCGAGGAGGCGGTGGCCAACGGCGGCTGGTTCGATGCGATGGCGCAGGAACTGGGGCGCACGGGGCAGGTCCAGTCCACCTACCGGCGCTGGCCGCTCGACCCTGTGTCCTTCGTTCTGGCGCAGCTTGCCCGGCTGGCCATGCTCGGCCTCGCCGCGCTCGACGGGCCGCGGGATGCGCGCCGGTCGGCGGCCCTGCAGACCTTCGGCTGGCATATCCGCGCGCGGCGCCCGGTCTGAGCCGCGCAGGGGGGCCTTCCGCCCCCCTCTTGGCTGCGCCAATTCACCCCCCCGAGGATATTTGGGCCAGCCTGAAGGGGCCTTTGCGGCCGGCCCGTTCTTCTGCCTCGACCTGTCCCGGTGGGTCAATCCGCCTGCGGGTTGACGGGGGCAGCGCCCCCATCGGCCGCGCCCTGTGGCAGGATCGCCGTCACCGTGGCCGCACCGGCCGTCAGCGGCCCGCCGGCGCGGTCGAAGCGCAGGAAGGCGATGCCGCGGGGGCCGTGCGTGGTGTGGAGCGTTCCCGCCTCGCGCCCGTCGGTTGTCATGAGCGGCGTGCCGGGCGGCGCGGTGCCGCGGATCGCGACGGGCGCGAGGCCCTTGCGCAGGTCGGTCTTGTGCTTCATCCGTGCCGTGACCTCCTGCCCGACGTAGCAGCCCTTGCGGAAATCGACGCCGTTCAGCCTCTCGAACCCGGCCTCGAGGATGTAGCTTTCGCCCGGGATCAGTTCGATCCCGGTTTCGGGGATCAGATGGGCGGTGCGGATCGCGTCCCAGTCGGTGACGGGCGGGCCGGGCGGCGTGTCCCGGTAGGCCCGCCAGCCGAGCGCGGGATGGCGCGGGTCGGGCCAGCCATCCGCGGGGACCGGGCCGGTGCCGCGGTGCAGGTGCAAGCCCGCAGCCGGCGCGATCTGCACATCTGCGCGCAGCCGGTAGAGGCGGAGGCGCTTGACCGTCGCCTCGGCGAGCGAAGCGTGCACATCGAGGATCACCGCCGCGCGGTTCGGGGCGAGGATGAAGTCGGCCAGATACTTGCCCTGCGGGGTGAGCAATGCGGCATAGATCGGGCCGTCTGCGATCCGCCGCGCATCGTTCGTGATGAGGCCCTGCAGGAAGGCGATCCGGTCGTCGCCGGTGATCGTGTAAAGTACGCGGGGCGGTTCCGCTTCGCCGGGGGGGGGGGGCGCGTCTAGGGTCATGCGCGGGATATAGGGTTGCGGGTCGCGGCTTGCCAAGGGCGCGGGTGGGGGCGTGGCAAGCTGCCTGCCGGGTCAGCCGCCCGCGAACTGGAGGCGGCAGAGGTCGGCGTAGATCCCGCCGCGCGCCAGCAGGTCGGCATGGCGCCCCTGATCGAGCGCGCGGCCGCGGTCCATGACCACGATCTGCCCCGCGCCCTGCACGGTCGCCAGCCGGTGCGCGATCACCAGTGTCGTGCGCCCCGCGGCCAGCCGGTCGAGCGCCGCCTGCACCGCCGCCTCGGTGCCCGCGTCGAGCGCCGAGGTCGCCTCGTCGAGCAGCAGGATCGGCGCGTCGCGCAGGATCGCGCGGGCGATGGCCACGCGCTGGCGCTGCCCGCCCGAAAGGGCCGAGCCGCGCGGGCCGACCGGCGTGTCGAGGCCCTGCGGCAGGCGCGGCAGGAATTCGGCGACATGCGCGGCCTCGACGGCGGCGGCCAGGCGCGCATCGCTGACCCCGCTGCGGCCCATCAGGATGTTGTCGCGCAGGCTTTCGTCGAACAGCGCCGCCTCCTGGCTGACGACCGAGAACATGGCGCGCAGGTCGGTCAGGGCGAGGGCGCGCAGGTCGGTGCCGCCCACCGTGATCCGCCCCGTCTGCGGGTCGGCAAGCCGGGTGAGCAGGGTGAACACGGTCGTCTTGCCCGCGCCCGAGGGGCCGACGAGGGCGGTGGTGCCGTCGGCCTCGGCGGTCATGGAAAAGCCGCGCAGGGCCGGCGCCTCGCTGCCCCCGGCATAGGCGAAGGTCACGTCCTCGAAGCGGATCGCGCCGGGGCTGCGCAGCGGCAGCGGCGCGGCGGGGCGTTCGGGCGAGGTCACGCGCACGGGTTCGTCGAGGAGCGCGCGCACCCGCTCGAGGCTGGCCAGAACGATCTGCAGCGTGGCCGAAACGCCGCCGAGGCGGCGCAGGGGTTCGAACACCAGCGCCATGGCGGTGAAGAAGGACATGAAGGCGCCGAGCGTCTTTTCCCCCTCGATGATCTGCATCCCGCCATAGGCGAGAACGCCGATCAGCCCGATCGCCGCGATCACGTCCATCAGCGCGGGGATGCCCGAGCCGCCGGCGGTGGCGCGGACCATGGCGCGGACGTAATCGTCCACCACGCGGCCATAGCGGGCGTTCTCGCGCGCCTCGGTCCCGGTGAGCTGTACGGTGACGATGCCGTGGAAGATCTCGTCGAGCCGGGTCGAGGCGCGGGCGGCGGCGTCGCGCGCCGCGCGCGAGGTGCGGCGCACGAGTTTCTGCAGCAGCACGATCGGCCCGACGAGGAGCGGCGTGCCGATCACCGCGATCAGCGTCCAGACCCAGTCGATGGAGATCGCAACGGCGAGGAGCGAGACCAGCGCCACGAGGTCGCGCCCGAAGGGTGCCACCACCCCGCCGAAGAACTGCAGCACCGCGCCGGTGTCGCCGCGCACCCGCTCGATGAGCGTGCCCGGGCCGTGGGTGCGATAGAACGCCTGATCGAGCCGCATCAGATGCGCCAGCACGTCCTGCTGCATCCGCCCCGCCGCGCGTTCCGAGATGACCGCGACCAGCACCTGCTGGCCGAGGCCCGACAGGGCGCGCAGCGCGAAGATGCCCCCGATCGCCAGCGCGCCCCAGGCAAGCGCCGAGGCGTCGCGGGCGACGAAGACCTCGTCGAAGAGCGGCCGCACGAGGAACGACAGCGCCCCGAGCATCGACCCCTCGATCGCCATCAGAAGCACCGCGCCGAGCATCAGCGGCCAGCGGGCCAGAAGGTAATCGCGCCAGAGCCAGGCGATCAGGCGGGGGCGGGCGGGGGGCGGGCTGTCCATCGGCGCGCGCATAGCAGCGGGCGGGGGGCGCGGCAAGCAAGCGGGTGTTGACCCTGCGCAGGCCCCCGCCTAGGCAGTCACGATCCGTGACCGGGAGTTCCCTCATGCCGCTTGCCGCAGGCCGCCCCTACCGTGCCATTCCGGGGCCGTCCGTCATGCCCGACCGCGTGCTGAACGCGATGCATCGCGCCGCGCCCAACATCTATGACGGCGAACTGGTGGACATGGTGCCGGGGCTTGCGGCCGACCTGCGCGCGGTGGCGCGCGGGGCCGATCATGTGGCGATGTACATCGGCAACGGGCATGCGGCCTGGGAGGCGGCGAACGTCAACCTGTTCTCGCGCGGGGACCATGCGCTGAGCCTCGTGACGGGGCGGTTCGGCGAGGGCTGGGCGGGGTCGGTCCGGGCGCTCGGGGTGCATGTCGAGACGATCGACTTCGGCCGCCGCGCGCCGGTCGATCCGGGGCGCCTCGAGGCGGCGCTGCGTGCCGACCGGGCGGGCCGGATCCGGGCGGTGCTGGTCACGCATGTCGATACCGCGACGAGCGTGCTCAACGATGTCGCCGCAGTGCGGGCGGCGATCGACGCCGCCGGGCATCCGGCGCTGCTGGCGGTGGACTGCATCGCCTCGCTCGCCTGCGACCGGTTCGAGATGGCGGCCTGGGGTGTCGATGTGATGGTCGCGGCAAGCCAGAAGGGGCTGATGGTGCCCCCCGGCCTCGGCTTCGTCTGGCTGAGCGAGAAGGCGCGGGCGGCCTGCGCGGGCAGCGACCTGCGCACGCCCTACTGGGACTGGCGCCCCCGGATCGCGGCGGACGAGGCCTGGATGTACTGGTTCGGCACCGCGCCGACGCATCACCTCTACGGCCTGCGCGCCGCGCTCGACATGATCGCGGAAGAGGGGATCGAGGCGGTCTGGGCGCGGCACCGCAGCCTTGCGGGTGCGGTCTGGGCGGCGGCCGAGGCCTGGGGGCAGGGCTCGGCGGTGGCGCTCAACATCGCCGAACCCGCGCACCGGTCCTGGGCGGTCACCGCGATGCGCTTTTCCGCGCCGGATGCGACGCGGCTGCGGGAATGGTGCGAGCGCGAGGCGGGGCTGA
>JBKBQT010000085.1:0-4382 GCA_046292445.1 Gemmobacter sp.
AGCGACCGGACAAAGGCCAGCACCGCGTCCACCCCCTGCCCCTCGCCGATCAGCCGCACGATCGCCGACCCCACGACACAGCCATCGGCGACCCCGGCAATCGCCTCTGCGGCCTCCGGCGTGGTGATGCCGAACCCGACGATCACCGGCAGATCCGTCTGCGCCTTGATCCGCGCGACCTCCGGCCCGACATCGCCGGCCTGCGCCGCGGCGGCGCCGGTGATGCCGGTGATCGAGACGTAATAGACAAAACCGCTCGTATTCCGCAGCACGACCGGTAGCCGCGCATCGTCGGTGGTCGGGGTCGCCAGCCGGATGAAGTTCAGCCCCGCCGCCTGCGCCGGCAGGCACAGTTCGGCATCCTCCTCGGGCGGCAGATCGACGACGATCAGCCCGTCGATCCCCGCCGCCTTCGCCTCGCCGAGGAACCGGTCCACACCGCGGGAATAGATCGGGTTGTAATAGCCCATCAGAACCACCGGCGTCGTCGCGTCCCCCTCGCGGAACGCCCGGACCATCCCCAGCGTCGCGTCGAGCGTCATCCCGCCGTCGAGCGCCCGCTGCCCGGCGCGCTGGATCACCGGGCCATCGGCCATCGGATCGGTGAAGGGCAGGCCGAGCTCGATGATATCGACCCCCGCCGCCGGCAGCCCCTTCATCACCGCCAGCGACGTCGCGACATCGGGATCGCCGGCCATGATGTAGCTGACAAAGGCCTTGCGCCCCGCCGTGCGCAGCCGCGCAAAGGTGTCGTCGATCCGTGTCATGCCCTGCCCCCGTCGTCTCGCCGGCGTTTGAGCCATGCAGGGGCGAAAATCAATGCACCCGCTGTCGCCCGGCGCCGTCCGCGGCAGAGCCGCAACTTGCGCCCGCGCAGGGCGCCGCCTATGACGGCGGCGGGGCCGCGCCGGAGGGGATCATGGGGTTTCGCATGGGTATCGTCGGGCTGCCCAATGTGGGCAAGTCCACGCTCTTCAACGCCCTCACGCGCACCGCCGCGGCGCAGGCCGCCAACTTTCCCTTCTGCACGATCGAGCCGAATGTGGGCGACGTCGCCGTGCCCGACCCGCGGCTCGAGCGCCTCGCCGCGATCGCGGGGTCGAGGCAGATCATCCCGACCCGGATCACCTTCGTCGATATCGCCGGCCTCGTGCGCGGGGCGTCCAAGGGCGAGGGGCTGGGCAACCAGTTCCTCGCCAACATCCGCGAGGTGGACGCCATCGCCCATGTGCTGCGCTGTTTCGAGGACGGCGACATCACCCATGTCGAGGGCCGCGTCGATCCGGTTGCCGATGCCGAGACGATCGAGACCGAGCTGATGATCGCCGATCTCGAGTCGGTCGAGCGGCGGCGGGCGAACCTCGTGCGCAAGCTCAAGGGCGCGGACAAGGATGCGGCCGACCAGGACCGGCTGCTTGCCGCGGCGCAGGCTGCGCTCGAGGCCGGCCGGCCGGCGCGCAGCGTTGCGGTTGCGGCCGACGACCGGCGGCTTTGGTCGCAGTTGCAGCTGCTGACCGCCAAGCCGGTCCTCTACGTCTGCAATGTCGAGGAGGCCGCGGCGGCAACCGGCAATGCGCAATCGGCCCGGGTCGCGGCGATGGCGGCCGACCAGGGCGCGGCGCATGTCGTCATCTCGGCCCGGATCGAGGAAGAACTGGCGCAGCTTCCCGCCGACGAGGCGCGCGAGTTCCTCGCCGCGATGGGGCTTGAGGAAGCCGGCCTCGACCGGCTGATCCGCGCGGCCTATGCGCTGCTCGACCTGACCACCTATTTCACCGTCGGGCCCAAGGAAGCGCGCGCCTGGACGATCACGCGCGGCACGCTCGCCCCGCAGGCGGCCGGCGTGATCCACGGCGATTTCGAGCGCGGCTTCATCCGGGCCGAGACCATCGCCTATGCCGACTACATCGCCGGAGGCGGCGAGGCAGGCGCGCGCGAGGCCGGGAAATTCCGGCTCGAAGGCAAGACCTATGCGGTCCAGGACGGCGACGTCCTGCATTTCCTGTTCAACGCCTGAAACGCGCCGGAACGGCGTGCGCGCCGCGCCGCGTGAAGCCCCGACGGCCCGACAGGCGCGCATCGCGGCAGGGCGGGGTCCACCGGATCGCGCCCGGCCGCCGCCACGCCGGGAGGCGCCACCGATGCGCCGATCCCGGCAGGCAGCGCCCGGACCGCGGCCGCATCGCGCTCTTTCGCGCAGAGGCTGACCGGTGGGCCCCTCGGACGATCGGCGCGGATCGATCCTGCACCGTTCAGACCGGACCGGTGTATTCCCCGCGTGCCGGATAGGTCTTGGCGATGGCGAAATCGATGGCGCCGAGCAGTTCGCGGAAGCCGGGGCGAACGAAGGGCATCGACTGCACCGCGGCATAGTAGAGGCTGCGGTCGGCGTTCACGACAAAGAGGCCCGGTTCGGAGAACAGCGCCGGCTCCTCGATGCCGATCGAGGTCGTCCCGCGCGAGGTCGAGATGTACAGGCCCCAGTCCCGCGCGACCTGCAACGAAAGGCTGTGGCCGAAGCGCAGTGCAGCGGCGCCGATCTTGTCGGCCATGGCGCGGGCGCGGTCCTCGCCGTCGGAACTGATGGCGATGGTCTCGTAGCCGCGCTCGGCAAAGGCGGGGGTCTGCTTTTCCAGTTCGGACAGGTAGGTGGAACAGATCGGGCAATGCAGGCCGCGATAGAAGCAGATGATCGTTCCGCGGTCCGGGGCGGCGGCGGACAGATCGAAGGTGCCGTGGTCCAGCGTTGGCAGGATCAGCGCGGGGGCGGGCTGGCGGGGGATCAGCATCGGTCTTTCCTTGTGTGGCGTTGATAGGCCTGTCATTATAGGATTCATGAACGTCGATCTGCCCAGATTGCAGACCGAAAGTCCCAAAGCGCAGCGGGACAGGCTGTCGGCTGTTCTGCGGGCCGTCCGGCCGGTGGCCACGGTCTGTGCGCCGGACGATCCGCTGGCCGCGCTGGTCGTCACGCCACAGTCGCTGGTATTGCGGCTTGGCGCGCCGATGGCGCCCGAACCGGGCGCCCTTGTGGCCGCGCGTCTGGACGGCGCCATGCCGCTGGCGCAGCTGCTGCGGGGCGCGCCCGGCCGTCTGGAGATCCCACTGGACGGTGGCGCGGGGCTCGGCGTGCTCTGTGCGCTGATGCTGGCCGAGCGCGATGGAGGCCGGTGCGGCGCGCCGCTCGCCACGGCCCGGCTGTTCGAGGCGGTGCTGGTGCTGGCGCTGCGCCGCGTGATCGAGATGGCCCCGCAGGATACCGGCGTTCTGGCGGGCCTGTCGCACGCGCGCCTGCACCGGGCCCTTGTTGCGATCCACGAACACCCGGCCCGGCCGTGGACCGTCGAGGCGCTCGCCGCCGAGGCCGCCATGTCGCGGTCGCGCTTCATGGCCGCCTTCTCGCAGGTGATCGGAACCAGCCCGATGGCGTATGTCATGCGCTGGCGCATGGGCCTTGCACAGGCGGCGCTGGCCGAGGGCGCACAGGTCCGCGACGTTGCGCGGCACAGCGGCTATGACAGCGCAGCCGGCTTTCGCCGTGCGTGGCGGCGGCATCTGGGGGACCGTCCCGCCCCGCCCACCAGCCGCGCCGCCCCTTTGCCCGCCAGCGGGTGACGATCCGCAGAAGGCGCTCCAAAGATCCCTGACCAAAGGCATGCGACCAGAGCGCGGCGCCGGCGAACAGCGCCGCGGTCGCAACTCAGGCGGACAACGCGATCAAGGGCCGGTGCAGGCTGTCGTAAAGGCCAAGGCCGCAACCGTTGAAGATCAGGCCGCCCAGCAGGCCCTGCCCGACATAGACGGTTGCCGACATCGACCCTGCAACCGTCATCCAGCCCGGCACGCCCCATCGCCGCGCCGCCTCGATCACGGCGACGAGGTAGACCAGCCCCAGCGCCGGCGCGTCCCGCCCGAGGGCGGCAAATCCGAAGGATGCCGCCGGCGGCGCCTCGGTGCTGCCGAGGATCGCCCCGAAAGCCAACCTGTGGGCGAGAGTCGCGACAATGCCGACCGCCGCCAGCTCCGGAACGGCACCGCGCAGCACTGTCCGATGCGGACTGTCGGGGTCGAGCGGTCCCGTCCTGTGCGCAGCAAGCCCGGCGCAGAAGGCCGACGGCGCGAGAAGGCCGTTGAACAGCAGAACGAACCCGAGCGCGGGCGGCCAGTCGCGGGTGCGCTGCGCGGCAGCCTCCCAGACGTCGCCCGAATAGCCTGCACCGACCGGTGCGGGCGACTGTGCCGCAAGCCCTGTCGCCAAACCATAGGGCGCCTCGAAAAATTGCTTTGACCGGGCCGCTGGGATAGAAGGCAGGGGGCATTCGGCTGCTGAGGTGTAGTGATGGCGCAGATGGGTTTCTTTGATCTTTCAGACCGCTATGCGA
>JBKBQT010000086.1:0-4206 GCA_046292445.1 Gemmobacter sp.
CCCCCCCCGGCCGCCCCCCCGGCGCCCCCGCCCCCACCCCTCCCGGCGCGGCCCTGCCAGCAGGGCCGCCCGCAACCCCGGCCCCCTGTCATGCTGATCCTCGCTGCCCAGATCCTCGCCCGGCGCCTCCTGCTGGCCGTGCCGACGATGCTCGTCGTCGCGGCGCTGGTGTTTGCCGTGCTGCGCCTTCTGCCGGCCGATCCGGTGTCGATGTCGCTGCCGCCCGGCGCGACCATGGCCGAGGTCGAGCGCATCCGCGCCGACATGGGCCTCGACCGGGCGATCCCGGTTCAGTTCGGCCTGTGGCTGGGGGACATCCTGCGCGGCGATTTCGGCACCTCGATCTACTTCCGCCGCCCGGTGGCCGATCTGGTGGCAACGGCCCTGCCCAACACGGTCGAGCTCGTGGTGGCCGGCCTCGCGGTCGGCATCGCGCTCGGCCTCGCCGGGGGCCTGGCGATGTTCGCCCTGCGCGGCGGGCCGGGCGAGGGGGCGCTCGACCTCGCCTCGACGGCGATGATGTCGATCCCCGAATTCCTCTGGGCGCTGGTCCTGATCCTGGCGCTGGGCGTTGCCATGCCGGTGCTGCCGTTCTTCGGCCGCCTCGGGGCGGGCATGACCTCGCCGCCGGTCGTCACCGGGTTCCTGCTGCTCGACAGCCTGATCGCGGGGCGCCTCGACCTCTTCCGCTCGGCGCTCGCGCATCTGATCCTGCCGGCCCTCGCGCTCGCCGCCGCGCTCGCCCCGCTGGTGATGCGGATCCTGCGATCCTCGCTGATGGAGACGCTGGGCGAGGACTACATCACCCAGGCGCGGCTGCGCGGCGTGCCCGAGCGCACGATCCTGCTGCGCCACGCCTTGCGCAACGCGGCGCTGCCGACCGTCGCGCTCATTGGCGTGCAGGCGGGGTTCATGTTCGGGGGCACCGTGCTGGTCGAGGTGATCTGCGGCTATCCGGGGCTTGGCAACCTCATCGTCGATGCGGTGCGCAACCACGACCTGCCGGTGATCCAGGCGGTCGCGCTGGTCTATTGCCTGATGGTTCTGGCAGTAAATGCCACGGTCGAGGTGATCTACCTCGTCGTCAATCCACGCCTGAGGGCCGCATGATCCCCGCTGGCACCCGGTGCCAGCCGCCGCAGGGGGGGCCGCATGCCCCCCCTCGCGCCTGCGGCGCTTCACCCCCCCTGGGATATTTCGGCCAGCCTGAATCCGCGATGGCAAGGGACCGTTCTACGGGCGCCGCAATGTGCGAGGCCGCACCTGTCACCGCCGCGCAGCGTTCCGGCCGCGCGCGCGCGCTTCCGGCTTCAGGCTGGCCGAAATATCCCCGGGGGGTGAATGGCCGCAGGCCAGAGGGGGGCAGGCGGCCCCCCTGCGCGCCCGGGCACTGGCGCAGGGTCCGGGCATGAGGCGGGCGCTGCGATCGCCCCGCGTGATCGCGGGGCTGCTGCTGCTCGCCGCGCTGCTCAGCGCAGCCTTCGGCGCGCCGTGGCTGGCGCCGAATGATCCCAATGCGCAGGATCTGCTCGCGACCGTCCTGCCGCCAGCCTGGGTACCGGGCGGCGATGCCGCCTACCCGTTCGGGACCGACACGCTGGGCCGGTGCATCCTGTCGCGGCTGATCTGGGGCACGCGGCTCGCGCTCTACGTCGGCTTTGTCGCGGCGACGGGGGCGATGGTGCTGGGCACCGGGATCGCGCTGGCGGCCGGGTATCTGGGGGGCTGGACGGACTGGCTCGTCGGGCGGCTCGTCGATACCTGGATGTCGTTTCCCCCCGTCATCCTCGCGCTCATCCTGCTGGTGGGCTTCGGGGCGGGGGTGGACAAGGTGATCCTGGCCATCATCGTGGTGGACTGGACGCGCTTCGCCCGCGTGATCCGGGCCGAGGTGCTGGTGATCCGGCGGCGCGACTACATCGCCGCCGCGCGGCTGGCGGGCTTCAGCCACTTTGCGGTGATCGTCAGGGAGGTGTTTCCGGCCGTCCTGCCCCTCCTCGTCACGCTCATGAGTCTCGAGATGGGGATCGCGGTCATCGTCGAGGCGACGATGAGTTTCGTCGGCCTCTCGGTCGAACCGCATATCCCCGCCTGGGGCGTCATGGTCGCCGATGCGCGCAGCACGATGTATCAGACGCCCTGGGCGGTGATCCTGCCGATCGGGGGCATCTTTGTCGCCGTGCTGACATTCAACCTCTTGGGCGACGGGCTGCGCCGGGCGCTCGATCCGCGCCTTGCGGGGCGGGCGGTGGCATGACGGGGCTGGTGGTCGAGGGGCTGACGGTGGCCGCGCGCCTGCCCGGCGGGCGGGCCGAGGTGCTGCGCGATCTCAGCCTTGCCGTGCCGCCGGGCCGGGTCGTCGGGCTGGTGGGGGAATCGGGGGCGGGCAAGTCGATGGTGGGCCGGGTGCTCGCCGGCACGCTGCCGCCCGGGTTTGCCGTCACCGCCGGGTCGGCGCGGTTCGACGGGGCGGATCTGGCCGCGCTTGCCCCGGCGCCGCGCCGCGCGCTGCTCGGCGACCGGATCGCCTTCATCCCGCAGGAGCCGCTGACGGCGCTCAACCCGCTGATGACCGTCGGCGCGCAGTTCGGCGAGCATCTGGGGCGGCTGGGAGTCGCGGCCGCGGATCGCGGGGCGCGCATGGTTGCGGCGCTGGGTGCGGTGCGCCTGCCCGATCCGGCCGCGATCCTGAACCGTTATCCGTTCCAGCTTTCGGGCGGGCAGAACCAGCGCGTGCTGATCGCGATGGCCTTTGCCAGCCGGCCCGCCCTGATCGTGGCGGACGAGCCGACGACGGCGCTCGATGTGTCCACACAGGTGACGATCATCGCGCTGATCCGCGCGCTTCAGGCCGATCACGGGACGGGGATGATCTTCGTCACCCACGATCTGCGCCTGGCTGCGCGGGTCTGCGACGAGATCGTGGTGCTCTATGCCGGCGAGGCGGTGGAGGCGGGGCCGGCGGCGGCCGTCATGGCCGATCCGCGGCATCCCTATACCCGGTCGCTGCGCGCCGCGATCCCCGGCCTTGCCGGCCCGCGCCTGCGCCTTGCGCCGCTGGGGGGCGCGATGCCCGGCCTATCGGCGCTCGCCGCGCTGTCCGGCTGCCGCTTTGCGCCGCGCTGTCCGGTGGCCGATCCGGCCTGCGCCGCCGCCCGCCCCGCCCCGCGCGCGGTCGCCCCCGGGCACCGTATCCGCTGCACGGCCGCCTGCGGGGCAGGTGCCGCAGCCCTGCGGCCCGAACCCTTGCCCCCGCCGCCGGCGCAGGGGCCCGAGGTGCTGCGCCTGACCGCGCTTGCCAAACGGTTCCCGGCGCCGCGCAACTGGATCGGGCTGCGGCGCGGCGCGCCGGTCGATGCGGTGCGGGGCGTGACGCTGACCGTGCGCGCGGGGGAGTTCGTCGGCGTCGTGGGCGAAAGCGGATCGGGCAAATCCACCCTCGCGCGGCTGGTCATGGGACTCGAGGTGCCAACGTGGGGGCGCATTGCCATCGACGGGCGCGACGTGACGGCCGGAACCGGTCCGGCGCGGTCGATCCGGCTCGGTGCGCTGCAGATGGTGTTCCAGGATCCGCAATCGGCGCTCAACCCGCGCCGGACCGTCCGCCGTCTCGTCACGCAGGCGATGGAGGCGCTGCGCCGCGGCGACCGGACCGACCCCGAGGCGCGCGCCCGCGGGCTGCTGCGCGAGACGGGCCTGCCGGCCGATCTTCTTGACCGCTTTCCCGCGCAGCTTTCGGGCGGGCAGAAGCAGCGGGTGAACATTGCCCGCGCGCTGTGTGTCGCGCCGCGCCTGCTTGTGGCGGACGAGATCGTGTCGGGCCTCGATGTGTCGGTCCAGGCGCAGATCCTCAACCTGCTGCTGGATCTGCGGATCGCGCGGGGGATCGGCCTCGTCCTCATCTCGCACGATCTCGGTGTCGTCCGTTACCTCTGCGACCGGGTGCTGGTCATGCAGGCGGGCGATGTGGTGGAGGAGGGGCCGGTGGAGGCGGTGTTTGCCGATCCGCAGCACCCCTATACCCGCCTGCTGATCGCCTCGATCCCCCCCGACGATCCCGCCGCGCCCTGGGCCGGCGACCGCAAGGAGATTGCCCATGCCTGACATCACCCCCGACGCCATCACCGGCGTGGTCGGCATCCTGCCGACCCCCTCGACCCCCGATGCGGGCCACTGGTCCTGCGCGATGTCGGTGGACCTCGAGTC
>JBKBQT010000087.1:0-4195 GCA_046292445.1 Gemmobacter sp.
ACTGTCGCGCCGACAAGGCGCAGCGGGGGCAGCCGGTGGGTCATGGGCCTGCTCGGTGATTTTTCCTGTGGATAAGCCAAGTCTGTGAAATCGCCGTGACAGGGCGCTGGCAATCGCGTGATCGCCCGCACGGGGGGGGGGGTCATTCCGGCTCTACCGTCAGGGTGATCCGTTCGGCGGCGAACCAGCTCGTGCCGAATTCGACAGGGATCCCTGCGGGGTCGATGTTCAACCCCTCGGTCATCAGCAGCGCCGCACCCTCTGCGACCCGCAGGCGCAGCGCCTGCGTGGCATCGGCGAGGGTGGCGGATATGTCGGTGCGGGCGCGCGAATAATCCGCGACCCCCGAGGCGGCGAGCGCCGCCGTGATCGATGCATTCTCGCCCAGCAGCGCGATCAGTGCCGGAAAGCGCAGCGCCGGGAATACCGACCGGAACAGGCCGAGCGGAACCCCGTCGGCGTAGGAGATGCCCTCGACCACATGCACCGGCGCGCCGCGATCGAGGCCGAGCCGGTCGGCCTCGGGACCGTCGGCGCGGCGGGTTTCGGTGGCGAGGATGCTGCGCCCCGCGCTTGCCCCCTGCGCCTCGATATTGGCATGGAACCGGACGCGGCGACCGATCGCATAGTCGATCCGCCGTCCGGGCGTGACGTAGACGCCCGAACCCATGCGCGGCTGGACCATGCCCCGTTCGGCAAGCTGGGCCAGCGCCCGCCGCAGCGTATGCCGGTTCACCCCGAAGCGGGCCGCAAGCTGTGCCTCGGACGGCAGGCGGTCGCCGGCAGCATAGCGGCCGGCAGCGATCTCGTCCGACAGGGTCGCCGCTATCGCGGCCCAGAGCGGATTGCGTGGCATCCCTTGCGTCCTGTCATCAAAATTTCACATCCTCGCATCACTGCACGGCCTTGCGCCGGACTGCCTTGCGGCGTATCGACCTGTCTAGTTGTATAGTTTCGGCGGCGGTTGTCCAGATGCAGGATACGCGAGAAGAGGCCGCTGCGGCGGTGGACCGGCGCGACTGGATGGGGCTTCTTGCCCGGTCCGCGCCGGTCCGGCTTGCGGCCCTGCTGCCGCCCGGACTTGCCGGCCTGCTCGACGCGGTGACCTGGCTGCGGCCGGCCGAGATCGGGGCGGTGATGGTGCGGGGCCGGGCCGGCGGTACCGGGGCGCCCTTCAACCTCGGCGAGATGACGGTTACGCGCTGCGTGTTGCGGCTGCCGTCCGGGGCGGTCGGCATGGCGCAGGTGCAGGGGCGCGACAAGGCGCATGCGGCCCACGCGGCGCTGGTCGATGCGCTGCTCCAGGGGCCCGAGGCGGCGGCGGTGCGGGCGGCGGTGCTTGTCCCGCTTGCCGCGGACGAGGCGGCGCGGCGCATGGCGCGGGCTGAGCGGGCGGCGGCCACGAAGGTCGAATTCTTCACGCTGGTGCGGGGGGAGGATTGATGCAGGCCGATGCGTTGACCGGCGGTTTCGCCGATCCCCCGGTTCAGGCGGCGCGGGCGTTCCGCGCCATTCTCGACGCGATGGCCCGGCCCGGTGCGGTCCATGCGCTGGCCGGCGCGGTGCCGCCCGCGCCGCTGTCGGTCGCGGCGGGGGTGGCGCTTCTGACGCTGGCCGACCGCACCACGCCCGTGTTCCTTGCGCCCGGTCATGACGGCGAAGGCGTGCGGGGCTGGATCACCTTCCACACCGGCGCGCCCTTCGCCGACCGCGCGGGGGCGACCTTCGCGGTCGGCACCTGGGATGCGCTGCTGCCGCTGTCCGGCTTTGCCGTCGGCACCCCCGAGTATCCCGACCGCGGCGCGACGCTGATCGTCGAATGCCCGGCCCTGACTGCGACCGGGGCCCGTCTCGCCGGGCCGGGGATCGACGGCACGGCGCATCTGTCGCTGCCCGATCCGGCCGCGCATCGGGCCAACCGGGCGCTGTTTCCGCTCGGTCTCGACATGCTGCTGTGCGCGGGCGAGCGGATCGCGGCCCTGCCGCGGTCCACGGTGGTGGAGGCCCTCTGATGTATGTCGCGGTCAAGGGCGGCGAGCGGGCGATCGAGGCGGCGCATGCCTGGCTGGCCGAGGCGCGGCGCGGCGATCCGGGGGTGGCCGAACTGTCGGTCGCGCAGATCCGCGAACAGCTTGCGCTCGCTGTCAATCGGGTGATGACCGAGGGGAGCCTTTACGACCCCGACCTTGCCGCGCTTGCCATCAAGCAGGCACGCGGCGACCTGATCGAGGCGGTGTTCCTGATCCGGGCCTATCGCACCACGCTGCCCCGGATCGGCGCGAGCCTTCCGGTGGACACCGCCGCCATGGCCTGCAGCCGGCGCATCTCGGCCACGTTCAAGGATGCACCGGGGGGGCAGGTGCTGGGTCCGACGTTCGATTACACGCACCGTCTTCTGGATTTCGCGCTGGCCGCCGAGGGCGCCCCCCCCGTCGCCCCGCGGGCCCCGGCAGAACCGGGGCCGGTGCCGCATATCACCGGGTTCCTGAACCGCGACGGCCTGATCCAGACCGAGCCGCCCGTCGATGCCGCCCCCCCCGACCTGACGCGCGAGCCGCTGGCGCTGCCGGCGAGCCGTGCGCTGCGCCTTCAGGCGCTCGCGCGGGCGGACGAGGGGTTCACCCTCGGTCTCGCCTATTCGACGCAGCGCGGCTACGGGCGCACCCATGCCTTTGTCGGCGAGCTTCGCATCGGCACGGTCGAGGTGGAAATGGAGGTGCCCGAGCTCGGGTTTTCCGTCTGCATCGGCGAAATCGAGCTGACCGAATGCGAGACGGTCAACCAGTTCACCGGATCCAAGACCGAACCGCCGCAATTCACCCGCGGCTATGGCCTGACCTTCGGGCAGAACGAGCGCAAGGCGATCTCGATGAGCCTCGTGGACCGCGCCCTGCGCTGGAAGGAACTGGGCGAGGAAAACATCGGCGCCCCCGCGCAGGACGAGGAATTCGTGCTCGCCCATGGCGACAACGTGCAGGCGACCGGGTTCCTCGAGCATATCAAGTTGCCGCATTACGTCGATTTCCAGGCCGAGCTGGAGCTGATCCGCCGTCTGCGGGCCGAAGCGCAGGCGGCGCAGGAGGCGGCGCAATGACGATGTCAGTCGCCCCCGTCCCCGCCATCGCCATCGGCGCTGTCCCAGTCCGGCACGGGATCGGCCTCGGCCCGGCGCTCGGCGCCGTTCAGGCCGATCCAGACCCACACCGTCACGCCGTTCTCGGTCACCTGTCGAAGCGTTCGGCGGCGGCGGATGTCGTGCAGCGACAGCAGGATGGCCATCACCCCGAAGAGCGGAAAGACCGTGACATAGACCACCGCGGGAAAGGCGAGCATGGCCCCCGCTCCGTCCCGGGCGATGAGGGCGACACCGCCGAGGGCGGCGGCCGTCCAGACGATGGAGAAGATCAGTCTTGCCATAGCGGTTCATGCCTCGGGCCGAACGACGGGATGATGCTGCGCCACTGCCGGGGTCCGGCCCTGCGGGTGCGGCGTCCGGGCGATCGCATGTCAGTCGCAGGGGCGGTCACCGCCCGGCATCGGGGTGGCACCGGCCGCGTGGGGATCGTGTGGCGCCGGCCTGACGGCCCAGAGCGGCCGTTCGGCCGCATCCGCGATGCGGTTCACCGGATGGTCGGGGCGCAACCACAGTGCCGCGACAAGGCGCAGCGTGATGGCGAGCGCAAACAGCACCGCCGCAGCAAGGGCGATCACGATGGGGTCGGTCTCGATCATGGCGGCAGGGCCTCGGGGTCAGGGATGACAGTGTGCCGGGCAATCGCGGCAAGAGAAGGGCAGGGGCAGGCATGACAGCGATCGTTTTCGATATCGGCAACGTCCTGGTCGCCTGGGATCCGGTCGCCGCCTTCCTGCCCGATCTTGGCACGCGCGCGGCGACGCGCGCCTTTCTCGACCGCGTGGGCTTTGCCGCCTGGAACGTCCAGCAGGACCGCGGCCGCACGCTGGCCGAGGCGGTCGCGGCCGTGCCCGATCCTGCGGATGCGGCGATCCTTGCGCAATACGGGCCGCGGTTCCACCTGACCATCGCCGACCGGGTGCCCGGCACCTGGGACATTCTCGATGCGCTGGCGGCGCGGGGCCACGCGATCCACGCGATCACCAACTGGTCGGCCGAGCTCTGGCCCATCGGGCTTGCCACCCATCCGCGGCTGGGCGAGGTGTTCGGCGTCACGGTCGT
>JBKBQT010000088.1:0-4063 GCA_046292445.1 Gemmobacter sp.
GCCGACCGGCTGTCAAGAAAAATCGTCCGGTGAGACAATTTTCGGAGAGACATCGCAGAGGGTTCACCGCACCCCGGCTGAGAGCTACAAACCGGATATACTCGGGAGAGGCGCGCGCGGGATGCCCCGCCGCCGCTGGCTTCCCGGGGTCCAGCGCAGGGTCCAGCCGGGGTCCAGACCGCCAAGCCTTTGTTTTCCGGTTCCTTTTCGGGCCGGAACGTATGCTGGCGGGCGAAGCGCGCAATATCGCCAGCGACAGGGCCGATTTTTGGGAAGCCACCCGGAGTCCAAAAGCCACCTGCGACGCCTGAAAGCCTCGTGATTTCAAAAATCTGACCGGCGGCGCGGGGTGGATACCCCGCGGATGCCGGAGTCCACCCGGAAGCCAGTGGACTCCGCCCCAGTGAAGTCCACCCCGCGGGGGTCCATCGCGGCCCGGACCGCCGCCCCAAGCCATCGACAGGAACACGCATGACGCTGAGCTTCGCCCCGGAGCGTATCGAGCAATGGCCGCTGGCCAGGCTCCAGCCCTATGTCCGCAACGCCAAGAAGCACGGGCCCGACCAGGTCGCGAAGCTAGCCGCCAGCATGGCCGAGTTCGGCTGGACCGTGCCCTGCCTTGTCGGCGAGGACGGCGAGCTGATCGCGGGACACGGGCGGGTGCTCGCCGCGACGCAGCTCGGGCTGACCGAAGCGCCGGTCACCGTGCTCGGGCACCTGACCGAGGCGCAGCGGCGAGCGTACCGGATCGCGGACAACCGGCTTGCCGAAAGCCCATGGGACGAGGCGCTGCTGTCGGCCGAGCTGCAAGATCTGCTGGCGGACGACTACGACCTGTCGCTGGTCGGATTCTCCGACGGTGAGCTCGACAAACTGCTGGCATTTGATCCGGACTCGGGCAGTGAAGAAGAAGGTGGCGCCGGAGGCTCGGTGCCTCCGGTGACCATCCCCGAGCCGCCGCGCAATCCGGCGTCACGGACGGGCGACCTGTGGATCCTCGGCGACCACCGGCTGCTCTGCGGCGACAGCACCAACCATGACGACGTCCGCCGCCTGATGAACGGCGAGCGGGCGATCCTGTTCGCCACCGATCCGCCGTATCTCGTGGACTACGACGGGTCGAACCACCCGACGCGGAACAAGGACTGGTCTGCCTCCTACGGCACGACATGGGACGACAGTTCTCAGGGCGCGGAGCTCTATGACGGCTTCATCGCGGCCGCTGTCGCCGAGGCCGTCACCGAAAACGCGGCCTGGTACTGCTGGCACGCCTCGCGCCGCCAGGCGATGCTGGAGGCCTGCTGGGAAAAGGCCGGCGCCTTCGTCCATCAGCAGATCATCTGGGTGAAGGACCGGGGCGTGCTGACCCGGTCGCATTACCTCTGGAAGCACGAGCCCTGCTTCATGGGCTGGCGCCGCCCGAACCGTCCGCCGAAGGTGGCCGAGGAAACGCTGCCATCGACCTGGGAGATGCCGTCATTCGCCAAGGACGAGCGCCCCGACCATCCGACGCCCAAGCCGCTGGACGCCTTCGGCATCCCGATGCGCCAGCATGTGGCGCGGGGCGGGCTTTGCTACGAGCCATTCTCGGGGTCAGGCTCGCAGATCATGGCGGGCGAGGCCAATGGCCGTCGCGTCTTCGCGATGGAGATCAGCCCGGCCTACGTCGATGTCGCCGTGGAACGCTGGCAGTCGGACACAGGGCGCGACGCGATCCTCGACGGCGATGGCCGGACCTTCGCGCAGGTGAGAGCCGAGCGCTTGGGTGACAAGGCCGAAGCCGCTGCCTGATGGCCGTCTACTACAACGATGCCGATCCCGCGGCCTGCGCCTGGCTGCGGGAACTGATCGCAGCCAGGCTACTGCCTGCGGGCGAGGTGGACGGAAGGTCCATCCTCGAGGTGGAGCCTGCCGACCTGCACGGCTTCGCGCAATGCCACTTCTTCGCCGGGATCGGCGGCTGGCCCTACGCGCTGCGCCTCGCGGGCGTGGCCGGCGACCAGACCGTCTGGACCGGCTCGCCGCCCTGCCAGCCCTTCAGCCAGGCCGGACAGCGCAAGGGACAGGACGATGACCGCCATCTCGCGCCCGCCTTCCTGCGTCTCGTCGCAGCCTGCCGACCGGGGCTCGTCTTCGGCGAACAGGTCGCCAGCGCGGCAGTGCTCGGACCGTCTGGGCGAACGGCTGGAACGGAGGCTGAGGGCGCGGCTGCATGGACGTGGTTCGACGCTCTGGCGGCTTCCGTAATGGGGCGGTCGTAGTCAAGAGCCATGGAACAACATGAAACAAGCGCGAAACAGATGCCTGCCAGCGCCGAGCCAAAGGGGTGACTCTAAATGCGGTTCGGCCTGTGCCGAATGCTCATGTGATGCCGATATGTCGTTCCCGGCCCGGGATGTTGCTTCCGTCCGAGGTCGGCGCGATGGCCGCCTCTCGATGCCTGGTTCAAGTGCGGTTCCCGCGTGCCAATCTGAATTGCGTTCTCGGGACAGGCCCGGATAGCAAGCCGCCAGGCGGCATCGTCGGGAACCGCGTCCCGATCGGGACCTCGGCAAGCCATGGCCTCAGTGCCTGGCCTGTTCCTCCTGCTCTGAATATCGTTTTGTTTGCATTGCCTTACGTGATGGCCAGGCCACCGTCACGCAGCCCGTGGTGTCGCCGCCATCGCTTCCTCTCGGGTGAAACGGAATTCCGTCCCGTCGCGCCACATGCGGTGGAGCACCACGCCGATCCGCCGGGCCAGCTCGACCGTGGCGCGCTTCTTGCCACGACGCGCCGCCACCCGCAGCGCCCAGGCCTTGAGCCAGCTCGGCGCGCTTCGGCACAACACCGCATTCGCGGCCTGACAAAGCGCTGTGCGCAAGGCGGCATCCCCGGCTCTCGTGATCTGGCCGATGACATCGCGCTCACCGGACTGGGTGCGCCGCGGGGTCAGGCCCGCCTAGGGGCCGATATCTTTCGACGAGTGAAGCCGCTCGGGATCATCCACCGCCGTGCGCATGGTCAGCGCCACGACCGCGCCAACCCCCGGCATCGTCATCATCAACCGGCAGTCAGGATCCGTCTTGGCCAGATCGCGCAGCAGCTTCTCCAGACCGGCGAGTTCCTTGCGCAATTCCTCGCGGGCGCGCAGGACGGGTGCGGCAGCTCGTTCCAGCATCAGGTTGCCATCGACCAGCTTGCGGACCCGCGCCTCGAAGCGAATTTTCGTCACCGCCCCCATCTTGAGGCCGAAGTTGCGCAGCACGCCACGCAGCGAAAGCTCCAGGTTGATCAGGGCCTGCTGGAGCGATTTGCGTGCACTCAGAACCGCCCGCATCTCCTGCGCCGAGACCGACTTGCAGTGGACCGGCCGGAACCAGCCCATCTGCAAAAGCCGGGCGATGCCCTCCGCATCCCGGCGATCGGTCTTGATCGGCATCGCCTTCAGGGCGCCCTTCACCTGCCGGGTCTCCAGCAGCACGACGGTGAAACCGGCACCACTCATGTGCAGGTGCAGCCATTGCGAGAGCGGGCCCGCTTCGAGGCCGACGACCACAACGCTGCCGGGAAGCTCGCGCAAGACCGCGATCAGCGCCTCCGGCTCGCTGTCGACCTTTGCCTCCTTCACCACCTTGCCATGCGCATTCAGGGCGCAGAGCGCCGTGCTTGCCAGAGAGACATCAAGAGCAATAAACAGATCCATGTCGTTGTCCTTCTTCCTGACCAGGGAATTGGGGCGCGCCTCGCGGCACGACCCCGTCGACACGCCAGCCGTGTCAGGGACAACGACACCTTACCTCCCGTCAGCCATCAAGACGTCAAACCACGCATCAGGAAGCCGAAACGGTGCCGACTCGCGCCGAGCCCCATTACGGCATCTGACCTGGAAGCGTCATCTTACGCCGTCGCGGCGGCCGATCTGCCGGCTGCGGGGTTCGAGGGAACAGGAAACGGTCCGGTGGGGGCTGTTGAAAAAGCCCCATGCCTCTGATTCAATTTGCATGTCGATGGATGAGAGGCTGCGATGCTGGGGCGGAAAGAGCGCGGGCAACTGGAACTTTTCATCACCGGGTCGTTGCGG
>JBKBQT010000089.1:0-3874 GCA_046292445.1 Gemmobacter sp.
TTCGGCCCCCGTCCGACGCCCGATCCCGGCGATCTGCGCGGCGAAGAGCGCAAGGGTCGCGTCGTCGATCGAGCTCGAGGTGTCGATGCAGGCAGCGATACGCGCGCGCGCGATGTGGCGTGCGCGCCCCGCCTCGAAGGCCGGCGCCGGGCGCCCCCGGGCGGCGGCATCGGCGTCGGCCGCCAGCCAGCGCCGTGCCGGGCGGGCGGCCGCGGGCTGCGGCCAAGTGTCGAGCGCGCGGGCGAGCAGGCGGCGCAGGTGACGCTCCCACGGCACGCTTGGCCGAGGCAGGTCGATCAGGCCAGGGCCGAGCGCGCCGATCCCCCGGCCCGCCATGCGCCCGGCGGCCAGGGCGCGCGTGACGCGATCCTGCCAGTCGGCTTCGGCAAGCGCGTCCTCGTCCGGCCCACCGGTGCCCTGCCCTGCCCCGGGATCGAGATCGGGGGCAAAGCCCTGCGCTGCGGCATAATCCGCCGCCGCCCGCGCCCCCCGTCCCCGGTCGCCCTGCCGTCCGCCCGGCGCGGCGCGCAGGCGCAGGTAGAGCGCCTCGGCATCCCATCCGGTCAGCGCCTGTTCCTCGGGCAGCGCCGCCGACAGAAGGTCGGGCAGCAGCACCGCCGGGCGGGGCAGGGCATGGCCCGCGAGGGTCAGCGTCTGGTTGAGGATCGCATCGCAGGCGAGGGTGAAGAGCGGTGCATCGAAATCGCCGCCGAAGCGCAGCGCCATGGCCCTCGCACGGGCCGGATGGCGAAAGGCCGCGTGCAGGACATGATGCGCCGCCAGCCCGACCTGTTCGTGCGGGGCGAGCACGGCGAAGGCCGGCCCGTACCAGATCGTCGCGCCGTCGGTCCAGGCCGGCAGATCGCGCCCCGCGCCGTCGCGGTGATCCACCCAGAGCGCGAGCGCCCCGATCGCGGGGTCGGCCTCGGCCAGCCGGATCAGCGCGGCGCGGGCGCGGGCCGAATGCGTCATTCGAGGCCCATCGCCCGCCGCTCGGCCGCATAGGCGGCATAGGCGGGGTGGTCGAGGAAGGTATCGGCCAGACCCTTGGCAAGGCCCTGCCGGATCAGCATCTCGAACCCGTGGGTCGCCAGTTCGGCCAGCGGCATGCGGGCGAAGGCCGGCGCGTCGGGGCGCAGCCGGTCGAGCTGGCGGATATCGGCCATCGCCGCGATGCTTGCCGCCGCGTTGTCGGGCCCGAGCCCCCCGACCAGCGCATGGATCAGCGCATGCAGCCCGTGCATCGAGGCGGGGTAGAGCACCGCCCGTTCGCGCCCCGTCGCCGCCAGCAGCCGCCCGGCATCGACGGTTGCGGCGATGTCGTCGGCGATCATCTGGAACTCGGCGGCCACCGCATCGCCGAGCGTGCCGGCCAGCATCACCCGCGCCGCCGTCCGGTCGGGAACGGCGGCGAGGATCTGCGCCGCCCGGTGCCAGGACCGCGGTGTGCAGGCGATCACATGACCGCGGTCAAGCGCCTGCGGGATCGTCTCGAGCAGGTCGGGCCGGATCCGCAGGAAGGCCGTGATCGCCGGATGCAGGCCATTCGGCACGGCGAAATTGTCGAGCCAGTCCTGCGCGCTCGCCTCCACCCGCAGGTGGACGAGCCGGTCGGCGAGCGCCGTCCCCATCTCGTAGGCGACCGCGCCGTCCTCGGCCCCGTTGCCGGCCGCGACGACGAAGACCGAGGGCGGCAGGGTATGGGGGCCGACCCGGCGTTCCTGCAGCAGGCCGTAGACCGCCGGGTGCAGATGCGGCGCCGCCGCCGTCAGTTCGTCGAGGAACAAGAGCGCCGGGGCGGCGGGGTCATCGGGCAGATCCTCGGGGCGATACCACAGCGTGCGGCGCGTCGCGTGGTCGTAATAGGGCAAGCCGCGCAGATCCTGCGGCTCGATCGTCGTCAGGCGCAGATCAAAGAGCCGCGCGCCCGTCTCGGCCGCGAGCTGGCGCACGATGTCGGTCTTGCCGACGCCGGGGCGGCCATGCAGCATCCAGGACAGGGTCATCGCCCCGGCCCGCTGCGCGGCCCAGCCCGCGCGCAGCACACCGAGCGCCTGGCCGGCCGAAACCGGAACCGTGTTCACCGTCATCCCATCCCCCGTCCTCGTCGGCGGGCGGCCCTGCAGGCAGGCCATCCCGCCCGCCTCTATGTGGCGCAGGGTCCGGGCGGGGTCGAGGGCGGGCGGGGCAGTTCACCGTGACGTCAGGCCCGGGCCTGCCGGGCCGGGTCAGACGCGCTTGAGCAGCCGGATCAGGAACAGCAGCACCACCGCGCCGAAGGTCGCGAAGATGATCGACCCGACAAGGCCCGATCCGAGGCCGATCCCGAGCCGCGGCAGCAGCAGCCCCGCAACGAAGGCGCCGACGACGCCGACCACGATATTGCCCAGAAGGCCGTAGCCATAGCCCTTGACGATCAGCCCCGCGAGCCAGCCCGCGACGGCGCCGACGATGAGAATGGCCAGCAGACTTTCGATACCCATGCATGTCTCTCCCGAGAACCGGGCGACAGAATCGCCGACCGCCAAGCCTGCGTATACCGGAACGCGACGCAGGACGCTAACCTGCAGCAGCGCCGATCCTTGGGCAGGTCGCGCCGGTCCGCCGGTGCGCGCGGGATCGCCGGGCGCCTTCGCCGCCGCATCGGGCCGCATGCCCGCCGCGCCACGGTCTGGAAACCGTCACGCTTCGGGTGTAGGCCGGACGGGCCGGAGACCTGTCCATGATCGAAGCCACCGCCATTCCCGACGTCCGCATCGTCACCCCGCGCCGGTTCGGCGACGACCGCGGGTGGTTCAGCGAGACCTGGAGCCGCCGCGCCCTCGCCGCGCAGGGGATCGACGTCGATTTCGTGCAGGACAACCAGTCCTTCTCGCGCCCCGTCGGCACGTTGCGCGGGCTGCACATGCAGCGCCCGCCCCATGCGCAGGCCAAGCTGGTGCGGGTGTTGCGCGGACGCATCCTCGATGTGGCGGTGGACATCCGCCGCGCCTCGCCGACCTACGGCCGCTGGGTGGCGGTGGAGCTTTCGGCCGCCGACGGCCGGCAGCTCTTCATCCCCGAGGGCTTCCTGCACGGTTTCGTCACCCGCGAGCCGGAGACCGAGGTCGCCTACAAGTGCAACGCCTATTACGCGCCCGATTGCGAGGGGGCGGTGCGCTGGGACGACCCCGATCTGGCCATCGACTGGGGCATCGCGCCGGGCGATGCGATCCTGTCGGCCAAGGATGCGGCGGCGCCGGCGTTCCGTGATCTCGACACGCCGTTCTGAAGGGAGTGGGGCGATGAAGCTGCTCGTGACCGGCGGGGCCGGGTTCATCGGATCGGCGGTCGTGCGGCAGGCGGTGGCGGCGGGGCATGACGTGGTCAACCTCGACGCGCTGACCTATGCGGCTTGCCTCGCGAGCCTTGCCCCGGTGGCGGACAGCCCGCGCTATGCCTTCGCGCATGCCGACATCCGCGACCGCGCCGCGCTCGACCGCATCCTCGCGGTGCATGCGCCGGATGCGGTGATGCATCTGGCGGCCGAGAGCCACGTGGACCGGTCGATTGACGGGCCGGGCGATTTCATTTCGACCAACATCACCGGCACCTATACCCTGCTCGAGGCGGTGCGGGCGTTCTGGACGGCGGCGGGGCGGCCGACCGGCTTCCGGTTCCACCATATCTCGACCGACGAGGTTTTCGGCTCGCTCGGCCCGACGGGACGGTTCGACGAGACGACGCCCTACGACCCGCGCAGCCCCTATTCCGCCTCCAAGGCGGCATCCGATCACCTCGTGCGGGCCTGGCACGAAACCTACGGCCTGCCGGTGGTGCTGACCAACTGTTCCAACAACTACGGCCCCTATCACTTCCCCGAAAAGCTGATCCC
>JBKBQT010000090.1:0-3815 GCA_046292445.1 Gemmobacter sp.
CGCATCCTGCCGGCGCCCTGCGTCCTTGCCGGGCGGCTTGCCCTTGCCCTTGCCACCCGGCGCCCCGCCCTTGCCGTAGGAGCCACCCGTCTTGGCGCCGCCCTGCGCACGCTTGTCCTGCGCGTGCCGGTCACTCTTACCCGGCCGCGGCGTGGCAGGGGCACCATCGCCATCGGCCTGCGGCGGGGATGCGGCGGCATCGGGCGCGGGCCCTGCCGCCCCGTCTGCACCGACGCGCGGCGCGCGATCGGCGCCGGCCTGCCCCTGCCGGCCGCGCCCGCGCTGGCCCCGTTCGCCCTGCGGCTCGCGCCGGTCGCGGGGGGCGGCGTCGCGCCCGGCACCATCGCGGCGCGGGCCGCGTTGGCGCGGCGCCCAGACGAAGGTGTAGAACACCTCCATCTCGGCCGGAAACGGTTCGCCCGCCACCCCGGCGTCATCGGCCGCGACCGGATCGAGCGCAGCCGCGGCGTCGGCGCCGCCGGCGGCGACAGGCGGCGCGTCGGCCTGCGCCGCTGCGGGCGTATCCGCCACGGCATGCGCATCGGCGGCCGCACCCTCGCCCGGATCACCGGGCTGCGGCGCGTCACCGGCAGGCACCGCCTCTGCCGCAGGCTCTGCCGAAGGCGCGGCGGCCCCTTCGGCCGACGGCACCGGCGCTTTCGCGCCCGCATCCGGGCGCGCCTTCGGCCGCTCGCCCTGCTCGGCACGATAGCCGAGGCCGGTCATCAGGTCGGCGAACTGCGCCAGCGTCAGCCCGGTGATCGACAGCATGTCCGGCGTCGCCTCGAACCCGCCACGGCTGTCCTTGGCCCGGATGATGTCCGCCAGACGTTCGAGCATGTCGATGCGGATCGCGCGGGTGCCGGCGGGATGATAGCCGGCCAGCGTGTAGTGGCCCGGCGGCACGGAAGGCAGGTTCGGGATGGTCACGAGGCCTGGGGGCGGGCTCTCGGGGAATTCGTCGAGGCCCTGCCAGAGTGACCACAGAACCATGCGCAGCCGCGTCGCAGCCGGCTTGAGAAGTTGCGGCAGAAAGATCGTGTATTGCCCGAAGCGGATGCCGTGCTTGCGCAGCGCCGCGCGCGCCTCTTGCTCGAGCGCCTTGACCTCGTCGGCGACCCTCTCGCGCGGCAGCACGCCGAGCACCTCGACGATGCGGAAGGCAAAGCCGCGAGCGAGCCCGCTCAACGCCTCGTCACGCGACAGGGCCAGCAGCGGCTCGAACAGCGCGGCCACCTTGCGGTCAATGAAATGCTGCAGGCGCCGGCGCACCTTGTCGGCCACCGCGTCGCCCGCCTCCTCGTCCACGAACACCTCGACCAGCGGTTTGAGCGGATCGGCGCCCTTGACCAGCTTGCCGACCGCCGTGGTCCCCCACATCAACCCGCCCTGTTCGGTATAGTCGAGCTCGGTGTCCGGGGCGTTGTAGAACCGGTCCGACCGCAGGCTGAACTCGGGCCGGAGCGCCTCGGTCGCGGCCTGGCGCAGGGTGCGCGCCTCGCCCTCGCTCGCCGCCTTGTCCATGCGGAAGCGAAAGCCTTCCAGCCGCCCGACGAACTCGCCCTCGACCGTCACCACACCTTCGGCGTTCACCTCGGCCACGAGGCTCTCCTTCATCTTCAGACGGCGCATCAGAACGCTGGTGCGCCGGTCCACGAACCGTTGCGTCAACCGCGCGTGGAGCGCGTCCGACAGGCGGTCTTCTACCGCGCGGGTTGCCTCGCGCCAATGGGTTTCGTCGGCCGTCCAGCCGCGGCGCTGCGCCACGTAAGTCCATGTGCGGATGAAGGCGACCCGGCGCGAGATCGCATCGATATCGCCGTCGGTGCGGTCGATCCGCGCGATGTTGCGCGCCAGCCAGTCGTCGGGGACCGGCCGGCCGTCCTTGAGGAAGTCGAAGATCCGTGCCAGCAGGCCCGCATGTTCGCTGCCCGAGATGCCGCGGAAGTCGGGTATGCGGCACACGTCCCACAACAGCCTCACCTGCGCCGGGCCGCCGAGGCAGGCCCGCACCTCGGGATTGGCCGCTAGCACCTTGAGCGCCGCCAGATCGTCGCTGTCGCGCGACCGGGTGAGCCAGTCGTTCGACGTCTGCCGCTCGAGCGCCGCCAGCAGCCGGTCCACCGTGCCGAAATCGAGCGATTCGTTGCGCCAGTGGAGCTTGCGCACCGGCAGGAAGCGGTGCTCCTCGATGGCCGCGATCGTGTCTTCCTCCAGCGGGCGCGCCTCGCCGGTCACGCCGAAGGTGCCCGGCGCCGTGTGCCGCCCCGCCCGGCCGGCGATCTGCGCAAGCTCGTGCGGGTAGAGCGCGCGCATCCGCCGCCCGTCGAACTTGGCGGTCGAGGAAAAGGCGACATGGCGGATGTCGAGATTGAGTCCCATCCCGATGGCATCGGTGGCCACGAGGTAATCCACATCCCCGTTCTGATAGAGCGCGACCTGCGCGTTGCGCGTGCGCGGGCTCAGCGCGCCCATCACCACCGCGCAGCCGCCCTTCTGGCGACGGATCAGCTCGGCAATCGCATAGACGTTTTCAACCGAAAACCCGACGATGGCCGAGCGAGCGGGCATGCGGCTTAGCTTTTTCGAACCTGCCCAGGTCAGTTCCGACAGCCGCGGCCGGGTGATGAACGTCACCCCCGGCACCAGCCCCGCAATCGCCTGCCGCATGGTGTCGGATCCGAGGAACAGCGTCTCGTGCAGGCCCCGCGCCCGCAGCAGCCGGTCGGTGAACACATGCCCCCGCTCGGGGTCGGCGCAGAGCTGGATTTCGTCGACCGCGACGAAATCCGCCCCGATCTCCTGCGGCATGGCCTCGACGGTGCAGACCCAGTAGGCCGTCCGCTCGGGCACGATCCGCTCTTCGCCGGTCACAAGGGCGACGACGGACGGGCCGCGGGCGGCGACGATGCGGTCATAGACCTCGCGCGCCAGAAGGCGCAGCGGCAAGCCGATCACGCCGGTGCGGTGTGCCAGCATCCGCTCGATTGCATAATGCGTCTTGCCGGTGTTGGTCGGGCCCAGAACGGCCGTGACGCGCGCCGTCTCGCGCATGGACGTGCCCTCCGGTCCGCAAGCGCGTTGTCAGAGATCCTGCCCGGCCGTCTCGCGGATCAGCCGGTCCAACCGCGCCCTTATGCCCTCGAGATGCGGATGTATAGTCAGCGCAGCACGATAGGCGTCGATCGCACGCGGCTTGAAGCCGGTTTCCTCGAGGATGAGGCCGAGGCCCGAGAGCGCGCCCCAGTGGCTGGGGTTGAGCGAGAGCGTGCGCGCGATGTCGTCCACCGACGGGCCGTAAAGCCCGGCGCCGAAGTAGGCCGTCGCCCGCGCATTCCACCCTTCGGCGAAATCGGGCGCGTGATCGACAAGCGCGGTCAGATGGGCGATGGCCGCGGCATGGTCGCCCTCGCGCATCGCCTGCCGACCGCGCTGGAGAAGCAGGTCCATCGCCGCCGAGCCGGATTTCGACCATTCGCGCAGGATCTCGCGCTCGGTTCGCCGCCAGGCCTTGTGGTCGGGGCGCGCAAGTTCGGCCAGAAGGCCCGGCAGGTCGTCGGGCGCCGGCGCGACGGCCTCGGCCGTCTGCGCCGCCAGTGGCACGGGAACAACCGCGAGAGCGGCACAGAATGCCGCAACGACAGGGTTGAGGAATGGCCGGCGTGCTTTCATAACACGCAGGAGTTTAGCCCCGCCGCCGGGAAAAGCGAGTGCCCCGCGGTCACGATTGGAGGAAGTTGCATGAGCGATGTGATCGACGCGGCCGTCACCAGGATGCGCGAGAAGATCAGGGATGGCTTCGACGGCGTCGCCAA
>JBKBQT010000091.1:0-3620 GCA_046292445.1 Gemmobacter sp.
GCCTTGCGCTGATCTGCCCCGACGCGCTGCCGGACGATTTCGCCGGCTGGCTGCGGGACCGGCAGATCCGCACGATCCCGGTCGGCTACCGCGCGGCCATGGCCGACATGGCCTGCAACGTGCTGGCGCTCGGCGATGGGCGCGTGCTTTCGCCGCGACACAGCCACGCGACGAACGCGGCGCTGCGGGCCGAAGGGCTGACCGTGCTCGACCCCGAGCTGCGCCTGTTCGCCCATGGCGGCGGCAGCGCGCATTGCCTGACGATGCCGCTGCGCCGGCTGGGCTGACCGCGGGCGCCCGGGCGGCCCGTCCGCACCCTACCGCCCCGTCAGCCAGTTGCCCAAGGCGGCCAGCCGCGACGGGCCGCTGCCCCCGGCCTCGGCCCGGTCAGCGGCGTTCAGGAGGCCATACATCCCCCGCACGCCGAGCCAGCGCAGCGGCTCGGGCTCCCACCGGCGCACGCGGCGGTTCACCCAGGGCAGGCGCACCAGGTCGCTCTCGCGCCCGAGCGCGAGGTCGGCCAGCGTCCGCCCCGCGAGGTTCGATGTGGACACGCCAACCCCGACATAGCCGCCGGCAAAGCCGATCCGGCTCGCCGCATCGAACCCCACCGTCGCGCACCAGTCGCGCGGCACCCCGAGCACGCCGCACCAGGCATGGTCGATCCGCGCGCCCCTTGCGGCCGGGAAGTGGCGGTGCAGGATCGCGGTGAGCCGCCGCACCGTCTCGCCATCCGCCACCCCGTCGCGGTCGGTGGCAGAGCCCCAGCGATAGGGCACCCCCCGCGCCCCGACCGCGATCCGCCCCTCGCGCGTGCGCTGGCAATAGCAATAGGCATTGGCGAAATCGCCGACGATTTCGTGCCCCGCCCAGCCGATCCGCGCCCAGACCTCGGGCGGCAGCGGCTCGGTCACGATCTGTGCCGAATTGAGCGGGAGCCATTCGCGCCCGAGCCCCGGCAGGCCGGCCGTGAAGCCCTCGGTCGCGCGCAGGATCGTGTGCGCGCGGATGCGGCCCCGGTCGGTGGTCACAAGGCCAGGGGCGATGCCGGTCACGCCGGTGCCCTCGACGATCCGCACCCCCGCCCGCTCGACCGCCGCGGCAAGGCCGCGCACCAGTTTCGCAGGCTGGATGCGGGCCACCCCCTCGACCACCATGGCGCCCATGGCGCCGGGGATGGCCACGCGGGCCTGCGTCTCTGCCGCGCCGATCATCCGCACCCGGTCCTCGGGCACGCCCCAGGCGCGGCGCGTCGCCACCTCGGCCTCGGCGCGGGCCATCTGGCCGGGATTGACCGCCACCATGATCTCGTCGGTCCGCAGGATGTCGGCATCGATCCCCTGGGCCTCGGCGATCGCGATGACCTCGTCCACCGAGCGCGACAGGGCGCGGATCATCGCGCGCACACCGTCCCTGCCGCCCGCCTCGGCATAGCGGCCGTGGTTCCAGGCGAACCCGCCGGTCAGCCAGCCGCCGTTGCGACCCGAGGCGCCGAAGCCTGCGAATTCCCGCTCGACCACGAGGATGTCGAGCGTCGGGTCGGCCGCCTTGAGATACCATGCCGCCCAGAGGCCGGTGTAGCCCGCCCCGACGATGCAGACATCGGCCGCCGTGTCGCCGGCCAGTGCCGGGCGACGGGCGGGCAGGCCGCCGATATCGGCATACCAGAATGAAACCCCGCCATTGCGCATCGGCCGCGCCTCCCCTGTCCGCGACGCTGTCCGGCCGGCAACGTCCCTGATCAGGACTTAGGGCAGGACCGCAAAGGAAGAAAGCGCGAGGGTGCCACGGCGCGGCGCCCTCGCCCTGTGCGGCAGGGATGGTCGTGCGGCCCGCGCCGGTGGCGGGCGCGGGTGGCGCTGCAGGCAGGGCCGCCCTTTCGCGGTTGACGGGGTGCCTTTCCCGGCCCGGTGCGCTAGGTCATGGCGGGGGCCAGCGGAGGCCTCGCTTGCCGGACCGCGCCATGACCCTTGCCTTGCCCGTCCTCTACCTCAGCACTGCCGGGGTGTTTCTCGTCCTCGATGCGATCATGCTGACCTTCGTGATGCGCCCGCTGTTCGAGCGGCACCTTGCGGGGATGCTGCTTGATACCATCCGCCTCGGGCCGGCGGCGGCGTTCTACCTTGCCTATGTCGCGGGTCTCGTCTGGCTGGTGTCCTGGCCGGCGCTCAAGGCCGATGCGCCGATGCAGGCGATCCTGCCCGCCGCCGTGATCGGGGCGATGGCCTATGGCACCTACGAGTTCACCAGTTACGCCGTTCTCAAGGGCTGGCACTGGTCGATGGTGGCGACCGATCTCGCCTGGGGCACGGTGCTGACGGCCGTTTCGGCCTGGGCCGGGGTGGCGATCACCCGCGCACTCGGTCTCGTGCCGGCTTGACGCCGGGTCCGGCCCGGCTCGATACAGGGCCTTGGCAGGCAGTGGACGTTGCCGCACGGGTGGAAACAGCATGATCGTCTATGGCATATCGACTTGCGATACCTGCAAGAAGGCCATCAAGGCGCTTCAGGCCGCCGGGCATGACGTCACGTTCCGCGACGTCCGGGCAAACCCCCTGAGCGAGGCCGAAATTGCCGAATTCGTTACCGAATTCGGCGATGCGATCATCAACCGGCAGTCCACGACATGGCGGGGTGCGTCCGATTTCCTGCGCGCGAGCGAGCCCGAGGCGCAGCTTGCCGCCCAGCCGACGCTGATGAAGCGGCCGGTGATCCGGTCGGACGCGGGGCTGACGCTCGGCTGGGATGCGGCGGTGCAGGCGCGGCTCGGCCTCTAGGCGCCCGGCCGCCCGCGCCGTCATCAGGGGGCGAGGCGCCAGGGATCGAAACCGGACAGATCCGGCAGGAGCGCGGCGGCGCCGGCGAAATCCTCGCCCGCCGTGTAAAGGCCCGGCGTGACGACAACGCGCAAGCCCGCCCCCCGCGCCGCCAGCAGGCCGTTGCGGCTGTCCTCGAAGGCAAGGCAGGAAGCGGCGGGCAGGCCGAGCCGGTCGAGCGCGAGGCGGTAGACGTCGGGCGCGGGCTTCTTGGCTGCGACCATGTCGCCGGCCGCGATCACATCGAACACCGCCCCTGCGGGCTGGCCCCAGCAGGCGCGGGCAAGCGCCTCGACATTGGCCTCGGACGTGGTCGTGGCGACGGCAAGCGCAAGGCCCCGCGCCCGCGCCGCCGCGACCAGTTCTGCCACGCCCGGGCGCAGGGCGAGACCGCCGCGGGCGATGAGGGCCGTGTAGCGGTCCGTCTTGGCCCGGTGCAGTGCGGCTATGGCGGCGCTGTCGAGCGGGGCATCCGAAAGGGACGCCTGATAGGCCGCGATGCGTTCCTTGCCGCCCGTGGTGCGCAGCAGGATGCGGTAATCCTCGCGCGACCAGTGCCAGGGCAGCCCGGCATCGGCAAAGGCATCGTTGAACGCCTTCCGATGCGCCTCCTCGGTCTCGGCGAGTGTTCCGTCCACATCGAAGATCAGCGCGGCGAGCGTCACGGCAGGATCAGCGCCGGAAGGTCGTCGAACCGGTCGAACAACAGGTCCGCGCCGAGGCTTTCCGCAGGGGCATGCCGGTAGCCGCCGGTGAAGAGGGCGAAGCGCAGGCCGGCATTGCGGGCGGTGGCCGCGTCAGTCT
>JBKBQT010000092.1:0-3563 GCA_046292445.1 Gemmobacter sp.
CCTGGATCCATCTCGACATCGCCGGCACCGCGCGGACCAGCGCCGAGACGGCCTTCGCGCCCAAGGGCGCGACGGGCTGGGGGGTGCGGGCGCTCGACCGGCTAGTGCGCGACGGCTACGAAAAGGGCTGAGCGTGGCGAGGGTCGCGCGCAGCGCGCAGGCATGACGGCGGGGGCGCGGTTCTATCACCTCACGCGGCTGTCGCCGCCGGCGGTCGTGATGCAACTGTCCGAACGCGCGCTGGGGCAGGGATGGCGCGTCGCGCTGCGCGCGCCTTCGGCCGAACGGGCGGCGTGGTGGGATGCCGCGCTCTGGCTCGGCCCCGAGGACGGGTTCTTTGCCCATGGCCTCGCCGGCGGGCCGCATGACGCGGACCAGCCGGTGATCCTCATGGCCGGCGCCGGCCGGCCGGCGAACGGCGCGCGCTATCTCGTCAGCCTCGACGGAGCCGCGATCGAGCCAAGCGATCTCGCGGCCTACGAAAGGGTGTCGGTCCTGTTCGACGGCAACGATCCGGCCGCGGTCGAGGCCGCGCGCGGCCAGTGGCGGCGCCTGACCGGTGCGGGTGCGCGCGCCGAATACTGGGCCGAGGAAGCGGGCCGATGGGTGCGCAAGGCCGAGGCGGGCGGGGAGCGCTGAGGCGCTCGGCGCATCCGATCCGCGGTCAGCGCGTCAGCACCAGCCGGTCGCGGGCGATCTCGATCCGGGCGAAGCGGCCGAGGAAATCCATGCCCAGAAGCGAGACGTCGAGCGGCCCCTCGCCGACCCAGGCGCCGATGTCGCCCAGCGGCACGCCGTCCAGCGTGACGTCGCGCAGCGTGACGCGCGCGGTGCGGATGGTGCCGTTGGCGGTGCGCGCCATGCCGGTGAAGGCGAGGGTGCGCCGGTCGATGCCGAGCCGGTCCGCGTCGCGGTCCGACAGCACGACCGAGGTCGCGCCGGTATCGACCATGAAGCGCAGCGGCGTGCCGCCGACGCCGAGGGTGACATAATAATGCCCGTCCGGCGCGCGCGGCACCTCGATCCGCGCGCCGTCCTGCATCACCGCCTGGCGCGGGGCGATGTCGCGGCTGATGTCCGACCACAGGCCATAGCCCGCGATGGCGGCGAGGAAGATGAACCCCCAGCCCGCGGCATGGCGCAGCAGCGTGCCGATGCGCCCGCGGTGTTCGACGATGACCCAGCCCGCCACGGCGGCGAGCAGGAGGGCGAGGTAGGCGAAGCGGCCGATATCGATCTCTGTCATGGGTGGGATGTGGGGGCGAAAGGTGGCCATGTCACCCCCGGTGCCCCGGCGGGATCGCGGGGCGGAGAGCTGCGCCTCCGGCGGGGATATTTGGGCCAGCCTGAAGCCGGGGCGTGGCGCGGGCTGGCGGCGCGGCGTTTGGCGGGGACGGCATCGGCGGGACCGGTGCTGGCGGCAGGCAAGCGCGGCGTGCCCTTGCGGCAGCGTCAGGGGTCGGGGCAGAGGGCATTGGGCCGGATGCCGGTTGCGGCGATGACGACGGCCGGCTCGAGCCCGCGCAGCAGGCCATGGCCGGTGACGAGCACGCTCGCCAGCCCCGCGGCAGCGCCGCCGAGGATATCGGTATGCGGGCTGTCGCCGACCATGGCGATGCGGCGGGCGGGGATGCCGGGCAGGCGGGCGCGGGCGGCGGCGAAGGCGGCGGGGTAGGGTTTGCCGGTGAAGTGCACGGCATGGCCGAGGCGGGCGAGGCGGTGGCAGAAGGCCCCCGGCTCGCGGCTGAAGCCGGTTTCGAGCGGGGCGACAAGGTCGGGATTGGCGCAGAGGACAGGACGGGGGCGGTTTTCAAGGGCGACCTCGAGTGCGGCCTGGCGATCGTCGGTCCAGCTCTGGGCACCGAGGAAGAGGAACCCCGCGGCACCCTCGAGCAGGTCCCGGTCGAGCGGGCGGATGTCGCCGGGCAGGTCGTCGAGGCCGGCATCGGCGGGGCCGATGGCGGCCCAGGGGCCGGGATGCGCGGCCTGCAGGGCGGCGAGCGCCGTGGCCGCGAGGGCGCGCGAGGCGATGATGTCGGCCGGATCGAAGGCAAAGCCCCAGCGGGCGTATTTCGCCCGGGCGGCGGCGGGGGGAAGGCTCGCGCCATTGGTCAGCACGAGCACCCGTTTGCCCTGGCGCTGGAGCGCGGCGATGCGTTCGGGGGCGCCGGGGATCGCGGCATCGCCGCGGTTGAGCACGCCGTAGGCGTCGAGGATGAAGGCGTCGTAGCGATCGGCGAGGTCCGCGAGCGTGGCCGCGCGCAGCGTGTCGGCCGGGAAGCGTGCCGGGGGCAGTCCGGGCCGCAGCGCGGCATAACGCGCGAGCGCCCAGAGCGCGTCGGTTTGCGGCGGGATTGCCTCGGCCCACCAGGCGCGGGCGGCAGCGACCATGGCGGCGGCCTCGGGGCCTGTGTCGGGGCCGGTCCAACGCCCCAGCGCACGGGCGGCGGCGAAGAAGCCGGGGGCCGGCAGGCCGCCGCGGCCGCGCGCCGCAAGGATCGCGGCGCGGAACGGGCGGTCCATCGCGGCATCGGTCGCCATCGTCGCCTCGAGCAGCTTTGCCACGGCGGCGATCTGGCCGGGGGGATGCATCCCGTGCGCGGCGGCCAGCGCGGCATAGCCCGGCCGTTCGCCCCGCGCCGCGCGGATGGCGAGGTCGAGATCGAAGGGGGTCATGCGCCGCGCGCGCCGTCCCCCTCGGCCTCGCCCTGGTCGGCGATATGGGCGACCGACACCACCTCGTCCTCCGATCCGGCGACGTCGAACACCTTCACCCCGCCGCCCGTGCGCGACAGGAAGCGGATGCCGGCGACCGGCACGCGGATCGACTGCCCGCCGGCGGTGACGAGCATGACCTGATCGCCCGTCTCGACCGGGAAGGCGGCGACGAGCGGGCCGCCGCGCATCGCCGCATCGGTGGCGCGCACGCCCTGACCGCCGCGGCCGCGGACGGGGTAGTCGTGGCTCGACGACAGCTTGCCCATGCCGCCTTGCGTGACGGTCAGGATCAGATCCTCGGCCGCCGACATGGCGGCATAGCGTTCGGGCGAGAGCTGCCCCGCCTCGACCGCCTCCTCGTCCTCGTCCGTCTCGGGCAGATCGTCCGCCGCGCCTGCGATCAGGCGGCGCTGTTTGAGATAGGCCGCGCGCTCCTCGGGCGTCGCTTCGAAATGGCGGATGACGGCCATCGACACCACGCGGTCGCCGGGCGCGAGGCGGATGCCGCGCACGCCGGTCGAATCGCGGCCCTTGAACACCCGCACGTCCGTGGTGGGAAAGCGGATCGCGCGCCCCAGGGCGGTGACCAGCATCACATCGTCGCTTTCGTCCGCGATGCGCGCGTTCACGAGGCTGACCCCCGCGGGCAGGTTCATCGCGATCTTGCCGTTGCGCTTGACATTGGTGAAATCGCTCAGCGCGTTGCGCCGCACGTCGCCGTCCGAGGTGGCAAAGACGATCTGCAGGCTGTCCCATTCCGCCTCGGGCACGTCCACGGGCATCAGCGCCGCGATCGACACGCCGGTGTCGATGGGCAGGATGTTCACCAGCGGCTTGCCCTTGGC
>JBKBQT010000093.1:0-3520 GCA_046292445.1 Gemmobacter sp.
GCCGCGGCGGCGACCTCGGCCGGCCCGTCAACGGCTTCGGGCGGTGCGGCAGCGGCAGGATCGGGCGCGGCCGGAGCGGCGGCGGACGGCGCGGGGACGGCGGCGGGGCTTTCGGGCGCTGCGGGCCGCGCAGGCTGTCGGTTCCGCAGATCGGCGGCAGCGGTTTCGACCGCGCTTGCCGGCGGCGGCACGGCGGCGGGCGTCGCGGCGTCGGGCGACGCCGGCGCCAGTGCTGCCCGGCCGTCCGCGGGCGCCGCGGCCACCGCATCGCCCCCGGCCATCTCCGGCGCGCCATCCCCGACGGGGGCGACGATAACCGTCTCGCGCGATGCGACCGCGCGGCCGTCTGCCAGCCGCATCGACAGCGTCAGGACCCGCGGCATCGCGGCCGGAACGATGTCGAACAGGGCCACGAAATCGCCCGAGGCCGAGACCGTCGCCACGGCCAGCGGCGCCCCGTCGAGCAGCACCTCGACCTGCGCGCCGGCCGCACCCCTGCCGGCCACGACCGATCCGCCGTCGCGGTCGATCCGCACGGTATCGAAGGTCGGCGGCGCAGGATCGGCCTGCGCCGCGGGCGGCGCGGGATCGGCCGGCTGGGCAACCGGGGCTTGGGCTGCGGGTGCGGGCGCCGGCGGCGCGGTCACAGGCACTGCAGGTGCCGGTTCGGGTGCCGGTTCGGATGCCGGCCAGAAGGCCACGCCCACAGCAACCAGCGCGGCCGCCGCCAGCGCGCCGGCCGCCACCATCGTGCCGCTGATCCCGCCGGCGGCACCGGGGGCCCCGCCCCCGGAACCGGCCCCGCCCGACCCGTCCGCCATCTGCCGTCCCCGCCCGCGCGCCCCGGCCATCCCCGACCGGGCCACCCGCTTGAGCGACCATAGGAACACATGTAACAGAGATAAAGCAACTTTCGCAGGTGGCGTGCGCGATGCCCTTTCCCCGCTCGATCTGCGTGTTCTGCGGCTCGCGCACCGGCCATTCGTCCACCTTCGCCGAGGCCGCCACCGCGCTCGGCACGGCGATCGCCGGCAACGGCTGGCGGCTGGTCTATGGCGCGGGGGATGTCGGCCTGATGGGCAGGGTCGCGGCGGCGGCGCAGGCGGCGGGGGCCGAGACGCTGGGCGTGATCCCGCAGCACCTGATCGGGCGCGAACGCGGGCGCAGGACGGCAACCACCATGGTCGTCACCGAGGACATGCACGAGCGCAAGAAGGTGATGTTCATGAACTCGGACGCCATCGTGGTGCTGCCTGGCGGGGCGGGCAGCCTCGACGAGTTCTTCGAGGTGCTGACATGGCGACAGATCGGGCTGCACGAAAAACCGATCTTCCTGCTCAACATCTGTGGCTACTGGGATCCGCTGGTGCGCCTGCTCGACCATGTCATCGCCGAAGGCTTTGCCGAGCCGCAGCTGGCGGGCTATTCCTCGGTCGTCCCCGATGTGCCGACGCTGACCCTGCGCCTGCGCGCCGCCCTGTCCTGAACGACGCCGGCGGTGGAATAGACCGCGACCGCGGCCCAGATCAGCGCGAAGGCGGCCATGTGCCAGGGCGTGAACGGCTCGGCCAGGATCGCCACGGCGACGAGGAACTGCAGCGTCGGGTTGACATATTGCCCGAGGCCGAGGGTCGCCATGCTCACCCGCCGGCTCGCCGCGGTGAAGAGCATCAGCGGCACCGCCGTGACCGGCCCCGACCCGAGCAACAGAAGCGTCGTCCCCGCCCCCTGCCCCAGCCAGCCGCCCGCCCGCCCCTCGGACACCCAGCCGGCATGGACGAGCGCGATCCAGGCGGCCGCCGGCAGCGCCAGCAGCGTGACCTCGGCCGTGACTGAGGCCACGGGCCCTGCCACCAGCCGCTTCTTGATCGCGCCATAAAGCGCGAAGGTGGTGGCCATCGTCAGCGCGATCCAGGGCGCGGCGCCGAGGCCGACCGTCAGCACCCCCACCCCCGCCGCCGCCAACGCGATCGCCAGCGCCTGCGGGCCGCGCAGCCGCTCGCCAAAGGCGGCAACGCCGATCGCCACCGCCAGCAGCGGGAAGATGTAATAGCCCAGCGATGCCTCGGTGAGCATGCCCCATTGCACCGACAGGATGAGCAGGAACCAGTTCGCCGTGATGAACACCGCCGCCGCCGCAACCCGCCCCCGCGCCGGACCGGCCAGCAGCGCCCGCACCGCCCCGAGCCGCCCCTGCGCCGCCATCAGCCCGGCGAAGAACACGAAGGACCACAGCGTGCGATGCGCCAGAAGCTCGCCCGGCGGCACATGGTTCAGCAGACGCCAGTAGAGCGGCGAGAGGCCCCAGAGCGTGCAGGCGGCGACGAGCGCCGCAACCCCCCGCTGCGCCTCGGTCACGGCAGGGCCGCCAGCGCCTCGGCCCGGGCCGCCTCGATCGCCGCCACGATCTCGGCACGGAAGGCGTCGCGGTGCAGCGCCTCCTCGAGCTTGACGGCTGCGTAATCGGCGCCGACCGCGAAGGCGGCGCCAAGGCCCTTGGCCGCCACCCCGATCGCCCCGCGCAAGGCCAGCCGGCGCGCGATGCGCAGCGCCGCCGCACCCGCGACCGCGCCTACGACGAGCCCGAGGGCCGCCCGCTGCCCCTCGGTCGTCGCCATGCCGCCGCCCGCCGGCAGCGCCGGCGGCGGCAGCGCGGGCCGGGCCGCCTCGATGCGCAGCAGGCCGGGGTTCACCGGCCCGAGCCGGTTCGCGTCCATCACCACCGCCTCGGCCGCCGCGCGCTCGGCCGCCGCGACGGCCGCACGGTCGAGAGCCCCTTGCGCCGCACGGGCTGCAGCCATCGGATCGCCCGCCGCCAGCGCCGCCGCCAGCCGGCGTTCGAGATGCCCGGCGAGATCCCCCGCCGCCCAGGCGCCGAGCCGGCGGTATTCGCCGGTCAGGCTGTAATGGCCATCGAGGAACGGATCGACATTGGCCAGCATCCCGTCGAACCCGGCCTCGAGCGCGCGCCTTAGGGCCGCGGCAGCCGCCGCATCCGCCTCGGCCGTCGCGCGGCGCAGGGTGCCGACCGCGGCGATCGTGCCGGGGCGGTAGAGCACCGCGCCGATCCGTTCGGCCGCGACCTGGACCTGCCCCACGGGCCGGTCGGCGGGGTTGACGGCGGCGAGCCGCGCCTCGGTCCAGAGCGCTGCCGAGACCGCCGCAAGAGCAACGGCGCCCGCTGCCACGATTGCCGTCGGCCGCGGCGGCGGCGGCGCCGGGGCGTCGGAGGCGGGCCCGATCGCCCGCGCCCACGCGCCCCGCGGCAGCGCGAGCGTGAGTGCCAGCGACGCCGCCGCCCAGGCCGCCCCCGCCTGCAGGACAAGCGCCAGCGCCGCCGCCTGCCCGCGCGTGAGCGCGCCAAGCTCGGCCGCCCGGCCAAGCGCCGCCGCCTCGAGCCCGGCCCAGAGGCGATGGGCGGCAAAGCCCTCGGCCAGCAGCGCCGAGGCGGCCGGGGGCGCCGCGCCGGGATCGGGCAGGGCCCCGGCCAGCCCGGCCAGCGCCGCGCCCGCGAGCACGG
>JBKBQT010000094.1:0-3449 GCA_046292445.1 Gemmobacter sp.
GCGGCGGATCCTGCAGAACCTGATGTCCAACGCGATCCGCTACACCGACCGGGGCGGCGTCCTTGTCGGCATCCGCACGGCGGGGCCGGGGGCCTTGCGCATCGCGGTGCACGACACCGGTCCCGGCATCCCCCCCGAGGAGCAGGAGGCGATCTTTCGCGAATTCCACCGCATCGCCGCCCGCGCCTCGGCCGCCGAGGGGATGGGACTGGGCCTCGCCATCGTGGACCGCGCGGCGGCGCTGCTGGGCCATCCGCTCGCGCTGCGCTCGGTGCCGGGCCGCGGCACGACCTTCGAATTGCGCGCGACGCTCGCCCCGACCCCGACCGAGGCGATCATCGCCGCCGGTGCCGGTCCGGCGCCGCGTCCGGCGCAGGACCGGCTCGGCCTGCTGGTCGAGGATGACGACGACCTGCGCCGCGCGCTCTGCCTGCTGCTGGAACGCTGGGGGGTCAGCGTGCTCGACGCCCCGAGCGGCGAGGCGGCGCTGGCGCTGATCGACGAGGTCGGGGTGACGCCGGATTTCCTGATCGCCGACCAGCATCTCGGCCCCGGCATGGACGGGCTGGCCTTCATCGCCGCCCATGCCGCACGTCATGGCCCGCTGCCCGCGCGGCTGCTGACCGCCGACCGCGGGCCGGCACTGGCCGCGGCCTGCGCCGCCGCCGGTGTCGTGCCGCTCTACAAGCCCGTGGATGCCGCCGCGCTCGACGCCTTTGTTGGCGCCGTCGCGGCGAGCTGACTGCCGTCACCCGCCCGGATCGAGCTCCAGCACCATGTCGCGGTGCGGGATGCCGGCGTCCATGTATTCCGGCCCGGTCGGCGCAAAGCCCAGCGCGGCGTAGAACCCGGTCGCATGGACCTGCGCGCCGAGTTTCGCCCGCCGCACCCCCGGCACGCCGCGCAGATGCGCGACCGCCGCGCGCACGAGCGCCGCGCCGATCCCCTTGCCCCGCTCGCCCGCCAGCACGCAGACCCGCCCGATCTTGCCCGTCCCCTCCGCGATCAGGATACGCGCCGTGCCAACCGGCACGCCGTCGCGACGGGCGAGCAGATGCACCGCCTCGCCGTCGCGCCCGTCCACCTCATCGGCCACGCTCACCCCCTGCTCGAGGGTAAAGACCGCCCGGCGCAGCGCGAGGCAGGTCGGCACATCCTCGGTCACGGCCACGGCGATCACGCGAAATACCCCGCCAGAACCCGGGTATAGACCGCTGCAAGCTGCGCGATCTGCGCCGCCTCGACCCGTTCGTCCACCTGGTGCATCGTCGCGCCCGCCAGCCCGAATTCCACCACCGGACAATGCGCCCGCACGAAGCGTGCATCCGACGTGCCGCCCGAGGTGGACAGCGCCGGATCGACCCCCGCCACGTCCCGCACCGCCGCCGCCACCAGCGCGGGCAGCGGCCCCGGCGGCGTCAGGAACGCCTCGCCCGAACTCGTGGCATCCACGGCCAGCACAACCCCCGTCCCCTCGGCTGCCGCTGCCGCCTCGGCCCGCAGCCATGCGCCGAGGCTTTCGGCGGTATGTCGGTCGTTGTAGCGGATGTTGACCACCGCCCGCGCCGCGCCCGGGATCACGTTGGACGCCGCATTGCCGGTATCGACGGTGGTGATCGCGAGCGTCGAGGGATCGAAATGCGCCGTACCGTCGTCGAGCCGGTGGGACGCCAGCCGGTCGAGCAGACGCACCAGCACCGGCAGCGGGTTGCGCGCCCGGTGCGGATAGGCCGCGTGCCCCTGCACCCCCGTCGCCGTGATCCGCCCCGTGAGCGAGCCGCGCCGGCCGATCTTGATCGTGTCGCCGAACCGCGCGACGCTCGTCGGCTCGCCCACCAGACAGGCCGTCATCGCCTCGCCGTTCGCCGCCATCCAGTCGAGGATCGCCGCCGTCCCGTCCAGCCCCGGCCCCTCTTCGTCGCCGGTGACGGTCACGATCACGGCGCCGTCGGGCGGCGTATCGGCCACGAACCGGGCGGCGGCGCAGACAAAGGCGGCAACGCCCGATTTCATGTCGGCCGCGCCGCGACCCCACACCATCCCGTCCCGCTCGATCCCGCCGAACGGATCGACCGACCAGCCCTCGGCCGGCCCCGGCGGCACTACATCGGTATGCCCGTTGAAGCCGAAGGTGCGCGGATGCCCCCGCGCGCCCCAGCGGGCAAAGAGGTTCCCGACCCCGCCCCGATTGACCCGCGTGCAGGCAAAGCCGGCGGCCGACAGCACCCCCTCGACCAGCGCGAGGGCCCCGGCATCGGCCGGCGTGACCGATGGGCAGCGGATCAGGGCGCGGGTCAGGGCGACGGGATCGGACATGCGGGCCTCCGGCTGGGCGCGCGGCGGCCGCGCCGGGGCGAAGGGTTACTTGCGCCGCCGGGGCGGTGCAAGCGGGGGGAATGTTGCGCGAGGGCAACCCTTGCAGGGCGCGCGGGCAACAGAGGCGCCTCGGGATGGATCGCGATTCGCAGTCGGTTTACCTTCCGCGCGCTGCCCGGGAGCCTGCGCTTGACCCACCTCGGCCCGATCCACCACCCCGCCCGGACGCCCGACCCCTGGCACCTGCCCGGCATCGCGCGGCCGCCGGGCGCGATGCCGGTCGGTGCGCTCGTGCTCGAGCTCGTCGCGCTGCCGGCCACCCCGACGGTCCTGCTGCATGTCGCCCCCGGCCCGGCCTCGACCCTCGGGCGCATCCTGGTTCGCGGCTGCGCCGGGCGCGGGGTGTCGGTGGCGGTCGAGACGGCCGCGGGCCGCGCGGCGCTGTCGGTCGCATGGCCCGACGCGGGGGCCGCGCGCGCCGGCCTTGCGCTCGGCTGGGACGGGGCGCGCGTGACGCTGGCCGCCGCGCCCGGCGGGCTGGCGCACCTCGGGCCGCCACAGGCCGCCGCGCCGCTGGGCTGGCACGCCGATGCCGCGGCCACGGTGACGCTTACAGGGCGCGGGCCCGGCTTCTGGGCGCATCCGGCCGCGACCTGGCACGCCCTGCGCGCTGGCCCGAACCGACCGCTGCCCGCCGCACTGCTGTCGCCGGCGACGCGGATCGACACGCCGGCCGGCCCGCGCCGGGCGGGCGACCTGCGCCCCGGCGACGCGGTCTGCACGCTGGGCGCCGGGCTGCGCCCGATCGCTTCGATCCGGCACCACTGGCTCGCCCCGCGCGGCACGCTCGCCCCGATCCGGCTGCGGGCGGGCTATTGCCCGACCGCGCGCGACATCCTGGTCGGACCGCGCCAGCCCGTCCTGCTCGACGGCCCCGGGGTCGAGGACGCGACGGGTCGCGACGAAATCCTGATCCGCGCCGCCGATCTGGCGCAGACCCGCCTCGCCCGTGCCGTCGAGGGGGATGGGGCCGTGCCGATGCTTGCGCTCGAACTCGATGCGCCGGCGCTCATCCTCGCGGACGGCATGGCGCTGTCCTGCGCCACCAAGGCCATGGCCGGACCGGCTGTGCC
>JBKBQT010000095.1:0-3058 GCA_046292445.1 Gemmobacter sp.
GGATGCCGTTCAGGAGGTGGTATTCGAAGGTGGTCTCGGCGTCCTGGCGGAGCTTGCGCAGCCGATACGCGACCTCGGTCTGCACCTGCTGGGTCGCGCTCTCCGAGCCGAAGTCGCGGACCGACTGGATCTCGGAAGCCCAGAGCACGTCCTGCTTCTTGAACTGGCGGCAGACGAAGGCGCGCATCTCGCGCCGGTCGGGAACCTGTTGCTCGTAGGCCGAACCGCGTTCGGAGAACGGGATCAGCGACAGCGTGCCGTCGCGGCTCTCGATCACGACGGTCCGCGAGCGCACGCCGCGCGGGCTGAAGAGGTTCGAGCCCGAGAGCAGCGCGGGCTTGAAGGGAATGTTCTCGAGCGCGCGGGTGAGCTCGACGATGGTGAAGGCATCGCCTTCGAAGATGTCCATGGTGGCCATTTGGATGCCTCCTGTCATGAGCGCGTCCAGGAAAAGTGGATTCTGGTTTTCCGTCCGGACGCGCGGGAATTGGGGACTTGGATCAGCGGACGAGGATGCCCGCGGCGAGGAGCGCGGCGTGTGCAGCCGCGATCTCTCCCTCGCTGGGCGCGCCGGCGAAGACGAGGTCGTGGCGGTTGACGATGGCAGGGCCGCGGACGAGGGCGACGGCGGGGGCGTCACCGCCCGTCGCGTCGGCCTTGCCCCAGATCACGGCGACGGCGGTCTCTGTGCCGTCGGTGGCGGCGGGATCGTGCGCGGCATACTTGCCGGAGGCGGTGATCTTGCCGAGCACCGTGCCTGGCTCGAGCGTGCCCGCGGCGACGGCGATCGTCTCGCGGGTGTAGTCGCGGAAGGCTTCCCAGACGAGGAAGCCGCCGGGGTGTTTCCCTTCGACCAACGTGGTCATGGTGTCATCCTTCTGTAGTGGGGCGAATTCGTTCAAGTGCGGCGTTTCAACGCCAAAAGACCCCGTCCGCGCGTGACGTCGAGGTTGCTGGACGGATCTCGCCAGCGGAAAGCGGAGCGGATCGAATGGGGCCGACGCGAGGGGCGATCAGCGCAGAGACGCCAATTCATCTCGGCGCTGATCGCCCCGGATCGCGTGGCGCCAGCGTCATTCGGGTTTGATGTGTCGTATGACCGTGATTGCGTCGACGTACCTGAGGGCGCTCCCCTGCCGGCATCATGCTTCTGTCCGCGGTCAGCGCGTCGGCTGCCGTCATTATGCCAAGTCCAAGAGCAGTTCCCGTGTGCCGATCTTTCAGGCGTACTCGGATCGTCATGATCTGGTGACGAGGATGACAGCGGCATCATCGGGGACCGCGTCCCGGCACGGGACCTCGGTAAGCCGGCGCCATCAGACGCGGCCTATCTTTCCTTTCTGTTCAAGCATCGTTCGCAGGATGTCGGAGATCACACGGCTGCCGCTGCCATGGCATCGGCCCGTTTGAAGCGGAATTCGGTGCCATCACGCCACATCCGGTGCAGCACCACCCCGATACGTCGCGCCAGTGCAACCGTTGCCCGCTTCTTCCCGCGGGACTTGGCGACATTCCATGCCCAGGCGGTCAGCCAGCTGGCCCTGCCTCGGTTCAACATCACCGTCGCGGCGCGGAAGAGTGCGGACCGCAAGCCAGCATCACCGGCTTTCGAGATATGGCCAAGGATGTCCCGCTCTCCAGACTGGTCGCGCTTCGGAGTCAGCCCGGCCCAGGGTCCGACCTCCCTCGACGAGCGGAAACGGTCCGGATCGTCGATCGCGGACTTGACGGTGAGCGCCACAAGCGCGCCGACGCCGGGCATGGTCATCAGCAACCGGCACACCGGGTCTGTCTTCGCGTGACCGCACAACAGCTTGTCGAGTCCGACAAGCTCCTGGCGAAGTTCCCGGCGGACGGTCAGAACGGGTTTGGCCGCAGCTTCCAGCATGGGATTGCCTGCAACAAGCTCGCGTACGCGGGCCTCATACCGGCCCTTGGAGACATTACCGAGCTTCAGACCGAAGTTGCGCAGAATGCCCCGCATCGAGAGTTCGATGTTCAGCAAGGCCTGCTGTATCGCCTTGCGGGCCGACAACAGCGCGCGCGTTTCCTGTGCCGACATCGACTTGCGATGGACGGGTCGGAACCAGCCCATCTGAAGGAGCCAGGCGATGCCCTCCGCATCGCGCCGATCCGTCTTGTTCGGCATCGCCTTCAGAGCACCCTTCACCTGACGCGTTTCCATGAGAAACGCATCGTGGCCCGCCTCGACCAGAGCGTGGTGCAGCCACTGCGAAAGCGGCCCCGCTTCCAGACCCACACCGATCACCGTGCCGGGCAGATCGCGAAGTGCCCGCACCAGGTCCTCGGGTTCGCTGGCCGCCGTAGCCTCCTTGATCACCTTCCCATGCGCTGACACCGCGCAGATGGCTGTGCTTGCCAGAGAGACGTCCAAGCCGATGTAGAGATCCATGTCGTTGCCCTTTCTTCACCAAGAGAGTTTGGGGCAAGCCGAACGGACCGACCCCGTCGACACGCGCGACACGTGCCAGGGCCACGACACTGCAACACATTCAGGATCGCACATCACGACGTCAGTGATTCGAGCCGCGCCCCACTACGGCATCTTTCAGCTTGAAGGTGCGGGCGACGATCTCGCCCCAGGGGCGCGCGGCCGAGGAGCGGCCGGGCTGCGGGTGATGGGGCGCGATCTCGGGCTCGGCCTCGGCCTTTGCGGCGAGGAGCGCGGCCCGCACCGCGTCGAGGCTCGCGTCCTCTTCGAGGAAACGGCTGGCCATCTGCGGCCAGCCCGCGAGACGGCAGAGGTCGACCACGGCCCGTGCATGCCCGATGGCCTCCGCGCGGATCGCCGCGGGATCGGGCGGCGCGCCGCTGGGCGGTGGCGTTACGGCCGGCGGCTCCGGGGTGTCGGGAGCGGCGGCCTCGTCGTCCTCGGCGTCCGTGACCTGGTCGGCTTCGGCGACTTCGTCGGTGGCCTCAGTGTTTGTGCCGTCGGTGTCGTCGCCGGGCTCTGGTTCGGCTTCGATAGCCTCGACCAGCACCGGCGGCGCGTTGCGGAAGCGCCCGATGTCGAAGCGTGCGGCGATGCGGACAGGCG
>JBKBQT010000096.1:0-2864 GCA_046292445.1 Gemmobacter sp.
GCGCCCGCACCCCCCCGCCCGTCGCGCCCTTGGGCGCGAAGGCCGTCTCGGCGCTGGTCCGCGCGGTGCCGGCGATGTCGAGATGGATCCAGGGCGTCCCCGTCCTGACGAACCGCGCGAGGAACTGCGCCGCCGTCACCGCGCCGCCGTCGCGCCCGCCGACGTTCTTCATGTCGGCAAGATCGGATTTCAGCTTCTTGTCGTAGGCCTCGCCCATCGGCATGCGCCAGGCCCCCTCCTGCTCGGCGGCCGCGGCGGCGAGGAAGGCGGCACAGAACGCATCGTCGTTGGAAAACACGCCCGCGTTCTCGTGCCCGAGCGCGATGATGATCGCCCCGGTGAGGGTGGCCAGGTCGATCATCCCCGAAGGCTCGAACCGCTCCTGCGCATACCAGAGCACATCGGCCAGCACGAGCCGGCCCTCGGCATCGGTATTGATGACCTCGACCGTGTCGCCCTTCATCGAGCGCACGATGTCCCCGGGCCGCTGGGCATTGCCCGAAACCATGTTCTCGACCAGCCCGACGATGCCGACCACATTCGCCTTGGCCCCGCGCAGCGCCAGCGTGCGCATCGCGCCGGCGACCGCGGCCGCGCCGGCCATGTCCATCGTCATCTCTTCCATGCCCGCCGCGGGCTTCATCGACACGCCGCCGGTGTCGAACACCACGCCCTTGCCGATCAGCGCGAGCGGCGGCCCCTCGGCCCCCTTCCAGTGCATCACCACGACCTTCGAGGGGCTCGACGAACCCTGCCCGACCGCCAGCAGCGTGCGCATGCCGAGGCGTTTCAGATCCGCCTCCTCGAGGATCTCGACCTCGAGGCCGAGCTCCTGCATCGCGGCGAGGCGCGCGGCGAAATCGTCGGTCGTCAGGACGTTGGCCGGCTCGTTCACCAGATCGCGGGCGAAGAACACGCCCTCGGCCAGTGCGGCCATCGGCCCGGCCTCGGCCGCCACCGCCTCGGCATCCTTGACCATCACCGTCACGGCGCCGCGCGCCTTGCGCTCATTGGTCCTGTGCTCGTCGAAGGCATAGGCGCGAAGGGCAATCCCGAAGGCGATATCGGCGGCGCGCACGATCGCGTCGGCGACGACCACTGCCCCCGTCTCGCCGAGCTTCGCCCCGATCGCCGCCCCGGCCTTGCGCGCGGTGGCGGCATCGGCCCGGCGGTCGAGCTTGACGAGCTGGATTGCCTCGGCCGCAAGGCTGGCGGGAAACGCAAGATCCATCGCCTCGCCCGGCGCGAGCTTGGCAAAGGCCGGCGATCCGGCCGCCCGTGCGATCACCCCCCGCGCGGCCCGGTCGATCCGCCGTGCCGCGGCGCCGAGCGTGCCGTCGGCCGCCGCAAAGACCGCAACCCGCCCCGGCGCCGCGAGGACGGCATCGGGATCGGTCGGATGGAAATGGATCGTCACGGGCGTGGTCATGAAGGTCTCCGCTGGCACGAGGCCGCACGAGCCTAGCGGCGTGCCCCGCGCTTGACCAGAGGCCCCATTCGCGGCACGGGTGGCAGGGCGGCGCCGGGCATGCGAAGGGGGGCAGGATGACGCGGTTCGACCGATACATCCTCGGCCAGCTTCTGGGCCTGTTCGCGTTCTTCACGCTGCTGCTTGTCGCGCTCTACTGGGTCAACCGGGCGGTCGCGATCTTTGAGCAGCTTCTGGCCGACGGACAGACGGCGCGGGTTTTCCTCGAACTCACGGTGCTGTCGCTGCCCTATGTGGTGTCCGAGGTCGCGCCGGTGTCGGCCTTTGCCGCGGCGGTGACGGTGGCGCACCGGATGGTGACGGAATCCGAGATGGTGGTGATGCAGGCGGCCGGCTTTTCCGCCTTCCGCCTCGCGCGGGCGGCGATCGTCTATGCCGCCCTCGTCGGCTGCGGGATGGCGGCGCTGCTGCACGGCCTCGTGCCGGCCAGCCGCGTGGTGCTGGCCGAGCGGCAGGCGGCGATCACCGCCGACATCGGCGCGCGGTTCCTGCGCGACGGCGAATTCCAGTTCCCCAGCCCGGGCATCGCCTTCTACATCCGCCGTATCACGCCCGAGGGCGAATTGCTCGACCTCTACCTCAATGACGCGCGCGACCCGGACCAGCGCATCACCTACACCGCCCGCTCGGCCGTCCTGAGCCAGACCGCCACGGGGCCCAAGCTTCTGCTGGTGGACGGGATGGTGCAGGTGCTGTCGGCCGACCGGCGGCTGTCGGTCACGCGGTTTGCCGATTTCGGCTACGACCTCGGCGCGGTTCTCTCGCCGGCCGAGATGCGCGCGCGCGATGCCGGCGCGCTGCCGACGCGCGAGTTGCTCGCGCCGACCGAGGCGATGGCGGATCTGACCGGGCTGAGCCGGACGGCGCTGCTCTATCGCGGCCATCACCGACTGGCCCAGCCGGTGTTCGCGGCGGCGGCGGGGCTGATCGGGTTCTCGGCGCTGCTCCTCGGCGCGTTTTCGCGGCTCGGGCTCTGGCGGCAGACGATGGTCGGGGCGCTGCTGCTGGTCGGCGTCTACATGCTGGGCAACACGGCCGAAAGCACGGGCGTGCGCGAGGCGGGGTTCTACTGGCTCGCGTGGATCGGCCCGCTCACCGGGATCGGCGCGGGGGTGACGCTGCTGTGGCTGGCGCAGCGGCCGCGGCGGATGCGCGGGGTGCCGGCGTGATCCTCGGGGTCTATTTCGCGCGGCGCTGGCTGGCGACGGTGGGGATCGTCGTCGGCGTGGTGGCGACGCTGATGATCCTGATCGACATGGTCGAGCTGATCCGCGCCCATGCCGCCAGCGCCATGACCGCCCGCGATGCGGCGATCCTCGCCGCGCTCAAGGCGCCGCGGGCGATCTACCAGATGCTGCCGCTGCTGGTGCTGATG
>JBKBQT010000097.1:0-2577 GCA_046292445.1 Gemmobacter sp.
AGTTGATGTTGAGCTCGACCAGCCGCTTGCCGCGGATCGCCTCGGGCACCGAGCCCTCGACGATGCGCTGCGCCAGCCCCTCGACGATGGCCGTCTTGCCCACGCCGGGCTCGCCGATCAGCACGGGGTTGTTCTTCTTGCGCCGGGCAAGGATCTCGATGGTGGTCTCGATCTCGGCGGCGCGGCCGATCACCGGGTCGAGCTTGCCGTCCTGCGCCATCTTCGTCAGGTCGCGGGAATACTTGTCCAGCTCGGGCGTGTTCGTGGGGGCATCGGCGCGGCCGTCCTCGGCGCCCGACTTGCCCACCACGCGGGCGACCTGCTGGCGCAGCGCCTGCGGTGTCAGCCCGAGCTTCCTGAGCATGTTGGCGGCGACGCCTTCGCCCTCTTCGGCCAGCCCGATCAGCAGATGTTCCGGGCCGACGTAGGAATGACCAAGGTCGGTCGAGGCGCCGAAGGCGCGGCTCAGCGCATCCTTCACCCGCGGGCTGACGCCGATCTCGCCCTCGTGGGGTTTCTCGCCGCGCTTCGCCTCGGCCTCGATCTGGGCCTTGAGCTGATCGACCGAGATCTTGAACTGGTCGAGGACCGTCCTGACCACCTCCGAGCCGGTCAGCGCCAGCAGCAGATGCTCGGTGTCCACCTCGGGGCGGCCCATGTCGGCGGCATGGCGCGCGGCCTCCTGCAAAAGCCTTTCGGCCTGCTCGCTGATCTTGCTGGCAAAGCCGCCGCCCTGACGACGCGCGCTGCGGGCACGCGGGGCCTCGTCGCCGAAGGTGGCATCCACCACCCCGTCATCGGACCCGCCGCCGGCCGCCGCCCCGATGGGTGGCAGATCGAAGCCCGCATCCCCCATCAGGCTGCGGAAGGGGCCGTCGCCGAAGAATTCCTCGAACAGGCTGCCGCGCCGGCCGAACAGCGATTCCAGCGGCGAGGCGGTGCGCCCCTGCCGGCGCAGCACCTCACGATAATGCTCGTCGCACAGCTCCATGGTCTGCACCCGCCCGTTGACCGAAGCGCGGACCCGCACCGTAGCTGTCTTGCCGCAGATGTCGCATTTGCCTTGCATGAGGTCCCCTCCGTCGGGAGTTGAGTCATTCGCGCCGGTCTAGGGCTGTCATGCCGACCGTGCCTTGATCTGCCGCAAGCTGGCGCGCCGCGCCGCGGCCTTCGTCCTGCCACCGGATGATCCAGTAGATCCCGCCCAGCGCCAGCGTCGCAAAGGCAAGGGCGGCGATGGTGGCTGCGCCGGTCTTTTCGAGGTCGAGGATGATGAACTTGCGCAACAGGGCCAGCAGCGCAACCAGCACCACGGTGCGGACGTGGAACACCGTGTCGTGGCTTTCGATCGAGACGATGATCGACCGCTTGAACTCCAACGCGATGATCACGGTGAAGATCGCGCCGAATACCGACTGGAAGACCTGATGGTCGGTCGGATCGAGGGATCCTTCAAGGACCAGGCCGACCATCACCCGCAGGAACAGGTTCCACATCGCCGCAAGGATGACGACGATCATCAGCAGGGAAAGCGCCAGCGTGACGGCCTGCTCGAACCGCTCGTAGAGTGTGAGCACCGCCCAGCGGTCGAGGAAGGCCCTCCAGTCCGATCGCAGCGACATCGGCCTACTCTGCCGCCAGCGGCACAGGCCGCAGGGCCGGAAAATCCTCGGGCGTGATCGTCTCGCGTTCGAGCAGCAGTTTCGTTCCGGCCTCCAGATCCGCGCGCCGCTTGGTCAGCACCTGCTTCGCCCGCGCGTAGGCCGCGTCGATCAGCTCGCGCACGGCAAGATCCACCTCGCGCGCGGTCGTTTCGGAATAATCGCGCCCCGTCAGCCCCGGGGCGCCGTCCTCGCCCAGAAAGCTCGCCCGCTGCGCCTCCAGCACCGCCTGACCCAGCCCCGGGTGCATCCCGAAGCGGGTGACGATCTGGCGCGCGATGTCGGTCACGCGGGCAAGGTCGTCGGCGGCACCGGTGGAAATCTCGCCCAGCACCAGATCCTCGGCCGCGCGGCCGGCCAGCAGCACCACCATGCGGTTCTCCAGATCGGCCCGGGTGATGAGAAAGCGGTCCTCGGTCGGCCGGGTCATGGTATAGCCGAGCGCGCCGATCGAACGCGGGATGATCGAGACCTTGTGCACCGGATCGGCCCCGGGCAGGCTGGCCGCGGCCAGCGCATGGCCCATCTCGTGCCAAGCCACCGCCTCGCGTTCCTTCGGGTTCAGAAGCCGCCCCTTGCGCTCCAGCCCCGCCACGATGCGTTCGATGGCCGCCGTCACGTCAGCCATCGTCACGGCCTCGGCCCCCCGCCGGGTCGCCTGGATCGCCGCCTCGTTCACCAGGTTCGCCAGTTCCGCCCCCGAGAAACCCGGGGTCAGCGCGGCGATCTGATCGACGTCGAGCCCCTCGTGCTTCACCTTCTTCAGATGCACCCGCAGGATCGCCGCGCGCCCGCCCTTGTCGGGCCGGTCCACCACCACCTGCCGGTCGAAGCGGCCCGCGCGCAAGAGCGCAGGGTCGAGGATCTCGGGCCGGTTGGTGGCGGCCAGCAGCACGATGCCCTCGCGCGGGTCGAA
>JBKBQT010000098.1:0-2527 GCA_046292445.1 Gemmobacter sp.
TCACGCGATTGCCAGCGCCCTGTCACGGCGATTTCACAGACTTGGCTTATCCACAGGAAAAATCACCGAGCAGGCCCATGACCCACCGGCTGCCCCCGCTGCGCCTTGTCGGCGCGACAGTCCTGCGCGACGGCGTGTTGCAGCGCCGATCGGTGGCGGTTGCCGACGGGCGGATCACCCGCGGGCCGCTGCCCGAGGTGGATCTGAGCGGCTATCTGGTCCTGCCCGGCATCATCGACCTGCACGGCGATGCGTTCGAACGGCATGTCATGCCGCGGAACGGCGCCGCTTTCCCGCTCGACGCCGGCCTGCTGTCGGCCGACCGCGATGCGGCGGCGAACGGCGTGACGACCTGCTGGTTCGCACAGGGCTGGAGCTGGGAGGGCGGGCATCGCGGCCCCGACCAGGCCGAGGCGATGCTGGCCGCCCATGCCGCGATGCGCGACCGGTTCCTCACCGACGTGCGCGTCCAATTGCGGGCCGAGACGCATCTGGTCGGCGAGGGCGCCCGGCTCATTGCCGCCGTCAGGCGCTGGGGCGTCGGTTACGTGGTGTTCAACAACCACCTCCCCGAGGGCCTCGAGATGCAACGCCGCGCCCCGGCAGACTTCGCGCTCTGGGCGCGCAAACTCGGCACCCCGCCGGAGGCCCTCGCGGCCGCGCTGGAAGACGCCGACGCCCGCCGCCGCGAGGTGCCGCGCCACCTGTGCAGCCTGGCCGAAGCCTTCGACGACCTCGGCGTGATCTACGGCAGCCACGACGACCCCGACGGCGAGACGCGCGAGCGCTATCAGATGATCGGAGCGCGAATCGCCGAGTTTCCCACGGCGCGCAAGGCGGCAGCGGCTGCGCGCGCCATGGGCGCGCCCGTTCTGATGGGCGCGCCGAATGTGGTCCGCGGGCGCAGCCAGGCGGGCAACATCGCCGCGCGCGATCTGATCGCCGAGGGGCTCTGCGATGCGCTGGTGTCGGATTACTACTATCCCGCGCTGGCGCAGGCTGCCTTCGCGCTCGCCGATGCCGGTCTGCTGCCGTTCAGCGGGGCCTGGGCGATGATCTCGACCCGCCCGGCCGAGATCCTTCGCCTGCCCGACCGCGGCCGGATCGAACCGGGCCTGCGCGCCGACCTCGTCGTGGTCAACGAGGAAACCCGCGCGGTCGAGGCGACCATCGTGGACGGCCGCCTCGCCTTCCTGGCCGGCGAGGCGGGGCGGCGGTTCATGGGCGGGCGCACGGCGCTGCGGATGGCCGCGGAATAGGGCCTAGCCGCCGTAGCGGTCAAGGAATGCCTCGGCCGGCAAGGCCCGGAAATCCGGCAGCGCGGCGCGCAGCCTGTCGTGGGCCCAGTCCCACCACGCCAGCGCCATCATCCGTTCGGCCACCGCAGCTGGCAGGCGCGGCCGGATGACCGCGGCCGGCACCCCCGCCACGATCGTGTAGGGCGCGACATCCCGCGTCACCACTGCCCCGGCCCCCACCACCGCGCCGGCCCCGACCGTCACATCCGGCCGCACGATCGCACCATGCCCGATCCAGGTATCGGGCCCCAGAACCGTCCTCCGCGCACGCCGCCGCGCGAAGAAATCCGCATCATCCTCGGCATCGTCCCAGTAGAGCGCCGAGCGATAGAGGAAATGGTGCTGCGACGCCTGCCCCATCGGATGATCGGTCGGCCCGATCCGCGTCATCGCGGCGATATTGGCGAACTTGCCGACCGTGGTGTTGGCAATGTCCGACAACTGGTCGCAATAGGCATAGTCGAGAAAGGCCGAATGGAGGATCCGGCTGCCCCGGCCGACCTCGCACCAGCCGCCGAAGGTGCTGTCGTGGACGAACACATCCGGGTGCAGGAACGGCCTGTCGGGCATCAGACGCGGCATGAAGCCTCCGTTCCCGGCACCGCCACGCGGCTGGCGCAAAAGGGCGCCATCACGCCGCCCCCGCCAGCAGCGCCGCCGCCGCCGCGCGGGCGGCATCCGTCACCACCTCGCCCGCCAGCATCCGCGCGACTTCCGCCTCGCGCGCCGCAGGGCCCAGCGGCACCACGGTCGAGGTCGTCACCCCGTTCGCCACATGCTTTTCCACCCGCCAGTGATGCGCGCCCCGCGCTGCCACCTGCGGCGAATGCGTCACCACCAGCACCTGCGCCCCGGCCGCCAGCGCCTGGAGCCGGCGGCCCACCGCATCGGCCGTCGCCCCGCCCACGCCGCGGTCGATTTCGTCGAAGATCAGCGTGAGCCCCGGCTGCCCGGCCGTCAGACAGACCTTGAGCGCCAGCAGGAACCGCGACAATTCCCCGCCCGAGGCGATCCGGTCGAGCGGGCCGGGCGGCGCGCCCGGATTGGTGGCGACGGTGAACCGCACATCCTCGGTGCCCTCCGGCCCCGGCGCGCAGGGCGCCAGATCCGTGGCGAACACCGCCCGCTCCATCCTGAGCGGCGCCAGCTCGGCGGCCATGGCTACATCGAGCCGCCGCGCCGCGGCCGCCCGCGCCGCCCCGAGCGCGGCCGCCGCCGCGCGATACGCC
>JBKBQT010000099.1:0-2456 GCA_046292445.1 Gemmobacter sp.
CGCGCATGAGCACGACGTCTATGCTGTTGAGAAATTTCGGATTTACAAATTTCTTGATGTCGGAACCCATGGAACCCCTTCCTTTCAGATCTGATTGTTCACTCTATGTTCTAGCAGTCAGGACAACCCTGAGTCGAGTCCGCATGGGCGCGATCCGTGCACTGCCTGCGGCCGTGGGACAGTTCGCGATCACGGTGAGTAGAGGCCCGAGGAGAAGACCGCTCCGAGGCCCCCATGAAACGCCCCAATCCGCTCCCGCCCGACCAGATGACGCCGGCAGAGCGCCGTACCGAGCTGTGCGGCCTGCTGGCGCTCGGGTTGGTTCGGTTGCGGATGCGGGAAATAGGCGAAGTATCTGACGACACTGGAGAACGTTGCCTACACTATCCGCCCGACCAATGCCGTCATGCAACTCCAACTCACCGGAGAAATGCATGAACAAGCCCGATCCCATCCCCGCGCGCCTGGCCGCGCTCAAGACCACGCCGACGCCCGACCTGAAGAAACAGTGGCGCGATCTGTTCGACTGCGAACCGCCACCCTTCAATCGTCGCTACCTCGAAAGCCGGCTGGCCTATCGCATCCAGGAACTCGCCTATGGCGGGCTGAAGCCGGAGACGATCCGGCGCCTTGAGCGGCTGGGCGAGGAACTGGACGGCGGCGACCGATCCAAGCGCGGCATCCGCGCCGATCGGGACCGCCCCATCACGGGCACGCGCCTCCTCCGCGAATGGCAGGGCGTCGAGCAGATCGTCACCGTCACCGCCGACGGGTTCGAATGGCAGGGGCGGCCCTACAGGTCGCTGTCCGCGATCGCCCGCGCGATCACCGGCACGCGCTGGAACGGCTGGGTCTTCTTCGGGCTCAAGAACCACAGGGGGCGGACATGACGAAGCCGCCCGAGAAATCCAAGATCGTCCGCAAGCTGCGCTGCGCCGTCTACACCAGGAAATCCTCCGAGGAAGGGCTGGAGCAGGAGTTCAACAGCCTCCACGCCCAACGCGAAGCCTGCGAGGCGTTCATCGCCAGCCAGCGGTCCGAGGGCTGGGTGCTGGTCCGCGATCAGTATGACGACGGCGGCATCTCGGGCGGCACCCTGGAACGCCCCGGCCTGAAGCGGCTGCTGGAAGACATCGAGGACGGGCTGGTCGACGTGGTCGTCGTCTACAAGATCGACCGCCTCAGCCGCTCGCTCGCCGACTTCGCCAAGCTGGTCGAGGTGTTCGACCGGAACGGCGTGACTTTCGTCTCGGTGACGCAGTCGTTCAACACGACCACGTCCATGGGCCGGCTGACGCTGAACATCCTGCTGTCTTTCGCCCAGTTCGAACGAGAGGTTACGGCCGAGCGCATCCGAGACAAGGTCGCGGCCTCTCGGCGCAAGGGCATGTGGATGGGCGGGGTCCCGCCCTACGGCTACCGCGTCGAGAACCGGAAGCTGGTCGTCGACGAAGACATCGCCGCGCGTGTGCGCTGGATCTTCGCCCGCTTCCTCGAGATCGGGTCCTGCACGGAGCTGGCGCGGGAGGTCGGCGCACGCGGCATCCGGACACCGCGCGGCAACCGGATCGACAAGAAATACATCTACCGGATGCTCAGCAACCGCGCCTACGTCGGCGAGGCGGTCCACAAGGGCGACAGCTATCCCGGCGAGCACGACGCCATCATCGACCACGAGACGTGGGACCGTGTCCATGCGATCCTGCAGGAGAGCCCGCGCAAGCGCGCCGCCCGCACACGCGCCGACACACCCGCGCTGCTGAAGGGGCTGCTGTTCGGCCCCGATGGCGCCGCGTTCTCACCGACGCATACGCGGAAGGGCGACAGGCTCTACCGCTACTATGTGAGCCAGACCGTGCTGAAGCACGGTGCCGGGTCGTGCCCGGTGGGTCGTGTCCCCGCAGGCGAGATCGAGGCCGCCGTCATCGACCAGCTCCGCGCCGTGTTCCGCCAGCCGGAGATCGTTGCGGGGACGTGGAAGGCGGCGCGCGTCCATGCCGACGACATCACCGAGGCCGACGCGCATGCGGCCATGCAGCAGCTCGATCCGCTGTGGGACGAACTTTTCCCCGCCGAGCAGGCGCGAATTGTGGCGCTGCTGGTCGAGCGTGTCGACATCGGCACGGACGGGCTCAACGTAGGGCTCCGCGTCGACGGACTCAGTAGCCTCGCGCGCGAAATGCATGCCGGCGGCATCGGAGAAGCGGCGTGACTCGCGGCGCGCCGATACCGGACACCGTGACGCTCCACGTGCCGTTCCGCATTGTGAAGCGCGGCGGGCGGAAGGAGATGCAGCTGCCACATGGCGCCGCGCAGCCGTGCAAGGCGGACAACACGCTGGTCAAGGCAATGGCCCGCGCATTCCGCTGGAAGCGGATGCTCGAGTCGGGCGAGTGCACGACCATCTCCGAGCTGGCGGAGCACGAGGGGATAGCGCCGTCATACATGACCCGCAT
>JBKBQT010000100.1:0-2420 GCA_046292445.1 Gemmobacter sp.
CCCGGCCCGCGCCCTGCGGCCGCGCCCCGGCCCGGCCGCCGCGCGGGGCCGGCTTGGGGGCTGCGGCCGGTTCGGCCTGCGGCGCGCCGCCGATCACCGGCAGCCGCTCGCCAAGGTGCTTTTCGATCGCCCGCAGGTCCGCCTGTTCGGCCGGCGCGCAGAGCGCCACCGCCTTGCCCGCAGCCCCGGCCCGCGCCGTGCGGCCGATGCGGTGGACATACTGGTCCGGCACATTCGGCAGGTCATAGTTGTAGACATGCCGGACCAGCGGAATGTCGATGCCGCGCGCCGCAACATCCGTTGCCACAAGCACCTTGATCTCGCCTGACTTGAACGCCGCCAGCGCCCGTTCGCGCTGCCCCTGGCTCTTGTTGCCGTGGATCGAGGCCGCGGCGAGACCCCAGGAGGCGAGCAGTTTCATGAGCTTTTCCGCGCCATGCTTGGTGCGGCCGAAGACGAGCGCCGCCTCGTCCGGGTGGCTTCTGAGATAGCTCTCCAGCAACCGTGCCTTGTCGCCCTGGTTGGTGTAATGCACCGCCTGCTCGATCTTCTCGGCCCGCTGGCCGGGCGGGTTGACGGCGACGCGCACCGGATCGCGCAGATATTCCGCCGCCACCTCGTCGATCAGCTTGGGCATGGTCGCCGAGAACATGAGCGTCTGGCGCTTGACCGGGATGTGCCGGGCGATCTTTCGCAGGGCATGGACGAAGCCCATGTCGAGCATCTGGTCGGCCTCGTCGAGCACGAGATAGCCCGTCGCCTCGAGCGTGAGGGCGCGATGTTCCAGAAGGTCGATCAGCCGCCCCGGCGTTGCCACCAGCACATCGGCGCCGCGGGCGAGCCGTTCGGTCTGCCGGTTCATCGAGGCGCCGCCGGTCACGGTCATCACCTTGACCGCGGTGCCCCGGGTGAAGCCTTCGAGATGCTCGGCGATCTGCGCCACGAGCTCGCGCGTCGGCGCGAGGATCAGGGCCCGCACGGTGCGGGGCCGCGGCGGGTGCCCGATGTCGAGCAGGCGGTGCAGGAGCGGCAGGCCGAAGGCGGCCGTCTTGCCGGTGCCGGTCTGGGCAAGGCCCATCAGGTCGCGCCCCGCCATGATCGGCGGGATCGCCTGCGCCTGGATCGGCGTCGGGGTGGTGAAGCCCAGCTTGCCAAGGGCGGTGGTCAGCTTGGGCGAAAGCCCGAGGTCGTCGAAGGTCATGGGTCGCTTTCAGGGCGCGCGGGGCGCCGGTTGCCGCAGGGTCGCGGCGGGGGGACAAGCGGCGCGCGCCTCGCCGGCCGCGCGGATGCGCGGCGGGCCGTGCGGCCGTGGAACCCCTGCGTGACTGTGGGAACCGGTCTTGCCGCGCCCCGGCCCTCGAAGGGGCGGCTGCTCACGCGGCAGCGGGCGACGACAGCGTTCACATGACGGCGCACGGCGGCAAAGTCAACCCGCCGCGCGCCCTGCCTGTCTCAACGCCGCCCGTCTCAACGCCGCCCGTGGGCGATGTCGTCGGCCATCTCGTGGTTGCGGTCGCGGTGCCCGGCCTCGTCGGCACGGATCACCAGCACCACATCGCGCAGCCGGGCGTCCGACGACAGGCCCCAGTAGTCCCGCGCGATCTGCGGCGCGGGGACGTTCTCGACCCGGCCGGCGTCGATCTCGGCCAGATACTGCGTATAGCTGACCACTGCTTCTTCCTCGAGATAGCCCACGACGCGATGCGCGGTGCGCGGCGCGAAAAGATAGAGGAAGAAGTAGAAGTTGTAGAAGATCGCCTGCCCGACCATGATGATGAACCGCTCGATCCGGGTCGGCTGCGCGATGTGGATGAATGTCATGAGATGCATCCGCTCGTTCTCGGCCTCGTCGAGCAGTTCGCGGATCCATCCCTCGTCGTCGCGGATGTGCCGGATCGCCTTGAGGTGCTGCAACAGTCCCCCGACCATTCCCGGCACCGCCGCAACGGTTTCGAGCACAACGGCCCGGTGGCCGTAGCGCTTGGCGAAGAACCGGTCGGCGAACACGCGCAGGAACTTGACGAAGCGAAGCGCGATCCGGTCGTGGATGTCGCGCGGGGTGTGGTGCCGCTCGAGCGTAACGGTTTCGCTGGTGTCCTTCATGATGCGCACTCCATCTGTCTCCCCGAACAGATGGGAACGGGGGGCGAACTTTCATCCCCCCGGCCTGCGTCAGCCCGCAGCACCGCGACGCCGTGAAGCACCCCGGCCGGCCTTGCGGGCGGCCGGGCGGCCCGCGATCAGTCAGCGCGCGTCCACCGGCACGTAGTCGCGCCGCGCCGCGCCGACATAGAGCTGGCGCGGCCGGCCGATCTTCTGCGTCGGATCGCCGATCATCTCCTTCCACTGCGAGATCCAGCCGACCGTGCGCGACAGCGCGAAGATCGGCGTGAACATCGCCGTCGGGAAACCCATCGCAT
>JBKBQT010000101.1:0-2365 GCA_046292445.1 Gemmobacter sp.
AGCCGATGCGTCAGGCCGATCCCAAGCGCTTCAAGCCGTTGGAGCTTGCCGGGATCGGCTTCCTCCAGGTCATCCAGATCTTCGCCTATCTCGTCTCCTTCCGCCCGGCGCTGCTTCTCGTGGACGAGCCAGATGCGCATCTGCACCCTTCGACGCAGGAACGGCTCATCCGAACGCTCGCCGAGGCCGCGCGGCAGTTCGACACGCAGGTGATCCTGACGACGCACAGCCCGTCGGTCATCCGCGCGCTGCCGCCCGGCGCCCGCGTCGTCTGGATGCGCAACGGCAAGGTGCAGCCCGACGGCGACACGGCCGGGCGGCAGATGATGGGCTGGGGGTTGCTCGACAAGCGCATTTTGCTGTTAACCGAGGACAGCAAGACGAACCTCCTGCGGGCGATCCTGTCGCAATGGCCCGATCTCGAGCGCGCGGTGGCCCTCTGGCCGCTGCACGGCTCGGGCAAGCTTCTCGACCCGGCGGGTTGCGCGTCGCTGCAGGCGCTCCTGGGCGAATCCATGAAGATCGTCCTTCACCGGGACCGCGATTTCATGATGCCGAACGAGGCAGAGGCCTTCTGTGCGCCCTACGCAAAGAAGAACATCACGGTGTGGCTGACGCGACAGGCCGATGTCGAGGGCTACTGGTGCGAGGTGCCGGTGATTGCCCGGCATTTCGCTGTAGATGACCAGACAGCCAAGTCATGGCTCGAGTCAGCGGTATCGAAGAGCCAAGAAGGCGGAGCGGATAAGGAACGCCGCAACCGCAAACGCCACGCAATCCGGAACCAGCCGCCGTTGAAATCGCTTGCCGAGAACGGCCAACTGAACGCAGCGTCGGACGTCGACGTGGAAGCGTTTTATAAAAGAATGGCGACCAGCACGTCATTCTCGGCAAGACGTTGGTGTCGAAGATCCGCGCGGTTGCACAGGACAACGGGAACGCGGCGGCATCGTCCTTTGGCGACAGGCTGCCCGATGCGCTTGAGGCCTCCGTTGCCGACGACCTCAGAACACTGCTCGGAAGCCTTTTGAATTAGCCCTCTCCGAAGCCAGCGATCCCAGACCGGCCCACACAGCCGATGGGCGAGCTCCGCGCGCAGGGATGAGTAGTTCGCCTGCCGCACATCGCCGGTGACGAGGTGATACGGCAGCCCCAGCGAGGCCGAGACCGCCAGCAGCGTCCGGTACTGGAACGCCTCGTAGCCGCCGCCGACATCGGCCGGCGATGAGAACTTGACGTCCTCGCCGGGCAGCAGCACCTGCATCGTGCCGGGCTCGAGGCTCGCAATGGCGGCGCCGTCGAGATCCGCCTCGGCCTCTCCCATCATGGGCTCTTCGGGCGCGGTCTTGGTGATGAAGCCCGCGAACATCGCCGCGGTCTTCTTCCGGTCGAGCTCGGCGTCGTCGTACTGGTCGAGCAGGAACAGCCGCACCATCGCCGGCGCGATGTGTGGCAGTCCCCGGATCTGGCCCGCGTCGATGGGCCGGTAGATGTGCAGCACGTCGGCCGCCGGCACGCGCACCGTCTCCGGGATCACCGCTCCCTGGTCGGTGCTGTCGCCCGGATGCCGGCGGCGGAAGTGGTAGGCCACCCGCCGCCCGATCCCGTCGAACTCGATCCCGCAGCGGATGCGGTTGCCGTTGGCCGCCATCTCCGTCTTCTCGAAAGGCAGCATCTCGGACTGGAGCAGCTGCAGCTGGAGCGGCACCAGCAGACCGTCCTCGGCCCGGCGCGGGCGCAGCCGGACGAAGCACTCGCCAGCTACGAACATCTCCCGCGCGACCATGGCCTGCAGGCCGTAGAAGTCGGTCAGCCCGTCCGCATCGGCCTCGTCCGTCCAGGCGAGCCAGAGCCGCTGCACCCGGTCGCGGAGGTCGTCGTCCCCAATCAGCGAGGACGGCTTGATCCCGTCGCCGACGAGGTTCGCGGCAAAGGCCTCGCAGGCATTGGCGGCATAGCCGTTCGTGACCACCAGTTCGCGGGATCGCGCCAGCAGCCTCGGGCCACCGGTGGCGACGAGCGCATTGATGTTCTCGAGCGGCGGGTTCCAGCCCCGGAGCCGGCGTTTCGCCATGGCGCCTTCGAGACGGGCGCGCGGTCCGGAGGGACCTTGGCTCCGGGGGAGCCCCGTAAGCCCGGAGGATGCGGGGCCGCCGGGGGCGCGGCGGCGGAAACGGTCGAAGAGGCCCATCGGTTCAGAGTCCCTTGGTCGTCGTCACGCGAACCTGCCGAACAATCCGACGCCCCTCGGCCGCGGCGATCTCGCGATCCAGCGCCTCGATGGCCCGGTCGATCTCGGCCACGCTGCGGTACTCCACGATCTTGCCGTCGTAGCTGACCCGCGCCACGCCCGAGGACCGCTGCG
>JBKBQT010000102.1:0-2273 GCA_046292445.1 Gemmobacter sp.
ACGACCCGCGCCCCGGCCGAGGCTGGATGGCCCATCGCCCCTTCCGTCCCGCGCTGGCCACGCAGGAGGCGGGTCAGCTGGTAGCGCCCGGGCGAAATCAGCTCGGCCGCGCCTGCCTGGAGGATCTCCCAGACCCCGGGGCCCGCTTCGACAGCCAGCGCATTGGCCCCGCCGAACAGCGCCAGATCGGTGACGCTTTCGAGCGAGCCGGTGAAGAGGTCGAGCGTCAGCGCATTGCCGAGATCGAAGCGCGAGACCGGGCCGGGCCAGAGGTCGAAGGCCAGCACGCCCATCCGCGCCCGGGCGGGCACGGTGGTCAGGAGCTCGAACCCGTCGCTGCCGGGGCTGCGGAAGACGGCAAGCTCGCCCGGCCAGGGGCGTGCATGGGCGGCAAGGAAGGGCCGGTGCGCGGGTTGGTCCTCGGTGAGCTGCGGCAGGTCGAGGAAGGCAACCTCGGGGGCAGTCAGCACCAGCGGGCGCGCGAGCGTCGCGGGGCGCGGATCGCCGGGCGGCAGGTCGTAGGCGGCACGGTCCTGGCGGATCGCCTCGATCCCGCGCGCCTCGGCATCAGCGGTGGACAGGAGCCGGAAATCGAGGCTGCGCCCGTCGTGCGTGAGCCGGATCACGTCGTCCGGGTCAAGCGCGAGGCGCGAGGGCGGCAGGCGGAAGCTGGCGGTCTCGCGGCCGATCCAGGCTTCCATCAGCGCGCGGCGGCAGCGGCGCTCGGCTTCCTCGGGTGCCACGGCCATCGGGAAGGCCTCGGAGGCGATGCGGCTCGCGGACACGGTGATGCGCTGCGCCTCGACCTGAGCCGCGTCGTAATCCTCGTCGGCCCGGGCCAGCTGCCATTTGAGCGCCTGCGGCAGCTCGGTCTCCTGCGCGCGGGTCAGTTCCAGAACGTCGCCTTCGCGGGGTGCCACCAGATCGTCGGGCGCAAGCGTGGCGACGAACGCCCGGCCGCGCATGATGAAGCGGATCACGCCCTCGGTCTCAACGGCGTCGAAGCCGAAATGCCGCGACAGCGTGGTGATCGAGGCGCGCGGGCTTTCCAGCGCGGTGATGGCATAGCCCTCGACCGCGCCCCAGAGGCCGGAAACGTCGATGCGCTGCGCGGGCAACCCGGCGCGCAGGCAGAGATGCCGGACCAGCGCCGCCAGCGACACCGCCCCGAGCCGCCCGGTCAGCCAATGGCCGAGCCGCCAGTTCGCGCCGTCCGTCCAGACGTCGGTCAGCGCCGGGAAGAACGGATAGGGCCGCGCGTCCCAGGTCCAGGCGGCGCATTCCGGCACATGCACCATCCGGCCGCCATAGACCGAGGACACCGGGTTGTTCGCGGCCCCACCCCAGAAGAGATACGTCGCCTCCAGATAGGCGCGCTGGATGGCGTCATCCCGCCAGCCCCGCGAGAAATGCGGCGTGAAGCTCTCCGAGGACTTCGGGTCGAAGAAGACATTGGGCTGGTTCGTGCCACGGTCGATGGCGGGACATCCGAGCTCGGTGAACCAGATCGGCTTCGACCCCGGCGCCCATGCCGTCGGCGTCGCGCTTTCCACCCCGCCCGGGCGGTTGTAGTGCGCGTTCGACCACCAGGCGCGCAGATCCTTGTAGCGGAACACCCACGGCTTGCTGGCGGCGCCGTCCGTGATGGGGGTCCGCACCTGCGCGGTGCGATCGGCCGCGCTGGCATAGAACCAGTCGTAGCCTTCCCCGCCCGCGATGTTGGCCTGCAGATAGGCGCGGTCATGGATTGCAGGCCAGCCAGCGTGCGCATCGGCATGATCGAAGCCGTCGCGCCAGTCGGAGAGCGGCATGTAGTTGTCGATGGCGATGAAGTCGGTGTTGGCATCCGCCCAGAGCGGATCGAGGTGGAAGAAGACATCATTGCTGCCATCGCCGGGCTGGTGGCCGAAATACTCCGACCAGTCGGAGGCGTAGCTGATCTTCGTGCCCGCCCCGCGGATCGCGCGCACATCAGCGACGAGATCGCGAAAGGCTAGCACGGCCGGATAGATGGATGCGCCCGAGCGGATCGTGGTCAGCCCGCGCATCTCCGAGCCGATCAGGAAGGCGTCGACGCCTCCGGCGGCCGCGCAGAGATGCGCATAACGCAGGATCATGCGGCGCAGACCCCAGTCGCCTGCGGGGCCGGTCAAGTTGACCGTCTCGCCGGAGACCGAAAAGTTCGAGGGCGTTGCGCTGCCGAAGATGGTTGAAACCTGCGTGGCCGCCGTGGCGGTCTTGTCGACCGTGCCCGCAAACCCCGCAGCCGGAGA
>JBKBQT010000103.1:0-2261 GCA_046292445.1 Gemmobacter sp.
TCGAGGCGCGGGTTCGGGCGGATCTGGCGCGCAGCGTCATCCAGGCCGCGGTTGCCGCGCCGGCCACGCCGCCGGCGGTGATGGCGCGCACGCTCTATGCCTGGGCCGGCGAGCGGCGCAGCGCGAGCATCCTGCGGCTGACCGAGGCCGACCTCGCCGCGCCGCTGCCGGATGCGACCGAGGCCGACCTGCGCGCGTTCTACGAGGCCAACGGGCCGCGCTACACGCTGCCCGAGGCGCGGCGGATCGCCTATGCGGTGCTGCTGCCCGAGGCGGTGGTCGATGCGATCCCGGTGGACGAGGCGGTGCTGCGCCGGACCTACGAGCAGCGCATCGGCGAATTCGTCCAGCCCGAGCGGCGGCTGGTCGAGCGGCTGGTGTTCCCCGATGCCGCCGCGGCCGAGGCGGCGCGCAACCGGATCGACGCCGGGGCGGCGCGTTTCGACGATCTGGTGGCCGAGCGGGGCCTGACGCTGGCCGATGCCGACCTTGGCGATGTGTCCGAGGCCGATCTGGGCGCCGCGGGGGCGGATGTGTTCGCCGCCGAGGGGCTGGGCGTCGTCGGCCCGCTGCCCTCGCCGCTGGGCCCGGCGCTCTACCGCATCAACGGCGTGCTGGCCGCCGAGGAGACGACGTTCGAGGAGGCGCGCGACGATCTGCGCACCGAGATCGCGATGGATGCCGCGCGGCGGGCCATCGGCGACCGCATCGCCGGGATCGACGACCGGCTGGCGGCGGGCGACACGCTCGAGGATCTGGCGGACGAGCCGGGCATCGCGGTCGGCACGGTCGATCTGACGGCCGAGACGCGCGAGGGGCTTGCCGCCTACACCGCCTTTCGCGAACGGGCGGCGCGGGTCGGGCCGAACGATTTCCCCGAGGTGTTCCAGCTCGACGATGGCGGGATCGCCGCGATCCGGCTCGACGGCGTGATCCCGCCCGCGCTGCAGCCCTACGAGGCGGTGGCCGGGACGGTGGCCGAGGACTGGCGCGCCGCGCGGCTGGCCGAGGCGCTGGCGGCGCGGGCGGCCGAGGTCGCCGCGGCCGTCGCGGGGGGCGCGTCGCTCGGCGCCTTCGGGATCGTCGATGTCTATACCGGCCTGCAGCGGGACGGTTTTGTCGAGGGCGCGCCGCCGGCACTGCTGCCGGCGGTGTTCGGGCTTGTTCCCGGCGGCGTGACCGAGGTTGCGGCGGGCGATTTCGTGGCCGTCGTCCACCTCGATGCCGTCATGCCGCCGGACCTCGAGGCGCCCGAGGCCGCCCTTCTGACGGCCGCCTTCGGCGCCCAGGTCGCGCAGGCCTGGGGCGAGGATGCCTTTGCCCTCTTCGCCCGGTCAATCGAGAACGCCGCCGCGATCCGCCTCGACCAGGGCGCCATCGCCGCGGTCAACGCGACGCTGCAATGACCGCGGCCATCGAGCCCGATTTCGCCGCCTTCGAGGCCGCCTGGGCCCGCGGCGAAAACCAGGTCGTGCGGGCGCGGCTGGCGGCCGATCTGGACACGCCGGTGTCGCTCATGCTCAAGCTCGGCGAGGCGCGGGCGGACACCTTCATGCTCGAAAGCGTGACGGGCGGCGAGGTGCGGGGGCGCTATTCGGTCGTCGGCCTCAAGCCCGACCTGATCTGGCGTTGCCGCGGCGGCGCGGCTTCGGTCAACCGCAGCGCCCGGTTCGATCCCGACGCCTTCGTGACCGAGACCGCCCCGCCGCTCGACAGCCTGCGGGCGCTGATCGCCGAAAGCCGCATCGCGCTGCCCGAAGGCATGCCGGCGATCGCGGCGGGCCTTTTCGGCTATCTCGGCTACGACATGATCCGTCTGGTGGAGCGTCTGCCGGGCGGCAAGCCCGATCCGCTCGGCCTGCCCGATGCGGTCCTGATGCGCCCCTCGGTGGTGGCGGTGCTCGACGGGGTCAAGGGCGAGGTGACGGTGGTCGCCCCGGCCTGGGCCGGATCGGGGCTGACGGCGCGCGCGGCCTATGCCCAGGCGGCCGAGCGGGTGATGGATGCGCTGCGCGATCTCGACCGCGCCCCGCCGGTCGCCCGCGCCATCGGCGAGGCGGCGCCGGTCGGCGCGCCGCGGTCGAACTTTTCGCACGAGGCCTATCTGGCGGCGGTCGAGCGGGCCAAGGACTACATCCGGGCGGGCGACATCTTCCAGGTCGTCCCCTCGCAGCGCTGGGCGATGGATTTCGCGCTGCCGCCCTTCGCGCTCTACCGGTCGCTGCGCCGGACGAACCCCTCGCCCTTCATGTTCTTCTTCA
>JBKBQT010000104.1:0-2095 GCA_046292445.1 Gemmobacter sp.
GTGAGCGCCATGCCCGCGCCCGCGCCGGTCCCGCCTGCGGCCGCCGCCGCGCCTGCGGGTGCCGCCGCGCCCGCGCCGGTCTCGCCTGCCGATACCGCCGCGCCGGCGGTTGCCGCCAAGCCCGCCGGGCTGTCCGGGGCGCGCGGAGGCAAGGCGGATGATCTCAAGCAGATCAAGGGGATCGGTCCGAAGATGGAGGCGATGCTGCATGGCATGGGCTATTTCCATTTCGACCAGATCGCGGCCTGGACGCCGGCCGAGATCGCCTGGGTCGACGAGAATCTCGAAGGCTTCAAGGGCCGGGTGACGCGCGACGAATGGGTGGCGCAGGCGCGGCTTCTGGCCGGCGGCGGCGAGACCGATTTCTCCAAGCGGGTCGAAGACGGCGGGGTCTATTGACGGATGGCCGGGCGCGAGCGGGACCGGCGGCTTTCGGCACAGGCGCGGATGGCGGCGCTGGTCGTGGCCGCGGCGATGCTGGCCTGGATGGCGGCGCAATGGCTCGGCGGGCATTTCGGCTGGGAGGCGCGGTTCGTCTTCCTGTTCGACCTTGCAGCCCTCGCCGCGTTCGTCTGGGCGATGGTGGTGACATGGCGCGTCTGGCGGGCCGGGCGGGAACGGCCGGGGCCATGACCGGGACAAGGAAAGGCAGAGAGCGGGCATGCTGAAGGATCAGGACCGGATTTTCACCAACCTCTACGGGATGCACGAGCGCACGCTCGCCGGGGCGCGCAAGCGCGGGCACTGGGACGGGACGGCCGCGATCCTTGCGCGCGGCCGCGACAAGATCGTGGAGGAGGTGAAGGCGAGCGGTCTGCGCGGCCGGGGCGGGGCGGGCTTTCCGACCGGGCTCAAATGGTCGTTCATGCCCAAGGTCAGTGACGGGCGGCCCTGCTATCTCGTCGTGAACGCCGACGAATCCGAGCCCGGGACCTGCAAGGACCGCGAGATCATGCGCCACGATCCGCATACGCTGATCGAGGGCTGCCTGATCGCGTCCTTCGCGATGGGGGCGCATGCCTGCTACATCTACATCCGCGGCGAATACATCCGAGAGCGCGAGGCGCTGCAGGCCGCGATCGACGAATGCTATGATGCGGGGCTGCTCGGGGCGAATGCCGCCGGGTCGGGCTGGGATTTCGACCTTTACCTGCACCACGGCGCCGGGGCCTATATCTGCGGCGAGGAAACGGCGCTGCTCGAAAGCCTCGAGGGGCGCAAGGGCATGCCGCGGATGAAGCCGCCGTTTCCGGCCGGGGCGGGGCTCTATGGTTGCCCGACGACGGTGAACAACGTCGAATCCATCGCCGTCGTGCCGACGATCCTGCGCCGCGGGCCGGAATGGTTTGCCGGCTTCGGGCGGCCGAACAACGCGGGTACCAAGATCTTTGCGATCTCGGGCCATGTGAACCACCCTTGTGTCGTCGAGGAGGCGATGTCGATCCCGCTGCGCGAGTTGATCGACCGCCATTGCGGCGGGGTGCGCGGCGGGTGGAGGAACCTCAAGGCGGTGATCCCCGGCGGCTCGTCGGTGCCGATGCTGCGCGCCGAGCAATGCGACGATGCGATCATGGATTTCGACTGGCTGCGCGAGCAGCGCTCGGGCCTCGGCACGGCGGCGGTGATCGTGATGGATCAGTCCACCGACGTCATCAAGGCGATCTGGCGGCTCTCGAAGTTCTACAAGCACGAAAGCTGCGGCCAGTGCACGCCCTGCCGCGAGGGCACGGGCTGGATGATGCGGGTGATGGAGCGGCTGGTGACCGGCGAGGCGGAGCTGGCCGAGATCGACATGCTGCTCGACGTGACCAAGCAGGTCGAGGGGCACACGATCTGCGCGCTCGGCGATGCGGCGGCCTGGCCGATCCAGGGCCTCGTGCGGCAGTTCCGCGACGAGATCGAGGATCGGATCAAGGCGCGCCGCGCGGCGGCCGCCCCGCGCGTGGCGGCGGAGTAGGGCGATGCGGTTGGTCCTGATCCTGTCGCTCGCGCTGTCGCCGGTCACGCTGGCGGGCTGCGATACGCTTCAGGCGGTCACGCAGCGCGGCGCGCGCCCCGACACGCCGCTGCCCTATCGCACCCGCCTGACCCGCGA
>JBKBQT010000105.1:0-2008 GCA_046292445.1 Gemmobacter sp.
TCGATGCGCTGGCGGCGCGGGGCCACGCGATCCACGCGATCACCAACTGGTCGGCCGAGCTCTGGCCCATCGGGCTTGCCACCCATCCGCGGCTGGGCGAGGTGTTCGGCGTCACGGTCGTTTCGGGGGCCGAGGGGGTCATCAAGCCCGACCCCCGGATCTATGCGATCCTGTGCGAGCGGGCGGGGGTCGCGCCGGGCGATTGCCTCTTCATCGACGACAGCGCCGCGAACGCCGCGGGCGCGCGGGATTTCGGCATGCAGGCGCATCACTTCACCGGTGCCGATGGACTTGCCGCCGACCTCAGGGCGCGGGGGCTCCTCTGATGGGCTCAGTCGCCGCCGCCGCCCCCGCCGTCACCGGCATCGCGCCCGGTCGCATCGCAGGCGCGATCCGCCGCACCGAAGATCGCGCCGGCGCTGGCATCGCCGTCCCCTTGGCGCGCCGTCCAGTCGCCTCGCGCGGCGGGCGGTGGCGCGGCGAGACCGATGAGAACCGCAATGCCGAGAAACAGCGAAAAGACAATCAGGCCCTCTATCGCCCACCTACCGTGTGATCCGGCATGACCGATACCGGCTATACCTTCGCCTATCTCGACGAGGACACCAAGCGGATGATCCGCCGCGCCCTGCTCAAGGCAGTCGCGATACCGGGCTATCAGGTGCCCTTCGCCAGCCGCGAGATGCCGATGCCCTACGGCTGGGGCACCGGCGGGGTGCAGGTGACGGCGGCCTGCCTCGTGCCCGAGGATACGCTCAAGGTCATCGACCAGGGTGCGGACGATACGACCAATGCGGTGAGCATCCGCAAGTTCTTCGAGCGCACAGCGGGCGTTGCGACGACCGAGCGAACGGCGGAGGCGACGATCATCCAGACGCGCCACCGCATCCCCGAGGTGCCGCTGACGGCCGGGCAGATTCTGGTTTACCAGGTGCCGATCCCGGAACCCCTGCGGTTCCTGGAACCGCGCGAGCTTGAGACGCGGCGGATGCACGCGCTGGAGGACTATGGGCTGATGCATGTCAAGCTTTACGAGGATATCGCCCGGCACGGCGCCATCGCCACGTCCTATGCCTATCCGGTCAAGGTCGAGGGGCGTTATGTGATGGATCCCTCGCCCATCCCAAAGTTCGACAACCCCAAACTGTCGAACAGCCCGGCCCTGCAGCTTTTCGGCGCGGGGCGCGAGCAGCGGATCTATGCCCTGCCACCCTTCACGCGGGTGGTGAGCCTCGATTTCGACGACCATCCCTTTTCGGCGAGCAAGGCCGACCATGCCTGCGCCCTGTGCGGGGCGACCGAAAGCTATCTCGACGAGGTGATCGTCGATGACGCCGGCGGGCGGATGTTCGTGTGCTCGGATACCGATTTCTGTGCCGGCAGGCGCGCGGCGGGGCACAGCGGTGGCGCGGCCGGACAGGATGCAGCATGACAGCGGTCTGGCTGCATGGCGCGGGGCTCGGCCCGGCGATGTGGGATGCGGCGCGGGCGCGCGGCCTGCGGCCGTGGCTGCCGGGCCATGGCGACCGCCCGCGCGCCGCCGCGCCGACCGTAGCGGCGATGGCCGCGGCGATCCTGCCCGACCTGCCGGCGCGGTTCGACCTTGTGGGCCATTCGCTCGGCGGCCAGATCGCGATGCAGATCGCGGCCGACTGGCCGGCGCGGGTGCGCCGCCTCGTGCTGGTCGAGACGGCGATCACCACGCATGGAACCGTGCTGCACCGCCTTGGCTCGGCCCTCGCGCGCGGGCTGGTGGCGGCGCTGCCGCGGGCCGCCCTCGTCCGGCTGATCCCGCTGCGCCAGCGCGGCCGGGCGGCGGCAGTGCTGCGCGCCGGACTGCAGGCGGTGGACCGGGCGGCGCTGAACGACGCGGTGCAGGCGGCGACGCGCTTTGACGCCGCGCCGCTCCTCGCGCGGATCGCGGCGCCGGTGCTGGTGGTGGTGGGGCAGGGCAACCCGATCACCCATGCCCAGGGGCGCCGGATCGCCGATACGGTTCGGCACGGGC
>JBKBQT010000106.1:0-2005 GCA_046292445.1 Gemmobacter sp.
GCACCTCAATGCGGGCGACCGTCAGGCGGCGGCCGACGCCTTCCTCAACTGGCGCAGACCCGCCTCGATCATCCCCCGCCGCGAGTCCGAGCGCGACCTGTTCCGTCACGGGCGCTATCCGGACGGATCGATCCCCGTCTGGTCGGTCGACCGCAACGGCCGCGTCGACTTCTCGCGGCCCATCCGGCGGCTGACCGAGGCGGAGGCGCTGGCCTTCATGCGCCCGCAGCCCACGCCACCGGCACCCGTCATGCCGCAACGACCCGAACCCCCGGCCAGCTGGCTCGCACGGCTGGCCGCTGTCTTTGTCAACTTCACCCGGAGGGTCTGACCCATGCGCTACATCCGTCCCCGATCCCTGACCTGGTGGGCCGGCCTCATGGCCGTTGCCACCGGCACCGCCAACATGGCGCTGCCCGCCACCGGCCCGCTCGCCGAGATCGCAAGGCTGGTCACGCTGCTCTCGGGCTCCGGCGACGCATCGCCTGCCGCGCTGATCGCACTCGGGCTCGGCCTGATCGGCCTGCGCGATCGCCTCGAGCGTGGGTTCCACGGTCGTGATTGAGTTCCTCATCGGCATGGTGCTCGGCGGGATCATCGGCGTCATGGTCGCCGCGCTCTGCGCGGCAGCGTCGCGGGGAAATGGGACATGAAGACCCTTCCTCCCGCCCTGCAGGCGCATCTCGACGACGGCACGACGACGCTGGCCTGGTGCTGGCGCATCACGCGCGCCGATGGCGTGGCCTTCGGCTTCACCGATCACGACCGGACGCTCAGCTTCGAGGGCACCGAGTTCGAGCCCGAGAGCGGTTTCACGGCCTCAGAGGTGCGATCCGGTTCGGACCTGTCGGTCGATGCGCAGGATGCCGAGGGGGTGCTGTCGTCCGACCGGATCACCGAGACCGACATAATCGACGGTCGCTGGGACAATGCGGAGGTCGAGCTCTGGCGGGTGAACTGGACCGATCCCGGCCAGCGCGTGCTGCTGCGCCGGGGTGCCATCGGCCAGGTCCGGCGCGGGCGGGTGGCCTTCGTCGCCGAGGTGCGCAGCCTCGCCCATGTCCTCGGCCAGACGGTCGGTCGGACCTTCCAGGCGGGCTGCGACGCCGCGCTGGGCGACGGCCGCTGCGGCGTGAACCTCGAGGCGGCGGCGTTCCGGGGTACGGGCACCGTCACCGATATCTTGCGCGACCGGGCCTTCACGGCTTCGGGGCTCGGCAGCTTCGCAGCGGGCTGGTTCGCGCATGGCACGGTCGAATGGACCTCCGGCGCCAATGCCGGACGGCGGGCCGAGGTGCTGGCGCTCGATCTGGTCGATGGGCTGGCGATCCTGACGCTGCTCGAGGCTCCAGTGCGTCCCATCGCCGAGGGCGATGGCCTTCGCGCTCGCGCGGGCTGCGACAAGGGCGTCGCCACCTGCAGCGCGAAGTTCGGGAATGTCGCGAACTTCCGGGGCTTCCCGCACATTCCGGGGCAGGACACGATCTTGCGCTACGCCTCGCGCGACGGCGGGCATGACGGGGCGGTGCTGTGACAGCGCCGCGCTTCGCCGCCGATCCGGCGCTTGTCATCACCATCGCCCGCACCTGGCTCGGCACGCCCTACCACGATCAGGCCAGCCTGAAGGGCGTGGGCTGCGACTGCCTCGGGCTCGCGCGCGGCGTCTGGCGCGAGGTGGTCGGGCCCGAGCCCTTCCCGATCCCCGCCTACAGCCGGGATTGGGGCGAGACCGGCCCGCGTGAGGTTCTGGCCGAGGGCGCGCGGTGCATGATGATCGAGGTCGCGCCCGCCACGGCCCGGCCCGGCGCGCTGGTGCTGTTCCGGATGATGCCGCGCGCCATCGCCAAGCATGTCGGGATCCTCACCGGCCCCGACCGCTTCCTCCACGCCTACGAGCGGCTTGGCGTGATCGAGGAACTGCTCACCCCGTCCTGGGCGCGCAAGATCACCTTCGCCTTCCTGTTTCCATCGCACTGACCCTTCCAACATCGAGATTTCCTGATGG